>NZ_CP109017.1:2275000-2922500 GCF_036226765.1 Streptomyces sp. NBC_00670
CCACCGCACCGGCGCACCCTCGCCCGCGTAGCGGAACGGTTCCAGCTCGTCGTCCCACGGCTTGCCGAGAAGCTTCGCCAGCTCCCCCTCCAGCTCCGTCTCCCCCCGCTGCGCCCGCACCAACGCGGCCCGCAACCGGTCCTCCGGAATCAGGATGTCCCCGTGCATCCCGGTGACCGCATGGAAGATCCCGAGCTCCGGCGTACAGCTGTACCGCTCCCCCTCCGCGGCGGCACACGGCTCGGCCGTCACCTCGAACCGCAGCAACTGCCACCCCCGCAGCGCCGACGCGAGCTTGGAGGCGATCCCCGCCTCACCGCGCCAGGAGAACTCCGACCGCCACGTCCCCGGCGAGGCCGGCTGGCGGATCCAGTCCAGACTCACCCGGGTCCCGAGCACGCCGGCGATCGCCCACTCGACGTGCGGGCACAGTGCGCGGGGCGCGGAGTGCACGTACAGGACTCCACGTGTCGTCACCTGAACCTCCGGGCAGAGCGGCGCATTGTGTAACTTTACGAACGGCGGTGGCGGGGGCAGCCACGTGGCGAGGCTACCGTGCGACGGTGCCGGGAGTGTGACGTACCGTCGGTCCCAGTGCCCGTGAACCCCGAGGTTTCACCCATCGGGACGCGGCACTGACCGACCGTGCACGCCGACACGCCCGTCTTCTGCATACGAATCACCGGACGGTCACGTTCACCACAGAGGGCACACATTCGCGATCAGTTTCCGATCAGGAGGGGAACCAGGGGATGGGGAACCAGGCGCCGCGCGACCGAAGTCGCCGGATGCGGACCACGGCCGCGGTGGCCGCCGTGACCGCCGCCGTCGTCCTGGGCGCGGCCGGCTGCGACTCCGGCGGCGGCACCGCCCCGCACTCCGCCGCCACCACCCGTTCCGCCCCCGTCTGGGACACGAGCCCCGACTCGATCGCGGCCGTCGGCGACTCCATCACCCGCGGCTTCGACGCCTGCAACGTGCTCTCCGACTGCCCCACCGTCTCCTGGGCGACCGGCAGCGACGCCTCCGTCGACAGTCTCGCGGTACGGCTCCTGGGCAAGGCCGACGCCGCCGCGCACAGCTGGAACTACGCGGTGACCGGTGCCCGGATGGCCGACGTGCCCGCCCAGATGGCCAAGGCCGTACGCCGCAAGCCCGAGCTCGTCACGGTGATGGCCGGCGCCAACGACGCCTGCCGGGACAGTACGAAGCGGATGACCCCGGTCGCCGACTTCCGCGCCGAGTTCAAGGACGCGCTCGCCACCCTGCGCACGAAGCTGCCGAAGAGTCAGGTGTACGTGGCGAGCGTGCCCAACCTCAAGCGGCTGTGGGCGCAGGGCCGCACCAGCGCGCTCGGCAAACAGATCTGGAAGCTGGGGATCTGCCCCTCCATGCTCGGCGACGCCGACGCGCTGGACGCGGCGGCGAAGACCCGCCGGAACACCGTGCAGAAGCGGGTGGAGGCGTACAACAAGGTGCTTCAGGAGGTGTGCGCCACGGACACCCGCTGCCGGTTCGACGGCAACGCGGTGCACGACTACCGCTTCGGCCCCGCCCAGTTGAGCCACTGGGACTGGTTCCACCCCAGCCGTGACGGTCAGGCCCGACTCGCCCAGATCGCCTACCGCACCATCACCGCGAAGGACCCCGTGACCTAGCCTTTCCCCATGAATCAACTTTTCGGCACGCTTCCGGACGGCACCGAGGTGCACCGCTGCACACTCGAACGGGCCGGGGTACGGGTGCGGGTGCTGTCGTACGGCGGGATCGTGCAGTCCGTCGAGGTCCCGGACCGCGAGGGGCGCACCGCGGGCGTGGTGCTGGGCTTCGACTCCCTCGACGGTTACCTCGACTGCCCCGCGCCGTACTTCGGGGCCCTGGTCGGGCGGTACGCCAACCGGATCGGGGGCGCCCGCTTCACGCTCGACGGCCGGACGTACGTGCTCGCCGCCAACAACCCGCCCAACTCCCTGCACGGCGGCGAGCACGGCTTCGACAAGCGCGTGTGGGCCGTCGAGGAGATCGAACACGGCGTACGGCTGTCCCGCGTGTCGCCGGACGGCGAGGAGGGGTTCCCGGGGCGTCTGGAGGTGTCCGCGGCGTACACGCTGGACGCGGACGGGACGCTGCGGATCGCGTACGAGGCGGTGACGGACGCGGCGACCGTGGTGAACCTGACGAATCACAGTTACTGGAACCTGGCGGGTGCCGCGGCCGGTACGGGTGGCGCGGCGGGGCACGAACTGTCGCTCGCCGCGGGGCGGTACACGCCGGTGGACGCCGACCTCATTCCCACGGGGGAGGAGGCGGCGGTGGACGGGACGCGGTTCGACTTCCGGGCGGCGCGGAAGGTGGGGACCGGGTACGACCACAATCTCGTGCTCGACAAGGGCGTGACGGGGGTGGCGGAGCCGGTGGCCGAGCTGTACGACCCGTCCTCGGGGCGGGTGCTGACGGTGGCGACGACGGAGCCGGGGGTGCAGGTGTACACCGGCGACCATCTGCCGGCGCCGTTCGTGGCCGGTGACGGGGTCGCGCTGGAGACCCAGCACTACCCCGACTCCCCGAACCGGCCGTCGTTCCCCAGCGTGCGGCTGGGCGCCGGGCAGACGTACCGGTCGGAGACGGCGTACGGGTTCGCTACGCGGTAGGGGACCGGTTTCCCTGACCGCCGGTGGGGCTTCTCGCGCAGTTCCCCGCGCCCCTTCAGGGGCGCGGGGAACTGCGCGAGCAACCACGATGCACCCGCACCCGCCCACGAACCCCACCGCTCGAGCTCTCCGCGCACCCCGGAGGGGAAGGCTGAGCCCCGGTCCGGGTGTCAGGCGCCGGGCCGGGGCTGTTCGGGGAGGGGCGTGCCCTGCGTCAGACGGTAATCGCCGTCGTCACACGACGGTCCACGATCGACCGCCCGGCGGCAATCTCGTACGAACCCTTCACACGCGCCCAGCCTCCAGACGTCTCGTCCCACACCTCGAACGCCCGCGCCGGCAGCGTCACCGCCACCTCCACCGTCTCCCCCGGACCGGCCGAAACCCCCGCGAACCCGGCGAGCCAGCGTGCCGGTCGCTCGGGGCCGCCGGCGGCCTCCGGGCCGGCCGGGGCGAGGTAGACCTGGACGATCTCGTGGCCTGCCCGCTCCCCCGTGTTGCGCAGCCGCACCCGCACGGTCGCCCCCTCCACCGCCACGGACTCGTACGCCCAGTCCGTGTACCCGAGCCCGTGTCCGAACGCGTACACGGGCGTCCGGCCCGCCTTCTCCCAGGCGCGGTAGCCGATGAAGACGCCTTCGGAGTAGGCGAGTTGGCCGTTCTCCGGCACCACCTGCGTCACGGGTGCGTCGGCCAGCGAGCCCCACGTCGTGGGGAGCCGCCCGCCCGGCTCCTCCGCGCCGGTGAGCACGTCGGCGAGGGCGGCGCCGCCCTCCTGGCCGGGGAACCAGCTCAGCAGCACCGCGGCGACCTCCTCGCGCCACGGCAGCTCCACCGGGGACCCGGAGTTGACGACGACCACGGTGTTCGGGTTGGCCGCGGCCACCGCGCGGACCAGGTCGTCCTGGCGGCCGGGCAGCCGCAGGTCGGTGCGGTCGAAGCCCTCGGACTCGACGCGGTCGGTGGTGGCGACCACGACGACCGCCGTGTCGGCCCCGCGCGCCGCCTCCGCGGCCTCGGCGATGAGCTCGTCGGGGTCGCGCCGCGGCTCCTGGTGGGCGAGGGCGAACAGGATCGACGTGGCGGTCGTGTCCTCGGGGGTGACGACGACGTGCGTCAGGGAGACCTCGACGCTCTCGTCGGCCGTCAGCTCCACCTGGGCGTGCGGTTCGGGGGCGCCGAAGAACGCGGCGAAGGGGTCGTTCTTGGCGGCGCTCTGGACGCCGTCGAAGTACGTCGTGCCGGCGACGGCGAGGGTGAACGCGCCCAGGCCCTTGATGCCGAACGTGTGCGTGCCGGACTCGCGCGGGGTGAAGGTGCCGGCCAGCTCGACGGAGTGCAGGTTGTCGTGGGTGACGCCCTCGGGCAGGTCGACGTCCGTCCACTTGATGTCGCCACCCGGCGCGGAACCGGTGCCGAGGACCGTGCCGGCGGCGTCGCGGCAGAGGGCGCGCAGGGTGAACCCGCGGTCGGCGAGGGACAGTTCCTCGTTGGGGTCGGCGCCGAGGGCGTACGTCAGGGCGCCCTCGGGCAGGGCGGCGGTGAGGCCGTCGAGCGGGGAGACGATCCGGTCGGGGAAGACGGTGGCGGAGCCGCCGCCGAGGACGCGGGCATCGCGGGCGGCGGCGCCGATGAGGGCGACGGTGGCGCCGGGGCGCAGCGGGAGCGCCGCGCCCTCGTTGCGCACCAGGACGAAGGAGCGGCGGGCGATCTCGTGGGCGAGCGCCCGGCCGTCGAGGTGCGCGGGCGGCTCCGCGACGACGGGCTCGGCGCCGTCGAGGATGCCGACGCGGGCGGCGAGGCGCAGCACGTTGCGCACGGCCGCGTCGAGCGTGGCCTCTTCGACCCGGCCGTCCCGTACGGCCCGGGCGAGGGCCTCGCCGTAGACGGTGTCGGGGCCGGGCATGGCGATGTCGAGGCCGCCCTCGAGGGCGGCGACGGTGTCGCGGGCGGCGCTCCAGTCGGAGACGTTGATGCCGTCGAAGCCCCACTCGCCGCGCAGGACGCCGTTCACGAGCGGCGCGTGCTCGGTCATCGTGGTGCCGTTGACCGAGTTGTAGGCGGTCATGATCCCCCACGGGCGGGCGCCGGCGACGATCGCCTCGAAGGGGGCCAGGTACAGCTCGCGCAGGGCGCGTGCGTCCACCAGGTTGTCGACGGTGAAGCGGTCGGTCTCGGCGTCGTTGGCCACGAAGTGCTTGACGGTGGTGCCGATGCCGCCGGACTGCACCCCGGCGACGTACCCGGTGCCGATGCGGCCGGTGAGGTACGGGTCCTCGCTGTACGCCTCGAAGTGGCGGCCGCCGAGCGGGGAGCGGTGCAGATTGACGGTGGGCGCGAGCAGGACGTGGACGCCCTTGCGACGGGCCTCCTGGGCGAGCAGCACGCCCGCGCGGTGCGCGAGTTCGGGGTCCCAGGTGGCGGCGAGCGCGGTCGGGGAGGGCAGCGCGACGGAGGGGTCGTCGGCGGTCCAGCGGACCCCGCGGACGCCGATCGGGCCGTCGGACATCACGAGGGAGGCGAGGCCGATCTTTGGCAGCGCGGGGAGCGTCCAGCGGTCCTGGCCGGCGAGCAGCCGCGCCTTGTCGTCGAGTGTCAGGCGGGCGAGGGCGGCCTCTACGGCCTGTTCGCGGGCCTGGTCGCCCGTTTCGCCCGTCACCCTCTCCGTCGCCTTGCCCGCCCCGTCCGCCTTGTCCGTTGTACCGGCCACGGCCGCACCTCCTCGTACTCGTAGAAAGCCGCTTCGACGCTCCCATGCTGCACCCGGAACCTGTAATGCGGTAGCTTTCGTTATTTTCTCGTGATACGTGGGGCAGGGAGATCCCGTACGGTGGCGCCATGACGAGCAGGGCCAGGACCGAGGAGCGGCGCGCGGAGATCGTCCGGGCGGCCCTCGAAGTGATCGCCGAGCGCGGTTACCGGGGGGCCAGCATGGCCGCGGTGGCGGAGCGGGTGGGGCTGACCCAGCAGGGGGTGCTGCACTACTTCCCCACCAAGGACGCGCTGCTCGTGGCCGTCCTCAAGGAGCGCGACCAGTGGGACGCGGTGCCCGGTCAGCGGTGGCGGCTCGATCTGCTCGGCTCGCTGGTCGAGTACAACGCGATGCGGCCCGGGGTCGTCCAGACGTTCTCCGCGCTGCTCGGCGAGAGCGTCACCGAGGGGCACCCGGCGCGGGACTTCTTCACCGGGCGGTACGAGGAGGTCCGCGCGAGCATGGCGTCGGTCCTGCGCGCGGAGTACGGCGAGCGGCTGCCCGGCGGGCTGCCCCCGGAGCGCGTGGCACCGCTGCTGGTGGCGGTGATGGACGGGTTGCAGTTCCAGTGGCTGCTCGACCCGGAGGCGGTGGACATGCCGGTGGCGTTCCGGGACTTCGTGGCGCTGCTGGGCGGGGGGCCGGGCGACGCCCCGGAGGCGGAGGACGGCACCGGGGCGGGCTGAGGCCGCCTCAGTCGACCGGGGTGAACTCGGGGTCGCCGTAGGGGCTCCCGTCGGGGTCGCCGCCAGGGTTGCCGTCGGGGTCCCGGGTCTCCTCGCCGAGGAGTTCGCGGGCCAGCAGCGTGGCGCCGGCGACCGCGCCCGGCATCAGGAACACCGCGACGAGCGGCACCAGGAACGCCAGGCCCAGCGGGGTCCCGAAGCCCCACACCAGCATCTTGCGGGAGCGCAGCAGGGCGAGCCGTTCGCGCAGTTCGACGCCGCGGCGCTGGAGGGCGACGGCGGTGAGCTCCTCGGTGAGGAAGAACCCGGTGACGAAGAAGCCGAGCACCGGCACGAGGGTCTGCCCGACGAACGGCAGGAACCCGCAGGCGAACAGCAGCACGCCCCACACCCCGGCCCGCACCACGATGCGCAGCCCGTCCCGCGCCGATATCCACAGCTCCCGGACGAGCGGGAGCCCGGACTCGGGGGCGGTGCCGTCCGGCGAGACGTCACGGTCGACCCGCTCCGAGAGGTTCTCGTAGAAGGGCTGGCCGACCAGGAGCGTGACGGCGGTGAACGTGACGACCGCGAGCAGCAGCGCGAGCGCGAACAGCACGGCGGTGAGGAAGCCGCGGAACAGGCCGAGCCAGGGGCTCGGCCAGTCGTCCGCGAAGGGCGTCGCCCAGGCGACGAAGTCGTCGCCCCACAGGGCGAGAGCGACGAGCGCGGCCAGGTAGAGGAGCAGGGTGATCAGGCCGGGCAGCAGGCCGAGGCCGTACGCCCGGCCGTGCCGGGCCACCCAGCGGTGGCCGGCCAGCAAGTGCCGGAATCCTGCGGTCAGATCGTGCATGGGCTGCACGATAGCGGGCGGGGGCCGCGCCCCTTCAGGGGCCGCGGTCCCCGTCTTGTCAGAGCTTGACGATCATCTTGCCCGTGTTGGCGCCCTGGAGGACGCCGAGGAAGGCGTCGAGGGTGTTCTCGATGCCTTCGACGGTCGTCTCGCGGTACTTGAGGCGGCCGTCGCGGACCCAGGGGCCGATCTCCTGGACGAACTGCGGCTGGAGGTCGTAGTGGTCGCCGACGAGGAAGCCCTCGATGCGGCCGCGGGTCTGGATGAGGCGGGAGAGGTTGCGCGGGCCGGGGGCGGGCTCGGTGTTGTTGTAGACCGAGATCATGCCGCAGACCGCGATGCGGCCGTCGCGGTTGAGGCGGCCGAGGGCGGCCTCCAGGTGGTCGCCGCCGACGTTGTCGAAGTAGACGTCGATGCCGTCCGGGGCGGCCGCGCGCAGCTGTTCGGCGACCGGGGCCTCCTTGTAGTTGAAGGCGGCGTCGAAGCCGTACTCGTCGAGCAGGAGCCGCACCTTCTCGTCGGTGCCGGCGGAGCCGATGACGCGGGAGGCGCCCTTGAGCTTGGCGATCTGGCCCACCTGGCTGCCGACGGCGCCGGCCGCGCCGGAGACGAAGACGGCGTCGCCCGCCTTGAAGGAGGCGGTGCGCAGCAGGCCGGCGTAGGCGGTGAGGCCGGTCATGCCGAGCACGCCGAGGTAGGCGGAGAGCGGGGCGGCGTCGGGGTCGACCTTGACGAGGTGCTTCGCGTCCGCGACGGCGTACTCGCGCCAGCCGAAGAAGTGCAGGACGTGGTCGCCGACGGCGATGCCCTCGGCGTTCGAGGCGAGCACCTCGCCGACGGCGCCGCCCTGCATCGGTTTGCCGAGCTCGAAGGGGGCGACGTAGGACTTGGCGGCGCTCATGCGGCCGCGCATGTACGGGTCCACGGAGAGGTAGCGGTTGCGCACCAGGACCTGGCCCTCGCCCGGCCGGCCGACCTCCGCCTCGACGAAGGCGAAGTCCTCGGGCTTCGGCCAGCCGACGGGGCGGCTGAGCAGCTGCCATTCGCGGCCGGTGGCGGGAAGCGATGCGTGGTCGGTCATGGGGGCGCGCCCTCTCCTGTGTGTGCTTGCGCGATGCCGGCTGAATTTAATTCAGCACCTGAAACAACAATGGGGCTGAATATTTCAGGATGTCAAGTAACCGGGTACCCTCGGGGGCATGGCTGGACACAAGAGCCCCCGTGTGGACGCGCTGACGCTGGAGGTCGTCGATCTGATCGGCACGGTGGTCGCGCGGTACCACGAGGAGTACGAGGAGGCGGCGGCGGAGCACGCGCTCACGGGTGCGCAGGCGCGGCTGCTGAGCCTGCTGTCGCTGGAGCCGTTGCCGATGCGGCGGCTGGCGCGGAAGCTGAAGTGCGAGCCGTCGAACGTGACCGGGATCGTGGACCGGCTGGAGAGCCGGGGCCTCGTCGAGCGCCGGCCGGACCCCGACGACCGGCGGGTGAAGCTGGCGGCGGCGACGGAGGAGGGCCGCCGGGTGGCTCGCGGCCTCCGCGACTCCCTCCACTTCGCCCGCGAGCCCCTGGCCGCCCTCACCGAAGCGGAACGGGTGTCCCTACGGGACCTACTGCGCCGGATGCTCCCGGAGGAGGACGCGAGCTGACCACCCCGTCAGGGGCCCCGCAGGGGCCCTGTAAGGGGCGCGGGGCTGTGTCTTTTGCGCGGCTCCGCCGCGGGATGCGCGAGCGCCAACCCCGCGCCCCTCAGGGGCGCGGGGAACTGCGCGATCAGCCACGACGCACCCGCACCCGCCGACGAACCCACCCACCCGAGTTCCCGGGCGCCCTCCCCCGGGGTACAAGGGGCGGAGCCCCTTGAAGGGGATGGGAAGGGTAGGGGCGGCGGGGGCGAAAACCCCTACGTGCACCACCACAGGAAACGGTCACACGTGTCCGACGGCGACGGCTCCGACGACGGCGTCGTCGACCCCGGCTCCTCGGACGAGGGGCTCCCCGCGTCCCCGCCCCCGCTTCCGCCTTCGCCTCCCGGCGACGCCGTCTCCGACGACCCCGCCGTCTCCCCCCGCCCCGTCGTCGTCCCCGGCGCCGCCCCGCCCGACGTCTCGGACGCGCTCGCCGGCGCGCCCTTCCCCTCATCCTTCGCGGAACGCGACGCCGACGCGGACGCGGACGCGGAGGCATCCGGCGTCGCGCTCGCCGTCCCGTCGCCGCGACCCGCGGAACCGGACGTTCCGGGCTCGCCGGACCGCTCGGGCGAGGAGCCGGCGTCGTCGCTCGCCGGATCACCCGTCGCGGCGGTCTCCGGCGCGGAGCCCGGGGACTCGGTGCCGAGTTCCGCGAGGCTCAGGCCGCCGGCGGCGAGGAGCAGGCCGGCGCCGACGAGGAGGACGCGGCGGCGTCGGCGGCGGTGGGAGGCGGCGCGGCGGTCGCGGCGGCCGGGGGGTTCCTCGGGGGTTTCCTCGCCCCCGCCGCCCCTGCCCTGCCCATCCTCACGGGGCTCCGCCCCTTCGACCCCGTCCGGCTGGGGCTCCGCCCCGAGGGAGGCTTCGCCAACAGGAGGCAAGTCTTCAAGGGGCTCCGCCCCGGACCCCCGCGGGAGCTGCGCCCCCTGCACCCCCGTGTGAGGGGCTTCGCCCCCGTCGCCGGTCAGGGGGCTCTCGCCCCCGCTCCCGAGGGGGCTCTGCCCCCTGGACCCCCGAGAGGCACGGCGGCCACGCCCCCGCCGAGCCACGGGCTCCACCGCTTCGCCCCCGCCGGAATGGGGCTCGGCCCCTCCGCCCCCGCCGGAATGGGGCTCCGCCCCTCCGCCCCCGCCGGAATGGGGCTCCGCCCCTCCGCCCCCGTCGGGGTGGGGCTCCATCCCGAGAGAGGCTTCGCCGGCAGGCGTGTGGGGCGAGCCCTCAGAAGCAGCCCCCACCCCGACGGCGGCTTCGCCGGCAGGCATGTGGGGCGGACCCCCAAGGGGCTCCGTCCCGACGGCGGCTTTGCCGGTGGGAGGCACGGTCGGGCGGGGCTCCGCCCCGTTCCCCGCTTCCCCCTCCAGCCACCCCACCGGTGTCCCGCAACCCGGGCACGCCAGGGCTCCGTTGAGGTGTCGTCGGCAGGGGGTGCAGTAGTCCATGTCGCCGGAAGACTAGGTTCCCCCGACCCGGTTGCCCAGTGACTGCTGTGAAAGTTGTGTGGGGAACGATCAGTTATCAGGAGATTCCGCCCGCCCACCTCGTGCGCGACCCATTGACACTCCTCCCACCACCTCTTACTGTCACGCCAGCATTTCGAACGAGTGACGAAATATCGAACAGAACACAGCGGCAACCAGAGCGAGAGGCGACACCGTGCGCATCACCGGAATCAGCACACACGTGGTCGGGACGCCGTGGCGCAACCTGACCTACGTCCAGGTGCACACCGACGAAGGGATCACCGGAGTCGGCGAGACCCGGATGCTGGGGCACACCGACGCCCTCCTCGGCTACCTGAAGGAGGCCGAGGCCAACCACATTCTCGGTTCCGACCCGTTCGCTGTCGAGGATCTCGTGCGCCGCATGAAGTACGGCGACTACGGCCGCGCGGGTGAGATCGTGATGTCCGGCATCGCGGTCGTCGAGATGGCGTGCTGGGACATCAAGGGCAAGGCCCTCGGCGTCCCCGTCTGGCAGTTGCTCGGCGGAAAGGTGACCGACAAGGTCAAGGCGTACGCCAACGGCTGGTACACCACCGAGCGCACGCCGGAGGCGTACCACAAGGCCGCGCAGGGGGTCATGGAGCGCGGTTACCGCGCGCTGAAGATCGACCCGTTCGGCACCGGGCACTTCGAGCTCGACCAGGAGCAGACGCACTACGCCGTCTCGCTCATCGAGGCCGTGCGCGACGCCATCGGGCCCGACGCCGAGCTGATGCTGGAGATGCACGGGCGGTTCTCCCCCGCCACCGCCGTCCGCCTCGCCAAGGAGATGGCCCCGTTCAAGCCGGCCTGGCTGGAGGAGCCGGTGCCGCCGGAGAACCTCAAGGCGCTGGAGAAGGTCGCCGCCAAGGTCGACATCCCGGTCGCCACCGGTGAGCGCATCCACGACCGGATCGAGTTCCGGGAGCTGTTCGACAGCCAGGCCGTCGACATCCTCCAGCCCGACGTCGGCCACATCGGCGGCATCTGGGAGACCCGCAAGCTCGCCGCCACCGCCGAGACGCACTACATGCTCGTCGCCCCGCACAACGTCGGCGGCTCCGTGCTCACCGCCGCCTCCCTCCAGGTCGGCTTCACCTCCCCGAACTTCAAGATCCTGGAGCACTTCAACGACTTCGCCGACGCGGAGATCAAGAAGGTGGTCAAGGGCGCCCCGCAGGTGGACCCGGAGGACGGCTGCTTCCACGTCTCCGACGCGCCCGGGCTCGGCGTCGAGCTGGACGTCGACGCGGCGGCCGAGTTCCCGCAGCAGCAGGCCCGGTTCGACCTGTGGGCCGAGGGCTGGGAGAAGCGCGCCCCCAAGGCCACCCAGTGAGCACCGGCGCCCCCGACGCCGGCACCGGCCGTACCGCCGTCCTCGTGGAGGCGCCCGGCGCCCACCGCCTCGTCCCGCACACCCCGCGGGAGCCCGGGCCCGGCGAAGCCCTGGTCGCCGTCCACGCCGTCGGGATCTGCGGCAGCGACCGCGAGGTGTACCAGGGCAACCGGCCCGAGGGGTACGTCCGTTACCCGCTCACCCCGGGCCACGAGTGGTCCGGCACCGTCGCCCGGGTCGGTGCCGGGGTGCCCGCCTCCCTCGTGGGCCGCAAGGTCGTCGGCGAGGGGTTCCGCAACTGCCAGGTCTGCGACCGCTGTCACGCGGGCGAGACCACGCTGTGCACCGCCGGCTACGAGGAGACCGGGTTCACGCAGCCCGGCGCGATGGCCGCCACCCTGACCCTGCCGGCCCGGCTGCTGCACGTCCTGCCGGACGACGCCGGGCTGACGGCCGCCGCGCTGCTCGAACCCGCCGCCTGTGTCGCCGCCGCCGCGCTCAAGGCGCAGGCACGGCCGGGCGAGCGGGTCGCGGTGGTCGGCACCGGCACGCTCGGCATGTTCGCGGCGCAGTTCCTGCGGGCGGGCTCGCCCGGGGAGCTGCTCGTGGTGGGCACCCGACGCGACCGCGAGTCGCTGTCCCGGGAGTTCGGCGCCACCGACTTCCGTACCAAGGACGAGGCGCTCCCGGACGACTTCGACGTGGTCGTCGAAACGGCCGGGTCCGCCGACGCCGCGCGCACCGCCGCCGGCCTGCTGCGGCGCGGCGGGCGGCTGGTGCTGACCGGCATCCCGGCCCCGGGCGCGGACGGGCTCGACCCGACCGATCTCGTCGTACGCCAGCTGGAGGTGCACACCGTGTTCGGGGCGCCGCCGGAGGCGTGGGCGCACACGGTGCGGGTCTTCGGGGCGGGGCTGCTCGACCCGCTGCCGCTGATCTCGCACGAGCTGCCGCTCGACGAATTCGCCCGCGCCATCGAACTGGTGGGGTCCGGGGACCCGAAGGTGGGCAAGGTGCTGTTGCGGCCGTAGGTCCCCCCCGGGGGGACGGCCGCGACCCGAGCCGTGCGCCGGTACGGAGCGACCTGACGGCCCCGTACCGGCGCACGACCCACCATCCCGGGCCCCCGGCCACCGCCGCCACCCACCCCTACCGCCCTCCGCGAACCCCGTCCGACATACCGAACAGCGCCGGCCCCCGGCCCTCCGGCTCCAGACACACGCACATGACGCACATGAAGGACACCTCGTGACCGACGCTTCCCCTACGGCGGCCCGTCGACCCGGTGAGCAGGCGCTCGCCGCGCTCGGCCTGGACGCGCCCGCCCTCTCCCCCGCCGACGCCTCCCCGCACGCCTTCCCCGGCGGCGGCCGCTGGCGCACCGAGGTGCCCTCCTGCGAGGGCCCGGAGGCGCTCGCCGTGGTCCTGAAGGAGGCCTCCCGGCTCGACGTGCCGATCCACCGGATCAGCCAGGGCAGCGGCGTGTGGATGCTGACCGACGCCGAGATCACCGAGATGGTCGAGGCCACCGCCGCGCGGGACATCGAGCTGTGCCTGTTCACCGGGCCGCGCGGCACCTGGGACATCGGCGGCTCCGTGCGCACCGACTCCCGCGGCGGCGGGCTGCGCGCCCGGGGCCACGACGCGGTGGCCGGCTGCCTGGAGGACGCGGTGCGCGCCACCGAACTCGGCGTGAAGTGCCTGCTGGTGGCCGACGAGGGCGTGCTGTGGACGCTGCACCGCGCGCGCACCCAGGGCATCATCCCGGCCGACACGACGCTGAAGGTCTCGGCGCTGATCGGCCCCGTCAACCCGGCCTCGTTCGCCGTGTACGAGCGGCTCGGCGCGGACTCGGTCAACGTCCCCAGCGATCTGACCCTGGACCATCTGACCGAGATCCGCCGGGTCTCGGGCGCCCCGATGGACATGTACATCGAGGCGCCGGACGATCTGGGCGGTTATGTGCGGATGTACGAGGTGGCCGAGCTGATCCGCCGGGGCGCCCCGATCTATCTGAAGTTCGGGCTGTCCAAGGCGCCCGGAATCTACCCCTACGGGCACCAGTTGCGGGAGGTCACGCTGGCCACGGCCAAGGAGCGGGTGCGCCGCGGGCGGCTCGCCCTGGACCTGCTCGCGCGCCACGGGGCGGACACCGACATGGCCCCGCCGGGGTCCCGGATGCCGGGTTCGCTGCGACGGTTCGACACCGGCGCATAACGTTCCCGAAAAATCTCTTCACACAAGACGACACAGTCGCGCAGAATCCCACACACTCGCCTTCGATCCTTCCTCGCACCGCCCTCCACGCACCGCGCACCGGAGGACCGGTCCACGTCCAACTGAGCCTGACGCCAAGGATGTTCAACATGACCACTCGCAGAGCCGCAGTAGCCGCGATCGCCTCGGTCGCCACCCTCGCCCTGACCCTGACCGCCTGCGGCCAGAACAGTGAGGGCGGCAGCAAGGAGGACAAGGGCGACAGCAAGGGCGGGACCATCGGCATCGCGATGCCGACCAAGTCCTCCGAGCGCTGGATCTACGACGGCAAGTACGTCGTCAAGGAGATGGAGGCCAAGGGCTACAAGACCAAGCTGGTCTACGGCGAGGACGACCCGGACCAGCAGGTCTCGCAGATCGAGAACCTCATCACGCAGGGCGTCAAGGCCCTCGTCATCGCGGCGATCGACAACAAGTCGCTGAACAACGTGCTCCAGCAGGCCGCCGACGCGGACATCCCGGTCATCTCCTACGACCGGCTCATCCTCGGCACCAAGAACGTCGACTACTACGCCTCCTTCGACAACGAGAAGGTCGGCCGGCTCCAGGGCGACTACATCCTGGAGAAGCTGGGCCTGAAGGACGGTTCGAAGAAGGGCCCGTTCAACATCGAGCTGTTCGCCGGCTCCAACGACGACAACAACACCCGGTACTTCTTCAACGGCGCGATGAGCGTGCTCCAGCCGTACATCGACAAGAAGCAGCTGGTGGTCCAGTCCAAGCAGACCGCGCTCAACCAGGTCACCACCCTGCGCTGGGACGGCGGCACCGCGCAGAAGCGCATGGACGACATCCTGACCTCCTCGTACAAGCACCGCAGGGTCGACGCGGTCCTCTCCCCGTACGACGGCATCTCCATCGGCATCCTGTCCTCGCTGAAGTCCGACGACTACGGCTCCAAGGACAAGCCGCTGCCGGTCGTCACCGGTCAGGACGCCGAGGTCGCCTCGGTGAAGTCGATCATCGCCGGTGAGCAGTCCATGACCATCTACAAGGACTCGCGCAAGCTCGCCAAGGTCACCGCGGACATGGTGGACGACTCGCTGCACGACAAGAAGCCCGAGGTCAACGACACCAAGTCGTACAACAACGGCGTCAAGGTCGTGCCCGCCTACCTGCTCCAGCCGGTGAGCGTCAACAAGAGCAACTACGAGAAGGTCCTGGTCGGCGGCGGCTACTACACCGCGGACGAACTGAAGTAACCCGCCCGTCCCCAGGGATCCCTACGGATTGAAAGGCACGACCATGGCGGGACCCGTCCTGGAAATGCGCTCGATCGTCAAGACCTTTCCCGGTGTGAAGGCGCTCTCCGACGTCACCCTGACGGTGCGTCCGGGTGAGGTCCACGCCATCTGCGGGGAGAACGGCGCCGGAAAGTCCACCCTGATGAAGGTGCTCTCCGGCGTCCACCCGCACGGAAGCTACGAGGGCGAGATCCTCTTCGAGGGAGAGGTCTGCCGCTTCAAGGACATCCGGGCGAGCGAGCAGCACGGCATCGTGATCATCCACCAGGAGCTGGCGCTGGTGCCCTACCTCTCCCTCGCGGAGAACATCTTCCTCGGCAACGAGCACGCCACCCGCGGGTTCATCAGCTGGGGCGAGACCCTCAAGCACGGCACCGAACTGCTGCGCCGCGTCGGACTGTCGGACCACCCGGACACCCGGGTCGCCGACATCGGCGTGGGCAAGCAGCAGCTCGTGGAGATCGCCAAGGCGCTCTCCAAGAAGGTGAAGCTGCTCATCCTGGACGAGCCGACGGCGGCGCTGAACGACGAGGACAGCGGCAAGCTCCTCGATCTCATCCTGGAGCTGAAGAAGCAGGGCATCACCTCGATCATCATCTCCCACAAGCTCAACGAGATCCGCCGGGTCGCCGACTCGGTGACCATCCTGCGCGACGGGCGTTCCATCGAGACCCTCGACGTGAAGGCGGCGGAGACCACCGAGGACCGGATCATCAGCGGCATGGTCGGCCGCGACCTCGACCACCGGTTCCCCGAGCGCACCCCCCACCAACCGGAGGAGGGGGCCGCGCCCGCCTTCGAGATCCGCAACTGGACCGTGCACCACCCGATCGACCAGCAGCGCAAGGTGGTCGACGACGTGTCGATCCATGTGCGGCGCGGGGAGATCGTCGGCATCGCCGGGCTGATGGGCGCCGGCCGCACCGAGCTGGCGATGAGCGTCTTCGGCCGCACCTACGGCCGGCACGCGACCGGCACGGTCCTCAAGGACGGCAAGGAGATCCGTACCAAGACCGTCCCCGAGGCGGTCGCGCACGGCATCGCCTACGTCACCGAGGACCGCAAGCACTACGGCCTCAACCTCATCGACACCATCAACCGCAACATCTCGCTCAGCGCCCTGGGGAAGGTCTCCAAGCGGGGTCTGGTGGACGAGCACGGGGAGCGCCAGGTCTCCGAGGGCTTCCGCACGTCGATGAACATCAAGGCGCCCACCGTCTTCGAGCCGGTGGGCAAGCTGTCGGGCGGCAACCAGCAGAAGGTCGTCCTCAGCAAGTGGATCTTCGCGGGCCCGGACGTGCTGATCCTGGACGAGCCGACGCGCGGCATCGACGTCGGCGCGAAGTACGAGATCTACACGGTCATCGACCAGTTGGCGGCCCAGGGCAAGGCGGTCGTCTTCATCTCCTCCGAGCTGCCCGAGCTGCTCGGCATGTGCGACCGCATCTACACCATGGCCGCCGGCCGGCTGACCGGCGAGGTCCCGCGGGCCGAGGCCACCCAGGAAGTGCTGATGCGCCGGATGACGAAGGACGAGAAGGACAAAGAGGTAACCCGATGAGCACGGATGTCACCGCGAAGACCCCGGCGGCCGCGCCGCCGGGCAAGGGCGGCTCGGGCGCGGGCGACGGCCTGCTGAAGCTGCTCCTGGACGGCATGCGGCGCAACATGCGCCAGTACGGCATGCTGATCGCGCTCGGCCTGATCGTCATTCTCTTCGAGGCGTGGACCGGCGGCGACCTGCTGCTGCCGCGCAACGTCTCCAACCTGGTGCTGCAGAACAGCTACATCCTGATCCTCGCGATCGGCATGATGCTGGTGATCATCGCCGGTCACATCGACCTGTCGGTCGGCTCGCTGACGGCGTTCGTGGGCGCGGCGGCGGCCGTGCTCATGGTCAGGCACGACGTGCCCTGGCCGCTGGCCGTGGTGCTGTGCCTGGTCCTCGGCGCCGCCGCGGGCTCGTTGCAGGGCTTCTTCATCGCCTATCTCGGCATACCGTCCTTCATCGTCACCCTCGCCGGGATGCTGCTGTTCCGCGGTCTGACCGAGATCGTCCTCAAGGGGCAGACCCTCGGTCCCTTCCCCGAGGGGCTCCAGAAGACCGCCAACGGCTTCCTGCCGGAGGTCGGGCCGAACACCAACTACCACAACCTCACCGTCCTGCTCGGTCTCGCGGTCATCGCCTTCGTCGTCTACCAGGAGATCCGCGACCGCAAGCGGCAGCAGGAGTTCGCGCTCGACGTGCTGCCCACCAAGATGTTCCTGACGAAGCTGGTCGCGCTGGTCGCCGCCGTCCTCGTCGTCACGCTGCTGCTCGCCAGCTACAAGGGCGCCCCGGTGGTGCTGATCATCCTCGGTGTGCTGGTGGTCGGCTTCGGCTATCTGATGCGCAACGCGATCATCGGCCGGCACATCTACGCGATCGGCGGCAACCTGCCCGCGGCCAAGCTGTCGGGCGTGAAGGACAAGAAGGTCGTCTTCCTGGTCTTCCTGAACATGGGCATGCTCGCGGCCCTGGCGGGGCTGGTCTTCGCCGCCCGCTTCAACGCGGCCTCGCCCAAGGCCGGCCTCAACTTCGAGCTGGAGGCCATCGCGGCCTCGTTCATCGGCGGCGCGTCGATGAGCGGTGGCGTCGGCACGGTCCTCGGCGCGATCATCGGTGGCCTGGTCCTGGGTGTGCTGAACAACGGTATGAACCTCGTCGGCATCGGCACCGACTGGCAGCAGGTCATCAAGGGCCTGGTACTGCTGGCGGCCGTCGGCTTCGACGTGTGGAACAAGCGCAAGTCCGGTTCTTAAGTCTCCGCTCGGGCCCCGCCACCACGGCGGGGCCCGCTTCTTTTGGCAGGAGCCGCACATGGACATGAGCAGACGTACCGTCCTCGCGACCGCCGCGGCCGCGGGCCTCACCGCCGCGACCGCCGGCACCGCCCGTGCCTCGGCGGCGGACAAGGCGTCGACCCCGGCCTCGTCGTCGGCCTCGTCCCCGGCCTCGTCGTCGTCCGCGCCGTCGTCCTCGAGAGGCAGGAAGCCCGTGAAGGAGCTCTTCGGCACGCTGGCCGACGGCACCAAGGTGTACCGCTGGTCGCTGGAGAACGGCGCGACGAGGATGAAGGTCCTCAGCTACGGCGGCATCGTCCAGTCGCTGGAGATCCCCGACCGCCACGGCCGCCACGCCAACGTCTCCCTCGGCTTCGACGACCTCGGCGACTACGTGGCGAGCAGCCCGTACTTCGGCGCCACCATCGGCCGCTACGGCAACCGCATCGCCAAGGGGCGCTTCACCCTCGACGGCACGACGTACCAGCTCTCCGTCAACGACGGCGAGAACACCCTGCACGGCGGCGCCAAGGGCTTCGACAAGCGCGTCTGGGACGTCGAGCCGTTCACCCGGGGCGCGGACGTCGGACTGCGCCTGCACTACACCAGCGCCGACGGCGAGGAGGGCTTCCCCGGCACGCTGAAGGTCCAGGTCACCTACACCCTGAACCGGCACGGCGACTGGCGCATCGACTACGCGGCCACCACGGACAAGGCCACCGTCGTCAACCTCACCAACCACACGTACTACAACCTCGCCGGCGAGGGCAGCGGCGACATCTACGACCACGAACTCACCCTGGCCGCGAGCCGGTACACCCCCACCGACGCGGGCCTCATCCCCACCGGCGAACTGGCGCGCGTCTCCGGCACGCCGTTCGACTTCCGGCGGGCCAAGGCGATCGGCCGCGATCTGCGCGCCGGCCACCCCCAGCAGGTCACCGCCAAGGGCTACGACCACAACTGGGTTCTCGACAAGGGCGTCACCGAGGAGCCCGAGCACGTGGCGACGCTGCGCGACCCGTCCTCCGGGCGCACCCTGCGGATCGCCACCGACCAGCCCGGCGTGCAGTTCTACTCCGGCAACTTCCTCGACGGCACGCTGGTGGGCACCTCCGGGCGCACCTACCGGCAGGGCGACGCGCTCGCCCTGGAGACCCAGCACTTCCCCGACTCCCCCAACCAGCCGTCCTTCCCCTCGACGGTGCTGCGGCCGGGGCAGACGTACCGTACGACGACGGTCCACTCGTTCGGCGCGGGGCGGTGAGCCGGACGGGCTCCGGCGGGCGGCCGAGGTGAGCCGCGGGGCGCCGTCCGGCGTTTGAACGAGGGCGCCCCCGCATCCGTATGACTGGGCGGCCCGTGCTCCCCCGCACGGGCCGCCCAAACGTGACGGGCCCGCCGGCGCCCGTTCCCATACGGAGGTTCGAAGGCTTCATGGCCGACAACGTCACCTCGTTGTTCCGCGGCACCGCGGCGCACAGCCCCTCGATGGCCGCGCTGACGCGCGAGGGCGGCGACGGCCCCGGGCCGGTGGACTTCTGCATCCCGTGCAACCCCTACTTCCCCACCCCCGCCATGTTCGACGAACTGGCCGGCCGGCTGCGCGAGATCATCACGTATTACCCGAGCAGCGCCGACACCATCACCGCCGAGCTGTGCGAGCTGCTCCAACTCCCCGCGCAATGCGTCGCGATGGGCAACGGCTCGACCGAGCTGATCACCTGGATCGATCATCTGCTGGTCACCGAGTCCCTCGCCGTGCCCGTGCCGACGTTCGGGCGGTGGACCGACCAGCCGATGGAGACGGGCAAGCGGGTCGACATGTTCCCGCTCCAGGAGTCCGGCGGCTTCGCCCTCGACCTCGGCACATACGCCGAGTTCCTGCGCAAGCGCGGGTCCCGGGTCGCCGTCGTCTGCAACCCGAACAACCCCGACGGCGGGTTCCTGCCCCGGCAGGCGCTGGTCGACTTCATGGACGCCATGGCCGACCTCGACCTCATCGTCATCGACGAGTCGTTCCTGGAGTTCTCCGACGCGGAGGAGGAGCCGAGCACCGTCCAGGACGCCATGCTGCGGCCCAACGTGATCGTGCTGCGCAGCCTCGGCAAGAACTTCGGGCTGCACGGCATCCGGTTCGGCTACCTCGTGGCCAACCCGGCGCTCGCGGGCAGGGTCCGCTCGATGCTGCCGAAGTGGAACCTCAACTCCTTCGCCGAGCACGTGGTGTTCATGCTGAAGCGGCACGGGGCGGAGTACGCGGCGAGCCTGCGGCAGGTGCGGCAGGACCGCGTGGACATGGCCGGGCAGCTCGCCCGGCTGCCGGGGCTCACGGTGTACCCGTCCCAGGGCAACTTCCTCTTCGTCCGGCTGCCGGTGGGGGCGGAGGGCACGGTCGTGCGCGACCGGCTGCTCACCGGCCACCGGATCCTGGTCCGCGAGTGCGGCAACAAGATCGGCTCCTCCAGCCGCTTCCTGCGGCTCGTGGTACGCCCCCAGGTGGACGTACGCCGCCTGGTGACGGGCCTGGAGCAGGTCCTCTACGGCGCGACCCCGCACGCGGGTTACAGCTCGGGCACGGCGGCGGTGGACCGCCTGGTCAACGAAACGAACGGCGCGGGCATACGGGGCCTTGCGGCCCAGGCCTCCGCGATGCCCCTCGCGCCGGGGTCGGCACCGGCGCCGGGTGCGGTGCCCGGGCCCGCTCCGGCGGCTGCGCCGCCCCCAGCCCAGGTACCCGCCCCGGCGGCCGTGGCGCCCGCGCCGGGGCTCGGGGCGATGGTGGCCGCAGTGGGACTGGGCACGCCGTCGGTGCCGGCGCCGGCACCGGGGGTGGTGCCGGGGGCGGTCTACGGCGGGGCACCCACACCGGTCTCCGGACCCCCGCCGGTCTCCGGACCCCCGCCGGTCTCCGCGCCCACGCCGGTCTCCGCGCCGATGCCGGCGCCCGCTCCGGCGTCCATGCCGGCGGGGACCGTGGGCTGGGGCCCGGGTGCCGGACTGCCGGGGATGCCGGCGCAGCCGGGTGGACCCGGGCTGCAATCCGTCCCCGGCAACGGGGTGCCGCCGGTGGAGAACCGGCGGGGTATGCCGGCGGCGGGTGGTCTGACGGCGGCGCAGGTCCGCGGCCGCACGCAGCCGGACCCACCCCCCGAAACGGGAGGCTGGCCCCCGGCCGGAGCCATGTACCAGGCGGGTTGACCTCCGGCCGGGCATGCGTGCGCGGCAGAACTCGGGGGGCGGGCTTGTTCGGCGACTGCGGGTGGACTTGTGGCTGATCGCGCCCACGCGGCGCAGCCGCACATCGACACAGCCCCGCGCTCCTGAGAGGCCCCGCAGGGGCCTTTGAGGGGCGCGGGGAACTGCGCGGGTGACCACGACGCGCCCGCGGCCGCCGGTGCGACCGAACCCCCCGGCCCCTCCCGCGCCCCGCCCGGAGGGCGCACCCCCGGGGTCGAAGGGGCGGAGCCCCTGGGGGACGGGAAGGGTAGGGGCGGCGGGGGCGAGGAAAAGGGCCCCGAGGCACAGCCCCACGAAGGAGCCCGCGCCACAACCCCGCGTGCCAAAGCCGACCGCAGGTCGTCACGTGCCCCCGCGCCGACCGCAGGTCGTCACGCGCTCCCCACCCCACCCGGAGGCCCCGGCGAAGGGGAACCTCCCGTTCACCCCAACACCCGGTGAACGCACGGGTTTTGCCGCTGTCACCACGGTGAACTCATCGTGTGATTCCCGTACAACCCTCGCACTCCCCCGCCCCCCACGGCCACGATGGCCCCCCACCGTCCCTCCAGCCATTCGGGAGCCGGCCGTGAACGGCTTTCCCTGGGAGTCCGTCTTCGCCGTACTCGGCCTCACCGTCCCCGTCGCAGCCGCCCTGTGGGAGTTCGTCCTCGCCGGCCGCAAACGCCTCGGCTACCGCGTCCAGATGGACACGACCGCCGGCGACGCCGCGGCCACCCCGTACGCCGGCGTCCTCCAGCAACTGCGTGGCACCGACGGCGCCCCCCTCCGCGACCCGTCGTTCGTCCTGCTGCGCATCGAGAACAGCGGCTGGGCCCCGATCGTCGAGGACGACTACCTCGCCCCCGCCGAGGGCCCCATGGGCATCCGCATCCGCTGCCGGGGCCGCCGCGTCGCCGGCATGGTGGTGACCGAACTCAGCCGCGACGAACTGCGCGGCTTCTTCACCCCGGGCACCGGCAACCACGGCTTCGTCCCCGGCACCGTCCCCGGTTTCGGCGTCACCGACGGCCTGATCGAACTGCCGAAGGTGAAGCTGAACCGCCGCGACCACTACAAGGTGCTGGCGGTCCTGGAACGCGAACGGGGCGTCCCGGGCGAGGCGTTCCCGGATCCGGAGGTCGTCGCGAGCGTCGTCGGCGGAGTGCGCGGCGGGACCATCAAGAAGACCGAGTACCACCCCTTCGCCTCCCGCCCCGTCATCGCCCTGCTCGTCGTGCTGGCCCTGGTGGGAGCGGTGCAGTCGCTGCTCACCTTCTCCCGCGACGACGACGTCCGGGCGGCGCCGCTGGACTGCGCGCGCGGCCGACTCACCCTCTCCGGCTCCACCGCGTTCGCGCCGGTGCTGAAGGAGGCGGCGAAGCAGTACGCGAAGACGTGCCCCGGCGCGCACATCTCCACCTCCGACAGCGACTTCGGCGGCAGCGGCCCCGGCCTGCGCGCCCTGGCGGACGCCGGCGACCGGGCGAGTCCCGCGGACGGTGACGGCAAGGGGCTCGGCGACCGGCTGACGTTCAGCGACGGCGCCAAGCCCGCCGGCTACCCCCGGCTGCTCCCCCGTCCCGTCGCGCTCTCCCTGTTCACCCTGGTCGTCAGCGAGGACGCCGGCGTCCAGGACCTCACCCTGGAGCAGATCAGGGACATCTACGCCGGGAGGATCACCAACTGGAACGAGGTGCACGGCAAGGACGTCCCCATCCACCTGGTCAGCCGCTACCCCGACTCCGGCACCCGCACCACGCTGGAGCGGAAGGTCCTCGGCGGGAAGAAGCTCCCGGCGACGACCACGAGCGACTGCACGGCCCTGGAGCGCGACAGGCCGGGCCGCTGCGAGGTCGGCAGGACGGACGTCCTGCTCGACACGGTGGCCCGCACCCCCGGTGCCCTCGGCCACAGCGAGGCCGGCAACGTCGCCGGGCGCGAGGGCGTCGTCCCGGTGCGGATCGACGGCTACCCGGCGACCCTGGACGGCGTCGAGAAGGGCGCGTACCCGTACTGGCAGACGGAGTACGCGTACACCTACGGCGAACCGCCCGCCGACTCCCTCGCCGCCGGCTTCCTGCGCTACCTCTCCCAGCAGGTCGGCCAGGACATCATCCGCTCCCACGGCGACCGCCCCTGCGCGGAACTGGCGAGGCCGCTGCTGTGCCGTCCGTCCGCGTAGCCGGTGCGGCCGCGGGACCGCGGACCGCGGCTCAGGGGTTCTGCCAGGCCGCCGGGTCCTCCACCAGGTGCCGTACCGGGCCGGGCAGGGCGCCGGTGGCCAGGTCGGCGACCGTCACGCCCTCCAGGACCTGGCGGACGTTGGCACGCAGGGCGATCCAGAGCGGGAGCAGCGGCTCGGCGGGGCCGGTGTACTTCAGCTGGGTCGGCCGTTCCCCGCGTACGGAGACGATGGGGCCGTCGACGGCGCGGATGATGTCGGCGACGGTGATCGTGTCCGCCTCCCGCGCCAGCCGGTAGCCGCCGTTGCCGCCGCGCTGGCTGGCGACGAGGCCGCCCCGGCGCAGATCGCCGAGGATGCCCTCCAGGAACTTGTGCGAGATGTCCTGCACCTCGGCGACCGCCTCGGCCTTCACCGGCCCGTCGCCCTGGCGCACCGCCAGCTCCACCACAGCCCGTACCGCGTAGTCCGCCCGCGCCGAGATCCTCATGCGTCCATTGTGGTGCCGAACGCGCCCCGCGGTGACCACCGGCGGGCGCGGCCTCTCCGCCCCGGGGGGCTCAGCGCGACGTCCGGTCGAGCGAGGACGGCGTGGCGCAGTGCTCCTCGCCGTCGGTGAGGTCGTCGCGTACGCGCATCAGCAGGTGCGTCAGCTCGGCGCGCTGGGAGTCCCCCAGCGACCGGAAGAGGCCGTCCTCCACCTCGTGCTGCGCCGCCGTCGCGGCGCGCAGCCGCTGTGTGCCGTCCGCCGTGAGCACCACCACGTGGCGACGGCGGTCGTGCGCGTCCCGGGTGCGGGTCACCAGGCCCTCGGCCTCCAGCGGGTTGAGCTGGGTGACCAGGACGCTGGCCGCCGTGTCGGTCTCGGCCGCCAACTCCGTCTGCGCGAGCGGGCCGCGGTCGTGCAGGAGCCCGAGGATGTGGAACTGCCGGGGGGTGAGCCCGTGGGCGGTGTGCGCGTCCCGCAACCGCCGCATCGCCTCGTGCCCGAGCAGGGCGAGCATCAGCCCCGGGCTGTTCCTGGGCTCGTCGCGCCGTGCGGTGGGCGACGGCGCCGGCGTGGTGATGGGGGATGCCTTGGTCACCCCGACACTCTACTAGGCGGGATCGTGTAGATTGCTACATGAATGAAGAACGTAAACGATCCCTGCACCTGTATCGAACTTGGGAGTGCCATGCCCACCACCGCTTCCCCGCCGCTCTCGGACCCGACCGCCGGCCTGGGCCTGCGCGGGGCCCGCGCGGTCGTCACCGGCGGCACCCGCGGCATCGGTGCGGCCACCGTGCGGCGGCTGGCCGCCGCGGGGGCCCGGGTGGTCGCCGTCGCCCGGCGGGAGGCCGACGTACCGGCCGGCGTACGGCTGGTGACGGGCGATCTGAGCACGGGGGAGGGTGCCGAGGCGGCGGCGCGGGCCGCGCTGGAGCACCTGGGCGGCGTCGACGTGCTCGTCGACAACGCCGGGCGCAACACCCAGGTACCGGACGGCGTCCTCGCCGCGTCCGACGACGACTGGCTGGCCAACCTCGACACCAACCTGCTGTCCGTCGTCCGTGTGGACCGCGTGCTCGTCCCGCACATGGTCGCGCAGGGGCGCGGAGCCGTCGTCCACGTCTCCTCGAACGCCGCCCGCTACCCGCAGCCCAACGGCGTGCCGTACGCGGCGGCCAAGGCCGCCCTCAACTCGTACAGCAAGAGCCTCGCCCTCGCCTGCGGGCCGCACGGGGTGCGGGTCACCGCGGTCATGCCGGGCGTCGTCGAGACCGACGCCGTCGAGGCCAGCCTCCGGCAGGCCGCCGAGCGGACCGGCCGTGATCTGGAGGAGATCCGCACGGAGTTCCACCAGCGCCTCGCCGCCCCGCTCGGCCGCCCCGGCCGGCCCGAGGAGGCGGCGGAACTCATCGCCTTCCTCGCCTCACCCCGCGCGTCCTACCTCACCGGCATCACCGTCCCGGTCGACGGAGGAATCCTGCCCACGCTCTGAACGGGCGGCCGCGGACCTCTTCCGCGTCATCCGACGCCGGTCCCCCGAAGCACCCGTAGGAGCCCGGCCAACACCCTCAAACCGGGAACCACCCTCGGCCGCGTCCGCGCCGCGGATGAGCGCCGGGATCGCGGCCGCGGTCCGCGAACAGCGCCGTTGGGCAGACCGCGTGAGGAGAGAACGCTGGAGGGAGCAGGGGCGGGCCTGGTCGTGTGCCCAGGTCCGCCCCCCGCTCCCTTCCTTACTCCCGGGGGAGTAATCCGCGCCCCCCGCCACCCCGGGCAGTACCCGCGGGCTCCCCCTCCCGTCCGACGCAATCCCCTCCCCGTGCCGGAAGGCTGACAGCTGAAAAGGCTGAGCAAGCGGTAGTCGCCGTAGCGAGGGAGATCTGCTCATGAGGGTCGGGAAGACAATCACGAAGGGCGTGGGACGCAGGCGGGCCGTGCCCTGGGTGCTGCTCGGGCTGTGGGTGGCCGCGCTCGCGCTGGTGGGCCCGTTCGCGGGGAAGCTCGGCCAGGTGCAGCACGACCGGGCCACCGACTATCTGCCCGCCGGCGCCGGCTCGACCCAGGTGGCCCGGATACAGGACGCGCTGCCCGGGGGCGAGAGCACCGAGATGGTGCTCGTGTATCACCGGGACGGCGGGCTGAGGGCCGCCGACCGGCGGGTGGCGGCCGGGCAGGTCGAGGAGATCGCCGGAGCGCACGAGCTGGTCGGCGGGAAGCCCAAGGGCGTTCCGTCCGACGACGGTACGACCCTCATGTACCCCGTCGTCAGCAACGAGCCCGGGAGCGACGAGAAGCTGCGGGACGCGCTCGTCGAGGAGGTCCGGGGCATCGCCCGCGGCCAGGACGGGCTGAGCGTCGAGGTGGGCGGCACCGCCGCGCTCGGCACCGACGCCGGGAAGGTCTACGACTCACTCGGCGGCCCCCTGCTCTACACCACCGTCGCCGTCGTCGCCCTCCTGCTGATCCTGATCTACCGCAGCCCGGTGCTGTGGCTCGTGCCGCTCGTCGTCGCCGGCGTCGCCGACTTCCTGTCGATGGGCGCCGTGTACGGGCTCAACCAGGCCTTCGGTACCACCGTCACGGGCCAGAGCGCCGGCGTGATGACGATCCTCGTGTTCGGCGCGGGCACCGACTACGCACTGCTCCTCATCTCCCGCTACCGGGAGGAACTGCGGCGCATCGAGCGCCCGTACGAGGCCATGGTCGCCGCCCTGCGCGGCTGCGGTCCCGCCGTGCTCGCCTCCTCCGGCACCGTCGCCGCCGGGCTGCTGTGTCTGCTCGCCGCCGACCTCAACAGCAGCCGCGGCATGGGCCCGATCGGCACGGTCGGCGTGCTGTGCGCGCTGGTCGCGATGCTGACACTGCTCCCCGCCCTTCTCGTACTGCTCGGGCGGCGGGTCTTCTGGCCGCTCGTACCGGCCTACGGCAGCGAACCCACGCGGCGGCGGAGCCTCTTCGCCGCGATGGGCGACTCGGCCAAGCGCAGGCCGCTGACCGTGCTCGCGACCGGAGCCGTCCTGCTCGGCGCGCTCGCCCTCGGCACGCTCAACCTGCCCGGACCGGTCAAGCAGGAGGATTCCTTCGTCACCAAGCCCGAGGCCGTCACCGCCATGGAGACCCTCGCCCGGGCCTACCCCGAGCGCGGCACCCAGCCCATCGACGTGATCACCCCGGCGGACCGTGTCGACCGGACCCTCGCGGCGATCCGGGACACCCGGGGGGTCGAGAGCGCCGAGAAGGGCCGTACCGGAGGCGGCTGGACCGAGATCTCCGTCCTCGCGAAGGACACCCCCCAGTCGGCGGGAGAGACCGCCACCATCAAGGCCCTGCGCAGCGAACTGAAGGGCTCCTACGTCGGCG
Source organism: Streptomyces sp. NBC_00670 (assembly GCF_036226765.1). NCBI lineage: Bacteria > Bacillati > Actinomycetota > Actinomycetes > Kitasatosporales > Streptomycetaceae > Streptomyces > Streptomyces sp. NBC_00670. The sequence goes on from NZ_CP109017.1 coordinate 2,302,022, forward strand.
GGGACAGCGCCGAGCAGATCGACCTGGAGGACACCAACAGCCGGGACACGAAGATCGTCGTACCCCTGGTCCTCGTCTCGGTGCTGCTCATCCTGTTCCTCCTGCTGCGCAGCCTCGTCGCACCGCTCATCCTGGTGACCGCCGTGGTCGCGGTCTGGGGCGCGGCCCTCGGGATCGGCGGGCTGGTCTTCGAGCCGGTCCTCGGCATCAGGGGAACCGATCCGGGGCTCGGGCTGCTGTCCTTCGTGTTCCTCGTCGCCCTCGGTGTCGACTACGGCATCTTCCTCATGCACCGGATGCGGGAGGAGTCCCTGGCCGGCGCGGAACCGGCCGCCGCCGCGCTCACCGCCCTGCGGAGCACGGGCGCCGTCATCGCCTCGGCCGGCCTGGTCCTCGCCGCGACCTTCGCCGTGCTGATGAACATGGGGCTCGTGGAACTCGTCGAACTCGGTTTCGTGATCGCCGTCGGCGTACTCCTCGACACCTTCCTCGTACGGACGTACCTGGTGACCAGTGCCAGCGTCGCCCTGCGCCGGAGGATGTGGTGGCCGGGCGCCCTCTCCCGCGAACCCGCGCCCGGCACCGGGCCGTCCGAACCGACCGAGCCGCCGCGGCAGCCGGAACAGATCGGCACGCCCTGACCCGCCGGGCCCACCACAGCCGACCGACCGGGCGCCTCTCCCGCCTTCTGCCGGAGAGGCGCCCCGATGACGGAAGATGGAGTCGTGCACGATCGGGGAGCTACCTCAGCCGCAGGGGACCTGAGCACCACCGTCGTACGGGGTGAGGCGCGGCCCCGCCGGATCGAGCGCGTCATGGCGGTCGTCAACCGGGACCCGCTCACCGCGCCGCACCGCACCCGCAACGACGCGCTGCTCACCGTCGGCGTCGCCGTGCTCGCCGTCGTCCTCGCGTTGCTCACCGACGACGGACGCCCGCTCGGCCCGACCGGCTGGGCCCTGCTGGCCTGCGCCCATGTGCCGCTCGTGTGGCGGCGCAGCCGTCCGCTGCTCGTGCTGCTCGCGGTGGCGGCCTGCGTCACCCTGCACCACGTCCTCGACTACAACCACGCCGTACCGATCCCCGCGACCCTCCTGGCGCTCTACACGGTCGCGGCGACCGGCACGGTACGCCGCTCGCTGCTCACCGCCGTCGTCGTCCTCGGCCCGACGCTGATCATCAACAGCTTCACCAACCCGGACGGGGCACTGGAGCTGCTGCGGATCTCCGGCTGGATCATCGCGGTCCTGTTCTTCGGCGTCGACGCCCGCTTCTACCGCCAGTACGTCGCCTCCATCGTCGAGCGGGCGGAGCGGGCCGAGCGGACCCGCGAGGAGGAGGCGCGGCGCCGGGTCGCCGAGGAGCGGCTGCGGATCGCCCGCGATCTGCACGACCTGCTCGCGCACAGCATCACCCTGATCGGTGTGCGGACGTCCGTGGCGGCCCATGTCCTCACCGCGGATCCGGACCGGCTGGACCGCACGGCGGTCGCCCAGGCGCTCGACGACATCGCGGAGACCTGCCGGACGGCCCGGGGCGAGTTGCGTACGACGCTGGAGGTGCTGCGGGCGAACGAGCGGAGCGTGAGCGCCGGAGGGGAACGGGAGCGGGTGGCCGAACCGGGCTCCGGACCGGGTCCCGGACTCGGCTCCGGTTCCGGTTCCGGGCTCGGCTCCGAGGACGGGCGTGGGCCGCTGCCCGGGCTCGACGGGCTGGGCGCGCTCGCGGACGCGGCCAGGGTGGCCGGGGCCACGGTCGAACTGTCCGTCCACGCGGACGGCGTACCGCCCTCGGTGGGCGCCGCCGCCTACCGGATCGTGCAGGAGGCGCTCACCAACGCCGTACGCCACGGGGGCCGCGACGACCTGACCGTCCGGGTGGGTCTGCGGGCGGCGGAGAGGACCCTGCGGGTGACCGTCACCGACGACGGAACGGGCCACGGGGTGAGCAGCACGCTGCGCGACGGGGCGGGGCACGGGCAGCAGGCCGTCGGCGGCGCGCCGGGGTTCGGGCTCGTCGGGATGCGCGAGCGGGCCCGTAGCGTGGGCGGCACACTGGACGCCGGACCGGGCCCCACCGCGGGCTTCGAAGTGACCGCCGAACTGCCGCTGTTCCGGGAGGAGCCCTCGTGACGGCCCCGACGCCGATCCGCGTACTGCTCGCCGACGACCAGACCCTCGTACGGGCCTCGTTCGCGATGCTCGTCGCGTCCGCCGGGGACATGGAGGTCGTCGCCGAGGCGGGCACCGGGCGGCAGGCCGTGGACCTCGCCCGTTCCGCGCGGGCCGACCTCGTCGTGATGGACATCCGCATGCCCGACCTGGACGGCATCGAGGCGACCCGGCTCATCGCCGCCGATGAGGACCTGGCGGGCGTCAAGGTGCTCGTCCTGACGACGTACGACACCGACGAGCACATCGTCGACGCGCTGCGGGCCGGGGCGTCCGGCTTCCTGGTGAAGGACATCCGGCCGGCCGAACTCCTCGACGCCATCCGGACCGTGGCCGCCGGGGACTCCCTGCTCTCGCCAGGACCCACCTCACGGCTCATCGCCCGTTTCCTGCGCGCACCCGACACGACGACGTCGGCGGTGGGCGGCCCGGACGGGCTGTCCGAGCGGGAGCGGCAGGTGCTCACCCTGGTCGCGCGCGGGTGCAACAACACCGAGATCGCCGAGGCGCTGGGGCTCAGTCCGCTCACCGCGAAGACCCATGTCAGCCGGATCATGGGCAAGTTGGGGGCACGTGACCGGGCGCAGCTGGTGATAGCGGCGTACGAGTCGGGGCTCGTGACACCCGGGACGCTCTGAGCGCCGCCGCCAGGTCCCGTCCCCGCGAGACCGCGCTCGGGGCCGGTGTCCGTGCCGGGCGGAGGCCGCGTACGTCCTCCGCCCGGCCGGACTCGGCGGCAGAGAACACCTACGCCAGCCGGATCACGTTCCAGGACAGCGGCTCCAGCGTCGCCGTCAGGCGGCCCTCCGTCACCGTCGTGCCCGGCACCTGGTGCGGGGTGACCCGGTCGGGATCCGTCAGCGTGTTGCGGGCCTCGGGGTCCTCGTCCGCGAGGGCCGTGTGTTCCACGACGCTCGTCAGGTTCAGGCCCGGGAGGGCGACCTCCAGTGGGAGGGGCTCCGTGCGGCCGCGGTTGACGGCGAAGACGGTGACCGTGCCGTCGTCCGCGCGGACCGCCGTCGCGTGCAGGAGGTCGGTTTCGCCGTACTTCCGCGTCTCGTACGTCGGGGAGTCGATCCGTACGTCCAGGACCTCGCCCCTGCCGTACCGGGACGCCTGGGCGAAGGGGAAGAACGTCGTCTGGCGCCAGGCGGGGCCGCCCGGCTCGGTCATGATCGGGGCGATCACGTTGACGAGCTGGGCCAGACACGCCACCGTCACCCGGTCCGCGTGCCGCAGCAGCGCGATGAGGAGCGAGCCGAAGACGACCGCGTCGGTGACGGAGTAGTTGTCCTCCAGGAGCCGGGGTGCCTCGGGCCAGTCCAGGGCGCTGACCTGGGCCTCGGTCCGGGACATGTACCAGACGTTCCACTCGTCGAAGGAGAGGTTGATCTTCTTCTTGGACTTCAGCTTCGCGCCGACGTGGTCGCAGGTCGCCACCACATTGTCGATGAAGGACTCCATGTCCACGGCCGAGGCCAGGAAGGAGTCGACGTCGCCGTCGTGCGGCTCGTAGTAGGCGTGCAGGGAGATGTGGTCGACGAGGTCGTACGTCTCGGTCAGGACCGTGGCCTCCCACTCGGCGAAGGTCTCCATGGACTGCCCGGAGGAGCCGCAGGCGACCAGTTCGACGCCGGGGTCGATCTGGCGCATCGCGCGGGCCGTCTCGGCGGCGAGGCGGCCGTACTCCTCGGCCGTCTTGTGCCCGGTCTGCCAGGGGCCGTCCATCTCGTTGCCCAGGCACCACAGCCGGATGCCGAACGGCTCCTTGTCGCCGTGGGAGACGCGCAGGTCGGACAGGGCGGTGCCGGCCGGGTGGTTGGCGTACTCCTGGAGCTCCAGCGCCTCGGCGACGCCGCGTGTGCCGAGGTTGACGGCCATCATCGGCTCGGCCTGCGGGCCGATCTTCCTCAGGAAGGCGATGTACTCGGACAGGCCGAACCGGTTGGTCTCCGTGGAGCGCCAGGCCAGGTCCAGGCGGCGCGGGCGGTCCTCGGCCGGGCCGACGGAGTCCTCCCACTTGTAGCCGGAGACGAAGTTGCCGCCGGGGTAGCGGATCGCGGTGACGCCGAGTTCGCGGACCAGGTCCAGGACGTCCCCGCGCAGTCCGGCCTCGTCGGCGGTGGGGTGGTCGGGCTCGAAGACGCCGGTGTAGACGCAGCGGCCCAGGTGTTCCACGAACGAGCCGAAGAGCCGGGGGTTGACCGTGCCGACGGTGAAGGCGGGGTCGAGGGTGAAGCGGGCGGTGCGCATGGATTCCCTTCGGGGAGGAGACGGGGCGGTCACTGGCCGGCCAGGCCCGTGTGGGCGACGCCCGCCACGATCTGGCGCTGGAAGAAGACGAAGACGACGATCAGCGGCAGCCCGGCCATCAGGCCGCCGGCCATGAGCTGGGCCCACTGGATGCCGTAGGAGTTCATGACGGTGGCGATGCCGTTGGGCATCGTCATCAGATCGGGGTTGTTGGTCACCATGTACGGCCACAGGAAGTTGTTCCAGGAGGCGATGAAGGTGAAGATCCCGACGGCGGAGAGGGAGGGTCGGGAGAGCGGCACGATGATCGTGAAGAAGACCCGCCAGCGCCCGGCGCCGTCGATGAACGCGGCCTCCTCCAGCTCGCGCGGGATGCCCTGGAAGAACTTGTAGAGGATGTAGACCATCGCGGCGGGCGCGCACTGCGGCAGGATCATGCCCCAGTAGGTGTCGACCATCCCCATCTGCTGCACGGTGGTGAACAGCGGCACGCCGAGGACGGCCGGGGACACCATGAGCCCCGCCATCACCACGCCCATCAGGGCGCCCTTGCCGCGGAACTCGGTGCGGGCGAAGCCGTATCCGGCGAGCGCGCTGACGACGAGGACCACGGTCGTCACGCACACCGAGACGACGAGCGAGTTGACGAACCAGTTGGTGATGTTGCCGGTCTCGAAGAGGGCCTTCCACGCCTGGCCCGTCCAGTGCTCCGGCAGCCAGTGCGTGGGCACCTCGACCGCCTCGGTCTCCGACTTCAGCGAGGTGAACAGCGCCCAGGCCAGCGGCGCGAGGAACACCATCGAGACGGCGACCCCGAGAAGGGTGAGGACGATCTGACTGGGGGTCCAGGCGCGACGGCCGTTACCCCGCGCCTGCGGTGCGGCGGTGGTCATCGGCCGCCCTCCTCACGGTTGCGCAGCAGCCACATCCGGGCGAGGGCGACGGCCGCGATGAGCACGAAGAAGATGATGGACATCGCGGAGGCGTAGCCCACGCGGTAGGTGGTGAAGCCCTGTTCGAGCGTGTACTGCACGAAGGTGCGGGTGGAGTTCTCCGGTCCCGGCCCGAAGTCCTGCATGACGACGACCTGGTCGAAGACCTGCAGCGAGGCGAGAATCTGCAGGGCGATGACGAGCCCGGTGATGTTCCGCAGCATCGGCAGCGTGATGTGCACCATGCGGTGCCAGGCGTTGGCGCCGTCCAGCTTGGCCGCCTCGTACAGGTGCGCGGGGATGCCCTGGAGGGCGGCCAGGTAGAGCAGGAAGCTGAAGCCGACCGTCCACCACAGGGTGGTGAGGACGGCCGCGAGCAGTGCGTACGACTTGTCGGTCAGCCACGGCGTGTCCAGGCCGAAGACGTAGTTGACCATCCCCGTACCGGGGTTGAACAGCCACTGCCACAGATTGCCGGCGACGGTGGACGGCAGCAGGAACGGCAGGAAGAAGCACAGCCGCCACAGCCACTTCCCGCGCTCGATGTGGTGGGCGAGCATGGCGAGGAGGAAGGCCAGGACCGTGATGCAGGGGACGACGAGCAGCGTGAAATACGCGCTGTGGCCGAGGGAGTCCCACATCAGCGGGTCGTGCAGCGCCTCGCGGTAGTTGTCGAGGCCGACGAAGCCCGGGGAGTCGCCGGAGATGTTGGCGTCCGTGAAGCTGAGGTAGAGGCCGCGCAGCAGCGGCCAGATGACGAAGAGGGCGAACAGGAGCAGGAACGGGGCGACGAACCAGCCGCCGTGCTGGAAGCCCTGCTTGCGGCGGACGGTGGCGCTGCCGACGGCGGCCCGGGTGCGGGCCGGGCGCAGGACGGTCTCGGCGCTGGTGGTGGTCATGCGGCGGCACCTCCCTGCGCGGCCGTGCGGCCGTCCATGGGGTTCTTGCTCGCGAGCAGCTCGGCGAGCGTGCTCCTCATCCGGCCCGCGGCGACCCGCGGCTTCGCGGAGCCCATCGTCGAGGAGACGACGATCGGGCCGACGCGCTGGGCGAGGATGCCGGTGGAGCCGGCGAACCACACCTTCGGCTCGGTGGCCTGGTGGTTCATGGCCGAGACGTACTCGTTCTGCGGCTGAAGCCTCTGGTACGCGGCCGTGGACAGGGTCGGCGTGTACGCCGGGATGTGGCCGCCGGCCGCCCACTGCAGGGCGTGCTTGACGACGTAGGCGGCGAGCCGGTGCGCCCCGTCGTTGGCGGCGCCACCGCGGCCGGACTGGTGCGGCAGGACGAAGGAGTGCGACTCGGCGTGGGTGGCCTTCCTGCCGAAGACGGGCGGCAGCGGGGTGGCCCCGTACTCGACCTTCGCGGTGTCGAAGACCGGCACGGACCAGTTCCCCTCCCAGCAGAACGGGGCCCCGTTGACGAACTGTTCGGCGCCGGCGCCGCCCGCGAAGGCGGGGTTGGCGTAGCCGTCGGTGATGTGCCGGCGCAGGAACTCCAGGACCTCGGTGGCCTTGTCGGGGTCGAAGGTGACCTCGGTCTTCGCGTCGTTGAACCAGGTGCCGCCGAGCTGGGTGTAGAAGGCGACGAAGAACCACCACTGGAAGTTCTGGTCGTTGACCCACAGCCCGATGGTCTGCAACCCCTTCTTGGTGGCCTTCTTGGCCTTCTTCAGCACGCCGAACCACTCTTCGACGGACGTCACCGGCACGATGCGGCCGTCGTCGCCGAGCAGTCCCGCCTTCTTCAGCACGTCCTTGCGGTAGAAGCAGAGCTGTACGTGGATGTCGAGCGGGAGGGCGTAGAGGGTGCCGTCGATGACGGCGCGCTTCCACAGTTCGGGGTTGAAGTCCTCCTCCCGTACGCCGTACTTGGCGAGCAGGTCGAGGTCCCAGGGGTCCAGGAGGCGGCCGGGCGAGAAGCCGGTGACGCGGCCGAGGTGCATCACGCCGAGGTCCGGGGCGCGGTTGCCGGCCGCGGCCATGGCGAGCTTGGTGTAGAAGGGGCTGCCCCACTGGAGGGTGGAGTCCTTGACGTCGATGTCCGGGTTGTCCTTACGGAACGCGTCCAGCATCGCGATCATGTTGTAGCCGTCGCCGCCGCTGAAGAGGTTCCAGTAGCGGACGCGGGTGCTCGCGTCGGAGGCGAGCGCGTCGGCGCCCGTGCCGAGGGCGGCGAAGCCGAAGCTGCCGGCGACGGCGAGGCCGCCGGCGCCGGCCAGTAGTTGCCTGCGGTTGAGGCCAGGTCGTCCCATTGCCCTGCCCTTGTCTGTTCGGTGCGCTGCGCGCGGGGTCGGTGCGTACGGGTGCGTGCGGCGGGCGACACGTTCCATATCTCGAACATCGCCCGGAACTTCGAACGGGACCGTAGAATCGAAGCGCTTGCGAGTCAATGGGTTACGCAGGAACGGGGCGAACCTGTGAGCGGGCTGGGTTTCTCACCGCGTGGCCTTCTACGCCTCGAGCGATGCGGCCGATCTCGCGACCTGCTCGATCTTCGCGCGGTACGCGTCGCGGGCTTCCTGGCCGATCCGCGTCTCGTGTCCGGGCCGCATTCCGGTTCGGCCGTCGATGTCCTCGCGCAGGATGTCGGATCCGGTCGCGGGTCTCGTGCTCGGCCGCCCAGTGATCGCTGCCGTCGGAGTCCTGCCACCGGGGCAGCGATTCCGGGGAAGGGCGGTCGAAGACCTCACCGAAATACCTGGCCTCGACGGTGGCCACGTGTTTGACCAGGCCGAGGAGGTTGGTCCCGGTCGCCGTCAGAGGCCGACGAGCGTCGTATTCGGACAGGCCGTCGAGTTTCCAGAGGAGCGCCTCGCGGTCCCGCCGCAGTCTCCCGTGCAGGCTGCCCTTCGCGAACTCGTCAATCATGCGGCATGAGCCTGCCATGGGCTGTTCGCGGCCGCGAGATCCCGTACGCGGACCCGTGCGGGACGGGGCAACGCTCCCGACCGCGCGGGCAAGGGCCGCGCGGTCGGGAGCACGTCGCTGTGCCTGTCGAGAAGGGAGGCGTCGGCGGGGCGGGGAAGGAACCGGGTCAGCCCGCGAAGGAGGGCTGGGGGACGCCCTTGCCCGCGTGGGGCAGGACCATCAGGCTGCCGGCCAGGGAAGGGGCGGGGGACAAACCGACGCGGGCCGTCGTGATGTACAGGTCCGTCAGGCCGGCGCCGCCGAAGGCGCAGGCCGTGACGCGCGGCACCGGCAGCGGGACCACGCGGTCGAGCGCGCCCGACGGCGTGTAGCGGCGCACGGCCGCGCCGTCCCACAGCGCCACCCACACGCACCCCTCCGCGTCCACCGTCAACCCGTCCGGATAGCCCGCGCCCTCCTCCACGGTCGCCAGCGGCCGCCGCCCCGAGGCCCGCCCCGTCGCCACGTCGTAGTCGAAGACATCGATCCGGCGCGTCGGCGTGTCGATGTAGTACATGAGCCGCCCGTCCGGGCTCCACCCCGTGCCGTTGCTCACCGTCACGTCGTCGAGGACCACCTCGGCCGCCCCGTCCCCGGTGATCCGGGACAGCGTGCCGCCCCCCGTCGCCTCGTCGTACCGCATCGTGCCGGCCCACAGCGACCCGTCCGGCGCGACGGCCGCGTCGTTGCCGCGCCGCCCCGGCACCGGCTCGTGCCGCAGCCACCGGAAGCCGCCGTCGTCGTCGACCAGCCCCACCCCGTCCCGCAGGTTGAGCACCAGCCCGCCCCCGGCCCGCGGCTTGACGGCGCCGACGTGCTGCTCGGTCGTGCGGACCGTGCGGCGTCCGGAGAGGGGATCGTAGGTGTGCACCCGGGAGCGCAGGATGTCGAGCCACAGCAGCCGCCCGGCCGCCGCGTCCCAGGTCGGGCCCTCGCCCAGTTCCGCCTCCGCCCGTACGGCGACTTCCACTTCGTACGTCGTCATGCCACGCTCCGGTGTCCGAGATGTTCCGACAGTTCGGCGGCGCCCTTCGCGGCGAGCTGCTCCAGCTCGGCGCGGCGCTCGTCGCTCCATCGGATCATGGGGACGGAGATGGACAGCGCGGCGACCACCCTGCCGGTGCGGTCGCGCACGGGTGCGGCGACGCAGGAGACGTCCTCGTTGGACTCCCGGGTCTCCACGGCGATGCCCCGGCCGCGGATCTCGCTCAGCGCCTCGCGCAGCGCGGCCGGGTCGGTGATGCTGTTCGAGGTCATCGCGGTCAGCTCGGCGTCGGCCGGGATGCGCGCGTCGAGCTCCTGCTCCGGCAGCGAGGCCAGCAGCATCTTGCCGACGGAGGTGCAGTGGGCGGGCAGCCGGCGGCCGGCGGCGGACACCATGCGCACGGCGTGCGTGGAGTCGACCTTGGCGATGTAGATGACGTCCGTGCCCTCCAGGATGGCCACGTGCACCGTCTCGTCGCAGGTCTCGGCGACCGCGCGGGCCACCTGCTGGCCCTCGGCGGCGAGGTCGAGGTTCTCGGCGTACCGGCTGCCGAGCTGGTACGGGCGGACGCCGAGGCGGTAGCGTCCCGGTTGCCCCGGGACCGGGACGATGTACTGGCGCGCGGCCAGGGTCGTGACCAGTTCGTGCACGGTGGTGCGGGGGAGCTGGAGCTTGCGCACGATGTCGGGGGCGGAGAGCGAGCCGTCACCGTCCAGGAAGAGCTCCAGTATGTCGAGAGCCCGGGTGACGGCGGGTACGAGGCGTCCCACGGTCCGGCCCCCTCTCTGTAGTCGTGTGCGCCGCGTTTCCGCAGTCGCGTTCGAAATCTCAACAGCCGATCGGAATGACGAACACAGGCTAGTCAACGGCCGAGGACAGCGGCAATGGGTGCGGGTGCGGTACGAGTACGGGTGCGGTACGGGTGCCCGGGGCGTGGTGGCGGGAGGATGGGCGCATGCCGCCCACGAAGCGCCCCGTCCCGGCCCCCTTCACCCCCCTCGACTTCCAGCTGGTCCTGCTGCGCCGCATGGCCGACCACAACGCCGACCTCGTCGAACGCGCCCGGCACGAGCTGGGGGTGTCGGTGGCGCAGATGCGGGAGGCGAACAGGCGGTGGCAGGCGATGGTCCGGGCGCCGCGCTCGCGCGGGGCGGCCGCGCGCCACCGGTCCGTGCTGGGGGCGCCCGAGTCGGTGACCCCGCGCCGGGTCGGCGACCTGGACTGCGAGGCGCTGCGCTGGCCGGTGCCGCTCTGGCCCGACCTGCGCTTCGAGGCGCTGGTCGGGCCGGACGGGTCGGTCTGGAACGAATGGCTGGTGCGGGCCCCGGGGGCGCCGGCACCGATGTTGCGGACGGTGGCGGACCTGACCCCGTGGTCGTGCACGGTCGACGAGGTCGCCCGGGCCTTCGCCCCGGCCCGCCCCCTGGAAGGTACGGCGCCGACCCGCTGGGGCCTGGCGTTCAAGGCGCCGGACGGGGAAGGGGCGCGCAGGGAGTACGCGGCGGAGTTCACATGGGGGCTGCTGCAGCGGGTGGGGGCGCGGTGAGTTCTCTCCACCCGACGGTGGGCGAGGCAACCCGTTCAGACACTGGCCGCCACCCGCAGGATCTCCCCCGCCACCACCGGCACCGATCCCGGATGCAGCCACAGGAACAGGTTCGGCTCCACCAGTTCGAGTTCCATCACGCACGGCCGGCCGTCGTCGCCGTCGACGAGGTCGACGCGGGCGTACAGCAGCTCCGGCGCCCCCGGCACCGCCGCCAACGCCCGCTCGGCCACCGCGACTTCCGCCTCCGTCGGCTTCCAGACCTCAAGGCCCGGGTGTGCCGTCTTGCGTACGTCGAAGGGCGTGCCGGCCGTCAGGACCGCCTGCTTGCGGCCCGCGTGCAGCAGGCGTCCGCCGAAGAACTGCAGCGGGCGTTCGCCGGTGACGTCGATGCCCTTCAGATACGGCTGCACCATCGCGGTCAGCCCCTCCGCGTGCATCCGCTCCAGGTGCCGTACGGCGGTCTCGCGCTCACCGGGGGTGTACCGCGCGGCGTACCGGGAGCCCGCCCCGGACGTCGGCTTGACGACGTACTCCCGGTCCCCGGGCAGCTCGACGGGGTCGCCGGGGGCGAGATAGCGGGTGGGGACCGTCGGGACGCCGGCGGCGGACAGTTCGCCCAGGTACCGCTTGTCCATGTTCCACCGTACGACCGGGGCCGGGTTGGCCAGCCGGGTCAGCTTCCCGCACCGCTCGGTCCACGCCGTGAACTCCTCCACCCGCCAGCTGTAGTCCCAGGTGGAGCGGATGACGACGAGATCGTAGGCGGCCCAGTCGGCCTCCGGGTCGTCCCAGCACACCGCCTCGGCCCGCGCCCCGGCCGCGTTGAGCGCCGCCACCAGCACGGGCAGATCGCGGTCCTGGGGTGCGTCCGGACCGGGCCGGTAGGTGGCGAGGGCTATGCGGGACATGGCACGGACTCCTGACCTCGGACGACGACGGGCACGGCGGTGGCACGCACCGGCCTCCGCGAGGCTAACAAGCACACGCGTTCGCCCGCGCCCGCCGGCCCCTGCCGGCGGGCGGCCACCTCGGCTGCGTGGTGGCGGACGTGGTACCGGCCGCGTAGGTTCGCGTGGCGGGTAGCCGTCCCCGAACGAGGAGTGTGCCGCGTGTCCCTGTTGTTCCCGGTTCCGGCCGAGGCCCCGGCCGCGCGGCGGCCCGCCCTGCGCTTCGGCTCCCGTGCCCTGAGCCACGGCGAACTGGCCGCCGCCGCGCGGGCGCTCGCGGTGCGGATCCGCGCGGCCGCGGGCGGCGGGCGGGTGGCGGTGTGGGCGACACCGGTACTGGAGACGGCGGTGGGGGTCGTGGCCGCCCTTGAGGCGGGCCTCGCCGTCGTCCCCCTCAACCCCCGGTCGGGGCATGCCGAGTTGGGGCACATCCTCGCGGACAGTGCGCCGGAGCTCGTCCTCGCGGCTCCGGGGGACGAACTCCCGGCGGCGGTGAGCGGGTTGCGGCGTCTGGACGTCGACGTCGACGCCCCCGCCGGCGGGGCTCCGGCAGCGGCCGAGGAGCCCGGGGCCGAGGACCCCGCCTTCGTCGTCTACACCTCCGGGACCACCGGCCCGCCCAAGGGCGCCGTCATCCCCCGGCGGGCCGTCACCACCACGCTGGACGCGCTGGCCGACGCCTGGCAGTGGACCGGCGACGACGTCCTCGTGCACGGGCTGCCGCTGTTCCATGTGCACGGGCTGATCCTCGGCGTCCTCGGCCCACTGCGGCGTGGCGGTGCCGTACGCCACCTGGGCCGGTTCTCCACCGAGGGCGTGGCCCGGGAGCTGAACGACGGGGCGACGATGCTGTTCGGGGTGCCCACGATGTACCACCGGATCGCCGAGGCGCTGCCCGGCGACCCGGAGCTGGTCGGCGCGCTCGCCGGGGCACGGCTGCTGGTCTCCGGGTCGGCCGCGCTGCCCGTCCACGACCACGAGCGGATCGCGGCGGCGACCGGGCGCCGGGTCGTCGAGCGGTACGGCATGACGGAGACGCTGATGAACACCGCCGTCCGCGCCGACGGCGAGGCCAGGCCGGGCACCGTCGGGCCGCCCCTGCCGGGGGTGGAGCTGCGGCTGGTGGAGGAGGACGGGGCGCCGATCGCCGCGTACGACGGGGAGACGGTCGGCGAGATCCAGGTGCGCGGGCCGAACCTGTTCACCGGCTATCTGCACCGTCCGGACGCGACCGCCGGCGCGTTCACCGCCGACGGCTGGTTCCGCACCGGGGACATGGCGGTACGGGAGCCGGACGGGTACGTCCGCATCGTGGGCCGCAAGGCGACGGACCTGATCAAGAGCGGCGGCCACAAGATCGGCGCCGGGGAGATCGAGAACGCGCTGCTGGAGCACCCGGGGGTGAGCGAGGCGGCCGTCACGGGCGAGCCGGACGCGGATCTCGGCGAGCGGGTGGTCGCCTGGGTGGTGGCGGCGGACCCGGCGGCACCGCCGGCCGCCGGGGAACTGTCGGCGCACGTGGCGGAGCGGCTCGCGCCGCACAAGCGGCCGCGCACCGTCCACTTCGTGCCCGCCCTGCCGCGCAACGACATGGGGAAGCTGCTGAAGCGGGCGCTGCGGGTGCCGTAGGCCCGCCGGCCCTGGCCGGCTCACAGGTGTGCGGCGGCGGAATATCGGTGGCACGGGTCTTGTTGCCCGGCCGTTGTTGATCAGCAAGGAGGAGACCCCATGCCCGCGACCCTTCGGCCCCGCGCGCTGCGCCCCGGCGACCTGGTGGTCGTCACCGCGCCCTCGGGCCAGCTCGAACCGGGCGAGGAACCGCTGCTCGCCCGCGGTGTGGCGATGCTCGAGCGGATGGGTTTCCGGGTGCGGGTCAGCCCGCTGGTCGACCCGGCGCGCACCCGCTGGTGGGCGTCGGGCACCCCGGCGGAGCAGGCCGACGAGCTCAACGGGCTGCTCCGGGACCCGGAGGTGCGGGCGATCGTCGCGCACACCGGCGGGCAGACGACCATCGGCTATCTGGACCTGATCGACCTGGACGCGATCCGGGCCGACCCCAAGCCGCTCATCGGCTACAGCGACATCTCGCTGCTGCACATGGCGCTGCACTCCCGCACCGGCCTCGTCGGCCTCCACGCCGACCTCGCCACCCACGGCTTCGGCAGCGACTGGTACACGCTGGGCGACGAGGCCCGCCGCTCCGAGCTGGTCGACCTCTACACCCGGGTGCTCACCAAGGCCGAGGCGCCGGGCGCGCTGCCGGCCCGGGAGGTGTGGGAGACCTGGCGGCCGGGGCGCGCGGAGGGTCCGCTGTTCGGCGGGCTGCTGAACCGGCTGATCCTGTTGCAGGCGACGCCGTTCGCCCCGGCCCCCGAACTGTTCGACGGCGCCGTGCTGTTCTGGGAGGAGTTGCAGCGTCCGGTCTCGCGGGTCTGGAACGACCTGCACACGCTGCGGCTGTCCGGGGTGCTGGACCGGATCGCGGGCATGGTGGTCGGCGTCCCGACCGAGGTCGAGCCGCACGAGGGCGGCGGGCAGCGCGCGGAGCTGCGGGACGTGGTCCTCGACGTGCTGGGACGGCGGGACGTCCCGGTCCTCGCCCAGGTCGACTTCGGCCACCACTCGCCGAACCTGCCGCTGCCCCTCGGCGTCCGCGCGGAGGTGGACGCGGACCGCCGGACGCTGACCCTGCTGGAGCCGGCGGTCACGGAGGGCTGACTCCCCTTCCCCGGGAACGCACCCCAGGTTCACCCGTCCGGGTGCTGCCCGCTCGGCCCAGCTCCGCGCGCGGGATCGCACGGCCGGTCCCACGATGCGAGTGAGGGGCCGCCGGCCGGAGGCCCCACGGTCCGTGCCTCGGGAGGATGTCGCCGTGACCGCGAGTCTGGAGCAGTTGCGCCGTTGCCACTTCGCCGTCGATCTGGGGGCGGCGAGGACCCGTGTCTATGTGAAGGGGGTCGGGCTGGTCGTCGACCAGCCCAGTGCCGCCGCCGTCAACACGCAGACCGGGGCGCTGATCGCGGTCGGTGAGTTCGCCGAGAAGATGACCGGGCGCACGCCGTCGTACATCCGGGTGGTGCGGCCCGTCTCCGGCGGCACGGTCGTCGACATCGAGATGGCCCAGCGCATGCTGCGCCAGCTGCTCGGCGAGAAACTGCGCCGCACGCTGCGCCGCAAGCCCCGGCTGCGGGCCGCCGCGTGCACCCCGCACGACGCCGATCCGCTGGCCCAGCGCGCCACCGTGGAGACGATGGTCGGGCTGGGGGCCCGGCGGGTGGAGCTGGTGGACACGCTGGTCGCCGCGGCCGTCGGCTGCGGACTGCCCGTGGAGCGTCCCGAGGCTTCGATGATCATGGTGTGCGGTGCGGCGGCCACGCAGATCGCCGTGCTGTCGCTGGGCAACATCGTCACCGCCGAGCGGATCCCGGTGGGCGGCGAGGCCGTGGACCACGCGATCGTGCAGCACCTGCGCCACCAGCACGAGCTGATGCTGCCGAGCCAGTCGGTACGGCCGCTGCAGATCGCCCTGTCCGGCAACGGGCTCACCCCGGGCGGGCCCGAGGTCACCGAGATCCACGGCCGGGACGTGGCCACCGGGCTCCCCCGCTCGGTGAAGGTCGACACCGCCGCCGTGCGCACCGCCATCCAGACCCCGCTCACCGCCGTCCTGGACGGCATCGGCAAGGTGCTGCGGGACTGCCCTCCGGACCTGGTCGCCGACCTCGCCGACCGGGGCATCATGATGGTCGGCGGCAGCGCCCTGCTGCCCGGCCTCGACCAAATGCTGCGGCAGGCCACCGGGATGCCCGTGCACATCGCCGAGCGGCCCGACGTGTGCGCGGTGCAGGGCCTGGGCGAGATGCTGGAGGGGCGGATCGAGCCGCTGGTCCTGGACCCGCTGGCCGCCTGACCCGGGAACAGGGCCCGCCGACCGCCCCGAACGCGCGGGGGGCGTGCGACAGTTGCGGCTACGGGCGCCGTCGGGTGACCGCTAGGGTGAAGTGACAACCATGCCCGCGGAGGTGGTGTCCGTGCCCCGGATCGGTATCACCGGGCACCGCTGCGTTCCCGCCGCCGTGCTGCCCGCGGTGCGCGCCGGCATCGTCGCGGAGCTCAAGGAGCTGAGCCAGGAGCCGGCCGCACAGGCGCTCAGCGCGCTGGCCGCCGGCAGCGACCAGCTCTTCGCCCGGCTCGCGCTGGACCACGGCGTCCCGGTGACCGCCGTCATCCCCGGCATGGACTACGAGGCGCACCTCGGCGACGAGCGGGTGCGCGGCGCCTACCGGCTGCTGCTGGCCGCCTGCGCGGAACACGTCCGGCTGCCCCGCGAGCCCACGCACGAGGAGGCGTACTACGCGGCGGGCCGCTGGATCGTCGACCACGCCGACCGGCTGGTCGCCGTCTGGGACGGACGCCCCGCGCGGGGCCTGGGCGGCACCGCGGACGTGGTGGCGTACGCGCGCAGTACGGGCGTACCCGTACGGGTGCTGTGGCGGCCGGGCGTCACCCGCGCGTAAATCGCTGGAGTAGCGCCTTCACGACCCGAACCGCACCAGCCAGTCCGTGTGCTGCGGGCTGCACAGCCGCTCCACGTCCGCGACCGCGTCGGCCCAGCCGTCCTCCGTGACGGTGGTGCCCATCGCGAGCCGCGCGGTGTCCAGATCCTGTTCGATGAGGGCGTGCGCGTACTCCAGCGGGCGGTGCCTGCGCACCTCCTGCCAGGCCACCCCGGCCGCCGCGGCGGCGGAGAACAGCCCGGTCAGGTCCCAGTTGCCGAGCACGCCGTAGGCCCGCAGCGCCGCCGTGACGAGCGCGAGCGCGGTGAGGACGGCGGTCCCGGCGGACCAGCGCGAGGAGGCGCGGTGCGCCTGCGCGGACCGCTTGCCGTACCAGACGAGCTGTTCCAGGACCCGTTCGCGCACGTAGTAGTCGCGCCGCGCCTCGAACGGCTTGGCCCGCACGGTGCGCATCTGCGGGGTGATCTGCTCGGCGATGCGGACGAGCGCGAGCCCTCCGGTGCCGCCGCCGTGGTCCTCCCAGCCGACCTTGCGCAGCTCCCGCAGCCGGTCCGCGAGCCGCTCGGCGAACAGCCCGTCCGGGTCGACGACGCCGGTGTGGAACGGCCCCCCGTGCACCATGTACTGCCAGGCCAGCGACTTGACGACCTCGGCGGCCGCGCGGTGCGCCTGCCAGTGGGCGCGGGCCCTGCGGCGCGCGGTGTAGAGGCCGAGGACGCCCGCGAGCGCGTAGCACAGGGCGGCGAGCGTGGCCCAGAAGCGGCCCGCCCAGTGCTCGGTGAGCGTGGCGGCGGCCGTGCCCGACAGCAGTACGGTCAGCTGGGTGCGGGTGGCCCGGAAGGCCTCGCTCTGCCGGCTCAGCGCCCAGCGGTCGTTCTCGATGAATAGCGGCGGCAGCGCCCTGTCGTCCAGCACGTCGACCAACTCCGTTGTCCGGGCCCCCCGTTGCGGCCTCCGTTCGGACCCACCATGGTCGCGCCGTCGTCGGGCGGGCGCCAGACGTGGACCGGACTAACCATCCGTTCCGGGGACGGCGGGGCGGGCCTCGGTCAGCCACCGCGTGGCGTGGGCGACGGCCGGCGCCAGAGCGAACAGCCGGCCGTCGGCGCCGCCGACCCGCTCCCGGGCGAGGTCACCGGCGGCCTCGTAGGACGCCCCGATGCGGGCGAACGGCGAGGAGTCGAGCCGGACGTCGGTGTACGCGTACCAGGCGCGGCCGCCCCGCCCGTCGCCGACGACGCAGGAGTACGACTGCCGGGGCCGCCCGGGCACCCGGTACTCGGCGAGGTGGAACGCCGTGCACACCTCCCAGCCGACCCCGAGCAGCAGCACCCGCGCGCCTGCCTCCTCCAGGCGGGCCAGCGGGGAGCGTTCGCCGAGGTGGCAGTCGGGTGCGTGGCCGGCGGTGAGCGCGCGGGCGCGGGGCCCGAGGGCGGTGAAGGAGCTCTGCGGGTGCGCGCTGCGCAGGGCGCCGGGCCGCGCCCGTACGGTCTCGGGGAGCACGCCGACGCCGTAGGCGGGGGTGGTGTCCGGGTCGAACGGGGCCATCCCGGCCCGCAGTTGGTCCCACCGTTCCTCGGGGACGGCGTAGCCGCGGGTGTGCGGCCAGCGGGAGGGGTCGGAGTTGTCGGGGGTCTGGGTGTAGACGACGAGGGTGCCGGTGGGGCCGAGGACGTCGAGGAGCGCGTCCACGACGGTTTCGGCGCCGCCCTCGACGGGTCCGAGCGCGCGCAGGGAGGAGTGCACGAGCACCGTGTCCCCGGCGGTGAGCCCGAGGGCCCGCAGGTCGGCGGCGAGGTGAGCGCGGGTGTACAGCGCGGCCCTGGCGGCCGGCCCGGGGTCAGGGCGGCGGGCCGCGCGGCGCAGTGCGGTGACGAACCGCTCCCCGGCGGCCAGGAGTTCACCGCTGTCGAGCAGGGTGCCGGCGGCGGCGTCGGTGTGGCCGCGCCAGGTGTCGTACTCGCGGCGGGCCCGGGCACCGCCGGTGCCGGCGGCGAGTTCGGCGCGCCAGAAGTCGGTGACGCCGAGGTGCGCGTACGTGCCCTGGAGCAGCGCGCCGGCCGGCCGAAGGTCGGGGCGCCAGGGGGCGTGGTAGCGGGCGGCGGTGGGCGGGCCGTGCAGCGGCACCAGGTCGAGCAGCGCGCCGAGCTGGACGTGCAGGAACTCGTGGACGAGGCCGAGGGCGAGCAGGACGGGGTCGTCGGGCAGGGAGGCGGCGACGGCCCCGTACGCGCGCCGGGCGGCGGAGCTGACGCCACCGCCGTCGGGGCCCGGCTCCAGCGGGACGAGGGTGGTCAGACAGGCGGCGACGGCGTCGGCGTGCCAGGGGTGCCGGTGGACGAGGATCCGCCACGCCTCGCCGAGCGTCCGCGCCCAGCGTTCCCGCTCCCGTCCGGTGAGGGGCGGGGCGAGGACGTGCCCGTGGGCGTCGCGGAAGGGGCCGCGGTCGGCGAGCCGTACGTCCAGGACGTGGCCGTCGCACTCGCTGCGCACCCGGGGCCAGGGCGTTCCGTCGGGCGCGTAGGGGGCGCGCACCAGCCGGTCGAACCACGAGGTGTCGGCGCTCTCGCCGCGCTCCGGGGCGGTGAGGGTGCGGGCGACGCCCTCGTCGAGGTAGGGCTGGAGCATGACGTCCCGCCAGGCCGCCGGATCGCGGCGGTTGAGCGCGACGAGCCGCCGGTAGGCGTCCTCGACGGGCTCTCCGACGGCCTCCCGCAGCGCGCGCACCAGCAGCATCCGCTTGCTGAGCTGCCCGTCGCGCAGCAGCGCGACGCGGGACGCGCCGCCGCGGGCGCGGGCCAGCGCGAGGAAGTCCTCACGCCCGACGACATGGCGGGCGAGGTGGTCCGGGGTCTGCCGACGGGTCTCCATGGTGCTCATCGCCCGACCGCCTGAGGGTGTTCCGTGCCGCCGGTGAGCCGGGCGACGTCGCGCCGGACGCGGGCGGCGATGTGGTCGACGAGGAGCGCGAGGTCGTGGCAGTAGACGGACGGCGCGGAGAACGGCGGTGCGGCGCCGGGGTGGTAGCGGTGGGCGTACAGGCCGCCGCCGCAGACGCGGGCGCGGGGGCAGGCGCGGCAGACCGGCCCGAGCCCGGCGGTGCCGCGCTGCCGGGCGCGGAAGGCGGGGTGCAGGGCGGCCTGGGCGAAGGTGTAACGGAACACGTCGAGGCCGGTCTCGGGGGCGCCCGGATAGCTGACCTTGAGCGAGTCGGCCTGCTCGATCGTCCCGTCGGTCTCGACGACGACGAGGTCGACGGGGGTCAGCCCGACCGCCTCGCTGCGTGCCGTGCCGCCGAGCAGCAGCACCATGATCTCCTCGAAGAGCCGGATGCCGGTCTCGCGCACGGGGGCGCCGTACCAGCGGTCGAAGACGGCGCACAGCCAGTCGCCGTAGGGGGTGGGCCCGTAAGGGAGCGCCGGTGGCCGGTCGGGCGGGGTCGTACGGTCCGCCAGTCCCGGCGGTGGGGCGTCCCAGGTGGCGTGCGGCAGCAGCAGGTCGAGGCGGGGCGGGGTGTGCGCGAGCAGCGCCTCGTACGTCCCTACGGGGTCGGCGGCCAGGTCGACGACGCACAGCACACCCGCGTACAGGTGCCGGTGCGGGCCGGCGGCGAGCAGGTCCAGGGCGCGGACGGTGGCGGCGTGGCTGCCGCGGCCGTCGGCCCGGCGGCGGTGCCGGTCGTGGTCGGCGGCGGTCCCGTCGAGGCTGACGCCGACCCGTACGCCGTACCGCTCCAGCACGTCCAGCAGGGCGGGATCCTGCCCCAGCCGCACGCCGTTGGTCTGGAGCACGAAGCGGGGGACGGCGACGCCGTCGAGCGTGTCGGTGAGGATGCCGAGCAGTTCGTCGAGCCGGCGGGCCCCGACGAGCAGCGGCTCCCCGCCGTGCAGCACGACGCGCACCTCGGCCAGGCGGTGCTCGCGGGCGTGCGCGGCGACCAGGGCGGCGGTGCGGCGGACGGTGTCGGGCTCCATGTGGCGGGGGCGGCCGCGCCAGCTCTGGTCGGCGGCCTCGTACATGTAGCAGTAGTCGCAGGCGAGGTCGCAGCGGCTGTGGATCTTCAGCAGGAACTGGCGGAACGGCACGAGGGGTACGTGCCCGGCGGCGGGGTCGTCGTCCGGGCCGCCGGGCCCGGGGCTCAGGGAGCGGGTGGCGTGCATGGGCATCGGTCGCTCTGGTGGGGCGTCAGTGACGGCGTCACCTTACGGGGTCCAAGGACAGGGAGAAGCGCGGGACTTGGCGCACGGGTGAGCCGTCCGCCGTCCGGCTCATGTCGTCGGCGGCTCGATGTCGGAGTCGAGCCGGGCACCGGCGAGCACCGCGCGGGTGGTGGGATGCTCCTCCCCCAGCGTCTCCCGGGCCCGCCGCAGCGCCTCGGCGGCCAGCGCGTCCGCCTCGTCGGTACGGCCGACGGCGCGCAGGCTGAGGGCGAGGTTGGAGGTGACGCCGATGGTGTCGTAGTGGTCGGTGCCGAGCACCTCGACGAAGAAGTCGTGCGCCCGCACGTCCAGTTCGGCGGCGGCCACGAAGCAGCCGGGGTCGGCGGCCCCGGCCAGCGCGAGGTCGTTGGCGTGGTTGACCATGCAGCTGAGGGTGTAGGGATGCTTCTCGCCCAGCACCCGCGTCATCTGCTCCCGCGCCCGCCCCGACATCTCCCGCGCCCGCCCGGTGTGCCCCTCGAGCCGGAGATAGACGGAGAGGTTGTTGGCACAGGCGAGGGAGACGGGGTGCTCGGCGCCGAGGTAGGTCTCGTAACGGGACATGGCACGCTCGGCGAGCTCGACGGCGCGCGCGGTGTTGCCGAGGGCGGCGAGATCGGCGGCGAGGTTGCAGGCGGCGGCGAGGGTGTCGGCGTGCTCGGGGCCGTGGGCGGCGACGTAGCGGTTGTGCAGGTCCTCGTCCATCTCCTTGGCCTGCTGGTACTGACCGTTCCTGCGTAGGGCGACGGCGAGGTTCTTGCGGACGCGCAGGGTGTCGTTGTGGTTCTCGCCGAAGGTCCGCGCACACAACTGCACGGTGTCCTCCAGCAGTTCGAGGGCCGTACGCAGACTGCCTGTCTCCCTCAGATCGCGGGCGTAGTTGTCGGCGCGGGTGAGGGTGTAGGGGTTCTCGGGTCCGTAGGTCTCGCGCTGCTGCCGGTAGACGCCGCGGTGCAGTCGCAAGGCCTCCTGCCGGTCGCCCGCCAGGTATTCCGACATGCCGAGGTTGTTGGTGTACATCGAGGTGCGGGGGTGGTCGTCGCCCAGGACCCGTCGGGCGGCGGCCAGCGTCTCCCGGTCCAGTTCGCGCGCCTCCCGGTAGCGGCCGAGAGCACGCAGGTCGGCGCCCACGCTGCCGGCGACGATCAGGGTGTGGGCGTACTCGGCCCCCCGGGTGCGCCGGAACCGCTCGAAGGTGTCCTGGTCTATCGCGTAGGACTCCAGCAGTCTGCCCTGGGAGCGCAGCAGGTTGCCCTGTTGGGTCCGGAGCATGAGGGTCTGCGGGTCGTCGGGGTGTCCGATGCCACGCTCCTCCCACGTGGCCAGGGTGGTCCCGGCGAGGTCCAGTCCGGCCGTGAACAGACTGCGCTTCCAGAGGTAACGCACCGAATCGGTGATCCATTTACGGACTTCCCGGTCCGGGTTCTTGGCGGCCCGGCACGGCTGCAGATGCGGCAGGAGTTCCGCGTAACGCTCCCAGTTGACTGGTATGTCCGGGTCGCCGGGGGCAGCTTCGACCAGAGCCGCGTGCACCACCGCACGGATCTTGAATCTGTGCTCCTTGGGCACCTGCTCCCGGATGACCGCCTGCACCAGCCGGTGCACGGTGAGAGTGGCACTTGTCTGGTCGCTCCTGGCCAGGCCGAAACGGTTGATGGCGCGCAGCAGCAGCGCGATGGTCATCTCGTCACGCGGATCCCCCTCTCCCAGGGTGAGGGCCTCGGTGACGGCCCGGCCGTAGAGCAGGCGCATGGGGATGGGATCGGGGCCGAAAAAGGCGCAGATCTCCAGCATCTCGGCAGCCGGCGGGTTGACCCGGCGCAGTTCGTCCACGGCCAGTCGCCACGTCGCCGCGGCGGAACGCGGATAGTCCCGCTCGGGCAGTCGGGTGTCGTTCAGGACCTCGGTGAGGCGGTCGTCGAGCAGGGAGAGGTAGGTCGACACCGGCATGCTGCCGTCGCTGAGCCAGACGGCGGCCTGGCCGACCGCGAGCGGCAGATCGCCGAGCCGGACGGCGACCTGCTCGGCCTCGGGCGCCGGCAGCCGGGGGTTAAGCCGGTGGAGCAGTTCCAGGCTCTCGCGGCGCTGGAAGACGTCGACGTCGATGAGACCGGCGCTGTTGACCCAGGTCCGGTCACGGGAGGTGATCAGGACGTGGCCGCCGGACGGCCCGCCGGGCAGGAACTCCTCGAGCACTTCGGGCCGTCCGGCGTTGTCGAGAATGAGCAGCCAGCGCTTGTACGGCCGGCCCTCCCGCAGTGCGCGCAACACGGCCTCCGCCGTGCTGGCCGTGTCCTCCCCGCCCTCGATCCCCAACTGGGGGGCGAGGTCGGCCAGTGCCGGGCGGATCAGGTGGGGCTGGGCCGCGGGCAGCCACCACACCACGTCGTAGGCGGCCTTGAAACGGTAGGCGTACTCCTGGGCGATCTGTGTCTTGCCCACCCCTCCCAGCCCGTACAGGACCTGGGGCACCTGCCGGGATCCGGTGGCGAATCGGTCACGCAGTTCTTCGAGGAGGGGGCCGCGTCCGGTGAAGGCGACATTGCGTGAGGGGACACGCCACACGGTCGGCGTGGCGGCCGGGAACGGCGGTGGGATCGCGCCTGCGGCCGGGGGACGCGGTGTCGAGGCCGAACCGACGGCCTCCAGCAGCCTGCGGGCGGCATCCTCCGGACCGCAGCGAGTCAGGTCGGTGCTGAGACGGTCGTCGAAGAGTCCGTCGGTGGGACCGGAGCCGTCCGTCTCCTGGACGCGGACCGCCACCAGCGCCGGCACTCCGGCCGACTCGCGGCTGGTCACCCGGGCCCACACATCGGCGGCGCGCGGCTGATGGACGTAGTCCGGGGAGAGCAGCGCGAGGAGCCGGCCCCGTCGCTCAAGCACGGCGGTCGCCTCGGCGGGGATGCTTTTCAGGGACTCCACGGTGCCGTGCAGGGACACCCGGTACCCGGCCGCCTGGAGATGGCCGGCCGCCCACTCGGCCCACATCCGGTCGGTCGGGGCGTAACTGATGTAGAAGCGGGGCGGCACCGCGCGCGGGTCACGCCGGTACTCGGCGTTGAGCAGTCGCCGCTCCTCGGCGGGTTGCGGCTGCAGGCCGCGCACCTGGCCGTCGGTGATCCACGCGGTGAGCCGTTCGAACGCGGCCAGCAGGGAACCCGCCTGCAGCGGGCGGTCGCCCACGGTGGCCGGGATCTCGGCATAGGCGTAGTAGGTCTTGTAGGGGATCTCCACCTCCCCCCAGTACTTCTCCCGCTTGTCCTTGTCCAGCCAGGAGAGGTACGGCGCGAACGCGGCCCGCGCGGAGTCCCTGCCCTGCTGGAGCAGTTCCTGCTCGGCGTCCTCGACCCGCATCGGCACCGGCAGGATCCGCACCGGGTGCGGGGCGGACGTGGTCACCGAGGCGGCGACCTCGGCGCAGCCGTCGATGCTCTGCAGGTTCAGCGCGAAGCCGTTCACCAGCACGTCGGGCAGCAGCATGGTGCAGATGCCGGAGGTGTCGCTGACGCCGGTGCGGCTGTCGATGAGGATGTAGTCGTACTCGGCCTTCATCTCCTCGCGCAGCACCTGGAGGAAGGAGCCGCCGCCGAGCCGGTCGTAGAAGCGGTGCCAGTCGAAGGTGGTGACGGCGGCGGAGTAGGAGGCGCTCTGCCGGCCGGCCGGGAGGAAGTCCAGGCGCCCACCGGGCGGCAGGGTCAGATCGAGCCCGGTGGTGTACGGGCGCAGGCGGGCGCAGGAGCGCAGCCACTCCTCGCTCTCGATGACCGTGTCCCCCGCCGCGACGGAGCCGTCCGCGGGCGGGGCGGGCTCCCCCGAGCCCATGACCTGCCCGACGTAGGACGTCATCATGTTCATCAGGCCGTTGCTGCGCCGCAGTTCGGAGTCGACGAACAGTGGCCGCAGGTACCGGTGCAGGCCGGGAGCCTCAAGGTCCCAGTCGACGAGCAGCACCCTCAGGCCGTTGCTGGCCAGGATCCAGCCGACGTTGACCAGTGCCATGGTGCGTCCCGTTCCACCCTTGTACGAGTAGAACGTCACTATCCGCCCGTTGCGTCGGGTACCGGCCTCAGTCGTCATCGTCGGGGTCCTCTGCGAGGGGAGGGGGCTGCGCGGGGACGTTGAGTCCCGGCATCGGCGGTGCGGGCGGTCCGGCGGGCAGCCGTCGGGGAACGGCGTTCTCCATCAGCCGGCTCTGTGCCACGATCACCATCTCGGCGAGCCGGTCGTCGAAGTGTTCCTTGTCCACCTGGACCCGGAAGAGACGGTCGTACGGGTCGTTGCGCCGCATCCAGTTGCGCTGGAACACCTGGCGCACGTCCTCCCACAGTCCGCCGTCGCCGGACTCGTCGTCCGACTGGTGAAAGGGCATCAGAACCCCGGTGAGAGGGTGGTTCTGCCGGTCGTAGTCGGACAGCGGCGCGCGGTACGGCGCGCCGCGCGCGGCCCAGGCGTCGACCAGCAGCACGCTGGGCTGGTTCTCCCCCATCGCCTCGTCGAGCTTGCTGCCGAGCGTGTCGTCGACGACCTCGATGCTGGAGGTGTACTCCTCCTCGAGGATCACCCGCTGGGCGCGGTGCGCCACGGTGGGGTGGACCGGCGGGTGATAGGGCGTCCAGTCGAGTGGTGAGCGGCCGTAGTACTCGTGCCGCCGCCGGCCGGCGGGAAGGGCGTCGGTTGCCCCCGCCGCCACGAAGAGACGTACGTGGCCGGTGCTCCGTCCAGTCGGTGCCACCGTGCTCTGGGCCGGAAAGGGACTGCGCACGGCACCCAGATCGAGTCCCTTGACCGTGGGCAGACGGAATGATCCGGCGGCGTACTGCACACGTCTGGCGATGAGCCGCAATGCTCTCCGGTACGCGGCGGGGTCACCGCGCAGCAGGCTCATCAGGCCCTGCTCGGCGTACTCCCGGCCCAGCTCGTGCTCGGAGTACTGGTAACGGCTGATCACCTCGGGGACCGGACCGCGCAGCGGGGCCCAGACGACGGGGATCAGGGCGCGTGCGTCGATGTCGGTGCGTGCCTGGTAGTTCTCCAGACGGGACTGGAAGGCCGCCCATTCCTTGCCGCAGTAGAGGCTGTGCACGTAGGAGGGGGAACACAGGGCGACCATGGCGCGGCAGTGCCCCACTTCCCGGCCGAGCGTGCGTTCCCAGTCCGCACCGAGGGCCAGCCGCTCCACGTCCCGGAAGGGCCGCTGTCTGCTGCAGTCCTCTCCCAGACGGTCCAGTTCGGCCACGAGGTCCTCGTAGAAACGGCTCACGAAGACGTCGTCGCGGTCGTCCTGGCGCGCATAGCTGAGGAAGAAGTACGACTCCAGCTCCAAGGGCACCCCCCAACCCCCACCGCCCCTCACTCGGCCACCGACGGCTCGCCGGGCCAGGGACACGTACGCGGCACCTTCATACCCATGCCGCTCATTGCTCTACCCTCACCGGGCCTGCACCGGTGGGCAATTGACGGTATGCCGGGTGACCGGGCAACGCCAGAGTCCGTCGCGGGAGAACCTAGAGGGCCGACTCGAAGGCCGCGAACGGCTCCGCCGACGGCTGTCGCAGTTCCCGCAGTACCGCCGTCAGCGCCGTCTCCGGCAGTGTGTCGAGCGTGTCCATGGGCACGTGGGCGACATCCACCAGAACCGAGGCGTACTCGGAATCGCTCGTGTCCATCAGCACGTACGTGCCCTTCCCTGGAGGCGTGCGTGCACGCGTGTCGTACGGTGCCGCGCCGGGGTCCGGGCAACGGCAGAACTATAGAGGAACGCACCCTCCGTCGAGCCCTCGGGACCGGTGTCGTGCGGGCGGCGCGCACACGTGTCCGAACGGTGTCCGGAACGTACCGGACGAGTCGTCTGATGCCATTGTCACCGCGGGGGCGCGTCCCGCACGCCGGGCGCCCCTCCCGGCAGTGGGAAAGGACGCCGCCGAGGGCGCCGACCGGGTCGGCCTCCGGAACGGTCCGGGTGACCGTCGTCCACCGGCCGGCGCCGGCGGGCAGGGCGACGGGCGTGGTCCGGGTCGCCCGGTGGCCGTCGTCCCGGACGAACGGGGTGACCGCCGTGCCCGGTCGGTCGGCGTACACGTGGTAGGTGGCCGTCGCGCCGGGCGCGCGGGAGCCGAGGTCACGGTTGGTGCCGACGCCCGTGCGGCCGTCCGGGCTCGGGGCGAACCGCAGGGCGTGCGTGCCCTCGTAGGCGGGTCGGTGGTGACGACGGGGTCGGCGTCGCCGTAGCAGCCCGACCGGACCTGCGTCGTACCGTCCTCGAAGCCCGCCCTCACACCGCCCGGGGTGGGCGGTCCGGAGGCGTCGGGCTGTCCCGCCCCCTCCCGCCGTCCCACCGCAGGTGTCCTCCCCTTCGGTGTGTCACAGGAACGTGGTCCGCCCGGTGGGAACTTCACGCCGCTGCCACTGCCATGTCACGGGAGTGTCGTGACGGCACCCGCGACGCAACGGTGCCGACCGGGCCGCCCGTCTAGGGGGACGGAAAGCCACCCGGGCCCGAACGGCCGACCCAGCCCCACACGAGGACGGACACGACAATGCGCACTCGGAAGATCTCGATCCTGACCATGACCGCGGTGGCCCTCGGCCTGTCCCTGACGGCCTGCAACGGTGACGACATGGCCAGTGCGCCCTCCGCCGCCACGGGCAAGCCAGCGGCCACGAGCACCGCGCAGTCCGACGGGGCGTCGGGCAAGGGAACGTCGTCGGGTACGTCGTCGGGCAAGTCCGCGGGCACGCCCGCCAAGTCCGGCATGAAGTGCACGGACCAGATCGACTACGCCGACGACTCCCGCTCCAACGCCGAGATCAACTCCATCGGCGCGGACACGGGCACCTGTCCGCCGGTCCAGAAGTCGCCGTCCGACGTGAAGTGCACGGACCAGATCGACTACGCGGGCGACTCCCGTTCGAACGCCGAGATCAACTCCATCGGCGCGGACACCGGCACCTGCCCGCCCGTCGAGAAGTCCGACAAGTCCGCGGGTACGCCGAAGGACCCGGACACGAAGTGCACCGACCAGATCAACTACGCCGACGACTCGCGTTCCAACGCCGAGATCAACTCCATCGGCGAGGAGACGGGCACGTGCCCGCCGGTCCTCCAGCAGAAGTGACGTCCCCCGGACCCGCCGCCTGACGGAGCCCCTGTCCCCGTCAGGCGCCCGCAGTGGTGGGGCGGGTGGGACTCGAACCCACGGCCGGCGGATTATGAGTCGCCGGCACACCCGATACGGTTCGTCCCGTGCGCTGTCACCCCGTGACGCCCTGATCCGAGGCGTTCGGCCGAGCAGCGGCCGAGCAGGAAGGACTTCCTCGCGTAGATCGAAGGCCTGATCCGCTCCCTCGGCCATAGGGCCCCCAGATCTTCCTCTCACGGTGTTTTCCTCGCTCGGGGGGCCAGGTACGCCGCCTTCTCCGCGATCTCCAGCTCAACCTCCCGGAGCAGGGATGCGTAGGTGTCCGAAAGGTCCACGCCGACCAGAAGGCGTGATGGGCGAGCACGCCTGACCGGGGACCGATCGAACCCATGTCCGGGGCGGAGCTCGCGATCTCCGCTGGTCCGAGTCAAGTACTGCGCTCGTGGCACCTCTGAGGCGCCCTTTGGGTGATCTCTGGCGAGACACTGAAGCCCCGGTCTCCCTAGCGGAAAGCCGGGGCCTTTTTTTCGTTCCGGCTACTTGAGCGGCAGGTCCGCGAGCATGACGGCGTAGACCGGGGAGTCGGGGAAGGGCTGCCGCTCTCCGACCTTGCGGAAGCCCCAGGACTCGTAGAGACCTTGAACTCGCGGGTGCTCGGTATCGACCAGGAGGACGGCGAGGTCTTCGTCCCGGTCCTCCAGGAGAGCCCGGGTGACCAACTCCGCCGTTCCGGTCTTGCGGTACTTCGTTCGGACGGCCAGCTCCGAGTAGGAGAAGGTCCGGTCCGTCTCCGGGGCGGGATCGAGGTGCTCGCGCCACCACTCCCGCTTCGGGGTTGCCGGGGCTCCGTAGGCGAAGGCCACCGGTTCCCCGGCGTCGAAAGCGATCACGCAGGCGAAGCCGGGGTTGCCGCCCCAGTGATCCACGAACCAGGGGAAGCGCTGGTTGAACTCGTCGTCCATCGCATCGGCGTAGGCGTCGGCGTGCACGTCGATCAGTGCCTGGCGGATCTGCGGGAGATCCGCGTGGCTGAAGCGGCGGACGTCCAGACCGTTGGCGCTCAAGCTCGCCTCCAATGCGTGCGGTAGCGGTCTCCCCACTCTTGTGCGACCGTCGCGTCCGGCGCAAGCGTGATCAGGTCTCGGTAGTAGTCGCCGAGCAGGGAACGCATCCGTCCCGGGAGCGCTGAGTCCGCCATCAGCTCGAACACGCCGGAGGCCGTGGCGCACGCCTGGTCGATGTCGCGCTGGTGGAGCTGGGCCAGGGCGAGTCGCGCGGTGGCCAGAGCGCGGTTTCTGCGGAAGTGCTCCGGGATGGTGGCCAGGGCCTGATGGGATGCGGCCTCGGACTCGGCGGCATCCCCGATCCTGTCCCGGACGATCGCGGTCATGGCCGTCAGTTCAGCCGGCCCGTAGAGCGCCACCCAGCTCGGGCGAGGTTCGGATCCGTCCACCTTGCTCAGAGCCTCCTGGGCATGTCCCAGGGAGCGCAGGGCGGCCTGACGGTCCTTGAGGTTGGAGTGGCCGATGGCCGTACGCGCGTGGGCCAGGGAGGCGTAGAACGGGTCCCGTCTGGTGAGGGAGGTGGCCTGGGCGGCCTGGGCGGAGTCGACGGCATCAGTGTGCTCTCCGCGCTGGTGGGCGAGCATGGCGTAGGAGTTCCAGACCCTCAGTTCCACGACGGAGTCCTGAGCCATCCCTGCCAGGTACAGGGCTTTGCCCAGCAGGGCGGAAGCGCGGTCCGACCGGCGTGCGTCCAGGGCGCTCCAGGCGGCCGTGGCGGTGTAGTCGGCGGCGACGGAGAACAACCGGAGGCGAATGCGCTGGGTGGCCCCGAGCTTCTGCTTCTCCAGGGCTTCGGCCGCTCCCGCCAGCGCCGCCCGTTCCAGTCCTTCGTGGCCTCCCTGGGTGTCGTCCAGGGCCATCAGGGCGTCCAGGCCGCTGCGCAGACGGATGACGTCCGAGGTGCCCACTCGGGGTGGAGCACCGTGGAAAGCGCTCACGACGGAGGCGGCCGTACCTGTTGTGCTGGTGAGGAAGTTCCTGCGTCTCACGGATGCCTCCGGGTCGCTGGTACGAGATCCCGTCGGCGGGCAGAAGCCCAGCTCTTCGGCCGTACAGCCGAATACTGCCTCCAGTGCCTCACGCTGCCGGGGGTAGGGCCAGCGGGTCTTTCCGGTCAGCCAGTTGCGAACAGTCCGGTCACTCACCGTCCCGTCATGGCCTTGCGAGCGCAGGCGCTCGTTGACGGTCTCGGCCAACTCGGTCTGACGGAAGCCCGCTTCCCGCATGGCGCCGGCCAGGCTCGTGTTCCCCTCCATGCATCCACGGTGGTTACTGACGCCGCGTCAGTTCAGGCGCTAACCCTGGAATTTCCGCTTGAGGGTGACGAACATCCGACGGACTTTTCCTCCTCGTGGCAAAGGAGCGGTCGTTGACTGAACCGAGGCCGTCGTACGCCGACTCCCCCAGAGGTTCAGATGATCGTGTCAGCGAAACCCCACCACACCGGCCACCCCGGGTACTCCGAGACCCTGCCGAATCTGGAGGAGAGCGCCGAGGCGGCCCGGGACGTGCTGCTCTTCCCCGAGGGCTCGGACCTCCAGACCCTGGACGACCTCCCGCCGGGAGCCGCCGTGGCCACCTCGGCCGTGCGGCGCAAGGCGCAGATCAACCGCGTCCGCCCGGACCTCAGCGTCGTCCGCGTGCGCGGGGCGGTGGGGACCCGGATCGAGAAGCTCGACGGCGCCAAGAAGATCGACACCAAGCTGGACGCCATGATCCTGGCGACCTCCGGCCTGGAACGGCTGGGGCTGTCCCACCGTGGCCGTCAGGTCTTCTCCGTCCACGAGATGCTCCCCGCCGTCGGCGCGGGCGTGCTGGGCCTGGAGTGCCGTCAGGACGACGGTCCCGTGGCGGGCCTGCTGGCGTCCTTGAACCACGAGCAGACGATGACCGAGGTCACCGCCGAGCGCGTGATGCTCCACGGCCTGCGAGGCCACTGCAACTCCCCCATCGCCGGGCACTGCGTCACCGAGCCCGACGGGCAACTGTCCTTGCGGGGCATGGTCTTCTCCCGCGACGGCTCGAAGTTCGTCCACGCCCACATCTGGGGCGAGTCCAGCAACGACCCCGGCACCCTCGGAGCACGCGTCTCCGCCGAACTCCTGCGTCAAGGAGCGAGAGACATCATCGTGGGCATCCCGCACTGAGGAGCATGAGCGTGCACAGCAGCGCGTTTCCGTGGCTGAGTGGCCTCACGGACGAGGCGGCCTACGAGTGTACTGAAGGCAGCTCAGGACGCCGGAACACGCGGTCGGGGCTCTTCGTATGTAGGGAGAACAGTCTCACGGGGCGGTCCAGGCTCGGCATGGGGCCGGGAGCGAAGATGCCCCCGGCCTCAGAGCTTCGGACGAGCAGTGATCTCTCGACAGCTCGGCCGAGCATCGGCCGAGCTACTGATCTTCGCGGGCGCGCGGCGTCCGAAGAGCCGAGCTTGAGTGGGGCGGGTGGGACTCGAACCCACGGCCGGCGGATTATGAGTCCGCTGCTCTAACCGGCTGAGCTACCGCCCCGTTGCGGCGCGTCGCGTACATGTGTGCGCGCCGTCTGCCGCAGCATAGCCGCTCATACGATCTCCTGCTCCAGGTGGGCGGGCGCTCGGCGACCTTGCTGTCCTTGGAGACTCCGCGGCGGCCCGCGCGGTTCCCGGAACGTCAACCGGACGTGCGGCCGGACCCGGAATCGGCCGCCGGGACGTGCCTTCGGCCGGACATGAAAAAGGACCCCTGAAGGGTCCTCGTTCAGCATGCTCCCCCGACTGGACTCGAACCAGTAACCTGCCGGTTAACAGCCGGCTGCTCTGCCAATTGAGCTACGGAGGATTGAGCTCCCCCGACTGGACTCGAACCAGTAACCTGCCGGTTAACAGCCGGCTGCTCTGCCAATTGAGCTACGGAGGAATGCCTCGTCGCATCGAACGTAGCTACCCGGGTAGCCGCCCCGGAGGGCGCGCGTTCGCTGCGACACATACATTAGCGCAAGCAGGGGGGTGCTTCGCCAATCGGTATCCCCCACGACCGGCGCCCGCGCAAGGACCGGGACGCAAGAGCAAGGGAAGGGTGGCCGTCATGCGCTATCGGCTGACGTTCGTGGTCGGGCTGGCCGTGGGCTACGTACTGGGCACACGGGCCGGACGCGAGCGTTACGAGCAGCTGAAGAAGTCGGCACGGCGGGTGGCGCAGAACCCCGCGGTGCGCAACACCGCCGAATCCGCCGCCCAGCAGGGCCGGGAATTCGCCGGCAAGGCCTACGGCGCGGTGAGCGACAAGGTGGGTGACCGCATGCCGGACTCGGTGAGCCGCCGGGTCCAGTCGCTGCGCGACCGCAGCACGGCCGGCTCCGGCCGCGACGACTGGGGCACGAGCACGACGTAACCCCACGGCGGGCAGCCGCGGTAGTACCGGGCCCGGGGCGCGGGCGGCGGGGATGGCCAGGGCCACCCCTCCCGTTCACACCCCGGGCCCGCCCGCGTACCGGCCCCGCCGCAGCCCGGGAACCGGACGAACCGCCCCGGAAGCCGGACGAACCGCCCCGGGGGGCGGCGCGGCCCGTCGTGGGCGTGCGGCACAATTCCGCCATGGGGATAGTCGCCGGGTTGGACAGTTCGCCCGATTTCACTCGTATCGTCGTGTGTGACACGGACACGGGGGCCGTGCTCAGGCAGGGGTACGCGCCACATCCGCTGGAGGCGCGAGAGGGCGGCGGACGTCCTTCCGACGTCGATCCGCAGGCCTGGCTGCTCTCCCTCGGCGACGCGGCGAGCGGCGGTCTCCTCGAGGGAGTGCAGGCCATCGGCGTCTCCGCGCAGGCCGGCGCGGTGGTGCCGCTCGACTCCCAGGGCGGCACCGTCCGCCCGGCGCTCGTCGGCGGCGACAAGCGGGCCCAGGTCGCGGCCGCCGATCTGATCGACGCGCTCGGCGGACGGCAGGCGTGGGCGCAGTCGGTGGGCTGTGTGCCGGGTGCCGCGCAGCCGGTGACGAAGCTGCGCTGGCTGGCCAAGACCGAACCCGAGAACGCCGCGCGCACCGCCATGCTGCTCCAGGCGCACGACTGGCTGGTGTGGCAGCTGCTCGGCCGGCCGGTGCGCCGGACCACGGACCGGGGCGGCGCCTCGGGCACCGGCTACTGGTCGGCGGCGAGCGGCGCGTACCGGCCGGACCTGGTGGAACTCGCGCTCGGCCACCAGGCGATGCTGCCCGAGGTGCTCGGCCCCGCCGACGCGGCCGGGCACACCCCGGAGGGGCTGCTGATCTCGGCGGGGACCGGCGAGACGATGGCCGCCGCGTTCGGGCTCGGCATCGGCCTCGGCGACGCGGTGGTGTCGCTGGGCGCCTCCGGTTCGGTGATGGCCGTGCACCCCGAGGCCCTGGTGGACCCGTCGGGGATGATCACCTCGCTCGCGGACGCCACCGGGATGCATCTGCCGGTGGTCACCACCACCAACGCCGTACGGGCGCTGCGCGGCGCCGCCGATCTGCTCGGCGTGCCGGATCTGGAGGCACTGTCGGAGCTGGCGATGAAGTCGACGCCCGGTTCGCACGGCCTCGTCCTGCTGCCCTATCTGGAGGGCGAGCGCACGCCGAGCCTGCCGCACACCGCGGGCACGCTGGCGGGGCTGCGGCGGGAGTCGATGAAGCCGGAGCACCTGGCGCGGGCGGCATTCGAGGGGATGCTGTGCGGGCTCGCGGACGCGCTGGACGTGCTGCGCGGGCGCGGCGTGGAGGTGCGCCGGGTGTTCCTGCTCGGGGCCGCCGCCGAACTGCCCGCCGTCCAGGCGGCGGCGCCCTCGCTGTTCGCCGCGCAGGTCGTCGTCCCCCAGCCGGCCGACTACGCGGCGATCGGTTCCGCCCGGCAGGCGGCCTGGGCGCTGGGCGCCTCGCAGGGCACGCTCGACCCGCGCACTCCGCCGGTGTGGCAGGGCGCGGCGGCGCAGGTGCTGGAGGCGGGCGAGGATCTGGCGGTGGGTCAGGCGGTGCGCCAGCAGTACGTGTCGGTGCGCGAACAGACCCATCCCGGGGCGTTCCGGGCGTGAGGCGCGCGGGAAGCCGCGGAGACCGTGCCATGTGGCGTACGTCTCACGGCTGAATCCGTGCACCTACCCGCGCCGCAGTCGGATTAATCGCTTGAGGTAACACGGGTGGAGTGTTCGACGATAGGGGGTGGTGCATCACCGCAACCCTGCCGTCGACGATCCGAGAGTTCCCGCGTGCTCATACGACTTCTCCGGGCTTATCTCAGGCCCTACCGGAAACCCATCGCGCTGCTGGTCCTGCTGCAGTTCCTGCAGACCTGCGCCACCCTCTACCTGCCCACCCTGAACGCCGACATCATCGACAACGGTGTGGTCAAGGGCGACACGGACTACATCCTTTCCTTCGGCGCGCTGATGATCGGCATCTCGCTGGCCCAGGTCGTGTGCAACACGGGGGCCGTGTACTTCGGCGCCCGTACCGCCTCCGCGCTCGGCCGCGACGTACGGGCCGGGATCTTCGACCGGGTGCAGTCGTTCTCCGCGCGCGAGGTCGGCCGGTTCGGGGCGCCCTCCCTCATCACCCGCACCACCAACGACGTCCAGCAGGTGCAGATGCTGGCGCTGATGACGTTCACGCTGATGGTGTCGGCGCCGATCATGTGCGTGGGCGGCATCGTGATGGCGCTCGGCCTGGACGTGCCGCTGTCCGGCGTGCTGGTCGCGGTGGTCCCGGTGCTCGGCATCTGCGTCACGCTGCTGGTGCGCCGGCTGCGTCCGCTGTTCCGGAGCATGCAGGTCCGGCTGGACACGGTGAACCGGGTGCTGCGCGAGCAGATCAGCGGCAACCGCGTGATCCGCGCCTTCGTCCGCGACGAGTTCGAGAAGGACCGGTTCGCCGGTGCCAACCGCGAGCTGACCGAGGTGTCGCTGGGCACCGGGCGGATCCTGGCGCTGATGTTCCCGATCGTGATGACCGTGGTGAACCTCTCCTCGATCGCCGTGCTCTGGTTCGGCGCGCACCGCATCGACAGCGGCGGCATGCAGATCGGCGACCTGACCGCGTTCCTCGCCTATCTGATGCAGATCGTGATGTCCGTGATGATGGCCACCTTCATGTTCATGATGGTGCCGCGCGCGGAGGTCTGCGCCGAGCGCATCCAGGAGGTGCTGAACACCTCCAGCAGCGTGGTCCCGCCGCTCGCCCCGGTCCTCGAACTGCGCCGGCACGGGCATCTGGAGCTGCGTGGGGCGGGCTTCCGCTACCCGGGTGCCGAGGAACCGGTGCTGCGCCACATCGACCTGGTGGCCCGGCCGGGCGAGACCACCGCCGTCATCGGCTCCACCGGCAGCGGCAAGTCGACGCTGCTGGGACTGGTCCCCCGGCTGTTCGACGCCACCGACGGCGAGGTCCTCGTCGACGGCGTCGACGTGCGGGAGATCGACCCGAAGCTGATCGCGAAGACCGTCGGCATGGTGCCGCAGAAGCCGTATCTGTTCGCGGGGACGGTCGCCACCAATCTGCGCTACGGCAACCCGGACGCGACCGACGAGGAGCTGTGGCACGCGCTTGAGGTGGCGCAGGCCAAGGGCTTCGTCAGCGAGCTGGAGGGCGGCCTCGACGCGCCGATCGCGCAGAGCGGCACCAATGTGTCGGGCGGTCAGCGCCAGCGCCTGGCCATCGCCCGCACCCTTGTACAGCGCCCGGAGATCTATCTGTTCGACGACTCCTTCTCCGCGCTCGACTACGCCACCGACGCGGCCCTGCGCGCGGCCCTCGCCCGCGAGACCGCCGAGGCGACCGTGGTGATCGTCGCCCAGCGGGTGGCGACCATCCGCGACGCCGATCGCATCCTGGTCCTGGACGAGGGCCGGATCGTCGGCGCCGGACGCCACCAGGAACTGATGGCGGACAACGAGACCTACCGGGAGATCGTGCTCTCCCAGCTCACGGAAGCGGAGGCTGCCTGATGGCCGGGCCGATGGGGCGGATGGCGGCCGGACGGGGCGCCCCCGACCAGCGATCGATGGACTTCAAGGGATCGGGCAAACGGCTCCTCGCCCAGTTCCGTCCCGAGCGCGCCACGATGCTCGTGATGCTGGCGTGCGGTGTGCTCAGCGTGGCCCTGTCGGTGGTCGGGCCGAAGATCCTCGGCAAGGCGACCGACCTGGTGTTCGCCGGCATCATCGGACGGCAGATGCCCTCCGGCGCCACCAGGGAACAGGTGCTCGACTCGATGCGGAAGCGCGGCGACGGCGACGTCGCCGACATGCTCTCCGGCACCGACTTCACCCCGGGCAAGGGCATCGACTTCGGCGCGGTGGGCAACGTCCTGCTGCTCGCGCTCGGCACGTTCCTGGTGGCCGGGCTGCTGATGGCGGTGTCCACGCGGCTGTCCAACCGGGCCATCAACCTGACGGTGTCCCGGCTGCGCAGGGACGTGCAGGAGAAGCTGTCGCGGCTGCCGCTGTCGTACTTCGACAAGCGCCAGCGCGGCGAGGTACTCAGCCGCGCCACCAACGACATCGACAACATCGGCCAGACGCTCCAGCAGTCGATGGGCCAGCTCGTCAACTCACTGCTGACGATCGTCGGCGTGCTGGTGATGATGTTCTACGTCTCCTGGATCCTGGCCCTGGTGGCACTGGTCACCGTGCCGCTGTCGTTCGTCGTCGCGACCCGCGTCGGCAAGCGCTCGCAGCCGCACTTCGTGCAGCAGTGGCGCACGACGGGCAAGCTCAACGCGCACATCGAGGAGATGTACACCGGGCACACCCTCGTCAAGGTTTTCGGACGGCAGGAGGAGTCGGCGAAGGCGTTCGCCGAGCAGAACGACGAGCTCTACGAGGCCGGGTTCAAGGCGCAGTTCAACAGCGGGATCATGCAGCCGCTGATGATGTTCGTCTCCAACCTGAACTACGTGCTGGTCGCCGTCGTCGGCGGGCTGCGGGTGGCCACGGGGTCGCTGTCCATCGGTGACGTGCAGGCGTTCATCCAGTACTCGCGGCAGTTCTCGATGCCGCTGACGCAGGTCGCCTCGATGGCCAACCTGGTGCAGTCCGGCGTCGCCTCGGCCGAACGGATCTTCGAGCTGCTCGACGCGGAGGAGCAGAGCGCGGACCCGGTGCCCGGCGAGAAGCCGGCGGAGCTGCGCGGGCGTGTCGCCCTGGAGCACGTCTCCTTCCGCTACGACCCCGACAAGCCGCTCATCGAGGACCTGTCGCTGAAGGTCGAGCCGGGCCACACGGTCGCCATCGTCGGCCCGACCGGCGCCGGCAAGACCACGCTCGTCAACCTGCTGATGCGGTTCTACGACGTCACCGGCGGGCGGATCACCCTCGACGGCGTCGACATCGCGAAGATGTCCCGCGACGAACTGCGCGCGGGCATCGGCATGGTGCTCCAGGACACCTGGCTGTTCGGCGGCACGATCGCGGAGAACATCGCGTACGGGGCCGCGCGCGAGGTGACGCGCGGGGAGATCGAGGAGGCGGCGCGGGCGGCGCACGCGGACCGGTTCGTGCGGACGTTGCCGGACGGGTACGACACGGTGATCGACGACGAGGGGACGGGGGTGAGCGCGGGTGAGAAGCAGCTCATCACGATCGCGCGGGCGTTCCTGTCGGATCCGGTGATCCTCGTGCTGGACGAGGCGACGTCGTCCGTGGACACGCGGACGGAGGTGCTGATCCAGAAGGCGATGGCGAAGCTGGCGGCGGGGCGGACGTCGTTCGTGATCGCGCACCGGTTGTCCACGATCCGGGACGCGGACACGATCCTGGTGATGGAGAACGGTTCCCTCGTGGAGCAGGGCTCCCACGACGTGCTCCTCGCCACGGGTGGTGCGTACGCCCGCCTGTACCGGGCGCAGTTCGCCCAGGCGGTGGCGGAGGTGGACTGAGGTCCGACCCGGGCGGGGCTTCGCCCCGCGCGCAGTTCCCCGCGCCCCTTCAGGGGCGCGGGGAACTGCGCGACAAGCCACGACGTAGCCGCAGCCGCCGACGAACCCCACCTACCCGAGCTCTGTCGCGTCAGTCCAGGTAGCCGCGGAGCTGGTCGGCGTACGTGTGGTCCCTGAGCTTGTTCAGGGTCTTCGACTCGATCTGGCGGATACGCTCCCGCGTGACGCCGAAGATGCGGCCTATCTCCTCCAGTGTGCGCGGGCGGCCGTCCGCCAGGCCGTAGCGGAGCTGCACCACCTTCCGCTCCCGCTCCCCAAGCGTCGACAGCACCGCGTCCAGATGCTCCCGCAGCAACAGGAACGCCGCCGACTCCACGGGACTCGCCGCGTCCCCGTCCTCGATGAGGTCGCCGAGCGCGACGTCCTCCTCCTCACCCACCGGCGCGTGCAGCGACACCGGTTCCTGGGCGAGCCGCAGCACCTCCCCCACCCGCTCCGGCGGCAGGTCGAGATGCGCGGCGACCTCCTCCGCCGTCGGCTCGTACCCCCGCTCCTGAAGCATCCGCCGCTGCACCCGCACCACCCGGTTGATCAGCTCGACGACGTGCACCGGGACGCGGATCGTGCGGGCCTGGTCGGCCAGGGCGCGGGACATGGCCTGGCGGATCCACCAGGTCGCGTACGTGGAGAACTTGTAGCCGCGCGCGTAGTCGAACTTCTCCACCGCGCGGATCAGCCCGAGGTTGCCCTCCTGCACCAGGTCGAGCATGGTCAGCCCGCGCCCGACGTACCGCTTGGCGACGGAGACGACGAGGCGCAGATTGGCCTCGATCAGCCGGCGCTTGGCCATCCGGCCCCGGACGACCAGTGTGTCGAGGTCGAGGGCGAGCCGGCTGTCCAGATCGGGGGCGGAGCCGAGCTTCTCCTCGGCGAAGAGGCCGGCCTCGACCCGGCGGGCGAGGTCCACCTCCTCTGCCGCGGTGAGCAGCGGGATACGGCCGATCTCGCGCAGGTACTGGCGGAACAGGTCGGAGGAGGGCCCACCGGAGGCACCGGAACCGCCGGTCCCGCCCGTGTCGGCCCGGCCGCGCGGCGGCTCCACGGGCACCACCACCTCCACCGCGCGGTCTGTCGCGCCGGCTGTCTGCGTGCGGGTCTGGGTCTGCACGGGGGCGACCTCCGGATGAGTCGCTGCGGGGGGGGTGCGGGCCGGCCGCGCTCCGAGGACTTGGCACCGCCCCCAGTGTGGGGTACGACACATCTCCGCCACGAGGGGCGTGCGGTGACTTTTTGCGTCCGGTCCGTGACCCGCCGGTTACCGGCAGGGCGGCGGGAGCTACGGGCGGCGCGCCCTCACAGCGCCGCCGCGCCGCCCGCCCGCAGCGCCTGGTCGTACTGCTGGAGCACCCACAGTTCGTTCTGCACGGCGCCCAGCTGCGCCGGGTCGCCGTGCGCGGCGAGCCGGGTGAGCTGGCTCTGGATGTCGCGCACCCGCCGCTCGACCGCGCGGCGGCGCACGGTGACCAGCTGCTCGCCCGCGTAGTGCTCGTCCACCGTGCGGCGCAGGATCGTCTCGACGGCCAGCTCGGTGACCATCGAGCGGACCGCGTCGTCGGGGGCCGCCTCGCGCACCCGGAGCAGGTACTCCTGCGGGTCCCGCACGCCCTGCTCGGCGCCGCCCGCCTCCTGGATCGCCTCGCGGACGGCCGCGTAGGGCGGCGCGGTGAACTCGTCGGCGCCGTACGCGTCGAACGCCGGGGAGACCAGTTCGGGCCGCTGGAGCGCGAGTTTGAGCAGCTCGCGCTCGGTGGCGTAGACGGGGTTGCGCAGGGTGAGCGCGGGGCCGCGCAGTCCGGGCCGGGCCGGTCCCGCGGCGTACTGCTGCTGCGGGCGCC
Source organism: Streptomyces sp. NBC_00670 (assembly GCF_036226765.1). Taxonomy (NCBI): domain Bacteria; kingdom Bacillati; phylum Actinomycetota; class Actinomycetes; order Kitasatosporales; family Streptomycetaceae; genus Streptomyces; species Streptomyces sp. NBC_00670. The sequence goes on from NZ_CP109017.1 coordinate 2,341,450, forward strand.
GGTCGGCGGCCGGTGCCGGGCCCCGGCCGCCGCGCTCGCGGGCCCAGCGGGCGAGCTGGCCGACGCGGCGGACGACGAACTGGGTGTCGAGGATGCCGAGCAGTCCGGCGAGCTGCACGGCCACCTCGTGCTGCGCGCCGCTGTTCTTGATCCGGGCCACGATCGGCGCCGCCTCGTCGAGCGCGGCGGCCCGGCCCGCCGGGGTGTCCAGGTCGTAGCGGCCGACGATCTGGCGCAGCGCGAACTCGAACAGCGGGGTGCGGGGTTCGGCCAGCTCGGCGACCGCCTCGTCGCCCTTGGCCAGCCGCAGGTCGCAGGGGTCCATGCCGTCGGGGGCGATGGCGATGTACGTCTCGGCGGCGAACTTCTGGTCGTCCTCGAAGGCGCGCAGGGCGGCCTTCTGGCCGGCCGCGTCGCCGTCGAAGGTGAAGATCACGCGGGCCGAGCCGTTGTCCATCAGCAGCCGGCGCAGGATCTTGATGTGCTCGCCGCCGAAGGCGGTGCCGCAGGTGGCGATGGCCGTCGTCACACCGGCGAGGTGGCAGGCCATGACGTCGGTGTAGCCCTCGACGACGACCGCCCGGGAGGCCTTCGCGATGTCCTTCTTGGCGAGGTCGATGCCGTAGAGGACCTGGGACTTCTTGTAGATCGCGGTGTCGGGGGTGTTGAGGTACTTGGGGCCGTTGTCCGCCTCGTAGAGCTTGCGGGCGCCGAAGCCGACGACGTCGCCGCCGATGTCCCGGATCGGCCACATCAGCCGGCCCCGGAAGCGGTCGATGGGGCCCCGGCGGCCCTCCTGGGCGAGCCCGGAGAGGAGCAGTTCCTTGTCGGTGAAGCCCTTGCCGCGCAGGAAGCGGGTGAGGTGGTCCCAGCCCTGGGGGCTGTAGCCGACGCCGAAGTGGACGGCGGCGGCCTGGTCGAAGCCGCGTTCGGCGAGGAAGGTGCGGCCGGTGTCGGCCTCCGGGTGGGTGCCGAGCTGTTCGGCGTACCACTGGGCGGCCAGTTTGTGCGCCTCGACCAGGCGAATCCGCTCGCCGCGCTGGTGGGAGGGGTTGTAGCCGCCCTCCTCGTAGCGCAGGGTGATGCCGGCCTGGGCCGCGAGCCGTTCGACCGCCTCGGAGAACGAGAGGTGGTCGATCTTCATCACGAAGGTGAGGGTGTCGCCGCCCTCCTGGCAGCCGAAGCAGTGGAAGAGTCCCTTGCTCGGGCTGACCTGGAAGGACGGCGACTTCTCGTCGTGGAAGGGGCACAGCCCCTTGAGGTTGCCGCCACCGGCGTTGCGCAGCTGGAGGTACTCGGACACGACGGCGTCGATGGGAACCGCGTCCCGGACCGCCTTCACGTCCTCGTCATTGATCCGTCCTGCCACGCGTGAATTCTACGGTGGCCCACCGACAGCTCCCGCCGCTCCCGCCGCTCAGGCGAGGAGGCTCTCCAAGGGGGTGTGCGGGTCGGCCAGCGCCTCCGTGTCCACGGGGGTGCCGCTGGTGATCAGGTTCTGGATCGGTCCGGTGACGTCCCACACGTTGACGTTCATCCCGGCGAGCACGCGCCCCTCCTTGACCCAGAACGCGATGAACTGCCGCTTCCCGGCGTCGCCGCGCAGCACCACCTGGTCGTAGGAGCCGGGCGGGGCCCAGCCGGAGTACTCCATGCCGACGTCGTACTGGTCGGAGAAGAAGTAGGGCACCCGGTCGTAGACGCCGTCCTTGCCGAGCATCGCGCGTGCGGCGGCCGGGCCGCCGTTGAGCGCGTTGGCCCAGTGTTCGACGCGCAGCCGGGTGCCGAACAGTGCGTGCGGGAAGGAGGCCACGTCGCCCGCGGCATAAATGTCGGGGTCGGAGGTGCGCAGCCGTTCGTCGACGACGACTCCCCCGCCGTGGGCGCGGTCGGCGATCTCCAGGCCGGCCGCCTCGGCGAGCGAGGTGCGGGGCGCGGCGCCGATCGCGGCGAGCACGTCGTGCGCCGGGTGCTCCTCGCCGTCGTCGGTGCGGGCGGCCAGCACCATGCCGTCCTGGCCGACGATCTCGGTGAGCCGGGCGCCGAAGTGGAAGCGGACGCCGTGCTCGCGGTGGAGTTCGGCGTAGACGTTGCCGAGCTCGGGGCCGAGCACGCCGTGCAGCGGGCTGGCGGAGGGTTCGACGACGGTGACCTCGGCGCCGTATTCGCGGGCGGCCGCCGCGACCTCCAGGCCGATCCAGCCGGCGCCGGCGATCACCAGGTGGCCGTTGTCCCGGCCGAGCGCGGTGAGCATGCCCTTGAGCCGCTCGGCGTGGGCGAGCCGGCGCAGATGGTGGACGCCGGCGAGGTCCGTGCCGGGGATGTCCAGGCGGCGGGGTTCGGCGCCGGTGGCGAGCAGCAGCTTGTCGTAGTGCACGACGGTGCCGTCGTCGCCGTAGCGGACGCACTTGGCGGCGCGGTCGATCGCGACGACGGTCTGGCCGAGGTGGAGTTCGATGTCGTTGCGCGCGTACCAGGCGGGCTCGTGGACGAAGACGCTGTCGCGTTCCTCCTTGCCGAGCAGGAAGCCCTTGGAGAGCGCCGGGCGCTCGTAGGGGTGGTCGCGCTCGTCACAGATCAGTATCACCCGCCCGGTGAACCCCTCCGCACGGAGCGCCTCGGCCGCCTTGGCCCCGGCCAGGCCCCCTCCGACGATGACGAACGTCTGATCCGCGTCGACCACTTGATGCCTCCTCGTAAGGATGTCGCCACATGCGAGCCTCCCGCACGCGGCCCGGTGCGGGAAGAGGGGGTGGCCCGATCGGCGCACGCCGGGCCGCCCCGGCGCGCCTTTCCCGCCACCCTCTCCCCACCCGTCCGTTCATGTTCACACCCGCCCCGTCAGCCGCGCGTGCAGCGAGCGTGCCGAGGCGTCGGTGAGCGAGGCGATCTGGTCGACGACGGCCCGCTTGCGGGCGCGGTCGTCGGCCGCCTCCTCGAACAGGGCCCGGAACTGGGGGTCGAGCCCGTCGGGCGCGCGGGCGGTGAGCGCGTCCGCCAGTTCGGCGACGACGACCCGCTGGTCGGCGCGGAGCCGCTCCTGCTCGGCGCGCTGCATGACGTACCGGTCGGCGACCGCCTTGAGGACCGCGCACTCGTGGCGGGTGCCGGGCGGTACGACCAGTTCGGCGCCGTAGCGGGTGTGCCGCCCGGAGCCGTACGCGGCCCGGGTGGCGCCCTCGGCGGCCAGGCAGAAGCGGCCGATGAGCTGGCTGGTGGCGTCCTTGAGGCGGGCCTGGGCGATCGCCGAGCCGTCGTAGCCGTGCGGCCACCAGTCCTGGGCGAGGAGGCGGTCCAGGGCCTCGGCGAGTGCGGCCGGGTCGGTGTCCGGGGGGACGTAGCGGCGGCGGGCGACGGCGAAGATCTCCTGCCGCTCGGTGTCGTCGCGCAGGGTGCGGGGGTCGATGTGGCCGGCGTGCAGGCCGTCCTCGACGTCGTGGACCGAGTAGGCCACGTCGTCGGACCAGTCCATGACCTGGGCCTCGAAGCAGCTGCGGTCGCCGGGGGCGCCCTTGCGGACCCAGTCGAAGACCGGGCGGTCGTCCTCGTACACCCCGAACTTGGGCGAGGCCGGATCGCGCGGGTGGGCGCCGCGCGGCCAGGGGTACTTGGCGGCGGCGTCCAGGGCGGCGCGGGTGAGGTTGAGGCCGACGCCGACGAGGGCGCCGGTGGCGGGGTCGGGCGCGAAGCGCTTGGGTTCGATGCGGGTGAGCAGGCGCAGCGACTGGGCGTTGCCCTCGAAGCCGCCGCAGTCCTCGGCGAATTCGTTGAGCGCCTGTTCGCCGTTGTGCCCGAAGGGCGGATGCCCCAGGTCGTGCGAGAGGCAGGCGGCCTCGACGAGGTCGGGGTCGCAGCCGAGGGCGGCGCCCAGCTCGCGGCCGACCTGGGCGCACTCCAGGGAGTGCGTCAGCCGTGTACGAGGGCTGGCGTCCCAGTCGGAGCTCGTGGTGCCGGGGGTGACGACCTGGGTCTTGCCGGCCAGCCTGCGCAGCGCGGCGGAGTGCAGCACGCGGGCGCGGTCGCGCTGGAAGGCCGTGCGCCCGGGGCGCTTGTCGGGCTCGGGGGCCCAGCGCTCCACCGCCGCCGCGTCGTACCCGCCGTGCGCGGCGTACTGCTCGTACGGCCGACGCGGGACGGCGCCCGCGCCGGATGCGGTTCCTTCCATGGGTACGACAGTAGACGCCACCACTGACAGTGCCGGGTCCGGTCGGGCGCGACGGGGGTGTCGGGTGCCGTCGCGGCCCCCGTTCACGTCATGCGCCGGGCCCCGTTCCGGTGCGGGGTGCGGCGGGGCGCTGGTTGAGCATCCAGTGGCTGAACGCGGCGTAGTGCCGTGCGAACTCCCCCGGCGTGGGGGCGTGTTCCACCGCCGCGGACAGCTCGGCGACGTGGGCGTACTGGGGGATACGGTCGGCCTCGTACGCGGCGAGCGCGGCGGGGACGTCGACGGCGGTGCCGCCGAGCAGCCGGCCGAGCAGGGCGGCGTCCTCGATGCCGAGCGTCGCACCGGCGGTGATGTGCGGGGACATGGCGTGGGCGGCGTCCCCGGCCAGCGCGACCCGGGCGGAGACCCAGCGGGGCAGCGGCGGCACCCGCATGATCCGGTGGTGCAGGATCGCCTCGTCGGGCGTCGCCGCGATCAGCGCGGACAGGACGCCGCCGCGTCCCGGCTCCTCCAGGCGGGCGGCGCGGGCCATGGCCTGCTCCTTCGGCGTGCCGGTCGGCGGGGGCGAGTCGAACTGGTTGACGAGCCAGTAGACGCTTCCGTCGTACGTGCGCACGTATCCGCCCCGGCAGCGGTCGCCGCCGAGGATCAGGCGGTCCTCGGAGACGGTGACGCCGCCGGGCGGGACGACCGCGCGCCAGGCGTGGTGACCGGCGTGTTCCCGCGCCGGGGTGCCCGGCACGAGCCGGGCGCGCACGGCGGAGTACGCGCCGTCCGCGCCGACGAGCACGTCGGCGTCCTCAGTGCGACCGTCGGACAGCCGGACCGTCACCCGGTCCGCGTGCTGCTCGTACGCCTCGAACGCGGTGCCCAGACGGATGTTCGCCCGCCCTACGGCGTCGGCGAGCAGATCGTTCAGCTTCGCGCGGTGGACGAGCAGGTACCGGCGGTCCTCGGGGCCGAACTCCGGTGTGTCGAGCGGCCTTCCGGCCGGGTCGTGGAAGCGCATCTCGGTGGGTGCGCCGACGGCGCGCACCTGATCGCCGACGGCGAGCGCGTCAAAGACCGCCAGCGCGTTCGCCCACAGTCCGAGCGAGGTCCCGGCCGCGCGGATCTCCGGCGCGCGTTCGCAGACCACGACGTCGAATCCTGCGTGGCGCAGCGCGAGTCCGGTCGTGAGGCCGACGATCCCGGCGCCGATCACCATGGCGCGTTTCGCGGGCGGGCGGGGGTGGAGGTTCATGTGCGTGGTCCTTCTGTCGTCGCGGGTGTGCGCGATCGACGTTAGGAACGGTCGCCGATTGACACCAGTGCAATGTTGGTAGGGACTCTTTGCGGTTGGCGGAATCGGGATCGTGGGCCGGTCCGGGTGGCGGCTCGGGCCAGGGCCTCGTCGTAGCGGTGCAGGACCAGGCGGGCCATCGCGGGGTGGGCGCCGAGGGGGGCGGCGGCGCGCCACGGGGCGGCCGCGGCGCACTCCGTGTGGAAGCGGCCGGGTGCGGTGAAGTACGAGGCGACGGCGACCCGGTCGCGGCCGCGGGCGGCCAGTGCGCGCACGGCGGCGGGGACGGTGGGGGTGGCGGCGGAGGCGTAGGCGGGGACGACGGGGACGCCGAGGCGGTCGGCGAGGAGGGCGGCGGTGCGGGCGGTGTCGACGGCGGCGTGCGGGTCGCGGGAGCCGGCGGCGGCGAGGACGACGGCGGTGCGGCGGCGGTGCCGGTGGGTGGTGTCCGGCTCGGCCGGCCAGCCGGCTTCCAGGAGGCGGGTGTGCAGGGTGTCGACGAGGAGGGGGTGAGGGCCGAGGGGGGCGGCGACGAGGGTGGGGATGCGCGTCTGGCGGGCGGCGGTGGGGATGTCGTGGGTGACGTGGTGGCCGCGGCTGAGGAGGAGGGGGACGAGGACGGCGCCGTCGGTGTCGAGGGAGGCAAGGGTGTCGGTGAGCAGGGGGGCGTTGAGTTCGATGTGGCCGAGGTGGGTGGGGAGGTGGGGGCGGAGGGTGCGGATGTGGTCGAGGAGGGCGTGGACGGTGGGGAGGGTGCGGGGGTCGCGGCTGCCGTGGGCTACGAGGACGAGGGTCACGTTCCTCAGAGTGGTGGGGGGAGGTTGCGGGGCCGTTGCGTGGGGGTCACGGGGGTTTGCGGGGGGCTCACGGGGTGGGGTGGGGGGTGGTGAGCGTGGCTGGGGGTGGGTGGGGACGGTGCGGGAGAGCTCGGGTGGGTGGGGCGCCCCCAAAAAGCTGGGGGCGCCCCCAGCCTTCAGGGGCGCGGGGAACTGCGCGAGAAGGCCCCACCCACCCGCACCCCCCAACGAGACCCCGTCCACCCGAGCTCTCCCGGGGTCAAAGGGGCGGAGCCCCTGGTCGAGGATGGGAAGGGTAGGGGCGGCGGGGGCGATACACACTTGCCTGAACCACCGCCGTACCCTCCGCGTCCTCCCTTACGAACACACGAACACACGAACACCCATACGCCGCCGCCCCCGGAGGGACCCATGCGTCTGCCCCGCCCGCGCGGACGCCGGTTCCTCCGACTGCCCCACTTCCCCCGCACCCGCCGCTCCCAGCGCCGCGCGCTACAGGTCACCGTCGCCCTCTGCACCCTCGCCCTCACCCCCGCCGCCTGGCTGTTCACCACCACCGACGGCCACCTCCGCACCCCACGCACCGCCCCCCGCACCGACGTCGCCGTCGTCTTCGGCGCCGGCCTCTGGGACGGCGAACCCTCCCCCTACCTCGCCCACCGCCTCGACACCGCCGCCGCCCTCTACCACGCCGGCCGCGTCAAGGTCGTCCTCGTCACCGGCGACAACAGCCGCGACGACTACGACGAGCCGGACGCGATGCGCGCGTACCTGAAGAAGCACGGCGTCCCCGCCACCCGCATCGTCGAGGACTACGCCGGCTTCGACACCTGGGACTCCTGCGTCCGCGCGAAGAAGATCTTCGGCGTGGACCGGGCCGTCCTGGTCAGCCAGGGCTTCCACATCCGCCGCGCGGTGGCCCTGTGCCGGGCGGCCGGGATCGAGTCCTACGGCGTCGCGGCGGCGGGCGACACACACGACGTGACCTGGTACTACGGCGCCACCCGCGAGGTGTTCGCGGCGGCCAAGGCCGCCCTGGACGCCGTCTTCGAGCCGGACCCGCACTTCCTCGGCCCGAAGGAGCCGGGGGTGGGCCGGGCGCTGGCGGCAGTGCGGCCCGGGTGACGGCCACCGGGCGCGCCCGCCCTCACGTCCGCCCCCGCCCCGCCGGGAGCCCCCCGTGCCGCCCGCGTAACGGCGTACGCCCCACCGCGTAACACGTCCCGCGCAGGCTGAACGGCATGCACACCACCGTCACCCCCACGCACTGCCCCTACTGCTCCCTGCAGTGCGGGATGAACCTCGTCCCGGCGGCCGACGGCGGGGTCGAGGTGGCCGAGCGCACCGGCTTCCCGGTGAACCGGGGCGCGCTGTGCGCCAAGGGCCGCACGGCACCGGCGCTGCTGTCGTCCGCCGTACGGCTCACCTCCCCGCTGGTGCGCCGCGACGGCGTACTGGAGCCCGCCGGCTGGGACGAGGCGCTCGACCGGATCGCGGGCGCGCTCGCGCGGGCGCGCACGGCGCGCGGGGCGGACTCCGTCGGCGTGTTCGGCGGCGGCGGGCTCACCAACGAGAAGGCGTACGCGCTGGGAAAGTTCGCCCGCGTCGTGCTCGGTACCTCGCAGATCGACTACAACGGCCGGTTCTGCATGTCGTCCGCGGCGGCGGCCGGGACGCGGGCGTTCGGGCTGGACCGGGGGCTGCCGTTCCCGTTGGAGGACATCCCGCGGACCGGGTGCGTGATCCTCGTCGGCTCCAATCCCGCCGAGACGATGCCGCCGGCCCTGCGCTACTTCACCGAACTGCGCGAGAACGGCGGCACGCTGATCGTCGTCGACCCGCGCCGCACCCGTACCGCCGAGCAGGCCGATCTGCATCTGGCGCCCCGCCCCGGTACCGATCTCGCCCTCGCGCTCGGTTTGTTGCACCTCGTCGTCGCCGAAGGCCGCACGGACGAGGAGTACATCCGGGAGCGGACGAGCGGCTGGGAGGAGGCCCGGGCGGCGGCGATGGCGCACTGGCCGGAGTACGTGGAGCGGATCACCGGTGTGCTGGTGCCCCAACTGCGGGAGGCCGTACGGATGTTCTGCGCTCCCGAGGCCGCGATGGTGCTCACCGCGCGGGGGCCCGAGCAGCAGTCCAAGGGCACGGACACGGTGGGCGCGTGGATCAACCTGACGCTGGCGACGGGGCGGGCGGGCCGGCCGCTGTCCGGGTACGGGTGCCTGACCGGGCAGGGCAACGGGCAGGGCGGGCGCGAACACGGCCAGAAGGCCGACCAGTTGCCCGGCTACCGCAAGCTCACCGACCCGGCCGCGCGGCGGCACGTGGCGGGGGTGTGGGGCGTGGACCCGGACTCCCTGCCGGGGCCCGGGCGCAGCGCGTACGAACTCCTCGACGCGCTCGGCGGGGACGTCCGGGCGCTGCTGGTGATGGGGTCCAACCCGGTGGTGTCCGCGCCGCGCGCCGCGCACGTGGAGGAGCGGCTGCGGTCGTTGGACTTCCTCGCGGTGGCGGACGTCGTCCTCTCGGAGACGGCCCGGCTGGCGGACGTCGTCCTGCCGGTGACGCAGTGGGCGGAGGAGACGGGGACGACGACCAGTCTGGAGGGGCGGGTGCTGCTGCGCCGGCGTGCGCTGTCCGCGCCGGACGGGGTCCGCAGCGATCTGGAGGTGCTGCACGGGCTGGCCGGGCGGCTCGGTGTGGAGAAGGGGTTTCCGGTCGATCCGGAGGAGGTGTTCGAGGAGTTGCGGCGGGCCAGTGCGGGGGGTCCGGCGGACTACTCGGGGATCAGTTACCGGCGGTTGGCGGAAGGGGGCGGGAATGAAGAGAGGGCTGGGGATGGGGCCGGGGTGTTCTGGCCCTGTCCGGCCGTGGAGGGGGCGGGCGGGGACGGCCGTCCGCATCCCGGGACGCCCCGGTTGTTCCTGGAGCGGTTCGCCACGGAGGACGGGCGGGCGCGGTTCGCGGCCGTGTCGCACCGGGCGGCCGGGGAGGAGACGGACGCGGAATATCCGGTGCTGCTGACCACCGGGCGGGTGCTCGCGCAGTACCAGTCGGGGGCGCAGACGCGGAGGGTGGCGGAGTTGAACGCGGCGGCGCCGGGGGTGTTCGTGGAGATGCATCCTCGGCTGGCCGAGCGGGTGGGGGTTGTTGAGGGGGAGGAGGTGGCGGTGGTGTCGCGGAGGGGGCGAGTGGTGGTGCCGGTGCGGGTCTTTGGGGGGATTCGGGTGGACACGGTGTTCATGCCGTTTCATTGGGCGGGGGCGGGGAGGGTCAACGAGTTGACGAATCCTGTGCTTGATCCGGTGTCGGGGATGCCGGAGTTCAAGGTGTGTGCGGTGCGGGTGGAGGTTGTGCGGTGAGTTTTTCGCCCCCGCCGCCCCTACCCTTCCCATCCCTTCAAGGGGCTCCGCCCCTTTGACCCCGGAGAACTCGGGCGGGCGGGGTCGAGTGGGGAGTGCGGGTGGGTGAGGGCTTCTCGCGCCCGCGCGGCGGCAGCCGCAGATCGAGCACAGCCCCGCGCCCCTTGCGGGGCGCAGACGACACAGTCCCGCGCCCCTTACGGGACGCCCTTAGCTCGACGTCGCCGTTGGTGTGTGGGTCATGAAGGACGCGCTCGCCGCGCTGTCCGCGGGTGGGGTGAAGGTGGGGGTCGCGGAGTCCGGAGTCTCGGTCGGGGTGGGGGTCGTGGCCGGGGTTGTCGGGGTTGCCGACGCGCTCTGTGACGTGTCGTCGGCCGGGGCGCCCGGGGCCGGGGGTGGGGTGTCGTCGGGGGAGCAGGCCGTGGTGGCGAGGAGCACGGTCGCCGCCAGGGCGACGGCCGACAGTGCGTGCCGGATGCGTCTGTCTGTCATGGCCCGGACCCTAGGCGGGGGGTCCCCGGGGAGCGCGGGGGCACACGGCGCGGTCCCCCGCACGGCGGACCTCAGCCCGGTCCGGCACCGTCCGGCGTCGTCTCCTCCGCCACCCAGCGGAGGTACTCCGCGCTCCCCCGCACCACCGGCGTCGCGATGATCTCCGGGGTCTCGTAGTCGTGCGCGGTGCGCAGGTGGCGTTCGAGGGCCTCGTAGCGTGCCGGGGTCGTCTTGAGCAGCACCTGCCACTCCGCGGCGGTCTCCACCGCGCCCTGCCAGCGGTAGACGGAGGTCACCGGGCCGGAGATCTGGGCGCAGGCCGCCAGCCGCGCGCCCACCGCGCCCCGGGCCAGTTCCACCGCCTTCGCCTCGCTGTCCGTCGTCGTCAGCACCGTCAGCGCCGCCACGTCCTCGTTCGCTTCGGTCATGGCACCCATCATCCCCTCACCGGTCCCCTCCCCCATCCGCCCAAGGCGGTATGGACATGACATGTCATGACCCCGTAAACCTGAGAGGTCCCCCCTCCCAGCGACCGAGGAGTCCGATGAGCCGGAGACCGATGAGCCGTACGAGTCGTATCCGCGGGACCGGCATCGCCGTCGCCGCCGCCGCGCTGCTCGCCGCCGCCCTCGCCCCCACGACGTCCGCCACGGCGGACACCCGGCCGAGCAGAGCCACCGCGATCGAGAACGCCGCCCACGTCCTCACGGACCGGGCCGCCGCCCTCGGTCTGACCTCCGCGCAGGACACCAGCGTCCGGGACGTCGTCGTCGACGCGGACGGCACCCAGCACGTCCGCTACGACCGCACGTACCGCGATCTGCCCGTCCTCGGCGGCGACTTCGTCGTCCACCTGGCCCGCGGCGGTGCCTACGAGGGCGCCGACCGGGCCACCACCCGCACGGTCTCGGTGGCGAGCACCACCCCCGCCGTCAAGGCACCCAAGGCCGCCGACCTCGCCACCGCCGAGCTGCGCGCCGCCCACCGCGGCACGCTGAGGACGGTGAAGGCCAAGCCCGAGCTGGTCGTCGACGCCCTGCACGGCGCCGCCAAGCTGGCCTGGCGCACCCATGCGGTCGGGCTCGACTCGCTCGGCAACCCCGTCGCCCGTACCGTGCTCACCGACGCGCGCAGCGGCCGGGAGATCGACGCCTGGGACGCCATCGAGACGGCCACCGGCGACGGGCAGTCGCTCTACAGCGGAACGGTGCCGTTGGAGACGACGCAGTCGGGGTCGTCGTACCAGCTCAAGGACGCCACCCGTGGCAACACGTACACCGGTGACGCCGAGAACAAGACCGACCTCTGCATCTTCGGCATCTGCTTCAGTCGCGCCCCCGCGACGCTCTACACCGACGCCGACAACCACTGGGGCACCGGCACGACCGCGGACCGCTCCTCGGCGGCGGTCGACGCGCAGTACGGCACGGACGAGACCTGGGACTACTACAAGGAGGTGCACGGCCGCACCGGCATCGCGGGTGACGGCAAGGGCTCGTACAACCGCGTCCACTACGGCAACAGCTACAACAACGCCTTCTGGGACGACAGTTGCTTCTGCATGACGTACGGCGACGGCGACGGGTCGACGTTCGGGCCGCTGGTGGCGCTGGACGTGGCCGGGCACGAGATGTCGCACGGCGTGACCTCGACGACGGCCGGGCTGACCTACTCCGGCGAGTCGGGCGGGCTGAACGAGGCGACGTCGGACATCTTCGGCACGCTGGTGGAGTGGTACGCGGGCAACTCCTCCGACGCCGGTGACTATCTGATCGGCGAGAAGGTCGTCCGCTCCGGCTTCGGCGAGCCGGCCCTGCGGTACATGGACGAGCCGTCCCGGGACGGTGCCTCGGCCGACTGCTGGAGCGGCTCGGTCGGCGGTCTCGACGTCCACTACTCCTCCGGCGTCGCCAACCACTTCGCGTATCTGCTCGCCGAGGGCAGCGGTGCCAAGACGCTCAACGGTGTCGCGTACGACTCCCCCACCTGCGACGGCTCGACGGTGACGGGGATCGGCCGGGACAAGCTGGGCGCGATCTGGTACCGGGCGCTGACGGTGTACATGACGTCGTCGACGGACTACGCGGGAGCGCGCGCGGCCACGCTGAGCGCGGCGGGCGACCTCTACGGGGCCGGCAGCGCGGAGTACGCCGCGGTGGGCTCCGCATGGGATGCGGTGGCCGTCGGCTGACGGTCGCGTCACCCCATTCGCCCCGTCCCCTACGCCTCCCGGGTGGTCCTGTCCGGCGGGTCGGGGGCGGGGCGTTGACCTGCTGGAACAGGGTCGTACCGGTCATGTGTGCGAGGTACGGAACACCCGTTCTCCGTATTTCTGACGGGCGCTCAGGAAGCGCGCGGCCGTCCCTGCCCTTTTGCTCGGAAGGGCAGGGGCGTGGCCGACGCAGTGGCACATGAGGGGTGTCGCGGGCCGGGCCCCCTCGGAGGAGCACCATGCGCCGCACGGCCCGTCTGCTGACCGGTACCGCGCTCGCCGTCACCGTCGCCGGTCTCGCCGCCGCGCCCGCGTACGGCGGCGAGGGCGCCGGGGAGCTGGAGGTGTACCCCTCCACGGTGATTCCCGGCGACAACGTGTCGGTGAACGTCAGTGCGTGTGGCACGGACGGCGCGGCCACCGGCGACGCGAGCGCCGTGGGCGCCGGGCGCTTCGCGCTCGCGCCGAGCGCGCACGAGCACGACGCGATCGGTCAGTTCGAGGTGCCGCCGAGCGCGCAGCCGGGGACGTACGAGATCGTCGCCCGCTGTTCCGAGGGCGGCGGGCGGGTCACGGGCGACCTGGTGGTGGCGTTGAGCGCCACCCGGAACCACACCCAGCCCAGAGGAAGCGTGAAGACGGGGGTCGGCGGCGGGCTCGGCGCCGACCCCGTGCGGACCGCGGCCGGCGTGGCGGCCCTCGCCGTCGCCGCCGCGGGCGGTACCTGGCTCCTGCATCGCCGGGCGAGAGGCGAGGGGATCTGACGGACATCCTCCGCTGTCCGTCCGCCGGTACCGCACACGCCCCTCCCCCTCCGGGTCCGCCCGCCCCTCGCGGGCCCGGAGGGGGATGCGGGCCGCATCGGTCCGTCACCACCAGAGGGGGCCGACGGAAAGGGGGCGCCTCGTGCGCAGACGCAGGATAGGCAACTCCGCCATAGCGGCCGTCACCCTGGTCGCGCTCGGGTCCGGCGCCTGGCTGCTGCACGGCGCCGCCGAGACCCCCGCGCCGCCCCCGCAGCCGTCGGCCGCGCAGGCCTCCGCCGGGACCGACCGCACGGGCGCCGCGGCCCCCGCCCTGCCGCCGTCGCCGCCGGACCGCATCCGCATCCCGTCGATCCATGTGGACGCGCCCCTGATGGGCCTCGGCCTGACGAAGTCCGGCAGCCTGGACGTGCCGCCCGCGGAAGAGAAGAACCTGGCCGGCTGGTACGAGGCCGGCACCACCCCCGGCGAGTCAGGCACCGCGATCGTCGCCGGCCACGTCGACAACACCGAGGGGCCCGCCGTCTTCTACGACCTCGGCGCCCTGAAGAAGGGCAGCACGATCGACGTGGACCGCCGGGACGGCGCCGTCGCGGAGTTCACCGTGGACGCCGTCGAGGTCTACGAGGCGAAGGACTTCCCCGACGAGAAGGTGTACGGCGCCGCCGCCCGCCCCGAGCTGCGGGTGATCACCTGCGGCGGCGGCTACTCGCGGGCGACCGGCTACCAGGGCAACGTGGTCGTCTTCGCCCACCTCACCGGCAGCCGCACCTGACTCAGCGGGCCCGCACCTCGTACGCCGGTACCCGCACCCCGTCGTCGTCCAGGCACTGGCCCGACTCCAGGTCGAAGCGCTGCTTCAGCAGCGGGGAGGCGACGAAGGGGCGGCCGGCGTGGGTGCCGGTCAGGCCGCGGGAGAGGACCGCGGCACCGGTGAACGGGTCCCGGTTGCCGATCGCGTAGAGGCGCCCCGCACGGTCGCGGAAGAGGGCGGCCTGGCGGCCGTCGGGGAGCAGGGCTGCCACGCCGCGGCCGGGGGTGAGGGCGGTCAGGTCGCAGACGGTGAGCCAGTCGTCGGCCAGCCGGAGCTGGATCCTCAGGTCCGTCGTCTCGGGGGCCAGGGTCATCGCTGGGCTCCTTCCAGGGGCCGGGTGCCGATCGTCAGCAGGGGCAGGTCGGGCTTGATCTGGTCGCGTTCGGGGACGAAGGCGACGACCGGGTCGGGGGTGTCGGGGGCGTTGACGAAGGAGACGAACCGGGCGAGCTTCTCCGGGTCGTTGATGGTGTCGGCCCACTCGTCGCGGTAGTGGGCGACGTGCGCCGCCATCAGGGACTCCAGCTCCGCGCAGATGCCGAGCGAGTCCTCGACGACGACGTCGCGGACGTGGTCCAGGCCGCCGGGGAGCCGGTCGAGCCAGACGCTGGTGCGCTCCAGTTTGTCGGCGGTGCGGATGTAGAACATCAGGAACCGGTCGATCAGGCGGACGAGTCCGGCGTCGTCGAGGTCCTGGGCGAGGAGGTCGGCGTGGCGCGGGGTGGCGCCGCCGTTGCCGCCGACGTACAGGTTCCAGCCGCCGGCGGTGGCGATGACGCCGAAGTCCTTGGACTGTGCCTCGGCGCACTCACGGGCGCAGCCGGAGACGGCGGACTTCAGCTTGTGCGGGGAGCGCAGGCCCCGGTAGCGCAGCTCCAGGTCGATCGCCATGCGGACGGAGTCCTGGACGCCGTAGCGACACCAGGTCTGCCCCACGCAGGACTTCACCGTGCGCAGCGCCTTGCCGTAGGCGTGTCCGGACTCGAAGCCGGCGTCGACGAGGCGGGTCCAGATCAGCGGGAGCTGTTCGACGCGGGCGCCGAACATGTCGATGCGCTGGCCGCCGGTGATCTTGGTGTAGAGGCCGAAGTCGCGGGCGATCTCGCCGATCACGATGAGCTTCTCGGGGGTGATCTCGCCGCCGGGGATGCGCGGGACGACCGAGTACGAGCCGTTCTTCTGCAGGTTGGCGAGGAAGTGGTCGTTGGTCTCCTGCAACGCCGCCTGCTCGCCGTCGAGGATGTGGCCGCTCGCGCCGATGGTGGGGGCGAGGGAGGCGAGGATCGAGGCGACGGCGGGCTTGCAGACGTCGCAGCCGTCGCCGCCGCGGGCGTGCTCGCGGCCGTGGCCGTCCAGCAGGTCCTGGTAGGAGTCGATGCGCAGGGCGAGGACGGTCTCGTACAGCTCCTCGCGGGTCTGCGCGAAGCAGCCGCACAGGCCCTTGTCGACCTCGACGCCGCTCGCCTCCAGCTCGGCCTCGACGAGCTGGCCGAGCACCTTGACGCAGCTGCCGCAGCCGGTGCCGGCCCGGGTGCACTTCTTCACCTCGGGCACGGTGGTGCAGGAATGCTCGGTGACGGCGCCGCGGATGGTGCCCTTGGTGACGTTGTGGCAGGAGCAGATGACGGCGTCGTCGGGCAGCGCGGACGGGCCGAGCTGGGCGGGGGCGCCGGCGCCCGCGGGCAGGACGAGGGACTCGGGGGCGAGCGGCGGCACCGAGCCGGTCAGGGCGCGCAGGGTGCCGTAGGCGTCCGCGTCGCCGACGAGGATGCCGCCGAGGAGGGTGCCGTCGCGGCCGATGACGAGCTTCTTGTAGAGGCCGGCGCGGGAGTCGGAGTAGACGACGTCGAGGCAGTCCTCGGTGGTGCCGTGCGCGTCGCCGAAGGAGGCGACGTCGACGCCGAGCAGTTTGAGCTTGGTGGAGAGGTCGGCGCCGGTGAACGTGCGCTGTTCGGTGTCGTCGGCGGCGATCGTCGCGGCGGCCGTCTCGGCCTGTTCGTAGCCGGGCGCCACCAGCCCGTAGACCCGGCCGTCGGCGGCGAGCGCGCACTCGCCGATGGCGAAGACGTGCGGGTCGGTGACGGTGCGGCACTGTTCGTCGACGGTGATGCCGCCGCGTTCGCCGACGGCCAGCCCGCACTCCCGGGCGAGCTGGTCGCGGGGGCGGACGCCGGCGCTGAACACGACGAGGTCGGTGGCCAGTTCGGAGCCGTCGGACAGCTTCATGCCGGTGACGGCGCCGGTGTCGTCGGCGAGGATCTCCTGGGTGCCGACGCCCGTGTGGACGGCGAGCCCCCTCTCCTCGATGGTGCGCAGCAGGGCGGCGCCGCCGCCGTCGTCGACCTGGACGGGCATCAGCCGGGGCGCGAACTCCACGATGTGGGCGTCCAGGCCGAGCCCCTTGAGCGCGCCGGCCGCCTCCAGGCCGAGCAGTCCGCCGCCGACGACGGCGCCGGTGGTGGCGCGCCGCCTCGCGTACTCCTCGATGGCGAGCAGGTCCTCGATGGTCCGGTAGACGAAGCAGCCCTCGGCGTCCTTGCCGGGGACCGGCGGGACGAAGGGGGAGGAGCCGGTGGCCAGGACGAGGGTGTCGTAGGCGAGCGTGCGGCCGGAGCGTGCGGTGACGGTGCGGGCCTCCCGGTCGATGTGCTCGGCCGGGTCGCCGAGGCGCAGTTCGATGCCGTGTTCGGCGAGGAAGGCGGGGTCGCTGAGGGACAGCTCCTCGGGGGTGCGGCCGGCGAAGTAGGAGGTGAGCTGGACGCGGTCGTAGGCGGGGCGGGGTTCCTCACAGAGCACGACCACGCGGTACGTGGCGGTGAGCCCGCGTGCGGCGAGCGCCTCGAGGAAGCGCTGGCCGACCATGCCGTGGCCGACGAGCACGAGCGTGGGGGTGGCCCCGGGGGCGGTGGTCATCAGGAGCCTCCGTCGTTGGTGAGCAGATGGAGCAGGGGGGTGCCGTCGGGGAGCGGCTCCGCTCCCTCCCAGGCGCGGGCGAGGGCGCCGACGGTGCCGAGTTCGCCGACGAGGACCCCGCCGACGACGCGGTCGTCGCGGACGACGACCTTGCGGTAGGTGCCGCGGGTGGCGTCGGCGAGCTGGACGACGTCGTCGCCGGGGCGGGGGTCGGGGTCGCCGAAGGCGGCGAGGTCGAGGAAGGGGGCGGGGGCGGCCGGGGCTTCGTCTCCCGCGAGCGTGAGGCGGGTCAGTGCGCGGGTGCCGGTGTAGCGGGCGGTGGCGTCGGGGTCCGCGAGCAGGGTGGCCAGGACGCCGGCCTGTTCGAGGGCGGGTGCGGCCAGGCCGTACGCCGTCCCGTCGTGCTCGGCGCAGTCGCCGATCGCACGGATGTACGGGTCCGAGGTGCGCAGCCGGTCGTCGACGAGGACGCCCGTACGGACGGCGAGCCCGGCCTCCTCGGCGAGCCCGGTGCGCGGGCGGACCCCGCACGCCAGGACGACGAGGTCGGTGTCGAGCCGGTAGCCGTCGGCCAGCTCCACCGAGTGGACGGCGCCGCCGGCGCAGCGCACGTCGCGCACCCGGGTCTCGGTGTGGACCTCCACGCCGAGCCCGGTGAGATGGCGCCGGACCAGCCCGGAGGAGACCGGGTCGAGCTGGCGTTCCATCAGCCGCTCGGCCTGCTGGGCGAGGACGACCTGCGCGCCGCGCGCGGCCAGCGCGCGGGCGGCGGAGACGCCGAGCAGCCCTCCGCCGACCACGACGGCGCGCACGCCGGGGTGCACGGCACGGGCGAGTCCGAGGCAGTCGTCCATGGTGCGGAACGCGTGCACGCCCTCGGGCAGCCGGCGGTCCGCGCCGAACAGCCCGCGCAGCGGCGGGAGTACGGGGTTGGAGCCGGTGGCGAGGACGAGCGTGCCGTACGTGATCTCGGTGCCGTCCGCGCACCGCACGCGCCGCGCGGCACGGTCGATCCCGGTGACCCGGCCGCGCACCGGCTCCCCGGCCGGCCCCGGCAGCGCGATCACCTCGGGCGCGTACCGCCCGGCCAGCACCTCGGCGAGCAGCACCCTGTTGTACGGGCGGTGCTCCTCCTCCCCCACGACCAGCGCGGGCACACCGAGCTCACCGAGCCGCCGGGCGAGCGCGACACCCGCGAGCCCGGCCCCGATCACCACCACACGCGCGTCCGAGGTCATGCCGAAGAGCGTGCGCCGCGGGTGTTACCCGACCGCATCCCTCCTGTTTCCCCGGAGGAACGCTGCCCTCAGTGGGGCCGGGGGGCGGGTGTGAGGGGGCTCCTCACGCGGGCGGGGCAGCGGTCAAGAAGCCGGCCAGCGCGGCCGCGAGCGCCTCCGGCGCCTCCTCGGCGACGTGGTGCCCGGAGTCGATCCCGTGGCCGCGCACGTCGGGCGCCCACTGCCGCCAGATCCGCAGCGGGTCCCCGTACAGCTCCTCGAGGTCGTCGCGGAGCGACCACAGGACCAGCGCCGGACAGCGGACGCGCACCCCGGCGGCACGGTCGGTCTCCTCGTGCCGTCGGTCGACGGTGAGCCCGGCCCGGTAGTCCTCCAGCATGGCCCGCACCACGTCCGGGTTCCTGGTGGCCGCGCGCCACTCGTCGTGGTTCTCCTGCCCCATGCGGTGCGGATCCCCGTGGTACCAGGCGTCCGGGTCGGCGTTGATGACGCGTTCGGGGATGTCCGGCTGGGCGAAGAAGAACCAGTGCCACCACCGCGTGGCGAACTCGGCCGTGATGCGGGAGAGGTGTTCGCAGACGGGCAGGCAGTCGAGCAGTGCCACGCGCGAGACGGCGTCCGGGTGGTCGAGCGCGAGGCGCAGCGCGACGGCGCCGCCCCGGTCGTGCCCGGCGAGCGCGAACCGCGTGTGGCCGAGCGCGCGCATCACCTCGACCACGTCACCGGCGACGGCCCGTTTGGAGTACCCGGTGTGGTCCGCGGTGGGCACCGGCCCGGTGGACCGGCCGTACCCGCGCAGGTCGGGGCAGACGACGGTGAACCCGGCGCGGACGAGGAGCGGGGCGACGCGGTGCCAGGTCGCGGAGGTGCGGGGGTGCCCGTGCAGCAGCACCACCGGGGGCCCGTCCCCGCCGTGCCGCACGAACACCGACGCGTCACCGGTCCGGACCTGCCCGACCTCGAATCCCTCGAACACCTGGACCTCCTCCGCACCGCCGACGGAACCGGCGTTGCGTGTGCCCGGCGGGCGGCGGGGCATGCGTGGCGGGGCGGCCCGGCCCTGCCGGGTGCGCCGCCGACGCCGGTGGTCACGGCGTCCGTCGCGGCCGGTGCCGGTGGCGGTGGAGCACGGGGCCTCGCCGACCTCGCGGCCGTCCGCCGTCGCACGGACGAAGGAGGCGGCGCCCCTCCGCACAAGGGGTGCCGCCTCCTTCCGGCGGGCCGGAGCCGTCGCCGCGCGGTGAGGGTCGGTGCGCGGGGTGCGGCGGTTCCGGGTGTGGCCGGCGGGGGCCGGGGCCCGGCGGTTCGGTCAGGGAACCCGGGCCCCGGCGTTCGGGGGGTGATCCGGGGCCCGGGTCGGTTCGGTCGGGGACCCGGGCCCCGGGGTTCGCGGGACGGTCAGCGGTGGTCGCTGCCCGTCGACGACGAGGCCGCGCGCCCGGCCTCCAGGCGGGCGACCGGGATGCGGAACGGGGAGCAGGAGACGTAGTCCAGGCCCACCTCGTGGAAGAAGTGGACGGACTCCGGGTCGCCGCCGTGCTCGCCGCACACGCCGAGCTTGAGGTCGGGCCGGGTCTCGCGGCCCGCCTTCGCCGCCGCCCTGACCAGCGAGCCGACGCCGTCCTGGTCGATCGTCTCGAAGGGCGACACCCCGAAGATGCCCTTCTCCAGGTACGCCGTGAAGAAGCTCGCCTCCACGTCGTCGCGGCTGAAGCCCCACACCGTCTGGGTCAGGTCGTTGGTGCCGAAGGAGAAGAACTCCGCCGCCTCCGCGATCTGCCCGGCGGTCAGCGCGGCGCGCGGCAGTTCGATCATCGTGCCGATCGCCAGCTTCAGCTCCGTGCCGGTGGCGGCCTGGACCTCCGCGACGACCTGGTCGGCCTCCTCGCGGACGATCTCCAGCTCCTGGACCGTGCCGACGAGCGGGATCATGATCTCCGCGCGCGGGTCGCCCTTGGCCGCCTTGCGCTCGGCCGCCGCCTCGGCGATCGCCCGTACCTGCATGGTGAACAGGCCGGGGATGACGAGGCCGAGCCGTACCCCGCGCAGGCCCAGCATCGGGTTCTGCTCGTGCAGCCGGTGCACGGCCTGGAGCAGCCGCAGATCGTTCTCGTGCGGGTCCTTGCGGGACTCGGCGAGCGCGACGCGCACCGACAGTTCGGTGATGTCGGGCAGGAACTCGTGCAGCGGCGGGTCCAGGAGACGGATCGTCACCGGGAGGCCGTCCATCGCCTCGAACAGTTCGATGAAGTCCTGCTTCTGCAACGGCAGGAGCTGCTTGAGGGACTCCTCGCGCTCGGCCTCGGTGTCGGCCAGGATCAGGCGTTCGACCAGCTCGCGGCGGTCGCCGAGGAACATGTGCTCGGTGCGG
Organism: Streptomyces sp. NBC_00670; assembly: GCF_036226765.1. Lineage (NCBI taxonomy): Bacteria > Bacillati > Actinomycetota > Actinomycetes > Kitasatosporales > Streptomycetaceae > Streptomyces > Streptomyces sp. NBC_00670. The sequence continues at coordinate 2,361,863 of NZ_CP109017.1, forward strand.
CACAGGCCGATCCCCTGCGCCCCGAACCGGCGGGCGCGCAGCGCGTCCTCGGCGTTGTCCGCGTTGGCGCGCACCCGCAGCCGGCGCTTGCGGTCGGCGAACGCCATGATCCGGTGGACGGCCTCGACCAGCTCGTCGGCGTCGTCGGCACCGGCGTGCATCCGCCCCTCGAAGTACTCCACGACCGGGGACGGCACGACGGGCACCTCGCCGAGGTAGACCTTGCCGGAGGAGCCGTCGATGGAGACGACGTCGCCCTCCTCCACGACCACCCCGCCCGGCGCCGTCAGACAGCGCCGCTTGGTGTCGACCTCCAGCTCCTCGGCGCCGCACACACACGTCTTGCCCATGCCGCGCGCGACGACGGCGGCGTGCGAGGTCTTGCCGCCGCGCGAGGTGAGGATGCCCTCGGCGGCGATCATGCCGTCCAGGTCGTCGGGGTTGGTCTCGCGGCGGATCAGGATGACCTGCTCCCCGGAGCGCGACCACTTGATCGCGGTGTACGAGTCGAACACCGCCTTGCCGACCGCCGCGCCCGGCGAGGCCGCGATGCCCCGGCCGAGCTGCCTGACCTTGGCGTCCTCGTCGAAGCGGGGGAACATCAGCTGGGCGAGCTGGGCGCCGTTGACGCGTTGCAGCGCCTCCGCCTCGTCGATCAGACCCTGGTCCACGAGCTGCGTGGCGATCCGGAACGCGGCACCGGCGGTGCGCTTGCCGACGCGGGTCTGCAGCATCCACAGGGTGCCGCGCTCGATGGTGAACTCGATGTCGCAGAGGTCGAGGTAGTGGTTCTCCAGCGTCTCCATGATCTGCATCAGCTGGTCGTACGACTTCTTGTCGATCCGCTCCAGCTCCGCGAGCGCGACGGTGTTGCGGATGCCGGCGACGACGTCCTCGCCCTGGGCGTTCTGGAGGTAGTCGCCGTAGACGCCCTGGTGGCCGCTCGCGGGGTCCCTCGTGAACGCGACACCCGTGCCGGAGTCGGGGCCGAGGTTGCCGAAGACCATGGAGCAGACGTTGACGGCCGTGCCGAGGTCGTGCGGGATGCGTTCCTGGCGGCGGTAGAGCTTGGCGCGGTCGGTGTTCCAGGAGTCGAAGACCGCCTTGATCGCGAGGTCCATCTGCTCGCGCGGGTCCTGCGGGAAGTCCCGGCCGGCCTCCTTCTTGACGATCTTCTTGAAGGTGGTGACCAGCTTCTTGAGGTCCGCGGCCTCCAGCTCGGTGTCGACCTCGACCTTCTTGGCCTCCTTCGCCTTGTCGAGGGCCTCCTCGAAGAGGTCGCCGTCGACGTCGAGGACCGTCTTGCCGAACATCTGGATGAGCCGGCGGTAGGAGTCCCACGCGAACCGGTCGTCGCCGGCCTGCTTGGCCAGGCCCTGTACGGACTTGTCGGACAGTCCGATGTTCAGGACGGTGTCCATCATCCCGGGCATGGAGAACTTGGCCCCGGAGCGGACGGAGACGAGGAGGGGATCGTCGGCCTGCCCGAGCTTCTTGCCCATCTTCTTCTCCAGGGCATCGAGGTGCGCACTCACCTCGTCACGCAGGTGTGCCGGTTCCTCGCCGCTGCCGAGGTAGACCTTGCACGCCTCGGTGGTGATGGTGAAGCCGGGCGGGACGGGGAGCCCGAGGTTGGTCATCTCGGCGAGGTTGGCGCCCTTGCCGCCGAGGAGGTCCTTCAGGTCCTTGTTGCCCTCGGTGAAGTCATAAACGAACTTCACGTCCTCGACGGCGTTCCCGGTTACGTGAGGATCTTTGTTTTCCGACACGGTCTCGACTCCTCGAGGACGCGGTGGCTGCCCTGACGGCGAGGAACATACCCAGATCGAAGGTGCGTGGGTACGTCCACTCGCGCGTCATGCGCCCGCAACCAGCCGTCCGCCGCTGGATCGAAAGTGGGTGCGGGAGGGGGCGGGGAGCGGGGGTGTGTTCACTTCTTGAAGAGGAAGGGGGAGCCGAAAACAGTTTTGACGCTCAAATGAGCGCACCATGGCACGCATGCGTGCACCCCGTGAACGATCGACCACTGGCACTGAGTGCCACGCCTCCGAGACTTACAGTCGCTTCGATTCGCTCATCTGAGCATGCCCCCTATCAAGGGTGGCGAGAATCACGCTGTTCGAGGGGGCCGGATTTCACCATGCGGACGCCTGACGGACACCTCCGGGGGAAGCGTTGACGAGGCGTTTGCCGGGTGTTTGCCGGGTGCGGGGGCGACGGCTTGAACGCGGGTCGGCGGGGGCGCGTACGGGAGGACGGCGGGCCGGCCTCCCCGAACGGCCCGCCTTCTCACCACGGCTGCGCACGGAAGGACCCGCGGGTGCCTCTCAACACGGACACGCGACAAACGGCGAACGAGACACCCCCGGCGCACCCCGCGGAACGGTCGACGCCGGCTGCGCCGACCGGGGCGGCCTCGGCCGGTTCGGCCGGGGCTGAGGCGTCGACCGAACCCGCCGCTGCGGAGAGCCCCGCGAAAACCGCGGAACCGGCCGCACCGCCCGACGCGGCGGCCGCGGAGACCGCCGAGGCCGAGGGCCACGCGGGGCCGGTGGCAGCAGCCGGGGCACACGAACCGGCGGAGCCGGCCGTAACGCCCGGGACCGCCAAGGCGGTCAAGGCCGTAGGACGGGCCGAACCGTCGGCACAAGCCGGGGCGGAGCCTACGGCGTCGGACGCGCTGGCCGGTTCGGCCGGAGAGACCGGTTCGGTTGGTCAGACCAAGGCCACCGGCGCTGAGCGCCACGCCGAGCCGACGGCACCGGCCGAGGCGACGGCTTCGGAGGCCGCCAAGGCCGAGGGCCACACGAAGTCGGCGGCACCGGTCGGGGCACCAAAACCGGCGGAGCCGACCGACTCGGCGGGAACCGTCGCGCCCGCCGAGCCGACGACACCACCCGAGGCGGCGGCCGCGGAGGCCGCCAAGGCCGAGGGACAGGCCGAGCCGTCGGCACAGGCCGGGGCGGAGGAGCCGACCGAACCAGCCGTTGCCAAGGGGCCCGCCAAAGCCACGGAACCGGCCGAGGCGGCCGAGGCAGGCGCACGGACCGACGCAGAGCCGACCGAACCGGCCGAGCCAGGCGGGGCGACGGCCGCAGGGGCCGCCAAGGCCGCGGTGACGGCGGACGAGGCGGACGCCGCCGATCCGGCGGGCGAATCCTCGCCGACGGGCGAGTCCGCGCCTGCGGACGAGCCGGAGGCCGCGGAGGAGGCCCCGGCGGAGGCGGCGCCCGCCGCGGCCGCCGGACCCGGCGAGGACGAGGCGGGTGAGGCGGAGGGTCGTGCGCCGGGCGGCGCCGGCGCAGCGGCCCCGCAAGGGGCGCGCCTCCGCGCCGCACGGCGGAGGCGACGGGCGTGGCGGGAGGCGCATCCTGTCGCCGCCCGCGTGCTGCGCGACGGCACCACCCTCCTCGCCGCCCTCCTCGTCCTCACCGCGATGGTGCTGCCCAACCGCATGCACCTGCGCCCCGCGCAGTTCACCCGCATTCCCGTGGAGGCACTGCTCGGCGGCGTCGTGCTCATGACGCTGCCCCGCCGCTGGCGGCTGGTCGCGGCGTGGGCCGGCGGCCTCGTCCTCGGCGCGCTGACCGTCCTGAACTTCTTCGACATGGGGTTCTACGAGTTCCTCGGCCGCCGCTTCGACATCGTGATCGACTGGGTGCTGCTCGACGACGCCAAGTCGTATCTCAACGACACCCTCGGCAAGAGCGGCACGACGGCCGTACTGATCGGCGCGGCCGCGCTGATCCTCGTCCTGGTCGTCCTGATCGCGCTCGCCGTCGTACGGCTGAGCGAACTGCTCGCCCGGCACCGCCACACCACCGGCCGTACGCTGCTCGTCCTCAGCATGGTGTGGATGACCTGCACCGTGCTGGGTCTCCGCATCGACGGCGTGCCGATCGCCTCCGAACACACCATCGCGCTGGCCCGCAGCCGCGCCGAGGCCGTGCAGGACACTCTGCGCGACGAACGGGAGTTCGCGAAGACGGCGAAGGCGGACGCGTTCGGCGGCACCCCGCCGTCCCAGCTCGTGCCGGACCTGCGCGGCAAGGACATGATCTTCACGTTCATCGAGAGCTACGGCCGCAGCGCGATCGAGGACCCGGTGATGGCACCCGGTGTCGACAAGACGCTCGCCGCGAGCACCAAGGCACTGGCCAAGGCCGGGTTCCACGCGAAGAGCGGCTGGCTGACGTCGGCGACGTACGGCGGCAGCAGCTGGCTCGGGCACTCGACGTTCCTGTCGGGCCTGTGGATCGACAACCAGAACCGCTACCGCACGGTGACCAACAGCGACCACCTCAGCCTGACCAAGGCGTTCCGGAAGACCGGCGACTGGGACACCGTCGGCATCATGCCCGGCGTCCAGAAGGGCTGGCCGGAGGCGAAGTTCTACGGCCTGGACAAGGTCTACAACGCGTTCCAGATGGGGTACGAGGGGCCGAAGTTCAGCTGGTCGACGATGCCGGACCAGTACGCGCTGGAGGCGTTCCAGCGGCTCGAGCACAGCAAGAAGCGCGACAAGCCGCTGATGTCCGAGATCATCCTGACGTCCAGCCACCAGCCGTGGGCGCCGATCCCGAAGATGGTCGGCTGGGACCAGGTGGGCGACGGCTCCGTGTACAACGCGATCGAGAAGGCGGGCAAGGACCCGGGCGACGTCTTCTACGACTCCACGAAGGTCAAGCAGGAGTACGGAAAGTCGATCCAGTACTCGGTGACGGCGCTGACGCAGTTCCTTCAGCGCTACGGCGACGAGGACACCGTGCTCGTCTTCCTCGGCGACCACCAGCCGGTGGCGAAGGTGAGCGGCGACGGCGCCAACCACCAGGTCCCGGTGTCGATCGTGGCCAAGGACCCGAAGGTGCTCGACAGGATCGCGGGGTGGAACTACACGGACGGCCTCCGCCCGGCGAAGAACGCCCCGGTGTGGCGGATGAGCTCGTTCAGGGACCGGTTCCTGACGGCGTACGGCTCGACACCGCACCCGTCGAAGGGATGATGAGCGGGCGGCGGCCCCGGCCCCGGCCCCCTCCCCTCAGGCCCGTATCCGCTTACCCGCCCCCGCGTCCCGCACCTCGGGCTCCGCCAGCCGTCGGGCCGTCCGCTCGGCGGTGCCGCGGGCCCAGCGGCCGGTGGTCAGCACGCCCAGGGCCAGCACCAGCACCCCGCACGCCATGAGGATCCACCAGCCGGGGCGGGCGGCCGAGACGAACGCGTGCCGGTACGAGGAGGCCCCCACGCCGGACACCAGCACCGCGCCCACCACCGCGACACCCAGCGTCTGCCCGATCTGCCGGCTGGTGGAGGCGACCGCCGCCGCCACCCCGGCCTGCTCCCGCGGCATCCCGGAGACGGCGGTGTTGGTGATCGGCGAGTTGACGAAGCCGAAGCCGATGCCGAAGAGGACGTAGCCGAGGAACAGGGTCACGTTCGACGTCTCCCCCTCGAACACGGCGAACAGCGCGCAGCACGCGGTCATCGCGCACCCCGCGAGGACGAGCGGCAGCCGCGGGCCCCGGCTCCCGACCAGCCGTCCGGAGATCGGTGCGCACAGGCACGTCGGCACCGCCATCGGCAGCATCCACAGGCCGGCGTGGAGCGCGTCGAGTCCGCGTACGTTCTGCAGGTACAGCGTCGTCAGGAAGAGGAAGCCGCCGAGCGACGCGAACGCGCTGATCGCGATCACGGTCGCCCCGCTGAACGGCGCGGAGCGGAAGAAGCGCAGCTCGATGAGGGGTTCGGCGCGCCGGGGCTCGTACCGGAGGAGGCCGAGGAGGGCGGCGACGGCGAGGACGACGAAGGGGAGGACGGCGAGGAACCCGGCGTCCGGCGCCTCGATGATCGCGTACGTCAGCGCGCCGAAGAGCACGATGACGAGGAGCTGCCCCACGGGGTCGAGCCGGCGCGGCTTCGGCGCCCGCGACTCGGGCACGAACCTCAGCGTGAGCAGCAGCGCGGCGACGCCCACCGGAAGGTTGAGCCAGAAGATCGACCGCCAGCCCACGGACTCCACGAGCAGCCCGCCGACCAGTGGTCCGGCGGCCATGGAGACGCCCATGACGGCACCCCAGACACCGATCGCCCGCGCGCGTTCGCGGGGGTCGGTGAAGGTGTTGGTGATGATCGACATCGCGACCGGGTTGAGCATCGACCCGCCGACGGCCTGCACCATGCGGAAGACCACCAGCATCTGGAGGTTCGGGGCGACGGAGCACAGCGCCGAGCCGGCGGTGAACACGGCGAGGCCGGTCATGAAGACGCGTTTGCGTCCCATCCGGTCGGCGGTGGAGCCGGACAGCATCAGCAGGGAGGCCAGGACGAGGAGGTAGGCGTCGATCGCCCACTGCAACCCCGAGGTGCTGGCGTGGAGGTCCTTCTGCAACGCGGGCAGGGCCACGTTGAGGACGGTGTTGTCCAGTCCCACGATCAGCAGGCTCATGCAGCAGATCGCGAGCACCAGCATGCGGCGGCGGTGACTGAGCTCGGGCATTGCCTCATCGTACGACAATAAGAATAGCGAGCCTAACTAATGACTTGCCTAATTAATGACCTATGCATCTGCCTGTGGACGACGCCGCACGAGGACCCGGCCCCGTGCGGGACAATGGAGCAATGTCCACGCCCACCGCCACCCCGTTGCAGATCGGCCCGCACACCGTCGGACCGCCCGTCGTCCTCGCCCCCATGGCCGGGATCACGAACGCACCCTTCCGTACGCTGTGCCGGGAGTTCAGCGCCGGCAAGGGCCTGTACGTCAGCGAGATGATCACCACCCGCGCCCTGGTCGAGCGCAACGACAAGACGATGCAGCTCATCCGCTTCGACGCGAGCGAGAAGCCGCGCTCGATACAGCTGTACGGCGTCGATCCGGCGACGGTCGGCAAGGCCGTGCGGATGATCGCGGAGGAGGGTCTCGCCGACCACATCGACCTCAACTTCGGCTGCCCCGTGCCGAAGGTGACCCGCAAGGGCGGCGGCTCGGCCCTGCCGTACAAGCGGAACCTGCTGCGGTCGATCCTGCGCGAGGCGGTCAGCGGCGCCGGTGACCTCCCGGTGACGATGAAGATGCGCAAGGGCATCGACGACGACCACCTCACCTACCTAGACGCCGGGCGCATGGCGGTCGAGGAGGGCGTCACCGCCATCGCGCTGCACGGCCGCACCGCCGCCCAGCACTACGGCGGCACGGCGGACTGGGACGCGATCGCCCGCCTCAAGGAGCACGTGCCGGAGATCCCCGTACTCGGCAACGGCGACATCTGGTCGGCGGAGGACGCGCTGCGGATGGTGCGCGAGACGGGGTGCGACGGCGTGGTCGTGGGCCGGGGCTGCCTGGGCCGGCCGTGGCTCTTCGCGGACCTCGTGGCCGCGTTCGAGGGCCGTTCCGACGCCTACGTCCGCCCGACGCTGCGCGAGGTCGCCGACGTCATGGTCCGGCACGCGACCCTGCTCGGGGAGTGGCTCGGGGACGAGGCGCGGGGCGTGGTCGACTTCCGCAAGCACGTGGCCTGGTACCTGAAGGGGTTCGCGGTCGGCTCCGAGATGCGCAAGCGCCTCGCGATCACGTCGTCGCTGGCGGAACTGCGGGGCGGCCTGGACGAACTCGACCTCGACCAGGGCTGGCCGGCGGGCGCGGACGGCCCGCGCGGGCGGACGTCCGGCAACAACAGGGTCGTCCTGCCGGACGGCTGGCTCAAGGACCCGTACGCCTCGGTAGACGTAGGAGAAGAAGCAGAACTGGACACATCGGGCGGCTGACAGCGCCCCGTCAGGGGCGCGGGGCCCCGTTGTCTGCGCGGCTCCGCCACGGGGGCGAAGCCCCCGGGCGGCGCCGGGCCCTACGCAGAAGCAGCCGCGCCCTGAGCCGCAACCGCCTGCTTCGGGCGGAGCGCCAGTACCGCCCGCTCCAGCCCCGGCAGATACCGGTGCGCCACGACCGCCAGGGCGAGCGCACCCACCACCCCCACCCACGCCACCGGCCCGAGCGGCGTACAACCGAACAACTGACTGAGCCCCGGCGTCTGGATCAGCGCCACCAGCGCCGCCGCCGAGCCGAGGGCGGTGAGCCGGACCAGCGGACTGTCCCGCCGGTCGGCCAGCGTCTGGGCGAGCTGCGTGCCGACCACCCCGCACAGCGCCATCGTCGTGGAGCGGCGCGCCGTACCCGGGGTGAAGCGCCCGACCAGCCAGGCGGCCGTCGCGCCGAGACACGTCGTCGCCGCACGATGCCGGATCTGGCGGATCAGCGGCTCGCCGAGCAGAGCCGTGACCAGCGGCTCCGCCGTCTCCACGTCGTCCGTCGGCACCTGTTCCTTCGGCGTGACGGCGACCGCCATCGCCGGGAACAGGTCGGTGAACAGGTTCACCAGCAGCATCTGCCGGGTGGACAACGGAGCCGACCCCGACAGCAGCGTGCCGAGGATGCCGAAGCTCACCTCGCCCGCGTTGCCGCCGATGAGGATGGCGATGGCGTCCGCGACGCTGCGCCACAGCGCGCGCCCCTCGGCGACCGCCTCGACGAGGACGGTCATGTCGTCGTCGGTGAGGACGAGGTCGGCCGCGTTGCGCGCGGCGGCCGAGCCGCGGGCGTTGATCCCGACGCCGATGTCGGCGGCGCGGATCGCGGCGGCGTCGTTGGCACCGTCGCCGACCATCGCCACCACCCGCCCCGCGTCCCGCAGCGACTCGATGACCTGGAGCTTCTGCTCGGGCGCGACCCGGGCGACGACCCCGACGTCGCGCAGCATCCGGGCGCGCGCGGAGCGGTCGACGGCGGCGAGTTCGTCGCCGGTGACGACGCCGGTGTCCTCGGGCCAGCCCAGCTCGGCGGCGATGGACCGGGCGGTCCCCGGGTGGTCGCCGGTGAGCATCACGGGCCGCACGCCCGCCTCGCGCAGCCCGCGCACCAGGGCGGTGGAGCTCTCACGGGGTGTGTCCGCGAGGGCGAGCAGACCGGTGAACTCCAGGTTCTCCAGCGGGCGTTCGAGGACGTCGGCGGGCCGCTCGCCGTCCGTCAGCGGCCGGTGGGCGACCGCGAGCACGCGCAGCCCCCGGTCGGCGAGCTCGTGCGCGGCCTCCGTGGCGTGGTCGGTGAGCCCGGCGACGGCGGGCAGGACGGTCTCGGGGGCGCCCTTGACGACGAGGACACGGCCGCCGCCGTCCTCCCGGCCGACGGCGGCCGAGTAGCCGCGGGCGGCCTCGAAGGGCAGGTACTCGTCCTGCCGCCAGCCGGGGTCGGGCCGGGCGGCGTCGAGGACGGCCTCGTCGGTGGCATGGGCGACACGGACGGAGTCGCCGTTGGGGCGGGGGCAGGCGCGGGCGGCGGCACGCAAGGTCTCCGCGCCGGCGTCAGCCTCATCGTCGGGCCGGTACACCGTGCCGTCCGCGTCGGTCAGCCGGACCAGGCGCAGCCGGTTCTCGGTGAGCGTGCCGGTCTTGTCGAAGCAGACGGTGTCCATCCGGCCGAGCGCCTCCAGCGTGCGCGGGGCGCGCACCAGGACCCCGCGGCGGCTGAGCCGGCGCGCGGCCGCGAGCTGCGCGACCGTCGCCACCAGCGGCAGCCCCTCGGGGACGGCGGCCACGGCGACCGCGACGCCCCCGCCGACCGCCTCGCGCAGGGGCGTGCCGCGCAGCAGCGACAGGCCGGTGACCGCCGCGCCGCCCGCCATGGTGAGCGGCAGCGCCTTGCGGGTCAGTTCCTGCAACCGGGCCTGGACGCCGGCGGCCGGGGGCGTGCGGGCGGCGAGGTGGACGGCGCGCGCGGACTCGGTGTGGTCGCCGGTGTCGACGACGACCGCGCGGGCGTGCCCGGCGACGACGGTGGTGCCCTCGAACACCATGCAGCTGCGGTCGGCGACGGCGGCCCGCGGGGTGGGCGCGGTCTGCTTGTCGACGGGCAGCGACTCCCCCGTCAGCGCGGACTCGTCGACCTCGAGGCCGTCCTCCCACAGCAGCCGGGCGTCGGCGGGTACGACGTCGTCGGCCCCCAGCTCGATGACGTCGCCGGGGTGCAGCTTGGCGGCGTCGACGGTGCGGGGCTCGGCGTCGGGGGTCCCGGCGCGCACCCGGGCCTTGCGCTTCTGCTCGTCGAGCAGCCCGGACAGCGCCCGCTCGGCGCGCAGCCGCTGGACGCCGCCGACCAGAGCGTTGAGGTCGAGGGCGCCGAGGACGAGAAGGGCGTCGACGGCGGAGCCGAGGATGGCGGAGGCGGCGGAGCCGACGGCGAGGACGGGGGTGAGCGGGTCGTCGAGTTCCCCGCGTACGGCCCGGCCGAGCTGCCAGGACCAGCGGGCGGGAGCGAGTACGCGGACCTTTCCGGCGCGGTCGGCCAGCTCACGCGCCCGTGCGGTCGCCTGTTCGACCGGGCCGGGCGGTGTCTCGGGCTCGTCCTGCAGCCGGTTCTGGACGTCCTTCGGCTTCAGCGCGTGCCAGGCCACCCGGGGGCGGGGGTGCGGGGCGCGCGTCACGGCCACGCCGAGCGCCGCGCGCGCCCCGGTGTAGAGGGCGGCCGCCGCGCTGACGTCGACGGGCGCGTGGCGCAGCCCCGGCCACGGCGAGGGGCGGCCCCGCCGGGACTCGCCGACGGCGACGAGCAGCCCGGACAGCGCGGCCCCCGACCGCGCCAGCGTCTGCGACCTGCGCCCCACCGCCCGCGCGGCGGGCACGGCGCTGAGCAGCCGCCACACGTCGGCGGGCCCGTGCGGGGCGAGCACGTCGGCCCCCCAGACGACGGCGGCGTCCCGGTCGGTGAGGGCCACGGCCACGTCCCCGGCGAGCAGCCCGTCGAGGACGTCGTCGTGACCGGCGGTGAGGTCGTCGGCCGTCACCCGGGCCACCGTGACGACCGTGCCGCCGTGGCGGTCCCGCTGCCGCGCGACCACTTCCGCCAGTGGGCGTTCCGGGTCGGCGACGTGGTCGGCGAGGCCGGTGAAGTCGGCGAGGGCCGGGTGGTCGACGACCACCACGCGGAGCCCGGCCCGGCGGGCGGCCTCCAGGACCTCCTCCGCCCACGGGTCGGCGCCCCCGCCCGGCGCGAGCAGCGCGCTGGGATGCAGGACGAGCGTGTCGGCGGTGCCGAGCTGGGCCAGCCGCTCGGTGTCGCGGACCAGGACGCCCGTGCGGGACAGGGCCGCGGCGAGGACGGCGTGGAAGGCGGCGGGCCCGTAGCGGGCGGCCTTCGGGGAGCCGGCGAGCACCGCCTCGGCCGCCTCGCCGATGTCGTGCTTGACCAGCAGGGTCGCGGCGGCGCCCACCATGCTTCCGGTGGCGGCCGAGGCGGCGTACTCCTGCGCCGGGGAGGTGCGCAGCGGCGGGCGCGGGCACCGGCCGGCGGGTACGCCGGTGCGGTCGGGCCGGCACACCTCGTCGTGCATCGCGTCGAACGCGGCGGCCCGTGCCACCGTCTCCCCCACCTGGCAGGCGCGCAGCGCCCCGTCGAGCACCAGTGCGGTGGGGGTACGGCCGGCGCCGTGGACGGCGGCGTTGGCGACGGCGAGGGCCAGGTCCATGCGGGAGCGGCCGATGCGGGTGCGCAGCCAGCCGCGGAACCGGGGGTTCTCGCGCAGCAGCGTCGTGACGGCGGTGACCGGCCGCGGCGAGACCGGCAGCCGCAGGGCCGAGCCGGCGAACGCCAGGCCGATGCCGGCGGCGTCGGCGGCGAGGGCCGCGACGGCGGTGCGGACGCCGGCGGGGTCGCCCGGGTGGGAGAACTCCTCCACCCGCTCGTCGCTCTCCCCCAGCCCGTGCCGGGCGGCGAGCTCGGACGCGCGGTCCAGTACCCGGTCCATGGCGGTGTCCTCGGTCGCGGCCACCACCAGCCGCGCCAGCCCACCGTCCCAGTACGCGAACGCCACGTCCGGATGCTCCGCGAGCGCACCGGCGACCCGCCGCGCCCGCCGCTCGGTCCGCGCGAGGCGCGCGGCACGCCGAGCACGGGCATCGGAGGCGTCCGGCTCCGCCCGCCCGGGCGTGCCGGCGGCGCCGGCCCCCAGCCGCTCACCGCGCCCGCCCCCGCCACCGCCCGCCTCCTCCGCGAGCACGTCGCCGCCGAGGCCGTCGCCGCCGAGGCCGTCGCCGCCGAGGCCGTCCTCCGCCCGCAGGGCGGGACGGGCCCTCGCGTCGGGCGCGGCCGACCCCGGCCGCCCGTCCCCCGCGTCACCCGTCTCCCCCGCCGGCGCGCCCCCGCCGAAGCCGTCGTCCTCCACGCCCCCGCCGAAGCCGTCCTCCACAGCCCCCTCCGCGTCGCCCTCCGCCCGCAACGCCAGATGCGCCCGCGTCCCCGACCGCCACGTACGCGGCCCGCCGGGCAGCGCGTTGCGGACGACCCGGCGTACGCGGGCCGCGCTGTCCGCGCCGCGCACGCCTGCCCGTGCCGTGCCCGCCGCCGCGCCGGCGAGCGCGCCGGCCACCGGTGCGGCGGACCGGGACAGCAGCCGGGGGCCGGCCAGGGCGAGTGTCGCGGCCGCGGCCGACGGCCGGGTCAGCAGTGCCAGTGCCATGTCGTCCGCCGCCCCCGCTCAGCCGGCGCTGCGGCCGCGCGCGGCGGTCGCCCGCCCGGCCGACTTCGCCGACCGGGAGCCTGTCCCGCCACCACCGGCCGTCCTGCTCTTCTTGACGGTGGGGGTGGCGGCCCCCTTCGTCGCCGCCTTGGTGGTGGCCCGGGCGGCCCGCGCCGCCGTACCGCCCGCGGCGACCGCCTTGCCCTTCAGCGCGGGCGAGGCGCTGCGCGCCGTGGACACGGCGGCGGGCGGCGCCGGGGTCGTGACCACAGGCGCCGCACCTCCGGAGTCACCGGACGTCTCGTCCCCACGCTCCCGCGGCCGCGGCTGCGTCAGCCAGGCGACCGCTGCCCCCGTGACGGCGACCGGCCACTCGACGACGCCCGCGAGGCCGAGCACCCCGGCCCCCGTGTACACGACGAGCCGCCGCCCGCGCGGCGACACCGCGCCGACCTTGTCCAGCGCGCCCCCGGCGGCCCGGGTCACCGTCCCGGCCCCGGGCACCTTCCCCAGCACCGACGCGGCGGTGCGCAGCGGGAACGGCAGACTCGACGACTTCTCCTCGGCCTCGGCCATGGCTCACCTCACGTACGCGACAACCCGTTGCGAACCGGACGAGTGCCCGCGTCGGGGGAGGTCAACCGGGCCGTTCGGGCGAGCGTCGAACGGCCCGGGACGTCTCACCGCAGCGGTGAGGCCGGGGTCGGGACCACCCGGGTGACGGCGATCTTCTCGGCGAGGAGCAACTCGTGCACGGCCGGGCCGATCTCGTTCTTCCAGCGGTCGTGCTCGTACACGGCCGCGTACAGCGCCTCGCTCTGCGCCTCGTCCTCGAACCGGCGCATCCACACATAGCCGTCCTCGTCCTCGGCGTCGACGAAGGAGGCGGTCACGTCCACGCCCAGCGAGGCCTGGAACGGGATGACCACGTCCTCCATGTACCGCACCCACTCCTCGCGGCGCCCGGGCCGGACCTGGTAACGACGGATCTCGTAGTACACGCTGCTGCTCCGAACTTCTCGATGGTTCTCGACACTTCTCGACGACGGAAAAGTCAGCCGACGACGGAGGAAATCAGTCGGCGACAGTCAGGACGAGCTTCAGTCGGCGACGGTCAGGACGAGCTTGCCGCGGGTGCGGCCCGTCTCCCCGCGGGTGTGGGCCTCGGCGACCCGCTCCAGCGGGAACGTCTCCGCCACCTCCACGGTGACCTCACCGGCGTCGATCAGGCCCGCGATCGTGGTCAGCGCCGTGCCGTCCGGCTCGACGAGGTACGGGGTGGCCCGCACGCCCGCCGTCTCGGCGGCCGCCAGCAGGTCCGGGGAGACACCGGACGGCACGGCCACCAGCAGTCCGCCGGGGCGCAGCACCTTCAGCGCACGGGTGCTGGTCCGGTCGTGCGCGTCGCCCACCAGGTCGATGACGACGTCGACGCCGGAGACGGCGTCCTCGAAGCGGGTGGTGGTGTAGTCGACGGTCTCGTCGGCGCCGAGTTCCTTGAGCCAGGCGTGCCGGGCGGCACTGGCGGTGGCGATCACGTGGGCGCCGCGGTGCCGGGCGAACTGGACCGCGAAGTGGCCCACCCCGCCGGCGGCGGCCGTGATCAGCACGCGCTGTCCGGCCTGTACGCAGGCGGTGTCGACCACGGTCTGCCAGGCGGTCAGCGCCGCCAGCGGCACGGCGGCCGCGTGCACGTGGTCGAGGGTGGCGGGCTTGCGCGCCCACTGGCGGGCCGGCGCGGTCACGTACTCGGCGTAGGCGTTGGCGGCGCGCGGGAACCACGGCATGCCGTACACCTCGTCGCCGGGCGCGAGCGTGGTGACGCCGAAGCCGACCTTCTCGACGACCCCGGAGACGTCCCAGCCCAGGGCGAGCGGGAGCGTCTGCAGCCCGGCCATGCCCTGCCCCTCGCGGGTCTTCCAGTCCACCGGGTTGACGCCGGCGGCGTGCACCCGTACCAGCACCTCGGTCGGCAGCGGCTCGGGGCGCGCGACCTCCTCGACGGTCAGCACCTCCGGCCCGCCGAACTCCTTGACGGTGACGGCCCGCATGACGTGCTCGCTCATCGTGTCCTCGCTCAGGTAGCTCATGTGTTCAGATCCACTGTGTGTTCTGCGGGAACCTCGGTTCCCGCAGAACACACAGTGCCGGGCGCGCGGGGAGGCGAGTGAGTGGCCGGAGGGCCACCTGTCGTACCATTCCGGCCATGGCCCTGCCGCACCGTGTCGTCGTCCTCGCCCTCGACGGAGTCCTGCCGCTGGACCTGGGCATCCCGGCCCGGGTCTTCAACGAGGCCCGCACCCCGGACGGAACCCGTCTCTACTCCGTCACCACCTGCTCCCTGGGCGGCCGGCCGGTGCGCACGCACGAGGACTACCGGATCGTCGTCGACCACGACGAGTCGGCGCTGGAGAGTGCGGACACCGTCGTCCTCGCCACGCAGGAGCCGACCGCGCAGCTGCTCACGACCGGTGCGCTCCCCGCCGAGCTCGCCGCCGCGCTGGACCGCATCGGGCCGCGCACCCGCATCGTCAGCCTGTGCACCTCCGCCTTCCTGCTCGCGGCGGCCGGTCTGCTGGACGGCGGTCGGGCCACCACGCACTGGACGCTGTGCGACGCGCTGGCGCGGCGGTTCCCCGCCGTCGAGGTCGATCCGGACGTGCTGTTCGTCGACAACGGCCGCATCCTGACCTCCGCCGGCGGAGCGGCCGGCATCGACCTGTGCCTGCATCTGGTCCGCCTCGACCACGGGGCGGCGGTGGCCTCGGCCGCCGCGCGGCGCTGCGTGGTGGCCCCGTGGCGCGAGGGCGGCCAGGCGCAGTTCATCGAGCACCCGGTCCCGCGCGACACCGACCGCTCCACCTCGGCGACCCGCCAGTGGGCCCTCGACCGGCTGGCCGAGCCGCTCACCCTGGAGGACATGGCCCGGCACGCGCACATGAGCGTGCGCACGTTCACCCGGAAGTTCCGGAGCGAGGTGGGCAGCAGCCCGCTGAAGTGGCTGGCCCAGCGGCGGCTGGCGCACGCCCGCCTGCTCCTGGAGTCCACCGATCTGACCGTCGCCCGGATCGCCACCGCCTGCGGCTTCGGCGACCCCGTCGCCCTGCGCAAGCACTTCCACACCTACGTGGGCCTGTCCCCGCTGGCCTACCGCCGCGCCCACAGCGCACCGGAGCCGGCCGCGGCACGGTGACGACCTCCCGCCCCCGCCCGGGTACCGTCTCCCGCATGGCACCGACCAGCGACGTCCTCACCGCCGAGCGCATCCTCGAAGCCACCGAGGAGGTGCTGCGCCGCCACGGCCCCGCCAAGGCGACCGTGGTGGACGTGGCCCGCGCGCTCGGGGTCAGCCACGGCAGCGTGTACCGGCACTTCCGTACGAAGACGGCGCTGCGGGAGGCCGTGGCGCAGCGCTGGCTGGACCGCACCCACCAGGGGCTGGCCGGGATCGTCGACGACACCGCCCTCGCCCCGGCCGAACGGCTGCGCGCCTGGTTCCGCGCGCTGTTCGACATCAAGCGGCGCCGCGCGGTGGACGACCCGGAGCTGTTCGCCACGTTCGGCGTGCTGGCCGGGGAGAACAGCGCGATCGTCGACCGCCACGTCGGCGACCTCACCGCCCAGCTCACCACGATCGTCCGCGCCGGCATCTCCGACGGCACCTTCCGGCGGACCCTGGACCCGGCCCCCACCGCCACGGCCCTCCTCGACGCCACCTCCCGCTTCCACGCCCCGTACCACGCCCGCGACTGGCAGGACCCGGGCACCGAGGACCGTCTGGAGACGGTCCTCGACCTCCTGCTGGCCGGACTGCGGGCAGCCTGAAGCCGGCGCCGGCCACAAGGTTCCCGACCGGGTACTGCCCGCAGGCGCGTACGACGGGAGTGGGCCGTGCGGGTGCGTCGCAGTCCGTCGCGCAGCTCGTCGCAGCGCACACCCCCCGCCGGAGGCCGCCCAAGGCTGGTACCAGAGCCCCTTCATCCTGGTAGGAGCACCACCTGGCAACAGGCTCCCGCACACGGCACCCTGGAACCATGACGACGACCGCGCAGGAGACGCCCCCCGCACGAAAGGCCGCACGCGGGCGCCAGGGCTCCCCCTCCGCGGTACGGCGGCACGAACTGGCCGCCTTCCTGCGGCACCGCCGCGAGCATGTCACGCCCGAGCAGGTCGGGCTGCCCCGCGGCGTGCGCCGGCGCACCCCCGGGCTGCGCCGCGAGGAGGTCGCCCAGCTCTCCGCGGTCGGCGTCACCTGGTACACGTGGCTGGAGCAGGCCCGCAACATCCAGGTCTCGGTGCAGGTCCTGGACTCCCTCGCCCGGGCGCTGCTGCTCGACTCCAGCGAGCGCGCGCACCTGTTCAAGCTGGCCGGCGCCATCGACCCCGCCCCCGGCGCCGCCTCCACCGGTGTCACCGACGCCCAGCGCGTCCTGCTGAAGCAACTGGAGCCGCTGCCCGCCTGCGTGCAGAACAGCCGGTACGACATCATCGCCTACAACCGTACCTACGCCCTGATGCTGTGCGACATGGACGCGGTACCCCCGCAGGACCGCAACTGCATGCTGCTCGCCTACACCCACCCCGAGTGGCGCACATCACTGCCGCACCGCGAGGAGGTGCTGCGGCTGATGGCGGCCACGCTCCGCGCGTCGATGGCCGAGCATCTCGCCGACCCCGCCTGGAAGATGCTCCTGCACCGGCTGCGCACCGAGTCGGACGAGTTCGTCGAGTACTGGGAGCGGCACGAGGTGATGGGCCCGCTCGACAAGCGCAAGCAGTTCCACAACTCCCGGGTCGGCCTGCTCACCCTGGACCACACCGACCTCTGGCTGGGCCCGCGCAACGGCCCCCGCCTGGTCACGTACGTCCCGGTGGACGACGAGACCCGCGCCCGCCTGGAACGGCTGCACGCGATGGCGACGGGCGCATGAGAAACGCCGTTCCCCGCGGCCCCAGCGAGGGGCGCGAGGAACGGCGCGAACACCTGCGAACCGGCTAGCAGCCGACGAGCCGGCTCCCGAGGTAGCCCTCGATCTGGTCGAGGGACACCCGCTCCTGCTTCATCGAGTCCCGCTCCCGCACCGTCACCGCGTTGTCCTCGAGCGTGTCGAAGTCGACGGTCACGCAGAACGGCGTACCGATCTCGTCCTGGCGGCGGTAACGGCGCCCGATCGCGCCCGCGTCGTCGAACTCGATGTTCCAGTTCTGCCGCAGCGCCTGCGCGAGCCCCTTCGCCTTCGGCGACAGCTCGGCGTTGCGGGACAGCGGCAGGACGGCGACCTTGACCGGCGCCAGGCGCGGGTCGAGCCGCAGCACCGTGCGCTTCTCCATCTTGCCCTTGGCGTTGGGCGCCTCGTCCTCGACGTAGGCGTCGAGGAGGAAGGCCAGCATCGTGCGGCCGACACCGGCCGCCGGCTCGATGACGTACGGCGTCCAGCGCTCGCCGGCCTCCTGGTCGAAGTACGACAGGTCCTGGCCGGAGGCCTTGGCGTGGGCGCTCAGGTCGTAGTCGGTGCGGTTGGCGACGCCCTCGAGCTCGCCCCACTCCGAGCCGCCGAACCGGAAGCGGTACTCGATGTCGGCGGTGCGCTTGGAGTAGTGGGAGAGCTTCTCCTTCGGGTGCTCGTACCAGCGCATGTTCTCCTCACGCAGGCCCAGGCCCCGGTACCAGTTCCAGCGCTGCTCCATCCAGTACTCCTGCCACGTCTCGTCCTCGCCCGGCTTGACGAAGAACTCCATCTCCATCTGCTCGAACTCGCGGGTGCGGAAGATGAAGTTGCCGGGCGTGATCTCGTTGCGGAAGGACTTGCCCATCTGGGCGATGCCGAACGGCGGCTTGCGGCGCGAGGTCTGCTGGACCTGGGCGAAGTTGGTGAAGATGCCCTGGGCGGTCTCGGGGCGCAGGTAGGCGACCGAGCCGGAGTCCTGGGTGGGGCCGAGGTGCGTGGAGAGCAGGCCGGAGAACTGCTTGGGCTCGGTGAACGTGCCCTTGTTGCCGCAGTTGGGGCAGTTGATGTCGGCCAGGCCGCCTGCCGGGGCGTGCCCCTTCTTCTCCTCGTACGACTCTTCCAGGTGGTCGGCGCGGAAGCGCTTGTGGCAGGAGGTGCACTCGGTGAGCGGGTCGGTGAAGGTGGCGACGTGACCGGAGGCCACCCAGACCTCGGTGGCCAGGATCACCGACGAGTCGATACCGACGACGTCCTCGCGGGAGGTGACCATGTAACGCCACCACTGGCGCTTGATGTTCTCCTTGAGCTCGACGCCGAGCGGGCCGTAGTCCCAGGCGGCGCGCTGCCCGCCGTAGATCTCACTACAGGGGTACACGAACCCACGGCGCTTGCTCAGGCTGACGATGGTGTCGATCTTGTCGGCGGCCACGATGCTCTCTTCATACGACGGAACGGCGCGAATGCTTCAGGTTACCGGCGTGGCCCGGCCTCGCATCAAATCGGTGGGGCCGGTGTACGGACACCGGTGACAAAAGGGGCCGACCGACTCGCCGTCGGCCCTCCGGCGGCCCTCCGGCGGCGCTCACCACCCCTTCCCCACGGGCCCTTATTGACAATCGTTTCCATTCTCGTTGAAAATGACTGTCATGAACGTACGGCGCCGACTCATACCCACGGCCGCGCTGACCGCGGTCTCCGCGCTCACCCTCGCGGCCACCTCCGCCTGCTCCTCCGCCGACGCGGCGGGCGGCAGCACCGACAAGTTCGACGTCGTGGCGTCGTTCTACCCGCTCGCCTTCCTCGCCGAGTCCATCGGCGGCGACAACGTGCACGTCACGAGCCTGACCCAGCCCGGCCAGGAGCCGCACGACCTGGAGATCAGCGCCAAGCAGACCGCGCGGCTCCAGGAGTCCGACGCGGTGCTCTACCTGAACAACCTCCAGCCCTCCGTGGACGACGCCGTCGCCCAGTCCGAGGTCAAGACGAAGATCGACGCCGCCTCCCTGACCACGCTCGAGGAGCACGGCAACGAGGTCGGCGGGCACGCCGCCGAGCACGACGACGAGCACGGCGAGGAGGAGTCCGGCGGCAAGGACCCGCACATCTGGCTCGACCCCGTGCGCTACGCCGAGGTCGCCGAGGGCGTCGGCAAGGCCTTCGAGAAGGCCGACCCCGACCACGCCGACGCGTACCGCAAGAACACCGCGGCCCTGGTGAAGCGGCTCGACAAGCTCAACACGCGGTTCGAGACGGGCCTGAAGAACACCAGCTCCAAGGTCTTCATCACCACGCACGCCGCCTTCGGCTACCTCTCGGAGCGCTACGGCCTCACCGAGGAGGCCATCAACGGCCTGGACCCGGAGTCGGAGCCGAGCGCCGCCCGGGTCAAGGACCTGGAGAAGATGGCGAAGGCCGACGGCGTCACCACCGTCTTCTACGAGACGCTCGTCAGCGACAAGACCGCGAAGACGATCGCCGCCGACGCCGGTCTCAAGACGGACGTGCTGGACCCGATCGAGGGCATCACGGACAAGTCCCGCGGCGACGACTACTTCCAGGTGATGGAGTCCAACCTGAAGGCGCTCCAGAAGGCCCTGGGCAGCGAATGACCGGGCGCGACGACGCGGCGGACGGGCTCGGCGAGCCCGTCATCGCCCTGCGCGGGGTCACCGCCGAGCTGGGCTCACGGCCGGTGCTGCGCGGCATCGACCTGACCGTGCGGCGCGGCGAGGTCGTCGCCCTGCTCGGCGCCAACGGCTCCGGCAAGTCCACGGCGGTCCGTACGGTGATCGGCCAGGTGCCGGTCACCTCCGGCGACGTCGAACTGTTCGGCACGCCCCGGCGGCGGTTCCGCGACTGGCGGCGCGTGGGCTACGTGCCCCAGCGGACGACGGCCGCGGGCGGCGTGCCCGCCACGGTGACCGAGGTCGTCTCCTCCGGCCGGCTCTCCCGGACCCGCTTCGGCGTACTGCGCCGGGCCGACCGCGACGCCGTGCGCCACGCGCTGGAGCTGGTCGGCATGGCGGACCGCGCCAAGGACTCCGTCGACGCGCTCTCCGGCGGCCAGCACCAGCGGGTACTGATCGCCCGGGCGCTGGCCGCCGAGCCGGAGCTGCTGATCATGGACGAGCCGATGGCCGGCGTGGACCTGGTCAGCCAGGGCGTGCTCGCCGAGACCCTGCGCGGACAGGTCGCCGAGGGCGTCACCGTCCTGCTCGTCCTGCACGAACTGGGCCCGCTGGAACCGCTGATCGACCGCGCGGTCGTCCTGCGCGACGGCTGCGTCCTGCACGACGGCCCACCGCCGAAGGCCGTCGGCCAGCACGCCCTGCCGGGCCACGACCACGTCCACCCGCACGCGGCGGACACCGACCCGGCCCCCACGGGCCTGCTGAGCTGATGGACCTCCGATGGACATGTTGAACTACGCCTTCATGCAGCGGGCGCTGCTGGCCGCCGTGCTGGTGGGGATCACCGCGCCCGCGGTCGGCATCTACCTGGTGCAGCGCCGCCAGTCCCTGATGGGCGACGGCATCGGGCACGTCGCGATGACCGGCGTCGGCCTGGGCTTCCTGCTCTCCTGGTCCCCGGTGTGGATGGCGACGGCGGTCTCCGTCCTCGGCGCGGTGCTGATGGAGCTGATCCGCTGGTACGGCCGCACGCGCGGCGACATCGCGCTGGCGATGCTCTTCTACGGTGGCATGGCGGGCGGCGTCATGCTCATCAACCTGGCGCCGGGCGGCTCCAACGCCAACCTGACCTCGTATCTGTTCGGTTCGCTGTCGACGGTGTCGGAGTCGGACGTGACGGCGATCTGTGTGCTCGCCGCCTTCGTCGTCGTGGTCACCCTGGGGCTGCGGCGGCAACTGTTCGCGGTCAGCCAGGACGAGGAGTTCGCCCGGGTGACGGGCCTGCCCGTACGCGCGCTGAACCTGCTCACGGCGGTCACGGCGGCGGTCACCGTCACGGTGGCGATGCGGGTGGTGGGACTGCTGCTGGTCTCGGCCCTGATGGTGGTGCCGGTGGCGGCCGCGCAGCAGCTCGGCCGCAGCTTCGCGGCGACGTTCGCGCTCGCGGTGGCGATCGGCGTGAGCGTCACGATCGGCGGCACGGTGACGTCGTACTACCAGGACGTGCCGCCCGGCGCGACGATCGTGCTGCTGACGATCGCCGCGTTCCTGGTCCTCACGGCGCTCGCGGCGCCGCTGGCCAGGCGCAGGACCAGGCGTGCGGAGGCGGTGGCCGGGGACCCGGTGGAATGCGCCCTGCCGGAACGGGCAGCCTCCCCGCAGCGACCGGAAGCGACGCTTCCGGCGATGCGAGGACCTGCCGAGGGGGCCGACGCCTGACCCCGCACAGCCGGGGCTGGCACAATGGCCCCGCGAGACGCAGACGTGAGGAGGCAACGGTGACCACCGCCGGCCCGCCCGTACGGGGACGATCCACGCGCCAGCGCGCCGCCGTGGCGGCGGCCCTGGACGAGGTGGACGAGTTCCGCAGTGCCCAGGATCTGCACGACATGCTCAAGCACAAGGGCGACGCGGTCGGGCTGACCACGGTCTACCGCACGC
This sequence comes from Streptomyces sp. NBC_00670, assembly GCF_036226765.1. Classification (NCBI taxonomy): domain Bacteria; kingdom Bacillati; phylum Actinomycetota; class Actinomycetes; order Kitasatosporales; family Streptomycetaceae; genus Streptomyces; species Streptomyces sp. NBC_00670. The sequence goes on from NZ_CP109017.1 coordinate 2,383,883, forward strand.
TGCAGTCCCTCGCCGACGCCGGCGAGGTCGACGTCCTGCGCACGTCCGAGGGCGAGTCGGTCTACCGCCGCTGCTCCACCGGCGAACACCACCACCACCTGGTCTGCCGCGTCTGCGGCAAGGCGGTGGAGGTCGAGGGCCCCGCGGTCGAGAAATGGGCCGAATCCATCGCCGCGGCCCACGGCTACGTCAACGTGGACCACACGCTGGAGATCTTCGGCACGTGCGGGGACTGCGCGTCGTAGGGGAGCGCCCCGTCAGGGGCGCGGGGCTGGTCCGACCTGCGACTCCGCCGTGGGGCGCGGCCAACCACCGCGCCCCGCCACCTGCCTACTCCCGCTGCCGCCCCTCCATCGCCAACAACTCCTCATTGGGAATCGCTCCCCCGAACCTCCGGTCCCGCGACGCGAACTCCACACACGCCCGCCAGAGATCCCGCCGATCGAAGTCCGGCCACAACACATCCTGAAAAACCATCTCCGCATACGCGCTCTGCCAGATCAGGTAATTCGACGTCCGCTGCTCCCCACTGGGCCGCAGGAACATATCCACATCAGGCATGTCCGGGTAGTACAGGTACTTCGCCAGCGTCTTCTCACTGACCTTCGACGGCTCCAGCCGCCCGGCCCGCACATCCTCGGCCATCGCCTTCGCCGCGTCGGCGATCTCCGCCCGCCCCCCGTAATTCATGCAGAAGTACAACGTGATCCGGTCGTTGTCCTTCGTCTGCTCCTGCGCCTCCTGGAGCTCCTTCGCCACGGATTTCCACAGCTTCGGCATCCGCCCCACCCACCGCACCCGCACACCCAGCGAGTCGAGCTGGTCCCGGGACTTGTGAATGAAATCGCGGTTGAAGTTCATCAGGAAGCGCACCTCCTCGGGCGACCGCTTCCAGTTCTCGGTGGAGAAGGCGTACAGCGAGATCGCCCCGACACCCATCTCGATGCCGCCCTGGAGCACGTCGAGCACGCGCTCGGCCCCCACCTTGTGCCCCTCGGTCCGCGGCAGCCCCCGCTCCTTCGCCCACCGCCCGTTTCCGTCCATGACGATCGCGACATGCTTGGGGATCAGCTCACCCGGAAGCTTCGGCGGACGGGCACCGGACGGATGCGGCTCCGGCGTGCGGTACTCCCGGCGCCGGCCCCCCAGAAATCCACGTACGGCCATGTGCTCTTCGTCTCCTCTACTCACCAGGTCATTTCTCGACGTACCGCAAGGACCGCAACCCTCGCTCCAGATGCCAGTGCAGGTACGCGGACACCAGTCCGCTCCCCTCCCGCACGTACCGCCCCTCGCACGCGTCCGCCGTCGCCCAGTCCCCCGTGAGCAGCGCGCCGAGCAGGTCCAGGGCCTGCGGCGAGGGTACGACGCTGCCGGGCACCCGGCAGTCGACGCAGACGGCCCCGCCGGACGCCACCGAGAAGAACCGGTTGGGCCCCGGCATGCCGCACTTCGCGCAGTCGCCGAAGCTGGGCGCGTAGCCGTTGACGGCGAGGGAGCGCAGCAGGAAGGCGTCCAGCACGAGGTGCGGGGCGTGCTCGCCGCGGGCGAGCGTGCGCAGTCCGCCGACCAGCAGCAGGTACTGCTGCACGGCCGGCTCCCCCTCGTGGTCGGTGAACCGCTCGGCGGTCTCCAGCATGGCCGTCCCGGCGGTGTACCGGGCGTAGTCGGCGACGATGCCGCCGCCGTAGGGGGCGATGGTCTCGCTCTGCGTGCACAGCGGCAGCCCGCGCCCGACCAGCTCGCTCCCCTTGGCGAAGAACTGCACGTCCACGTGGGAGAAGGGCTCCAGCCGGGCTCCGAACTTCGACTTCGTGCGCCGCACCCCGCGGGCCACGGCCCGCACCCGTCCGTGACCGCGCGTGAGCAGCGTGATGATGCGGTCCGCCTCACCCAGCTTCTGGGTGCGCAGCACGATGCCGTCGTCGCGGAACAGGCTCATGCGCCCATTCTCGCCTACGCCCGGGGTGCGCCGGTCAAGGCACCTCGCCCCGGCTGCGGGCGTTCACGTACGCCGTCGCCGCGCTGAGCCGCTCGGCCGGGGTGGCGCTGCGCAGGGCCCCCGGCTCGACGTCCCACTCCCGCCCGCCGCCGAGCGGCCGGAGCTGCACGTAGGGCCCTTCGTGCCCCATGACGACGCCGAGCAACCCCCTCCGGGTGTCGACGGCGTAGGCACCGACGGGCGGCGTGCGGGGCTGCGGCTTACGGGGCCTCACCGCAACGCCGTCACGAGCCGGCCGGCCGTCTCGACGGAGCAGCGCCCCAGCTCCACGAGCGGACACGGCGCCTCCCGGGCGACGGACACGGGGTCCAGCCCCAGGGACGGCAGGACGATTCCCGCCTTCGCGAGCGCACTGCGCAATTCCTGCACGGTCTCCTCCGCCTCCTCGACGCAGAACGCCGAATGCTGTGCCGTCACGGTGGTTCCCCTTCTCTGCCGGGTTTCACTCTTCGCACCCACATGGTGACCCTCCGCGCCTACACTCGGCAGGAGTCTGCGCACTACAAGTGCGGGGCAGCACAGGGAGGTTGTCCATGGCCAACGGTTCCCGCCAGGCGGCATGGGAGTTCTTCGGCACGGAACTGAAACGACGAAGGGAGGACGCGGGCCTCACCCAGGCAGACCTGGGAATGCGGGTCTTCGTCTCCGGCGGCTACATCGGCCAGTTCGAACAGGCCATTCGCAAACCGCAACTGGACGTGGCCCAGCGGATCGACGGGGCCCTGCAAACCGACGGTATTTTCGAGCGGTTGTGGCGGAAGCTGATCAAAGACCAGCCGTACCGGGAGTATTTCGCGCACGCGGCGGAACTAGAGCGGCTGGCCACGGAGATCTGCGAGTACGCACCGGCAGTGGTCCCGGGGCTGCTCCAGACCCGGGAGTACGCGCGAGCGGTGTTCCTGGGGAACAACCCCCTCGCCACCGAGGAGTACCTGGAAGAGCTGATCAAGGGCCGCATGGACCGCACCCGGCTCCTCAAGGACGGGGCCCGGCCCAGGTATTGGGCCGTCCTCCACGAGGCGGTACTGCGCATCGCCATCGGAGGGCCCACCGTCATGGCCCGCCAACTGGACCACCTCGCCGCGCTGATGCGCGAGCGCACGGCGGTGCTGCAAGTGCTGCCGTTCGCGGCGGGCGCCCACCCGGAGATGGGCAAGATGATGAAGCTCATGGAGTTCGAGGACACTCCGCCGACCGTCTATACAGAAGCCGTGCTGTCGGGCAATCTGCTCGACGAACCGACCCTGGTGAGTCGCACCCGCTCGTCCTACGATCTGCTCAGGGCCGTCGCGTCGTCGCCGGAGACGTCCCTGACCCTGATCGAATCGGCAGCGGAGGACTACAGACGATGCGCGGGTACGACCTGACGAACGCCCGCTGGCGCAAGAGCACGTACAGCGGCGGCAACGGCGGTGAGGACTGCCTCGAGGTCGCCCACGACTTCCCCGGCGCCGCCCGCTGGCGCAAGAGCAGTTACAGCGGCGGCAACGGCGGTGAAGCCTGCGTCGAGGTAGCCGACGGAGTCCCCGGCATCGTCCCCGTCCGGGACAGCAAGATCCCGGACGGCCCCGTCGTCCTCGTCGGCCCGGCCGCCTGGACCGACTTCGTCGACGCGGTGGCACACGTCACCGGCCGGTGAACCCACGAATCCGACGCGGAAAGCCGGGAGCCGCGCTCAACCGACCTTGCGCAGCTCCCCGTCCGCGAAGACGGCAACCAGCATCAGGTTGCCGCCCAGCGCTTCGACGTACCTGGCCACGACGTCCGTACCGGACACCTGGCCACTCTCGATCTGCGAGACCCGTCCCTTGCTCACCCCCATGCGTTCGGCCACGTCCGCCTGGGTGTACCCACGTTCCTGACGCATCTCGACCAACCGCCAGGCGCGCGATGCGGTGAGCAACCGCTGAGCCCCTTCGAGGAACGCCTCCCGCCCACCGGCGAGTTCCTCCGCCCGCTGACGGTGCCCGCTGGCAGACCACGCAGTGTGTCCACTCACTTCCCCGACTCCTTCTTCCGATCAGTCAGGTATTCCGCATAACGCCGCTCGGCCAACGGGATCGCCTCGTCGTACCACGCACTCCAGTTACCGGACTTGTCTCCCGCCACCAGAAGGATCGCGGAACGCCACGGGTCGAACATGAACAGAACGCGCACCTCGCTGCGCCCCGCCGAGCCAGGACGCAACTCCTTGAGATTGTGCAGGGCCGATCCCTTGATCCGGTCGACCAGGGGACGCCCTTCGGCGGGACCGTGGCAGGCCAGGACCCAGATCGCCTGATTCACCAGCACATACGAACCGGGGTCGGTCTTCTCCAGCTCGTGCAGCCATTGATCCACCTCGGTGGTCAGGTAGACATCCCACTCTTCTCCACCCTCAACCCTTTCGCGAGTTTAGCATCCACTAAACCCGCACGGCTTGCCGGCGAAAGCCCCACGTGGGAATGTTCACCCGAACGAGGAAAAACGCGCCGGGGCCCGGCACGCGGTCACGACGGCGTACGCGCCGACTCCAGGAGGCGGGTGACCTCGTCCGCCGGGAGGGTCAGGGCGGCGCCCACCGTGGCCAGGACGTCCCGTTCCGCGGGGGTGTCGGGGCCGTCGGCCAGGGCGATGCGGGCGCCCTGGAGGAAGATGGACTCGCGGCCGGCGGGGGCCAGGTGGGGCGTCAGGGGGTCGAGCGCCTCGTGGAGCTCTATGGCGAGCCCGGGGCCGCACGCGCGGCCGTAGACGCGGCCCGTGTCCGCCTCCAGCGCCTCGACGAGCGCGGCGAGCTGGCCCTCCGTGCAGTCGTCGAAGCCGGCCGCGCGCACGGCGACGGCGGCGGTCTCCAGCGACGTACGGGAGGTGCTGCCGCCCGCCGCGAGGACGGCGAGGGCGACCGTGTGCACGGCGTCCCGCAGCATCGCCGCGAAGCGGACGGTGGTGGGGTGGTCCAGCACGTCCGTGCCGTAGTGGTGGCGGCAGGCGGCGCATTCGACCACGGGGCCCGTCTCGCCGCGCGGCAGCACCGGCACGCCCGCCACGGCCAGCCGGCGCCGGCCGGTCAGCCGCTGGTAGTTGCGGTCACCGCCACAGCCGGGGCAGAAGAACTCGCCGTCGCCGACGGCGGTCCACGCCGTACGGGTGCCGACGAGGCGGGTCACGGGGATCGCGAGCGCGCGCGGCACGCGTCGGTGGCCGGCTTTGTGGCCGCTTCGTCCCCGTCCTGGCAGCACGTCGCACCTCCGTAACTCCCCCGCGCCCTGCGAGGGGCGCGAGTGGTGCCGCGACGACGTCGTCGCGTCTGCGTGATGTTAGCCACATCGTCGACGCGTAGTCAGTACCTTGGACGAGACCTATGTGTGACCCTTACACGGATTGGCCGGTTGCCGACGGTCCGACGACGGACCCCCGCCCGCCGGAAAAGGCGAACAGGGGTCAAAGACGCCGAGGTCAGGGCCGGAGGGCCGGTTCAGCGGGCGGCGCGGTTGACCGCCGAGACGACCGCCTTCAGCGAGGCACGTGTCGTATTCGCGTCGATCCCGATCCCCCACAGGACCTTCCCGTCGATCGCACATTCGATGTAGGAGGCGGCCTGCGCGGAGGCCCCCTCGCTCATCGTGTGCTCCTGGTAGTCCAGCAGCCGTACGTCGATGCCGAGGGACTGCAGGGCGTCGAAGAACGCGGAGATCGGGCCGTTGCCGGAGCCGGTCAGGACCGTGTCCTCGCCGTCGACCGTCGCCTCGACCGTGAGCGTGTCCACGCCGTCGGTGTCCGTGGTCGACTGCCCCGTCCTGACCTGGACGCGGCCCCAGGGGTTGTCCGGGTTGGGCAGGTACTCGTCCTGGAAGGTCGCCCAGATGTCGGCGGGAGTGATCTCGCCGCCCTCGGCGTCCGTCTTCGCCTGGATGATCTTCGAGAACTCGATCTGCATCCGGCGCGGCAGGTCCAGCTTGTGGTCGTTCTTCAGGACGTACGCGATGCCGCCCTTGCCGGACTGCGAGTTGACGCGGATGACGGCCTCGTAGGAGCGGCCGACGTCCTTGGGGTCGATCGGCAGGTACGGGACCGCCCACTCGATGTCGTCGACGGTGACGCCCTTGGCCTTCGCGTCGGCCTCCATGGCGTCGAAGCCCTTCTTGATGGCGTCCTGGTGGGAGCCGGAGAAGGACGTGTAGACCAGGTCGCCCACGTACGGGTGGCGCGGGTGGACCTCCATCTGGTTGCAGTACTCCCAGGTGCGGCGGATCTCGTCGATCTGGGAGAAGTCGATCTGCGGGTCGACGCCCTGGGAGAACAGGTTCATGCCCAGGGTGACCAGGTCGACGTTGCCGGTGCGCTCGCCCTGCCCGAACAGGCAGCCCTCGACGCGGTCGGCGCCGGCCATGACGGCCAGCTCCGCCGCCGCCACGGCCGTGCCGCGGTCGTTGTGCGGGTGCACCGACAGGCAGACGTGCTCGCGGCGGGAGAGGTTGCGGTGCATCCACTCGAAGCGGTCCGCGTGCGTGGACGGGGTGGAACGCTCGACGGTGGCGGGCAGGTTGAGGATGATCTCGCGGCCCGGTCCGGGCTGGTAGACGTCCATCACCGCCTCGCAGACCTCCAGCGCGAAGTCCAGCTCGGTGTCGGTGAAGATCTCGGGGCTGTACTGGTAGCCGAACTCCGTCTCCGGGCCCAGCAGCTTCTCCGCGTACTCCATCACCAGACGCGTGCCGTCGACGGCGATCTGCTTGATGTCGTCCTTGGAGCCGCGGAAGACGACCCGGCGGAAGACCGGCGCGGTCGCGTTGTACAGGTGGACGGTGGCCCGCTTGGCGCCCTTCAGGGACTCCACGGTCCGCTCGATCAGGTCCTCGCGGGCCTGGGTCAGTACGGAGATCGTGACGTCGTCCGGGATCGCGCCCTCTTCCTCGATGATCGAGCGCACGAAGTCGTAGTCGGTCTGACCGGAGGCCGGGAAGCCGACCTCGATCTCCTTGTAGCCCATCTTCACCAGCAGGTCGAACATCGCGCGCTTGCGCGCGGGCGACATGGGGTCGATCAGGGCCTGGTTGCCGTCGCGCAGGTCGGTGGAGAGCCAGCGGGGGGCGGTGGTGATGCGCGCTTCCGGCCAGGTGCGGTCGGGGATGTCGACCTGGTCGTAGCGGCCGTACTTGTGGATCGGCATGGTGCTGGGCTGCTGGCGGTTTGCCATGGTGGCGTGGGCTCCTCGAAGTGTCCGCGGGTCAGCGGGTCCGGAAGGGACGGCCGACGGCGCAACGCCGAACTCCGCGGGGAGGGGGTCGGCCTCGACTACAGGCCCTCGCCGCGGCAGCTAAGGAGAAGCAGCCCGATACGCATGATGCTCCGCATGCTAGCGGAGCCGGTGCGGTGGGCGGGGCCCCGTATCAGTATGCGGGACCGGGGGCTCTTTCCCGCGGCCCCCGCGCGTCAGCCCACGTTCCGCCGTTCACCAATTCCGGTAGCACCTGGTGACAATCAGGTAACGCAGTGCAATCGTTGCCGTATGACTCAACACGGGGGCCCCGCGCCTGTCTTCTGTTCCATCGTTCCGCCGCACGTCCTCGACCGGCTCGCCCGGCACGGGGATCCGGCGCTCGCCCGTCCCGCCCGGCGCACGCTGGAGCGTGACGCGCTGGAGCGCACCCGCCGGCGGCTGACCACCGTCGTCGGAGCGGCCGCCGTCGCCGCGCGTCCCGGCGCCGAGGACGGGAAGCCGCACCGCACGGTCTACGACGCCGGCCACGGCACGGAGCTGCCCGGCCGGAAGGTGCGCGGGGAGGGCGACGAGCCGACCGCCGACGCCACCGTCAACCGCGCCCACGCGGGCCTCGGCGCCACGTTCGACCTGTACCTCAAGGCGTACGGCCGCGACTCCATCGACGGCTCCGGACTGCCGCTCGACGCCACCGTGCACTACGACGAGGACTACAACAACGCCTTCTGGAACGGCGAGCAGATGGTGTTCGGCGACGGGGACGGGGAGATCTTCCTCGACTTCACCCTCCCCGTCGACGTCATCGGCCACGAGCTGACCCACGGCGTCACCCAGCACACCGCCAACCTCGCCTACTTCGGCCAGTCCGGCGCGCTCAACGAGTCGCTGTCGGACGTCTTCGGCTCGCTGATCAAGCAGTACACCCTCGGCCAGACCGCCGCCGAGGCGGACTGGCTGATCGGCGCCGGGCTCCTCGCGCCCCGCGTCACCGGCACGGCGCTGCGCTCGATGAAGGAGCCGGGCTCGGCGTACGACGACGACGTCCTCGGCAAGGACCCGCAGCCGGGCACGATGGAGGACTACGTGCACACCGGCAGCGACAACGGCGGCGTGCACATCAACTCCGGCATCCCCAACCACGCCTTCTACCTGGCCGCCACCGCGCTCGGCGGCCACGCCTGGGAACGGGCCGGACAGGTCTGGTACGACGTGCTGACCGGCGGCGAACTGCACGAGGACGCCCTGTTCGTCGACTTCGCCACCCTCACCGTCTCCGCCGCCCGCGAGCGGTACGGCGCGGGCAAGGAGCTCCAGGCCGTCCTCAAGGCGTGGGAGCAGGTGGGGGTGCGCACGCTGTAGATCCGTACTACACAGAACGCCATGCGGATTCAGGTGAGGCGTACCGGGGGTTTCGCGGGCATCGAGCGGCGGGCCGAGGTGGACACCGCCGGGCGGCCCGACGCCGGGGAGTGGCGGGCGCTGGCCGAGCGGGCGCTGGCGGGCGGCCGGGACCGGCCCCCGTCCGGCGTCCCGGACGGCTTCGGCTACCGGATCACGGTCGACGGGACGACGGTGTACTGCGCGGACCCCCGGCTGACCGAGGCGCAGCGCGAGCTGGTCTCCCGCGTGCTCAAGGAGGGCGCGTGAGCCCGGCCCCGGCACCCTCGCCGCTCCCCCGGTTCCCGGCCGGGTTCCTGTGGGGCGTGTCCACCTCGGCGCACCAGATCGAGGGGGCGGCGGACGCGCGCGAGCCGTCCGTGTGGGACGCGTTCACCGCCGCGCCGGGGCGCGTGAAGGACGGCTCGACGGCGGCGGTGGCCTGCGACCACTACCACCGCCACGCCGAGGACGTGGCGCTGCTGCGCGGCCTCGGCGTGGACGCGTACCGCTTCTCGGTCTCCTGGCCGCGCGTCAACGACCCCGGTGGCCTGGACTTCTACGACCGCCTGGTGGACGAGCTGTGCGCGGCCGGCGTACGGCCGGTGCCGACCCTCTTCCACTGGGACCTGCCGCTCGCCGTGGAGGAGGCCGGGGGCTGGCGGTCGCGGGAGACGGCGGAGCGGTTCGCGGAGTACGTGGCCCGGGTCGCCGCACGGCTCGGCGACCGCGTGCCCACCTGGCTCACGCTCAACGAGCCCGCCGAGCACACCCTCCTCGGCCATGCGCTCGGCATCCACGCCCCCGGCCACCGGCTGCTCTTCGACGCGCTGCCCGTCGCCCACCACCAGCTCCTGGCGCACGGCCTGGCGGTACGGGCGCTGCGCGCGGCCGGGGCTGAGGACGTCGGGATCGCCAACTCCCACGGTCCGACCTGGCCGGCCTCCCAGGACCCGGCGGATCTGGAGGCGGCCGGTTTCTACGACCTGCTCCTGAACCGCCTCTTCGCCGACCCGCTGCTGCTCGGCGCCTACCCCGACGGCCTCGGCGAGCTGATGCCGGGCACGGCGGCCCAGGTGGAGGCCGACCTGAAGGTGATCGCCGAGCCGATCGACCGGTACGGGATCAACTACTACGCACCGACCCGGGTGGGCGCCCCGCAGGGCACGGAGATCGAGTTCGGGGGCGTCACGATGCCCGCCGAACTGCCCTTCTCGGTGCGGGAGATCGAGGGCCGCCCGGTGACGGACTTCGGCTGGCCGGTGGTCCCGGAGGGGCTCACCGAACTGCTCACCGCCTTCCGCGACCGCTACGGCGACCGGCTGCCCCCGGTGACGATCACGGAGAACGGCTGCTCCTACGAGGGCCTGGACGACCGGGAGCGGATCGCCTACCTCGACGGGCACGTGCGCGCGCTGCACGAGGCGATCGAGGCGGGCGTGGACGTACGGGGCTACTTCGTGTGGTCGCTGCTGGACAACTTCGAGTGGGCGGAGGGGTACGCCCGGCGCTTCGGCCTGGTGCACGTGGACTTCGCGACGCTGGAGCGGACCCCGAAGGCGTCGTACCACTGGCTGCGGGAGGCGCTGCGGGCCCAGCGCGGCTGAGCAGGCGCGCTGGGCCCCCGGGCCCGGAAAAGTCCTACGGCACTGTCAGTGTCGCGTCGTACCCTGGAATGACTGGAATCACCAGGGCGCCCGTGTGGCGGGCGAGACGTTCCGAGGAGGACGAGCAAGGCCTACAGAGCCGGCCCATGACTCAGACATCCACAGCGCACGACCCCGCGAAGGGGCAGGCACGAGCGCAGATCACCGTGCCCGCCCAGCACCCCATGGTGACCGTGCTGGGCTCCGGAGACTCTCTGCTGCGCGTGATCGAGAAGGCGTTCCCCGAGACGGACATCCATGTCCGGGGCAACGAAATCAGCGCGGTCGGCGACACCCACGAGGTGGCCCTCGTCCAGCGCGTGTTCGACGAGATGATGCTGGTGCTCCGCACCGGACAGCCGATGACGGAGGACGCGGTGGAACGGTCGATCGCCATGCTCAAGGCGAGCGAGAACGGCGAGGGCGACGGCCAGGAGACGCCGGCACAGGTGCTCACGCAGAACATCCTGTCCTCGCGCGGCCGCACGATCCGCCCCAAGACGCTCAACCAGAAGCGGTACGTCGACGCGATAGACAAGCACACGATCGTCTTCGGCATCGGCCCCGCCGGTACGGGCAAGACGTATCTCGCCATGGCCAAGGCGGTCCAGGCCCTGCAGTCCAAGCAGGTCAACCGGATCATCCTGACCCGCCCGGCGGTCGAGGCCGGCGAGCGCCTGGGCTTCCTGCCCGGCACGCTCTACGAGAAGATCGACCCGTATCTGCGCCCGCTCTACGACGCGCTGCACGACATGCTCGACCCCGACTCGATCCCGCGGCTGATGGCGGCGGGCACGATCGAGGTCGCCCCGCTGGCGTACATGCGCGGCCGGACGCTGAACGACGCCTTCATCATCCTGGACGAGGCCCAGAACACCTCGCCCGAGCAGATGAAGATGTTCCTCACCCGGCTCGGCTTCGACTCGAAGATCGTGATCACGGGTGACGTGACGCAGGTGGACCTGCCGAGCGGCACCAAGTCCGGTCTGCGGCAGGTGCAGGACATCCTGGAGGGCGTGGACGACGTCCACTTCTCCCGGCTGTCGTCGCAGGATGTCGTCCGGCACAAGCTGGTCGGCCGTATCGTCGACGCCTACGAGAAGTACGACAGCACGCACGGCACCGAGAACGGCACCCACAAGAGCCCCGAGCGGGGCGACAAGGGCGGCCGGGGCCGGTCGTCCGGGCACAAGGGGAAGTAGAGACACGGCACGACCATGTCGATCGACGTCAACAACGAGTCCGGAACCGAGGTCGACGAGCAGGCGATCCTCGACATCGCCCGCCACGCCCTCGCGCGGATGCGCATCCACCCGCTCTCCGAGCTCTCGGTGATCGTCGTGGACGCCGACGCCATGGAGCAGCTGCACCGGCAGTGGATGGACCTGCCGGGGCCCACGGACGTGATGTCCTTCCCGATGGACGAACTGCGTCCGCCGGGCAAGGACGACGACGAGCCCCCGCAGGGCCTCCTCGGTGACATCGTGCTCTGTCCCGAGGTCGCGGCCAAGCAGGGCGCCGAGGCGCCCACGCAGCACTCCATGGACGAGGAACTGCAGCTGCTCACCGTGCACGGGGTGCTGCATCTGCTGGGCTACGACCACGAGGAGCCCGACGAGAAGGCCGAGATGTTCGGTCTGCAGGCCGCCATCGTGGACGGCTGGCGGGCGGAGAAGGGCATGACCGGCCAGTCCCCGGCCCCGACCGTCTCATGACCCAGCTGATCGCCGGGGCCGTCGCCCTGGTCGTCGTCGCCTGGCTCGCCGCCTGCGCGGAGGCGGGCCTGGCGCGGATCTCCAGCTTCCGCGCCGAGGAGGCCGTACGGTCCGGGCGGCGCGGCGGGGCCCGGCTGGCGCAGGTCGCCGCCGACCCGACGCGCTACCTCAACCTGGCGCTGCTGCTGCGGGTGGCCTGCGAGATGGCCGCCGCGGCCGTGGTGACGTACGCCTGTCTGAAGGAGTTCGACGGCACGGCGGAGGCGCTGACCGTCGCCATCGCGGTGATGGTGCTGGTGTCGTACGTGGCGGTCGGCGTCTCGCCGCGCACCATCGGCCGCCAGCACCCGCTGAACACGGCGACGGTGGCCGCGTACGTGCTGGTGCCGCTGGCCCGGGTCCTCGGCCCGCTGCCCTCGCTGCTCATCCTCATCGGCAACGCGCTCACCCCCGGCAAGGGCTTCCGCCGGGGCCCGTTCGCCTCCGAGGCGGAGCTGCGGGCGCTGGTGGACCTCGCGGAGGCGGAGTCGCTGATCGAGGACGAGGAGCGCCGCATGGTGCACTCGGTCTTCGAGCTGGGCGACACGCTGGTGCGCGAGGTGATGGTGCCGCGCACGGACCTGGTGGTCATCGAGCGGTACAAGACGATCCGGCAGGCGCTGACGCTGGCGCTGCGCTCCGGCTTCTCGCGCATCCCGGTGACCGGGGACAGCGAGGACGACATCGTCGGGATCGTCTACCTCAAGGACCTGGCCCGCAAGACGCACATCAGCCGGGACGCGGAGAGCGACCTGGTCTCCACGGCGATGCGGCCGGCGTCCTTCGTGCCCGACACGAAGAACGCGGGCGATCTGCTGCGCGAGATGCAGCAGGAGCGCCACCACGTGGCCGTCGTGATCGACGAGTACGGCGGCACGGCGGGCATCGTCACCATCGAGGACATCCTCGAGGAGATCGTCGGCGAGATCACCGACGAGTACGACCGCGAGCTGCCGCCGGTGGAGGAGCTGGGCGGGGACCGCTTCCGGGTCACCGCGCGCCTGGACATCGGCGACCTCGGCGAGCTGTACGGCGTCGAGGAGTACGACGACGAGGATGTGGAGACGGTGGGCGGCCTGCTTGCCAAGGCGCTCGGCCGGGTGCCCATCGCGGGCGCGTCCTCGGAGGTCGAGCTGCCCGACGGGCGCCGGCTGCGGCTGACGGCGGAGGCGGCGGCCGGGCGGCGGAACAAGATCGTGACGGTGCTGGTGGAGCCGGTGGTGCCGGCCGCGGTGCCGGACCGGGAGGAGGCGCGGTCCGAGTGACCCCGCAGCGGCTGCGCGCCCTGTGCCTGTCCTTCAACGCGGTGGTGGAGGACTTCCCCTTCAACCCGGACACCTCCGTCTTCAAGGTGCTGGGGAAGATGTTCGCGCTGACGAACCTGGGGGCGCGGCCGCTGACGGTCAACCTGAAGTGCGACCCGGAGGACACGGTGCGGCTCCGGGAGGAGCATGCGGGGCTGATCGTTCCCGGGTACCACATGAACAAGCGGCACTGGAACACCGTCACGGTGGACGGGTCGCTGCCGGACCGGCTGGTGCGGGAGCTGGTGGAGGACTCCTACGACCTGGTGGTGGCGGGGTTGCCGCGGGCGGAGCGGCTCCGCCTCGACCGCCCCTGAGGCACGCGCCGGGCGGCCGGGTTCGTATGCTCGGGGCATGACCGACAGCAACGCGCTCGACGCCGAGGACCGCAAGATCGTCACCCTGGCCCGGTCGGCCCGGGCCCGCAACGGTGTGCCCGAGGGTGCTGCCGTGCGGGACGAGACGGGGCGTACGTATGTGGCGGGGAGCGTGGAGCTTGCCTCGCTCCGGCTGAGCGCGCTGCGCACGGCGGTGGCGATGGCGGTGGCGTCCGGGGCGAAGTCCCTGGAGGCGGCGGCGGTGGTGTCCGAGGCGGGCGGCGTTCCGGCGGAGGATCTGGCGGCGGTGCGGGATCTCGGCGGTGCTGGCACGCCGGTCCATCTGGCAGGGCCGGACGGGGCGGTGCGGGAGTCGCTCGCGGCGGGCTGAGCGCGCCCGGATGCGGCCGGTGCGGCGGGGCTCCGTGGATCAGGGACAATGGGCGCCATGAGCGTTGCTACCCAGTCCTCCGAAGAGCCGGCCGAGGCCGTCCACCGTGCCGGTTTCGCCTGCTTCGTGGGCCGCCCCAACGCGGGCAAGTCCACCCTGACGAACGCTCTGGTCGGCCAGAAGGTGGCGATCACCTCCAACCGGCCGCAGACGACGCGGCACACGGTGCGCGGCATCGTGCACCGGCCGGACGCGCAGCTCATCCTGGTGGACACCCCGGGGCTGCACAAGCCGCGCACGCTGCTCGGCGAGCGGCTCAACGACGTCGTACGGGCGACCTGGGCGGAGGTCGACGTGATCGGCTTCTGCCTCCCGGCCGACCAGAAGCTCGGCCCGGGCGACCGGTTCATCGCCAAGGAACTGGCCGGGATCAAGCGGACGCCCAAGGTCGCCATCGTCACCAAGACGGACCTGGTGGACTCCAAGGCGCTGGCCGAGCAGCTCATCGCGATCGACCAGCTCGGCAAGGAGCTGGGGATCACCTGGGCGGAGATCGTGCCGGTGTCGGCGACGGGAGGCAAGCAGGTGGACCTGCTGGCCGACCTGCTGATCCCGCTGCTGCCCGAGGGGCCCGCGCTCTACCCCGAGGGCGATCTGACGGACGAGCCCGAGCAGGTCATGGTGGCCGAGCTGATCCGGGAGGCGGCGCTGGAGGGGGTGCGGGACGAGCTGCCGCACTCGATCGCGGTGGTGGTGGAGGAGATGCTGCCGCGCGAGGACCGGCCCGCCGACAAGCCCCTGCTCGACATCCACGCGAACGTGTTCATCGAGCGGCCCAGTCAGAAGGGGATCATCATCGGGCCGAAGGGGAAGCGGCTGAAGGACGTGGGGATCAAGTCGCGGAAGCAGATCGAGGCGTTGCTGGGGACGCCGGTTTTCCTGGACCTTCATGTGAAGGTCGCCAAGGACTGGCAGCGGGATCCGAAGCAGTTGCGGCGGCTGGGGTTCTGACGGGGGGATTTTCCGCCCCCGCCGCCCCTACCCTTCCCCGGGGGCTGCGCCCCCGGACCCCCTGAAAGATTGCGCCCGCGCGGCGGAGCCGTAGATCGACACAGCCCCGCGCCCCTTATACCGACCTGCCGAAGCCGATTGTCGGGACCGCTCTGCGGAGCGGCCAGGGGCGTACGTGGTCCATGGGGAGCAGGTCGGCGAGGAAGGCGTAACGGCGCAGGGCCGTCGGGTCCTGGTCGTCGTACGACTGGACGCGGCGCCACCACGCCGCCACCTCCGACCAGCCGGGTGCCGAGAGGGAGCCGCCGAACTCCTGGACGGAGAGGGCGGCGGTGAGGCCGGCGAAGGCGAGGCGGTCGGCGAGCGGCCAGCCGGCCAGGGAGCCGGTGACGAAGCCGGCCACGAAAACGTCGCCGGCGCCGGTCGGGTCGAGGGCCTCCACCGCGATCGCGGGCACCTCCGCCGTCTCGCCGGTGCGCGCGTCCACCGCGTACGCCCCTTCCGCGCCCAGGGTCACCACGGCCACCGGCACGTGTGCGGTGAGCGCGCGGGCGGCGGCGCGCGGGCAGTCGGCGCCGGTGTAGCGCATGGCCTCCTCCGCGTTGGGCAGGAACGCCTCGCAGTGCGCGAGGTCGGTGAGTCCTGCCAGGTCCCAGGCTCCGGTGTCGTCCCAGCCGACGTCGGCGAAGATGCGTGTGCCCGTGCGGGCGGCCTCGGCGATCCAGGGGGCCGGGACGCCCGGCACGAGCGAGGCGATCGCGGCGCGGGCGCGCGGCGGGTGGTCGGGGGCGCTCTCCTGGGCGAGCGCCGCCTCCTGCGGCGGCTCGTGCCCGTGGGAGACCATCGTGCGCTCCCCCTCGTACGCCATGGAGACGGTGACCGGGGAGTGCCAGCCGGGGACCGTCCGGGAGAGGGTGAGGTCGATGCCCTCGCCCTGTGCGAGGGCGTCCCAGCAGTACTCGCCGTAGTGGTCGTCGCCGAACGCGGCGGCGAGGGAGGTGCGCAGGCCGAGCCGGGCCAGCGCGGTGGCCATGTTGGCGACGCCGCCGGGGCTGGAGCCCATGCCGCGCGCCCAGGACTCGGTGCCGCGCACGGGGGCGGAGTCGAGTCCGGTGAAGACGATGTCCAGGAAGACGGTGCCGGTGAGGTACACGTCCCAGGGCGGATCGCCCGGGGCGCGCAGGGCGGCCAGCGGGTCGACGTGGGCGGGGCTGTGCGGTCCCTCTCCGGTGGACGGGGTCACGGTGCGCTCCCTGAACGTGGTGCGGTTCCGGCCAGTGTGCACCACCGGGCCCGTCCGGCGGGGGTACGCGCGCCCGCGCACCCCCGCCCCCGTGCGGCAGGGCCCGCTACCAGCGCGGTACGACCGGGGTGACCCACGCCGGGTCGGCGATCCGCATGGCGGCCGCGTCGTCCCGCTCGCGCAGTCCGCCGTCGTCGTCCAGCCAGCGGCGGTGCAGGAACGCGAGCCGGTCGCGGTCGAGTTCGACGCCGAGGCCGGGGGCGTCGGAGACCGTCACCTTGCCGCCGTCGAACGTCAGCCGTTCGGTGAGGACGTCCTCGGACTGCCAGGGGTAGTGCGAGTCGCAGGCGTGGTGGAGGTTCGGGACGGTGGCCGCGACATGGGTCATGGCGGCGAGGCTGATGCCGAGGTGGGTGTTGGAGTGCATGGACACGCCGACGCCGAACGTGCGGCACAGCGCGGCGAGTTGCTGGGTGTGGCGCAGTCCGCCCCAGTAGTGGTGGTCGGAGAGGACGACCTGTACGGCGTCCTTGGTGAACGCCTCCTTGATCTCCGCGAACGTCGTCACGCACATGTTGGTGGCCAGCGGCACCTCGGTGCGGGCGGCGACCTCTGCCATGGCGGGCGTGCCGAGCGCCGGGTCCTCCAGGTATTCGAGGACGTCGCCGAGTTCCGCCGCCACCTTCACCGAGGTCTGAACCGACCAGGCGCCGTTGGGGTCGAGCCGCAGCGGGTGGCCGGGGAAGGCCTCGGCGAGCGCGCGGATCGCGGCGATCTCCTGCTCGGGTGGGAAGACACCGCCCTTGAGCTTGAAGGAGGTGAAGCCGTACCGCTCGGTGAACTTCCGTGCCTGCGCGACGATTCCGGCCGGGTCGACGGCGGCGCCCCAGTCGTCCCGCTCCGAGGCGACGCCCTCGGGGTGGGCGGCCCACTTGTAGAAGAGGTAGGCGCTGTACTCGACGGCGTCGCGGACCTTGCCGCCGAGCAGCGCGTGCACGGGCAGGCCGAGGGACCTGCCGAGCGCGTCGAGGCAGGCCACCTCGAAACCGGAGACGACGGACAGCCGCAGCTTGTCGGCGGTCTGGACGCCGCGCAGTCCGCCGACGTCGACCTGTCCGGAGACGTGGGAGGAGTCGACGGCGACCTCGTCCATGAGTGTGAACAGCCCGTTGAGGTCGGTGAGCCGGTGCCCGACCAGTTTCGCGGCGAACGGCCGGGCCAGTTCGAGGTACTTGGTGTCGCCGTAGGTCTCGCCGACGCCGGTGACGCCGTCGGCGGTGGTGACCTCGATGATCAGCCGGGGGGTGTACGGCTGGTGCACGCCCTGGGTGTTGAGCAGCGGCGGGTCGGCGACGAGGATCGGCGTCAGCCGGACGTCCGTGAGGGTGAGGTCGCGGGTCACAGGGCGGCTCCTACGAGGGCGAGTCCGGTCGTCAGCAGGGTGGTGAGGTCGGCCAGGTCGGCGGCCGAGGGGGCGGTGAGCGGGGCGCGCACGGGGCCGACCGGGCAGCCGCGCAGCCGGGCGGCGGCCTTGACCAGGGACACGGCGTACCCGGGCACGCGGTCGCGCAGTTCGACGAGCGGGACGTAGAAGTCGCGCAGCAGCTTCTCCACCGTGCCGTCGTCGCCGTCGCGCAGGGCGGCGAAGAAGGCGTTCGCGATCTCGGGCGCGAAGGCGTGCACGGCGGAGGAGTAGGCGGGGACGCCGACGGTGGCGTACGCGCGGGCCTGCATCTCGGCGGTGGAGGCGCCGTTGAAGAAGAGGAAGCCGTCGGGGGCGGTGAGGGTGAGGCGCTGGAGGCGGTCGAGGTCGCTGTGCCCGTCCTTGAGCCCGATGACGCCGGGGATCGTTGTGATCCGCCGGAAGGCGTCGAGCCCGTAGGCGACCTGGCCGCGCTGGTAGGCGATCAGCGGCAGCCGGGTGCGGGCGGCCAACTGTGCGAGCTGGGCGACCAGGCCGTCCTGCGGGGCGGCGGTGAGGTAGTGCGGCAGCACGAGCAGCGCGTCGGCGCCGGCCTCCTCGGCGATCCGTGCGAACCGGGCGGCCTGCGCCCACCCGTACCCGGTCCCGGCCACCACGGGCACGCGCCCGGCCGCGGCCTCGACGGTCGCCGTGACGACCTGCCGGTACTCCTCCTCGTCCAGGGAGAAGAACTCGCCGGTCCCGCAGGCCGGGAAGACGGCCCCGGGCGCGGTGGCCAGCCGCCCGGCGACGTAGTCCCGGAACCCGTCGGGATCGAGCGAGCCGTCCTCGTGGAAGGAGGTCAGGGGGAAGGACAGCACACCCCCCGCCATCCCGTCCCGCAACCGCTGCGCCACGCCACTGGCTCCGGCATCGAGGCTCACCCTCGCTCATCTCCCTACGTAGACGTTATTCACGTATACAGATGAAGGTTAGATACTCGAACGGCGTCCCGTCAATCGGGACCGGGAACGAGGCCGGGGCCGGTAGGCGGTGGCCAGCACGGAGACGGTGACGGGGCCGGGGAGGAGCCCGCCGCCCTCCAGCGCGGCCCGGCTCACGTGCCGGGCGGACGGCGTCATGCCCACGAGGTCCAGTGCCTCCGTCGCGCCCAAGGCCATGCGGTACTCGACCCGCTCGTCGTCGGCGGCCTCGAAGAAGGGATCGAGCGCCCGGTGCAGACGCCGCTCCTTGCCCGGATCGACGGCGACCATCGCGGGCACCCGGTCCCGCAGCTCGGCCAGGTGCCGCTCGGTGGGGCGGACGACGACCAGCCGGCCGGTCGGCCGGAGCACCCGGTGGAACTCGGCCGGACTGCGCGGCGCGAACACGTCCAGTACGACGTCGACCACCGCGTCGGCCAGCGGAAGGGGACGGAAGACGTCCCAGGCCGCCGCGGCGGCCCGCTCATGGGCCCGGGCCGCCGCGCGCAGTGCGCGCACGGAGGTGTCCAGCCCGAGGCCACGGGCGCCGGGCAGCCGGTCGAGCACCCCGGCCAGGTAGTACCCGGTGCCGCACCCGACGTCCAGCACCGTGTCCGCCCGCCCGGCCCGGGACCCGGCCGCCAGAGCGGCCACGGCCCGGCGGACGGGCGCGTAACCGCCCCCGGTCAGGAACCGCTCCCGGGCCCGGACCATGCCGGCGTCGTCACCGCTGGTGGCACGGACACCCGTCAGCAGTGCGGCGTAACCGTGCCGGGCGACGTCGAAGGCATGCCCCGCCGGGCAGCGCAGCGTGCCCCGCGGGCCGGGGGACAGACGGTGGGTGCGGCACGCCGGACAGCGCAGCAGATCGAGGGAGCGTACGAGGGCAGGGGGAAACGACACGGGCACGGGGCACTCCTGACAGGGGTGGAGGGAAGGAACCGTGCCCGCACGCGCGCGGAAGGCCGCCGCCTCGCAGGAGCCGGGGAAGTCGCCGCCTCACAAGAGAACGGGCGGCGCCGGAAGGGCCGTGCACGCCGCGGGCACGCCAAGGAGGGCGGCGCCGGACGGCGCCGCCCTCAGTGTCTTCCGGTCACAGGAAGCAGCAGTGCGGGGTGCTCAGGAATGCCACGCCGGGAGTCTACGAGAACGCGTATGCCTCCACCTCCGCCAGGTACCGCGCCCGCAGCTCCTCGTCGTCGTCCAGGAAGGAGGCGAGGAAGGAGTTGCGGGCCAGTGCGCGGAGGCGGGACTCCCCCAACCCGAGTTCGTCCCGTACGCCGTCGAAGTTGTCGCCGGCGTAGCCGCCGAAGTAGGCGGGGTCGTCGGAGTTGACCGTGCAGAGGAGGCCGGCGTCGAGCATGGCGGGGAGGGGGTGGTCGGCGAGGCGGTCGACCGTGCGCAGGCGGACGTTGGACAGGGGGCAGAGGGTGAGCGGGATACGGTCGCGCACCAGGCGTTCGACCAGCGCCGGGTCCTCCACGCAGCGCAGGCCGTGGTCGACGCGTTCCACGCCGAGGACGTCGAGGGCCTCGGTGATGTACTCCGGCGGGCCCTCCTCCCCCGCGTGCGCCACCCGGCGCAGACCGAGCGCGGCGGCGGCCTCGTAGACCTCGCGGAACTTCGCGGGCGGGTTGCCGACCTCGGCGGAGTCGAGTCCGATGCCGGTGATGCGGTCCAGGTAGGGCTTGGCCTCGTCCAGGGTGCGCAGGGCCGACTCGGCGGGCTCGTCGCGCAGGAAGCAGAGGATCAGCCGGGTGGAGATCCCGTGGTTCCGGGCGCTGCTGCCCAGCGCCCGCCACAGCCCCTCGACGACCGTGCCCATCTCCACACCGCGCGCGGTGTGGGCCTGCGGGTCGAAGAAGATCTCCGCGTGCCGCACGCCCTGGGCGGCGGCCCGGGCGAGGTAGGCGTCGGCGAGGTCGGCGAAGTCCCGCTCGGTGCGCAGGACCGCCATCAGCTCGTAGTACAGGTTCAGAAAGGACTGCAGGTCCTCGAACCGGTACGCCTCGCGGAGCGCGTCCGTGTCGGCGTACGGCAGGGACACGCCGTTGCGCGCGGCAAGCTCGAACACGAGCTCCGGTTCCAGGGTGCCTTCGATATGCAGGTGCAGTTCGGCTTTCGGTATGGGCATCAGAGCATTTTACGGCTCTTTCACACCCGTTTCGGAACCGGTACGCGTTGGAGATCGCGGGCGACGGTCAGCTCGCCCGCGAAACCGGCGGCCCGGGCCTGCCGCTCGAACTCGGCGGGGTCGGGGTAGCGCTGGCTGAAGTGGGTGAGGACGAGATGCCGTACGCCGGCGTCCCGGGCGACGCGGGCCGCCTGGCCCGCCGTGAGGTGGCCGTGGTCGGTGGCCAGCTCCTCGTCCTCGTCGAGGAAGGTCGACTCGATGGCGAGGAGGTCGCAGCCCTCGGCGAGGGCGTGCACGCCGTCGCACAGCCGGGTGTCCATGATGAACGCGAACCGCTGTCCGCGCCGCTCCTCGCTCACCGCCTCCAGCGGGACCCCGTCGAGGGAGCCCTCGCGCTGGATGCGGCCGATGTCGGGGCCCGCGATGCCGTGCGCGGCGAGCCGGTCCGGCAGCATGCGGCGGCCGTCGGGCTCGACGAGGCGGTAGCCGTAGGACTCGACGGGGTGGTCGAGGCGGTGGGTGTGCAGGGTGTACGCGGGGGTTCGCGCCAGGACGCCGTCGGTGTCGACGGGGGCCTCGGTGAGCGCGACCGTCTCGCGGTACGCCGTCGCGTACCGCAGCCGTTCGAAGAACCGCTGCCCGGAGGCCGGGTAGTGGGCGGTGATCTCGTGCGGGACGCGGTCGAGGTTGATGCGCTGGATGACGCCGGCGAGGCCGAGGGAGTGGTCGCCGTGGAAGTGGGTGACGCAGATCCGGTTCAGGTCGTGCGCGGCGACGCCGGCGCGCAGCATCTGTCGCTGGGTGCCCTCGCCGGGGTCGAACAGGATGCCCTCGGCGTCCCAGCGGAGCAGGTAGCCGTTGTGGTTGCGGTGCCGGGTCGGGACCTGGCTGGCGGTGCCGAGGACGACGAGTTCGCGGGCGGACACGGTGGCCTCCGTCCTCTGTCTAGCCGGGGGGCCACTGGAGGCCGCGGCCGCCGAGGACGTGGGCGTGGGTGTGGAAGACGGTCTGGCCGGCGTCGGCGCCCGTGTTGAACACGATGCGGTAGCTGTCGAGTCCTTCGTCGGTGGCGACCGCGTGGGTCTCGCGGAGGACGTCCGCGGCGAGGGTGGGGTCGGCGGTGGCGAGGGCGGCGGCGTCGGCGTGGTGGGCCTTGGGGATGACGAGGACGTGGGTGGGGGCCTGGGGGTTGATGTCGCGGAACGCGAGGGTGGTGTCGGTCTCGCGAACGATCGTGGCGGGGACCTGTCCCGCGACGATCTTGCAGAACAGGCAGTCGTCCTGCGGCTCTCCGGCCATGGGGTTCCTCCTCGCGGGCGGGTGGATCACGCTGCGGGCATGCTATCGGCCGCACCGGGGAGTTTTTTCGCCCCCGCCGCCCCTACCCGTCCCGTCCCCCAAGGGCTCCGCCCCTTCAACCCCGACGCCCTCCGGGCGGGGAGGCGCTGGAGGCTCGGGGTGGGTGGGAAGGATACGGAGGGCTCGAGGTGGGTGGGGAGTGCGGAAGAGCTCGGGTGGGTGGGGAGTCGCATGAGAGCTCGGGTGGGTGGGTTCGTTGGCGGGTGCGGGTGCGTCGTGGTTGCTCGCGCAGTTCCCCGCGCCCCCTACTTGGCACGGGTCACCGGCGACGCGCCCGCGCGGCGAAGCCGCAAATCAACACAGCCCCGCGCCCCTTACGGGGCACGAGTCACCGGCGTCGCGCCCACGCGGCGGAGCCGCACGGCGGCGCTGCGCCGCGTTCCTGAAAAGCCGGGGGGCACCCCCGGGCTTTTCAGGGGCGCGGGGAACTGCGCGAGCAACCACCCACCCACCCGCACGCCCCCACACAACCCCACCCACCCGAGCTCTCCGGGGTACAAGGGGCGGAGCCCCTTGTCAGGGAGGGGAAGGGTAGGGGCGGCGGGGGCGAAAAAACCCTACGGGAGCGCCGGTGGCTGCTTCGCCGGTGTTTCCTCCAGGGCCGCCAGGGCCAACCGGATCGCCTCGTCCAGCTGAGGGTCACGGCCCGCCGCATAGTCCTGCGGCGCCGTCACCACCTCCACGTCCGGGTCGACGCCGTGGTTCTCCACGCCCCACCCGTACCCCTCCAACCAGAACGCGTACTTCGGCTGGGTCACCAACGTGCCGTCCACCAGGCGGTACTTGCTGTCGATGCCGATGACCCCGCCCCACGTCCGCGTCCCCACCACCGGCCCGATCCCGAGCGCCTTGATCGCCGCGTTCACGATGTCCCCGTCCGACCCGGAGAACTCGTTCGCGACGGCCACCACGGGCCCGCGCGGCGCGTCCTCCGGATAGCTGTACGGCCGCATCCCGCGCGGCAGATCCCACCCCACGATCCGCCGCGCCAGCTTCTCCACCACCAGCTGCGACGTGTGCCCGCCCCGGTTCTCCCGGACGTCCACGACGAGCCCCTCCCGCACGACCTCCACCCGCAGGTCCCGGTGGAGCTGCGCCCACCCGGAGCCGACCATGTCCGGCACGTGCAGATACCCGAGCCGCCCGCCGGACTTCTCGTGGACGTAGGCCCGCCGGTCGGCGACCCACGCGTGGTAGCGCAACGGCTCCTCGTCCTCCAGCGGCACCACGACCGCGTGCCGCAGGTCGCCGCCGCCCGCCGGGGACACCGTCAGCTCCACCGGTTTGCCCGCCGTGCCGACGAGCAGCGGCCCGGGCCCGGTCACGGGGTCGACGGGCCGCCCGCCGACGGCGACGATCGCGTCGCCCGCGCGCACGGCGACGCCCGGCGCGGCGAGCGGGGCGTGCGCGTCGGGGTCGGAGGTCTCCGAGGGCAGCACCCGGTCGATGCGCCAACTGCCGTCTTTGTGACGGGAGATGTCCGCACCGAGCAGCCCCTGCCGCCGGTCGGACCAGCCGCCCCAGGCCCCGCCGGGGGTGACGTAGGCGTGCGAGGTGCCCAGCTCCCCCTGGACCTCCCAGAGCAGGTCCACGAGGTCGTCGTGGGTGGCGAGCCGGTCCAGGACCGGCCGGTAACGGTCGAGCACGGCGGACCAGTCGGTGCCGCCGAGGTCGGGCCGCCAGAAGTTGTCGCGCATGAGGCGGCCGGTCTCGTCGAACATCTGCCGCCACTCGGCGGCCGGGTCGACGGTCTGCCGGATGCGGGTGAGGTCGACGGAGATGTTGGTGTCGCTGTCCTCGTCGGCGGAGGCACGGCGGTCGCTGGGGACGACCTTGAGCCGGCTGTCGGTCCACAGCAGCACGCGTTTGCCGTCGCCGGTGACGGCATAGTGGTCGGCGTCCCCGGAGAGGTGTTCGACGCGCTGCTGGACGAGGTCGTAGCGCTCCAGGTCGGTCTTGGGGTCGGGGTCCTCGGGGGTGGCGCGCGAGGAGCCGAGGACGCCCTGGAGGGGGTGGCGCAGCCACAGCACCCCGTCCTTGGCGGCCCGCAGGGTGGAGTAGCGGGCGGCCTCGACGGGGAACGGCACGATCCGGTCGGCGAGTCCGTCGAGGTCGATACGGGTGCTGGGGGTGCCCTCGCTGTCGGGGGTCTCGTCCTTGTCGGGCGCGTCGAAGGGGCGGCCGTGCCGCTGCGGTCCGAAGGGGGACGGCGTGGTCGCGGCGAGCGTGATCAGATGCGGGCGTACGCCGCCGACGAACGCCAGGTCGAAGACGTGTTCGTCGTAGACCGGGTCGAAGGAGCGGGCCGAGAGGAACGCGAGGTGCTTGCCGTCGAGGGTGAAGGCGGGCGAGAAGTCGCGGAACCGCAGCGGGGTGGCCTCGGTCACCGACAGGTCGGCGGTGTTGGCGAGCTTGAGGTGGCGCAGCGGGCGCGCGCCGGGGTGGGACCAGGCGAGCCAGGCGGAGTCGGGCGAGAAGACCAGCCCGCTCGCCTCGCCGTCCTCGCTGCGGTCGACCTCGCGGACCTCGCCACTGTCCCGTTCGACGAGCAGGATCCGCCCGTCGTGCGAGGCGACGGCGGCCTTGCTGCCGTCGGGCGCCATGGCGAGCCCGAGGACCCGGCCGAGCTGTCCGGCGGCGAGCCGGCGCGGGGTGGCGCCGGGGGCGCTGCCGGTGGCGGGCGCGAACTCCAGCGCGTCCTCGCCCTCGGCGTCGGTGACCCACACCACCCACTCCTCGCCCTCGGAGCGGAAGGTGCGCGGCAGCCGGGCGCGTACGCCGTGCTCGTCGGCGAGCGCGCGGGCGGGGCCCGAGCGGTGGGTGACCCAGTGCACGGCCCCGCGTACGGCGACGGCGCTGCCGCGGCCGGTGTGGTCGGGGGCGGCGGCGCCGAACCAGCGGGCGGCGCTGACGGGCTGGGGCTGGAGGTCGACGCGCTGCCCGCCGAGCCGGATGTCCAGGCGGCGCGGCTCGGCCCCGTCGAGGTCGTCCAGGATCCACAGCTCACCGGCACAGGAGTAGACGACCCGCGTGCCGTCGGTGGCCGCGTGCCGCGCGTAGAAACCGTCGATCGGCGTGTGCCGGCGCAGGTCGGAGCCGTCGGCGAGGGAGGAGTAGAGGGCGCCGGTGCCCTCGTGGTCCGAGAGGAACGCGAGCCGGTCGGCCACCCACTGCGGGTACTCCAGGTTGCCGTCCAACTCCTCGTGCAGGCGCACGAATTCGCCGTCGCCCTCGCGGTCGATCCACAGCTTGCCCGCGGTGCCGCCGCGGTACCGCTTCCACCAGGCGGCCTCCCGGCCCATGGGCGCCGAGAGCAGCACGGTGTGCGGCCCGTACGCGACGTCGCCGACCGGGCCGTAGGGCAGGGTGGTGGCGGGGCCGCCGTCGAGCGGGATCGCGCGGGCCCAGGTGCGGCGCAGCGAGGACTGGCCGTGGGTACTGAGCGCGAGCACCTCGCCGTCGGGGGTCCAGCCGCGGACCTGGGTTCTGGTGCCCCAGTACGTGAGGCGGGTCGTGGACCCGCCGTCCAGGGGCGCGAGGTGCACCTCGGGGGCGCCGTCGCGGGTGGAGGTCCAGGCGAGCCGGGTGCCGTCCGGGGAGATGCGGGGATGGTTCACGGGGACGTTGTCGGCGCTGACGCGCCAGGCGCGGCCACCGTCCAGGGGCGCGACCCAGACGTCGTCCTCGGCGGTGAAGGCGACCGTGTCGCCGTGCAGGTGCGGGAACCGGAGATACGCGGGCGATGCGGGCTGTGTCACCAGCTCACCCTATGCACCGACCGGGCCGCGCGGACAGGGTTCCGGATCACTTGCCCTCCACGGGCCAGCACGTGGGGTCGCCGTGGCACCAGATGGTGCGGGTGGCGGTGACCGTGACGGTGGGTCCGGGGCGGCCGGGGGTGTTCGGCCGGTAGGTGGCCGGCGGGGTGGGGGTCGCGCCCTCGCAGTCGCCGAGGCCGTCGACGCGGAAGACCTGCTTGCCGCCGACGGTGGCCCGCAGCTCGCCGCGCACGCATTTGCCGTCCACCGCACGCGTGACGCGGCCCTTGACGGTGACGTCCTTGCCGTCGTCCGTCCTGCCCTGGCAGTCGACGGCGGCGACGGTCGTGGCTTTCGCCGAGGGGGACTTGTTCGTGGCCGCCTTGTCCCCGTAGTCGGCGGTGCAGCTCAGCCAGCTCAGGTCGACGTGCCGTCGTTCCAGCTCGTGCGTCGCGGTCTGGTCGGTGGTGTACGCGACCGACACCCCGCCGAGAGCGCCGGGTTCGCAGGCGACCACGGCACCGACGGCGATCACGACGAGACCGGCGACGGCGGCCACCCGGCCGCCCTTCGAGCGCGTCATTGCCCTCATGCGCGGCAGCCTGCCACCGCCTCCGGCGCGGCGGTAGGGCGCATACGGCCACCCCGGCGGCGGAGGGCGCGCGCGTCAGGCGCGCAGCAGCAGCCACTCCTGCAACTCGACGACGTTGCCCTCGGGGTCCTTGAGGTGGGCCACGCGCATCCGGTCCGTCATGGGCGCCGGGCCGTGCAGCACGGTGGCGCCCCGTGAACCGATCTGTGCGCAGTAGGCGTCCAGGTCGTCGACCCGCAGCACCACGAGGGAGCGGTGGCCGGTGGCCTCGTCGCCCAGTTCGTCCAGGACCTGCGCCATCATCGCCCGGTCCTGCAACGCGATGCCCGCCGAGCCGGTGGCCGGGCTGAACTTCTCGTACGGTCCGTCCGCCGCGCCCGACTGCGGCTTGAGGCCGAGGACGTCCGCGTAGAAGCGGTAGCAGGCGGCGAAGTCGGTGACGAGCAGCCGGACTTGGGCGAGTTCCATGGACGAGGTCCCCCGAGGACTTCTACGACCAGCGGCCGGTGCGGCCGAGGAGCAGGGCGGCGGCCGCCGTGCCGGCGGTCGAGGTGCGCAACACGCTACGGCCCAGCACGTACGCCTTCGCACCCGCCTCCCGGAACAGCGCCAACTCGTCGGTGGCGACGCCGCCTTCGGGGCCGACGACCAGCACGATCTCGCCGGCGGCGGGGAGTTCGGCGGTGGCGAGCGGGGTGCTGCCGTACTCGAAGTCGGAGTGCAGTACGGCGGCGAGGTCGGCTTTGGCCAGAAGTGCGGCAACCTGTCTGGTCGTCGCCGCGTCCGCGACCTCCGGGAAGCGGACCCGGCGGGACTGTTTGCCGGCCTCGCGCGCGGTGGCCCGCCACTTGGCGAGCGCCTTCAGGCCCCGTTCGCCCTTCCACTGGGTGATGCAGCGGGCCGCCTGCCAGGGCACGATCGTGTCGACGCCGACCTCGGTCATGGTCTCCACGGCGAGTTCGCCCCGGTCGCCCTTGGGCAGCGCCTGGACGACGGTGATGCGGGGCTGCTCCGCCGGCTCCTCGCGCACGTGTGCCAGGCCGGTGACGACGAGGCGGTCCTTGCCCTCGGCGGCCTTGACGACGCCCTCGGCCCAGCGGCCCCGCCCGTCGGTGAGGACGACGTCCTCGCCGGGCCGCAGCCGCTTCACCGAGACGGCGTGCCGTCCCTCGGGGCCGTCCAGTACGAACTCGGGTTCCGTGTCGCGCAGTTCGTCCACGACGAACACCGGTGCCGTCATCGGGCCGTGCCTCCCGCCGGGTGGGACGGCAGGGTGGCCGCCGCCGCGTCGAGTTCCGCCGCCAGCAGTTCGACGAGCTGTCCGGCGGGCAGCGCGCGGGCCAGCCGGTGGCCCTGGCCCGCCCACAGCGCCATGCCCTGCGGGTCGCCCGCCGCGGCGGCGGCGCGGCGCAGCGGGGCGGTGAGGTGGTGGACCTCGGGGTAGGCGGCGGGCGCGTAGCGGCCGTGCTCCCGCAGGAACCGGTTGACGAGGGCGCGCGCGGGTCTGCCGGAGAAGGCGCGGGTCTGCTCGGTGCGGACGTAGAGGGGGTCGGTCAGCGCCTGTTTGTGCAGGGGGTGGGCGCCGGACTCGTCGGTGGCGAGGAAGGCGGTGCCGAGCTGGGCCGCGCTGGCGCCGGCGGCGAGGACGGCGGCGATCTGGCTGCCGCGCATCAGGCCGCCGGCGGCCAGGACGGGCAGGGCTACGGTCTCGCGGACCCGGGCGAGCAGGGCGAGCAGTCCGATGCCGGTGCCGTCGTTCTCGGCGAGGTCTCGGTGGGTGCCCTGGTGGCCGCCGGCCTCGGTGCCCTGGGCGATCACGCCGTCGGCGCCGCACTCCTGGACGGCGAGGGCCTCCTCGGCGGTGGTGGCGGTGGCCAGCACGAAGGTGCCGGCGCGGTGCAGGGCGTCGACGGTGTCGCGGGTGGGGGCGCCGAAGTGGAAGGAGACGACGGGGACGGGGTTGTCGAGGAGGACGGCGAGCTTGGCCTCGTAGCCGTCGTCGCGGCCGCTGTCGCGGTCGCCGAGTTCCGTCTCGTACCAGGCGGCCTCGCCGGCGAGCTGGTGGGCGTAGACCTCGACGGCGGCGGGGTCGCCGTGTTCGGGCTGCGGGAGGAAGAGGTTCACGCCGAAGGGGCGGGCCGTGAGGCCGCGGATCTGCTTGATCTCCTGGTAGAGGCCGTCGGCGGTCTTGTAGCCGGCGGCGAGGAAACCGAGGCCACCGGCGTCGCTGACGGCGGCGGCCAGCCGCGGGACCGATACGCCGCCGGCCATGGGGGCCTGCACGATCGGGTGCGGGAACAGATCGGTCAGCGGGGAGGACATGCCCGCATGGTGCCACGTCCCCCTGACAAGTCCGAATCGACGGTTCCGCAGGGTTTTCCCGCCCCCGCCGCCCCGCGCCCCTCAAGGGGCGCGGGGAACTGCGCGAGCAACCACGACCCGCCCGCACCCGTCAACGCACCCCGCCCACCCGAGCTCTCCCGCGCCCCCGCGCGCACCCGGCGGCGGTGCGGACAACCCCCGGCCGCTAGCGGCCGTTGAACGCGTCCTTCAGGCGCGAGAACAATCCCTGCTGCCCCGGCTGGAACTGCCCCGTCGGCCGTTCCTCGCCCCGCAGCTTCGCCAGCTCCCGCAACAACCGCTCCTGCTCGGGATCGAGCTTCCCCGGCGTCTGCACCTCGACATGCACGACGAGATCCCCACGCCCCCCACCGCGCAGGTGGGTGACCCCCCGCCCGTGCAGCGGGATCGACTGCCCGGACTGCGTGCCGGGCCGGATGTCGACCTCCTCAAGACCGTCCAGCGTCTCCAGCGGCACCTTCGTGCCGAGCGCCGCGGCCGTCATCGGGATCGTCACCGTGCAGTGCAGATCGTCCCCACGCCGCTGGAACATGGAGTGCGCGGTCTCGTGGATCTCCACGTAGAGGTCACCGGCGGGCCCGCCGCCCGGCCCGACCTCGCCCTCCCCCGCGAGCTGGATCCGCGTGCCGTTGTCGACACCGGCGGGGATCTTCACCGTCAGCGTGCGCCGGGACCGGATCCGCCCGTCGCCCGCGCACTCCGGGCACGGGGTGGGCACGACCGTGCCGAAGCCCTGGCACTGGGGGCAGGGCCGGGAGGTCATGACCTGGCCGAGGAAGGACCGCGTGACCTGCGAGACCTCGCCGCGCCCGCGGCACATGTCGCAGGTCTGCGCGGAGGTGCCGGGCGCGGCGCCCTCGCCGTTGCAGGTCGTGCAGACGACCGCCGTGTCGACCTGGATGTCCTTCGTCGTGCCGAAGGCCGCCTCGTCGAGCTCGACGTCGATGCGGATCATCGCGTCCTGGCCGCGGCGGGTGCGCGAGCGCGGCCCGCGCTGCGACGCCGTGCCGAAGAACGCGTCCATGATGTCGGAGAAGTTGCCGAAGCCGCCGGCGCCGAAGCCGCCCGCACCGCCCCCGCCGCTCTGCGAGAGGGGGTCGCCGCCGAGGTCGTAGACCTGCTTCTTCTGCGGGTCCGACAACACCTCGTAGGCGGCGTTGATCTCCTTGAAGCGCTCCTGCGTCTTGGGATCGGGGTTGACGTCCGGATGCAGCTCGCGGGCGAGCCGCCGGAAGGCCTTCTTGATCTCATCCTGCGACGCGTCGCGGCGCACGCCGAGTACGGCGTAGTAGTCCGTGGCCACCTTAAGACTCCGCCAGGATCTGTCCGACGTACCGTGCCACCGCTCGTACCGCTCCCATCGTTCCCGGGTAATCCATGCGGGTCGGTCCGACCACGCCGAGTTTGGCTACTGCCTCGCCGCCCGAACCGTAGCCGACGGAGACGACGGACGTGGAGTTGAGTCCCTCGTGGGCGTTCTCGTGACCGATACGCACGGTCATGGCCGAATCCTTCGCCTCGCCCAGCAACTTGAGGAGCACGACCTGCTCCTCCAGCGCCTCCAGGACGGGCCGGATGGTGAGAGGGAAGTCATGTCCGAAGCGGGTGAGATTGGCGGTGCCGCCGATCATCAGCCGTTCCTCGGTCTCCTCGACGAGCGTCTCCAGGAGCGTGGAGAGGACCGTGGAGACCGTCGCGCGGTCCTCCGGTTCCTCGAACGCCTCCGGCAGGTCCTGGACGAGCGGCGGCACGTCCGCGAAGCGGCGCCCCGCGACCCTGCTGTTCAGCCGTGCCCGCAGATCCGCGAGCGCGGCCTCGCCGAACGGCGCCGGGCAGTCGACCATGCGCTGTTCGACCCGCCCGGTGTCCGTGATCAGCACCAGCATCACCCGCGCGGGGGCGAGCGACAGCAGCTCCACGTGCCGCACGGTCGAACGGGTCAGCGACGGGTACTGCACGACCGCCACCTGCCGGGTGAGCTGCGCGAGCAGCCGCACCGTACGGGCGACGACGTCGTCCAGGTCGACGGCGCCGTCGAGGAAGTTCTGGATCGCCCGCCGCTCGGGCGCCGTCATCGGTTTGACGCCTGCCAGCTTGTCGACGAAGAGGCGGTAGCCCTTGTCCGTGGGGATGCGCCCGGCGCTGGTGTGCGGCTGCGCGATGTAGCCCTCGTCCTCGAGGGCCGCCATGTCGTTGCGCACGGTGGCCGGGGAGACGCCCAGGGAGTGCCGTTCGGTGAGCGCCTTGGAACCGACCGGCTCCTCGGTGCCCACGTAGTCCTGGACGATGGCGCGCAGCACTTCGAGCCTGCGTTCACTGAGCATCCGCGCACACCTCCAGAAGGCCGTCTCCTCGGCGACTGCGTCTGGCACTCCATGTGCGCGAGTGCCAGCATCCCCGGTCCAGTGTACGGCCGGGGGGTACGGCCCGGGCAAGGGCGGGGCCTGCGACGTCGTGCCGCGGGGCGTTGTCGCCGTTAGCGTCCCGGTATGAGCGTGCTGTGGGAGGACTGCGAAACGGCGGCGGGCTGGGAGCGGGTGACGGCCCGGGCCGGACGGTGCCGGCTGCCGCGGTGGGACTGCACGGCCGGACTCGTCGTCGGCGAGGGCGCGGCGCTGCTGGTGGACGCGGGGTCGAGCGTGGCGGAGGGCGGACGGCTGCGCGCGGAGGCCGAGGGGCTGCTGGGCGGGGGCGCGGGCACGGGGCGCGTGCGCCGTGTGACGCATCTCGCGCTGACCCACCCGCACTTCGACCATGTCTTCGGCGCGGCGGCGTTCCCGGACGCGGAGGTGTTCGGCGCGGTCGGCGTCGACTCGGCGTACACGCCGCGCGGGCGGGAGGAGCTGCGCGCGGACGCCGTACGCAACGGGCTGGCGGAGGAGGCGGCGGCCGAGGCGGCGGAGCTGCTGGCCCCGCCCCGCCACCACGTCACCGGCGAGTGGACCCTCGACCTGGGCGGCGGGCTCACCGTGCTGCTGGCCAACGTGGGCCCCGGCCACACCGCGCACGACCTCGCGGTACTGGTCCCCGCGACGACCTCCTCCCCGGAGGTGGTCTTCTGCGGCGACCTGGTCGAGGAGTCCGGCGAGCCGCAGGCGGGACCCGACGCCGTGCCCGCGCACTGGCCGGCCGCGCTCGACCGGCTGCTGGACCTCGGCGGCGAGGACGCGGTGTACGTGCCCGGTCACGGGGCGCTCGTCAACGCGCGGTTCGTCCGGGCACAACGGGACGCGCTGGCACGGCGCTTCGGCGTGTCGCCGTGACCGGCGGGGAGCTTTCCCTATCGTCGGTCGAATGCGCCAGTACTCTCCGGACCTGACCCCGCCGTGGAAGAAGCCCCGGGCCGTGCCGGAGGTTCCGGCGGAGCCCGGGCTCGTGGTGGAGGAGCCGGCGACCGGCTTCTGCGGGGCGGTGATCCGCTGCGAGGCCGGCACGGTGACTCTGGAGGACCGCTTCGGCAAGCACCGCGTGTTCCCGATGGAACCGCGCGGCTTTCTGCTGGAGGGGCGGCCGGTGACGCTGGTGCGGCCGGCCGCGGCGGCCGGGCGGGGCCCGGTGCGGCCCACGCGGACGGCGTCGGGGTCCGTGGCGGTGCCTCAGGCGCGGGCGCGGGTGGCGCGGGCCGGGCGGATCTACGTCGAGGGGCGGCACGACGCGGAGCTGGTGGAGAAGGTGTGGGGCGACGATCTGCGGGTGGAGGGGGTCGTCGTCGAGTACCTGTCCGGGGTCGACGATCTTCCGGCGGTGGTCGCCGAGTTCGCGCCGGGGCCGGATGCGCGGCTGGGGGTTCTGGTGGACCACCTCGTGCCGGGCTCCAAGGAGTCCCGGATCGCGGAGGCGGTGACGAGCGAGTACGCGTTGGTGGTGGGGCATCCGTTCATCGACGTGTGGGAGGCGGTGAAGCCGGCGGCGGTCGGCATCGCGGGGTGGCCGCGGGTGCCGCGGGGGGTGGACTGGAAGACGGGGGTGTGCCGGGGGCTGGGGTGGCCGGAGAACACGGGGGCGGCGTGGCAGCGGATTCTGTCCGCGGTGCACACGTACAAGGACCTGGAGCCGGAGCTCCTGGGCCGGGTGGAGGAACTGATCGACTTCGTCACGGCCCCGGCGGAGGGCTGAGCGAAGGTCCCTCCGGGGGCAAGCCCCCGGACCCCCAAAAGATTGCGCAGTTCCCCGCGCCCGTGATCAGGGGCGCGGGGAACTGCGCAAAACGGGGCGAAGCCCCGTGTCGGGGTGCAAGGGGCGGAGCCCCTTGCAGGGACGGGAAGGGTAGGGGCGGCGGGGGCGAGGAAAACACCAGGCGCACCCCCCGCAGGGGAACCCTCAGTCCACCAGATCCCGCACGACCGCGTCGGCGAGAAGGCGGCCGCGGAGGGTGAGGGCGGCCCGGCCCTCCTCGTACGGCCCGGGCTCAAGAAGCCCGTCGGCCAGCGCGCGACGGGACGCGGCGAGCCCCTCCTCCCGCAGCAACCCCAACGGCACACCCTCCCGAAGCCGCAGCTCCAACAGGATCCGCTCCACCCGCCGGTCCTCCTCCGACAGCACCTCGCGCCCCGCCCCCGGCGACCGCCCCTCCCCCAACGCCCCCGCGTACGCCCCCGGATGCTTGACGTTCCACCACCGCACGCCCCCCACATGGGAGTGCGCCCCCGGGCCCGCCCCCCACCAGTCCGCCCCCCGCCAGTACAGCTCGTTGTGCAGACACCGCGCCGCGTCCGACGTCGCCCAGTTGGACACCTCGTACCAGTCGTACCCCGCCGCGGAGAGCACCTCCTCCGCGATCAGGTACCGGTCCGCGTGCACGTCGTCGTCGGTCATCGGCACCTCCCCGCGCCGGATCCGCGCCGCGAGCCGCGTGCCCTCCTCGACGATCAGCGCGTACGCCGAGACATGGTCGGGACCGGCACCGAGCGCGGCGTCGAGCGAGGCCCGCCAGTCGTCGTCGGACTCCCCCGGCGTGCCGTAGATCAAGTCGAGGTTGACGTGCGCGAACCCGGCCGCCCGGGCCTCGGCGACACACCGCTCGGGCCTGCCGGGGGTGTGGGTGCGGTCGAGCACTTTGAGCACGTGCTGCCGCGCGCTCTGCATCCCGAAGGAGATCCGGTTGAAGCCGCCCTCCCGCAGCGCGGCCAGGTACGCCGGGTCGACGGACTCGGGGTTCGCCTCCGTCGTCACCTCGGCGTCCGCCGCGAGCCCGAACTCCTCGCGCACCGCCCCCAGCATCCGTACGAGGTCGGCCGCGTCCAGCAGCGTCGGCGTGCCGCCGCCGACGAAGACCGTACGGACCTCGCGGGGGTCGTCGCCGAGGACCTTGCGGGCGAGCCGGATCTCGTCGATCAGCGTGTCGGCGTAGTTGTCGCGGGAGGCGAGCACACCGCCGCTGCCGCGCAGCTCGGTGGCGGTGTAGGTGTTGAAGTCGCAGTACCCGCAGCGGGTCGCGCAGTAGGGAACGTGCAGATAGAACCCGAGGGGCCGATCGACGGCCCCCACCAGGGCGGACGCGGGCAGAGCCCCGTCACCGGGCACGGGCTCACCATCGGGAAGAGCGGAAGGCATGCGTTCCATTCTCCCGCACGGCGCACGGAACCCTGCGGCCGTTAAGGGGCGCGGGGAACTGCGCAATCTTTTGGGGGTCCGGGGGCGCAGCCCCCGGGGGACGGGAAGGGTAGGGGCGGCGGGGGCGAAAACATCACTCCGCCTGAAGCACCAGCAGAGCCAGGTCATCCTCCGGCGGCCGATCACCGAACTCATGAACGAGCCGGCGAATGCGATCCGCGACCAGCTCCGCCGACAACCCCCGGCACCCCGCCAACGCCTCCGCCAGCCCCTCCCCGTCGTCGAACTGCCGCGACCCGTGCCGCCGCTCGGTCACCCCGTCCGTGACACACAGCAACGTGTCCCCGGAGCGGAGTTCGAACGTTTCACAGTCGTACGTCGCGTCCTCCACCACGCCGAGCAGCGTCTGCGGCCGCGCCGCCGTCCGCACGCTCCCGTCGGGCGCCAGCACCAGCGGCAGCGGATGCCCGGCGGAGGCGAGCGTGCAGCGCACCCCGCCCTCGACGGGCGCCAGCTCGCCGTAGAGCAGGGACAGGAACCGGTTCTGCGGCCCGTCGTCGGCGCCGAGGTCCGGGACCCCGGCGGCGACCAGGGCCCGCGCGGCGGCGTCCGAGGCCTCGGTGGCGTCGTCGAGGAGGAGCTGGTTGAGCCGGTCCAGGACCTCCGGGACGGCGTACCCCTCGCGGGCCAGCAGCCGCAGCCACGGCCGGGCCAGCCCGATGACCACCGCGGCCTCGGGGCCCTTGCCCTGGACGTCGCCGATCGCGAACGACCAGCGGCCGAGCCCGGCGGGGAACAGGTCGTAGAAGTCGCCGCTGGGGCCGCCCTTGTCACGCGGTTCGTAGACGAGGGCGCTGCGCATCCCCGGTATCTCGGCGACCGCGCCGGGCAGCAGACCACGCTGGAGGACGCGGCTGATGTTGGCCTGCCGGGCGTACTGGCGGGCCGCGCCGACGGCCTGGGCGACCCGGCGGCAGACGTCCTCGACCAGCCCGGTGACCTCGTCGGGGAAGCGCGCCACGCCGGACCGGCCGATGACGACGGTGCCGAGCGGACGGCCACCGGCGATCAGCCGGTAGGCGAGGGCGACACCTCCGGGGCCGGCGTCCGCCCCGGCACCGGCGACGTCCTGCGGATGCGGGTCCAGCGCCTCCGCGGGCCAGGGAATAGGTACCGGGCTGCTGCGTACGGCGTCGGGCACCAGGGGCGGGTCCTTCTCCAGGACGCGGCGCAGTTCCTCGAGGCGGTCCTCGCTGCTGTGCCAGACGCGGGCGAGCCGGGGGCCGGACGTGCCGCCGGTACCGGCCGGGCGCCGGTCGGTGGTCCCGTCCTCCAGCCAGACCGCGCACCACTCGGCGAGCCGGGGCACGAGGAGCTGACAGGCGAGCGCGGCGAGCAGGTCCTCGTCGAGCTGCCCGGCCAGCAGGTCGGACGCCTCGGCGAGGAAGGAGAGCGCGCCCCGGTCCAGCCAGTCCTGCTCGGGACCGTCGGGGGGCCGGGAGGGACGGGGGCCGGGGGATGCGAGGAGAGCCGGGGAGCCGGACGGGGCCGAGGGAGCCGCTGTCCCCGCCGAAACCTCGGCGGGAGGGGGATCCACGGGGCAGGCGCCCGCCACATCCGTGACGACGGTCACATCGGCAACATCCGTGACCGCCGTAACCTCCGTAACCTCCGTCGCACCCTCGTGCCCCACGGCCTTCTCCCCCGCCAGCCGCGCCCATACGCACTTGGTGCCCCGGCGGTAGGTGACGCCCCACTCCTGGGTCAGCGCGGCGACGAGCCGCAGTCCGCGGCCGTACTCCGGCGTGCCGAAGCCGCGGCCGGCGCCCTCGTCCCGTACGGGCCGGGAGGGATGGCGGTCGGACACCTCCACGACGAGCGCGGCGTGTCCGGCGGCTCCGTCGGCACCGGCCCGGATGCACGCGCCGTCGTTCTCCGGGCACCCCGCGTCCGCCAATGAACCGGCGTCCGGCTCCCGCAGCGGACCGGCGTCGGGAACGGTCCCGGTGACAGCGGCCGGACCGGCGTCCGGGAGGAGGCCGGCCTCCGGGAGAAGGCCGGCGTCCGGGAGGAGGCCGGCCTCCGGCAGGAGGCCGGTGTCCCACTCCGCGTACTCCAGGCGGCACTCCACGCCCACGTCCGTGCCCGCGTGCACCACGGCGTTGGTGACGAGTTCGCTGACCACCACCTCGGCGTCGTCGCACAGCCGCTCCGTCAGGGCCCCCGCGCCGGGCACCGCGCGGCCCGTCCACGCGGCGAGCGTCTCGCGGACGAAGCGGCGGGCGGCGCCCGGCGCGAGCGCCCCGCCGGGCAGTGACGTACGCGCCACCGTGTGCCACCCCGCGCTCCCGTACGCGCCCACGACGGGCGCACCGTCACCCGTGGGGGTCGTTCCCTCGGGTGTGGCCGACGCGGCGGACGGACGGGCCCAGGTGTCCCGTTGTGTGGGAATGGCCCCCATGGACAGCTCCCGGAGCAGTCGGTCGAATTCGCCTGTACCGATGCGGACAGAGTGACAGACTGACCCCGGCCATAAGCGCCGAGTTACCGAAGTGGGCCGCCGTGGGTAAGAACAGTGCTAAGGATGCGCTCCAAAGCGGGCAGGAAAACGATCAAATTCGAGCATCCGATCAGGAATCGGTCTCGGCCTCCGCACCGACTCCGCACCCGACGTCCGAACCGGCGTCGCACCCGGCCTCCGTGCCGATGCCGCGCCCGATCTCCGAGCCGACGTCGATCGACCCGTCCGCCCTGCGCCCGCTGCTCGCGGCGATGACCGCCGTCCGGGACGGGAACTTCGTCCAGCCGGCGGAGTCCGACAGGGACCGGGGCCACGGCCGGGACCCCGGCGGCCGGGCCTCCGGCCAGAGCTACTGCATCGTCGCCGAGCTCACCGCCGTCTTCCGCCAGATCGTGGACCGCGAGGCGCACTACGGGCGCGAACTCCAGCGCGTGCGCCGGGAACTGGTGCGCTACGGGCGTCTCGACGAGCGTCTTTCGGCCAGTCCGGGCCTCGGCGGCTGGGCCGCCCGGGTCGACGACGTGAACGAGGTGCTGGACGCCCTGGTGGCCCCCGCGGCCAACGCCACCCGCGTACTGGACGCGGTGGCCGGCGGCGATCTGACCCAGCGGGTCGATCTGCACGACGGAAACCGCCAGTTGCGCGGCGATCTGCGCCGGCTCGGCCGTGCCGTCAACACGATGGTCGACCAGCTCTCGCTGTTCACCGGCGAGGTGACCCGGGTGGCCCGCGAGGTCGGTACCGACGGCCGGCTCGGCGGCCGGGCCAAGGTGCGCGGGCTCTCGGGCAGTTGGCGGGACGTGACGGAGGCCGTCAACGCGATGGCGTCGCGGCTGACCGCGCAGGTCCGGGACATCGCGCTGGTCACCACGGCGGTGGCGCGCGGCGATCTCACCCGTACGGTCACGGTGGAGGCGACCGGCGAGCTGCTGGAGCTGAAGCTCACCGTCAACACGATGGTCGATCAGCTGTCCGCCTTCGCCGACGAGGTGACGCGGGTGGTCCGCGAGGTCGGCACCGAGGGCAGGCTGGGCGGCCGGGCACAGGTGCGGGGCGTGTCGGGGGTGTGGAAGGACCTCACCGACAACGTCAACTTCATGGCCGCCAATCTCACCGGCCAGGTCCGCAACATCGCGCAGGTGACGACGGCCGTCGCCAACGGCGATCTCAGCCAGAAGATCACCGCCGAGACACAGGGCGAGATCCTGGAGCTGAAGTCGACCATCAACACCATGGTCGACCAGCTCTCCGCCTTCGCCGACGAGGTCACCCGCGTCGCCCGCGAGGTCGGCACCGAGGGCAAGCTCGGCGGCCGGGCACAGGTGCGAGGCGTGTCCGGGGTGTGGAAGGACCTCACCGACAACGTCAACTTCATGGCGGACAACCTCACCTCCCAGGTGCGCAACATCGCACTCGTGTCGACGGCCGTGGCGCAGGGCGACCTCGGCAAGAAGATCACGGTGGAGGCGAAGGGCGAGATCCTGGAGCTGAAGTCGACCATCAACACCATGGTCGACCAGCTCTCCGCCTTCGCCGACGAGGTCACCCGCGTCGCCCGCGAGGTCGGCACCGAGGGAAATCTGGGCGGTCAGGCGCAGGTGCGGGGCGCGTCGGGGGTGTGGAAGGAGCTGACGGACAACGTCAACTTCATGGCGCTCAACCTCACTTCACAGGTGAGGAACATCGCCCAGGTGACGACGGCCGTCGCCAATGGCGATCTGTCGAAGAAGATCACCGTGGACGCGCGCGGCGAGATCCTGGAGCTGAAGGACACCGTCAACACGATGGTGGAGCAGCTGCGGGCCTTCGCCGACGAGGTGACGCGGGTGGCGCGCGAGGTCGGCACCGACGGGCGGCTCGGCGGGCGGGCGCAGGTGCAGGGCGTGTCGGGGGTGTGGCGGGATCTCACCGACAGCGTCAACTACATGGCGGACAACCTCACCTCCCAGGTGCGCAACATCGCGCAGGTCGCCACGGCGGTCGCCTCGGGCGATCTGTCGAAGAAGATCGACGTGGACGCGCGCGGCGAGATCCTCGAACTGAAGACCACCATCAACACGATGGTGGACACGCTCTCCTCCTTCTCCTCCGAGGTGACCCGGGTGGCCCGCGAGGTGGGCAGCGAGGGGCAGCTCGGCGGACAGGCCCGGGTGGAGGGCGTGTACGGCACCTGGAAGCGGCTGACGACGAACGTGAACGAACTGGCGTCGAATCTGACCACTCAGGTACGGGCGATCGCCGAGGTCGCCTCGGCGGTGGCGCAGGGCGACATGTCACGTTCGATCACGGTGGCGACGCGCGGCGAGGTCGCGGAGCTGAAGGACAACATCAACCTGATGGTGGCCAACCTCCGGGAGACCACCCGGGCCAAGGACTGGCTGGAGTCCAATCTGGCCCGGCTGGCCGCGCTGATGCAGGGCCACCGGGATCTGATGGAGGTCGCCGATCTGATCCTGCGCGAGCTGACCCCGTTGGTGAACGCCCAGTACGGGGCCTTCTTCCTGGCCGACCCGGCGGAGGACGGGGCGCTGCCCGGCACCGCCGTACCGGCGAAGGGGCTCGCGTTCATCGCCGGGTACGGGGCGGCGCAGGAGGCCACCGTGGAGACGGGCGGGCTGCCGGTGCACGGGCTGGTGCGGCAGGCGGCGCGGGAGAAGAAGCGGATCCTGGTGGAGGAGGCGCCGCCCGGTTACATCAAGATCGGCAGCGGTCTGGGCGAGGCGGCGCCTGCCAGTGTCGTCATCATTCCGATCCTGTTCGAGAACAAACTGCTCGGCGTGATCGAACTGGCCTCGTTCTCGCGCTTCTCGGACGTGCATCTGGCGTTCTTCGACCAGTTCGTGAACACCATCGGCGTCGCCATCAACACGATCATCGCCAACTCCCGCACCGAGTCGCTGCTCGGCGAGTCCCAGCGGCTCGCCACGCAGTTGCAGGAGCGGTCCGACGAACTCCAGCGGCAGCAGGCCGAACTCCAGCGTTCGAATGCCGCGCTGGAGGAGAAGGCGGCGCTGCTGGCGACCAGTTCGCAGTACAAGTCCGAGTTCCTCGCCAACATGTCGCACGAGCTGCGCACCCCGCTGAACTCCCTGCTCATCCTGGCCCGACTGCTCGCCGACAACCCCGACGGCCATCTCACCGACCAGGAAGTGCACTTCGCCGGAACCATCCACCGCTCCGGCTCCGACCTGTTGCAACTGATCAACGACATCCTGGACCTGTCGAAGATCGAGGCCGGCCGGATGGACGTCCGCCCCAAGCGGCTGCCGCTGATGAAGCTGCTCGACTACGTGCACGCCGTCTT
This sequence comes from Streptomyces sp. NBC_00670, assembly GCF_036226765.1. Lineage (NCBI taxonomy): Bacteria > Bacillati > Actinomycetota > Actinomycetes > Kitasatosporales > Streptomycetaceae > Streptomyces > Streptomyces sp. NBC_00670. The sequence goes on from NZ_CP109017.1 coordinate 2,424,095, forward strand.
CCGCCCGCTCACCCTGGAGCGGGGGCTCGCCTTCGAGATCGCGGTCGGCGAGGACGTGCCGCGGGAGATGTTCTCCGACGAGCAGCGGCTCCAGCAGATCCTGCGCAATCTGCTCTCCAACGCGATCAAGTTCACCGCGTCGGGCCGGGTCGAACTGCGCGTCAACCGCGTGCACGACCCCGAGCAGCGGCCCGCGGACGGGGACGGCGGCGGGAGCACGGGCAGAAACGGCGGCGGGGAGGGCACGATCGCCTTCGCGGTCTCCGACACCGGCATCGGCATCGCCCCGGAGAAACTGCCGGTGATCTTCGACGCGTTCCAGCAGGCGGACGGCACCACGCATCGCAAGTACGGCGGCACGGGGCTCGGCCTGTCCATCAGCCGGGAGATCGCGGGCCTGCTCGGCGGCCGCATCACGGCGGAGAGCCGGCCGGGGAAGGGCTCCACCTTCACCCTGTACGTGCCGGTCACCTGCCCCGGCCATGCGGAGGACCGTCCGCTGCCGGAGCCGGTCCCGGAGCCCTCCGCGGGGCTCTCCCCCGGCCTCCTGGCGCCGTCCCCCACCACGGGCTTCGCGCCCGCCACCGGCCCCGACGGCCTGCCGCCCGGTCAGGACGGCTTTCCGCTCGGTTCCGACGGCTTTCCGCCCGGTTCCGGCCGGCTGGAGGAGTGGGCGTCGGGCCGCGCGGGCCGGGTGCTGGCGGGCCGGCCGGTCCTCATCGTGGACGACGACATCCGCAACGTCTTCGCGCTCACCCACGTCCTGGGCCGGGTCGGCATGCCGGTCCTCTACGCGGAGAACGGCCGCGAGGGCATCGAGACGCTGGAGCGCCACCCGGACGTCGAACTGGTCCTGATGGACATCATGATGCCCGAGATGGACGGTTACGAGACGATAGCCGCCCTCCGTCGCACCCCGCGCTGGGCCCGGCTGCCGATCGTCGCGCTCACCGCCAAGGCGATGCCCGGCGACCGCGAGCAGTCCATCGCCCGCGGCGCCGACGACTACGTACCCAAGCCGGTGGACGTCGACAGGCTGCTGACGGTGGTGTGCGCACTGTTGGACCCGGAGGGGGACCGGGCCGGCGAGCCGCACGCCGAGCCGGAGGCCGGCCGGGAAGCGAGTGACGGATGAGGAACACGGAGCGAGTGAGGCGCCGGCGATGAACCCTGAGCAGAGGGCCGGCGGCACGGCCGAGGACCGCGCCGGGATCCTCCTGGTCGACGACATGGAGGACAACCTGATCGCCCTGGAGGCCGTGCTCGGTTCCCTCAACGAGCCGCTGGTCCGCGCGCGGTCGGGCGAGGAGGCGTTGAAGGCGCTGCTCAGGCAGCGGTTCGCGGTGGTGCTCCTGGACATCCGGATGCCGGGCATGGACGGCTTCGAGACGGCCACGCACATCAAACGGCTCGACCAGACCAAGGACGTGCCGATCATCTTCCTGACCGGCACGGACTCGGACGCGGGCTACGCGTTCCGCGGCTACGCCACCGGGGCGGCCGACTACCTCACCAAGCCGTTCGACCCCTGGGTGCTGCGGGCCAAGGTGAGCGTCTTCCTTGATCTGCACCGCAAGAACCGCCAGCTGGAGCGGATGCTGGCCCGCGAACAACGCCAGTTCGAACAGCTCTCGGCCCATCTGGACGAGCTCGACACGCACCTGTCCTCGCACCCGGCCCAGGACATCTTCGAGCTCCGCCACCACGTCCGCCGCATGGAGGAGACCCTGCGGCAGCTGCGCAGCACGTGAGCCGCGCGGGCACCGCCGGGTCACTTCGCGCGACCCCGCGGCGCCCGCGGACGGTCGTGGCTACGCCTCGCGCGTGCCTGCGTACATCTCGTCGATCAGGTGTCCGAACTCCCGTTCCACCACGGGCCGCTTCAGCTTCAGGCTCGGGGTCATCTCGCCGTGCTCGATGTCGAGGTCGCGCGGGAGCAGGCGGAACTTCTTGATGGTCTGCCAGCGTTGCAGCCCCTGGTTGAGCTCGGAGACGTACAGCTCGACGAGGGCGACCGTCGCCGGGGCCGCGACGACCTCGGCGTACGACTTGCCCGCCAGGCCGTTCTCCTTCGCCCAGCCGAGGATCGCCTCCTCGTCGAGGGCGATGAGCGCGGTGCAGAAGTTCCGGTCGGCGCCGTGCACCAGGATGTTGGAGACGTAGGGGCAGACCGCCTTGAACTGGCCCTCGACCTCGGCCGGCGCCACGTACTTGCCGCCGGAGGTCTTGATCAGGTCCTTCTTGCGGTCGGTGATGCGCAGGTAGCCGTCGGGCGAGAGCTCGCCGATGTCGCCGGTGTGGAACCAGCCGTCCGCCTCCAGCACCTCGGCGGTCTTCTCGGGCAGCCCGTGGTAGCCCTCCATGATGCCGGGGCCGCGCAGCAGAACCTCGCCGTCGTCGGCGATCCGCACCTCGGTGCCGGGCAGCGGCTTGCCGACCGTGCCGGTGCGGTACGCCTCGCCGGGGTTGACGAACGACGCCGCCGAGGACTCGGTGAGCCCGTACCCCTCCAGGATGTGGATGCCGGCGCCGGCGAAGAAGTAGCCGATCTCGGGGGCGAGCGCGGCGGAGCCGGAGACGCAGGCGCGCAGCCGGCCGCCGAAGGCCTCGCGGATCTTGGCGAAGACGAGGCGGTCGGCGACCTTGTGCTTGCCGGTGAGCCCGAACGGGGCCGACGCCGTTCCGGTGCGCCGGAAGTTGTCCTGGCTCGCCCTGGCGTACTCGCGGGCGACCCCGGCCGCCCACTGGAAGATCTTGTACTTGGCCGCGCCGCCCTCCCGGGCCTTGGCGGCGACGCCGTTGTAGACCTTCTCGAAGATGCGCGGCACGGCGGCCATGTACGTCGGCTGCACGACCGGCAGATTCTCGATGATCTTGTCGACGCGGCCGTCGACGGCGGTGACGTGCCCCACCTCGATCTGCCCGGAGGTGAGCACCTTGCCGAACACGTGGGCGAGCGGCAGCCAGAGGTACTGCACGTCGTCGCCGCTGATCAGGCCCGTCGCGGCGGTGGCCTTGGCCATGTAGGACCAGTTGTCGTGCGGCAGCCGCACGCCCTTGGGGCGGCCGGTGGTGCCGGAGGTGTAGATGAGGGTGGCGAGCTGGTCCTTGGTGATCGCGCCGACGCGTTCCTTGATCAGCTCGGGGTGTTTCTCCAGGTGGGCGGCGCCCCGGCTCTCCAGCTCGTCCAGGGTGAGGACCCAGTCGCCCTCCTCGGCGGTCCGCTCGACCCCGGCCGGGTCGACGACGACCACATGGGCCAGCTCGGGCAGTTCGGCGCGCTTGTCGCGGGCCTTGGCGAGCTGCTCGGCGTTCTCCGCGATCAGCACCCGGCTCTCGGAGTCGGAGAGGATGAACGCCGACTCCTCGGCGTTGGTCTGCGGGTAGACGGTGGTCGTCGCCGCGCCGGCGCACATGATGCCGAGGTCGGCGAGGATCCACTCGACGCGGGTGGAGGAGGCGAGCGCGACCCGCTCCTCGGGCCGTACGCCGAGCTGGATGAGGCCCGCCGCGATGGCGTACACCCGTTCGGCGGCCTGTGCCCAGGTCAGCGTCCGCCAGTCGTCGGGCCCGTCTCCGGACGGGGACGGCACGGGATAGCGGTAGGCCTCGGCGTCCGGTGTGGCCGCCACGCGCTCCAGGAAGAGGGCCGCCACGGACGGCGGACGGTTCTCGATCATGGTCTGTGTGTCGCTCACGACATCCTCCGGGCCCGCGACGGTGCGGCTGACTCAAAGTGCGGCTGGTTTCACTCTCGGTGTTGTTCCACTCACGGGCAACGCCGTTGTCCGCCGTTGTCCGGCCCGCGGGTGTGGTGCGGCCCACGGACAACGGCGACTCTTGTTTAACTCGCGAGTAACTACCGAGCACAGCGTAAGGGCCGACCGGCCGGTTGGTAAGGGGCCCTGTGCACCCACTTCCTCCGACGGACGGCCGTCCGCACGGCGGAGGGCCCGCCGCGCTTTCGCACGACGGGCCCTCTTGTGTCCGTTTCATCCACCCGGCCGCGGCCGGATCGGCGGCTACTTCTTGCCCTTGCCGGCCCCGCCGCCGTCGTCGCTGGACAGGACGGCGATGAAGGCCTCCTGGGGAACCTCCACGGAACCCACCATCTTCATCCGCTTCTTGCCTTCCTTCTGCTTCTCCAGCAGCTTCCGCTTGCGGGAGATGTCACCGCCGTAGCACTTGGCGAGGACGTCCTTGCGGATGGCGCGGATGGTCTCGCGGGCGATCACCCGGGAGCCGATGGCGGCCTGGACCGGCACCTCGAAGTTCTGCCGCGGGATCAGCTCGCGCAGCTTGGCGACGAGCCGTACGCCGTACGCGTACGCCTGGTCCTTGTGGGTGATGGCCGAGAAGGCGTCGACCTTGTCGCCGTGCAGCAGGATGTCGACCTTGACCAGGCTGGAGGACTGCTCGCCGGTGGGCTCGTAGTCGAGGGAGGCGTAGCCGCGCGTCTTGGACTTCAGCTGGTCGAAGAAGTCGAACACGATCTCGGCGAGCGGGAGCGTGTAGCGGATCTCGACGCGGTCCTCGGAGAGGTAGTCCATGCCGAGCAGGGTGCCGCGGCGGGTCTGGCACAGCTCCATGATCGCGCCGATGAACTCGGTCGGCGCGAGGATGGTGGCCCGTACGACCGGCTCGTAGACCTCGTCGATCTTCCCCTCGGGGAACTCGCTCGGGTTGGTGACGGTGTGCTCGGTGCCGTCCTCCATGATCACGCGGTAGACCACGTTGGGTGCGGTGGCGATCAGATCGAGCCCGAATTCGCGTTCGAGCCGCTCGCGGATCACGTCCAGGTGCAGCAGCCCCAGGAAGCCGACGCGGAAGCCAAAGCCGAGCGCGGCGGAGGTCTCCGGCTCGTAGACGAGGGCGGCGTCGTTGAGCTGGAGCTTGTCCAGGGCCTCGCGCAGGTCGGGGTAGTCCGAGCCGTCCAGCGGGTAGAGCCCGGAGAAGACCATGGGCTTGGGGTCCTTGTAGCCGCCCAGCGCCTCCTCGGCGCCCTTGGACTGGCTGGTGATCGTGTCACCGACCTTGGACTGCCGGACGTCCTTCACCCCGGTGATGAGGTAGCCCACCTCGCCGACGCCCAGGCCGTCGGCCGGGAGCATCTCGGGCGAGTTGGTGCCGATCTCCAGCAGCTCGTGCGTGGCGCCGGTGGACATCATCCGGATCCGCTCGCGCTTGTTGAGCTGTCCGTCGACGACCCGGACGTAGGTGACGACGCCCCGGTAGGAGTCGTAGACCGAGTCGAAGATCATCGCGCGGGCGGGCGCGTCGGCGACGCCGACCGGGGCCGGGATCTGCTCGACCACCTTGTCCAGCAGCGCCTCGACGCCGAGTCCGGTCTTGGCGGAGACCTTGAGCACGTCACCGGGGTCGCAGCCGATGAGGTTGGCCAGCTCCTCGGCGAACTTCTCCGGCTGCGCGGCCGGCAGGTCGATCTTGTTGAGCACCGGGATGATCGTGAGGTCGTTCTCCATCGCCAGGTAGAGGTTGGCGAGGGTCTGCGCCTCGATGCCCTGGGCGGCGTCGACGAGGAGGATCGTCCCCTCGCAGGCGGCGAGCGACCGCGACACCTCATAGGTGAAGTCGACGTGCCCGGGGGTGTCGATCATGTTGAGGATGTGCGTGGCGCTCTTGTCGTGGGTGGGGGCCCACGGCAGGCGCACCGCCTGGGACTTGATCGTGATGCCGCGCTCGCGCTCGATGTCCATGCGGTCGAGGTACTGGGCGCGCATCTGCCGCTGCTCGACGACACCGGTCAGCTGGAGCATCCGGTCGGCGAGCGTGGACTTGCCGTGGTCGATGTGCGCGATGATGCAGAAATTGCGGATCAGCGCCGGGTCGGTACGGCTCGGCTCGGGCACGTGGCTGGGGATCGCGGGCACGCAGGGTCCTGATTCTTGAGGCGTCCGCAGCGTCTGCGGTCTCGGGTCGGATCGTTACGCAGCCTCCATGGTCCCACGGGCCGGGGGCGGCGGGCGGTTTGGGCGGCCCCGCGGGCGGCTGGTAGCCTGGGCAGCTGTGTCTTCTGTCCTCTCATGGGAGGTCACGGAAGGCGCGTCTCCAAGAAATCACCGGCGCGCGAGGCGGTTCCCGTCCGCGGTTGTCTTCTCGTGTGCCAGAACCTGAAAAGGCTCCTTCGTGGCGAACATCAAGTCCCAGATCAAGCGGAACAAGACGAACGAGAAGGCGCGGCTGCGCAACAAGGCCGTGAAGTCCTCGCTCAAGACCGCGATCCGCAAGGCTCGCGAGGCCGCTGCCGCGGGTGACGTCGAGAAGGCCACCGAGTACCAGCGCGTTGCCGCGCGGGAGCTCGACAAGGCCGTCTCGAAGGGCGTCATCCACAAGAACCAGGCCGCCAACAAGAAGTCGGCCCTGGCCACCAAGGTGGCGGCGCTGAAGGGCTGACGCCCTTCGGCCCCTGATCTGACGGACCCGTGAGGGTCCACGCGCCGGAGGATCACGAGCGGGCCCTCTCTCATCCGCTCCCGTCCGGCACCCCGGGTTCGCACGCGGCCTGCGTTCGCCACGCGGGTGCGAGCCCTTTGCTTCACCGGGGCCCCGTCCGTTCCCCTTCCCCAGGGGAACGGGCGGGGCCTTTCGGCGTGCGTCTTCCAGGGGCGCGGGGAACTGCGCAAAACGGGGCAGCCCCGTGCCGGGGCCCAAGGGGCAGAGCCCCTTGAGGAGGAGGGGAAGGGTAAGGGCGGCGGGGGCGAAAACCCTCGGTCAGCCCCGACCACCACGGGAGCGAGCCGCACGGGCAATCGCCACCACCGCCTTCTCCAGGGCGTAGCCCACGTCCTCTCCCCCGCCCTTGACTCCCGCATCCGCCTCCGCCACCGCCCGCATCGCCACCGCCACCCCGTCCGGCGTCCACCCCCGCATCTGCTGCCGCACCCGGTCGATCTTCCACGGCGGCATCCCCAGCTCCCGCGCCAGATCCGCCGGCCGTCCGCCCCGCGCCCCGAGCAGCTTCCCGATGCCCCGCACCCCCTGCGCCAGCGCGCTGGTGATCAGCACCGGCGCCACCCCCGTCGCCAGCGACCACCGCAGCGCCTCCAGGGCCTCCGCCGCCCGCCCCTCGACCGCCCGGTCCGCGACCGTGAAGCTCGACGCCTCGGCCCGCCCCGTGTAGTACCGGCCGACGACGGCCTCGTCGATCGTCCCCTCCACGTCCGCGACGAGCTGCGAGACCGCGGACGCCAGCTCCCGCAGATCGCTGCCGATCGCGTCGACCAGCGCCTGGCACGCCTCGGGCGTGGCCGACCGCCCCTGGGTGCGGAACTCCCCGCGGACGAACGCCAGCCGGTCCGCCGGCTTCGTCATCTTCGGGCACGCCACCTCGCGTGCCAGTCCGGACTTGCGGGCCGCGTCCAGCAGGCCCTTGCCCTTGGCTCCGCCCGCGTGCAGCAGCACGAGGGTGATCTCCTCGACGGGCGAGCCGAAGTACGCCTTGAACTCCTTGACCGTGTCGGCGGAAAGATCCTGTGCGTTGCGTACGACGACGACCTTGCGCTCGGCGAAGAGCGACGGACTGGTCAGCTCGGCGAGCGTGCCGGGCGGAAGCTGGTCCGGGGTGAGGTCACGTACGTCCGTGTCGGCGTCGGCGGCCCTGGCGGCGGCCACCACCTCCCGTACGGCACGGTCGAGCAGGAGGTCCTCCTGGCCCACGGCAAGGGTGACGGGGGCGAGAGGGTCGTCTGTTGCGGTCTTCCTGGCCATCGCTCACAGCATCGCACGCGCCACTGACAACGCCCTCCGTGAGGCGGGCTACGGCTCCTCCCGCCAGCCCTCCCACTCGCCCGCGAAGGCGTCCAGCTCCGCAGGGTCGAGCCGGTTCGCCTCGTCGCGCAGCACCAGCAGCCACTGCGCGTCCTCGGCGTCGTCCTCGCCGGCCAGCGCGTCCCGGACCAGCTGCGGCTCCTCGTCCAGCCGGAACCGTTCCCCCAGCGCCTCGGCCGCCTCCTCCGCGGCGTCGCGGTCGGGCAGCACCAGCACGTGTCTCACATCGCTCACGCCGCCATTGTGCGCGACGGCCGCCACGTCGAGGCGCGGCCTCCCCCGGCCGGAACCCCGCTCAGCCCTGCCGCACGATCTGTATGTCCAGCTCGACCTGGATGCTGGGCCCGACCACCGCGATGCCCCGCGCCAGCATCGTCTGCCAGCTCACCGTGAAGTCGTCACGGTGCAGCTCGGTGGTGGCCCGGCAGGCCGCCCGCACCTCGCCCTCCATGCCGTTGCCGAGTCCGAGGTACTCGACGTCGAGCGTCACCGTCCGCGTCACGCCGTGCAGCGAGAGGGCCCCGGGCACCGCCCACCGCGCCCCGCCCCGGTGGACGAACCGGTCGCTGTAGAACTCCAGCGTCGGGAACCGCGCCACGTCCAGGAAGTCGGCGGACCGCAGATGGTCGTCGCGCATCTTCACATTGGTGTCGATGGACCCGGCGTCGATCACCACGTGCAGCGCGGACTGCTCCGCCGGGTCGGCGATGCGCACGGCACCGGCGAAGGAGTTGAACCGCCCGTGGATCCGGGCCAGTCCGATGTGCCGTGCGGTGAACCCGATGGAGGAGTGCGCCGGTTCGATCGCCCAGTCGCCCGTCGCCGGCAACTCGGGCGGCCGGGACACCTGGAGGATGACGTCGCCCAGCGAGGCCAGCGAGTCCGCCGCGACGACGGCGTTCGCCCGGAAGGGTGCGTACCCCTCGGCGGACACGGCCAGCCGGTACTCCCCGGCCGGCACCGTCGCCAGGATCTGCCCGTAGGGGTCCGTGCCCCCGCTCACCACCACCCGCCCCATGGCGTCGGCGACCGTGAACTCCGCCTGCGGCACCGGCTGGTTGACGGGATCGAGCACACGGCAACTGATCACCCCGGCATCGGGCGGCGTCCGTACCGAGGCGAGCGGGCCGGTCCGCTGTCGGTTCGATCGGTTGCCCAGCCGGCGGACCCTCATCAGCAACACACCTCTGTACGACGTGACTACATCCGTTACCGAAGATACATTCGATCACTGTTGCGGCTTTCGGGGCAACTCGACGCCACATCGCGGGAATCCGGCGGATGCGCCGGGTTCTGCGCACAGGAAACACACATCACCCCTTTCCTCCTGCTCGCGGGGGACGCCGCGACAGGGCCGGCGCGCCCGATTCCGGTGATGCGGCAGCGGCGTGGGACGGCCCGGACCGGCCCCCTGACCTCAGTCACGCGCCACCGCCAGCCGGTCGCCCCCGCCGGTGACCGCGACCGCACCGTCCTCGTCCGTGCGCAGCACCGTCGCACCCTCCGCCCGCAGCGCCGCGACCGTGCTCGGGGCCGGGTGGCCATAGGGGTTGTCCCGGCCGCAGGAGATGAGAGCGAGGCGTGGGGCCACCCTGCGTATCAGGTCCGCGTCCTGGTGGGCGCTGCCGTGGTGTGCCACCTTCAGGACGTCCACTCCGGTCAGCTCTTGGGCGGCGGGGGAGGCCAACATGGCCTGCTGGGCAGGGGGTTCGAGGTCGCCGAGGAGCAGCAGGCGCAACCCGGCCGACCTCACCAGCAGGGTGACGCTGGCGTCGTTGGGTCCGTCCGGCTCCGGCACGGGGTCCGACGGCGGCCAGAGCACCTGCCAGGTGAGCGACCCGGTCCGCCGCCGCTCCCCCGCCGCGGCGCGGGTCAGCGGGATGTGCCGGGCGGCCGCCTGGGCCCGTACCCACAGCGCCTGTTCGGCGGGCTCGGCGAACCCGGTCGTCTCGATCGCCCCCACCGCACGGCCCCGCAGCACACCGGGGAGCCCGGCCACGTGGTCGGCGTGGAAGTGGGTGAGCACCAGCAGCGGGACGCGGGTGATGCCGAGCGCGCTCAGGCACCGGTCCACCAGCACCGGGTCGGGGCCGGCGTCCACCACGATGCCGGTGCCCTCGCCCGCCGCCAGGACGGTCGCGTCGCCCTGGCCCACGTCGCACATCGCGTACCGCCACCCCGGCGGCGGCCACCCCGTGATCACCCTGGTCAGCGGCGGTGGCCTGACCACCACCAGGGCCAGGAGCAGCGCGGTCGCGGCCGCGAGCCAGGGCCGCCGCAGGATCCGCCGCCCGACGGCCACGACACCCGCCGTGACCACCGCCAGCAGCAAGGCCCCGGTCCAGCTGCCCGGCCAGTCCACCCCCGCGCCCGGCAGTGACGCCCCGGTGCGGGCGATGTCCGCGATCCAGCCGACGGGCCACCCCGCGCACCACGCGAGCCCCTTGGCGAGGGGCATCGCCACCGGCGCCGTCGCCAGGGCCGCGAAGCCCAGTACGGTGGCCGGGGCGACCGCGAACTCCGCGAGCAGATTGCACGGCACCGCCACCAGGCTCACCCGGGCGGACAGCACCGCGACCACCGGGGCACACAGCGCCTGCGCGGCTGCTGCCGCCGCCAGCGCCTCGGCCGGACGCGGCGGAACCCCTCGTCGCCGCAGCGCGGCACTCCACCGGGGTGCCACGGTCAGCAGCGCGCCGGTCGCCAGCACGGAGAGCAGGAAGCCGTACCCACGGGCCAGCCACGGGTCGTACAGCACCAGCAGCAGTACCACCGCCGCCAGTGCCGGGAGCAGCGATCTGCGGCGCCCGGTGGCGAGGGCGAGCAGCGCGACCGCGCCGCAGGCCGCCGCCCGCAGCACGCTCGCGTCCGGCCGGCACACCACGACGAAGCCCAGCGTGAGCACGCCGCCGAGCAGCGCGGTCCCGCGCAGCGGGATGCCGAGCCGGGGGGCGAGTCCGCGGCGCTCCGCGCGCTGGGCGAGCCCCGGCGGGCCCAGGAACAGGGCCAGCAGCAGCGTGAAGTTGCCCCCGCTGACCGCCAGTAGATGCGTGAGGTCGGTCGCCTTGAACGCGTCGTCCAGTTCCGGGGTGACCCGTGCGGTGTCCCCCACGACCAGTCCCGGCAGCAGCGCCCGCGCGTCCGAGCCGAGGCCGGCGGTCGCCTCCCGGAGCCCGGCCCGCAGCCGCCCCGCCCAGCGCTGCGGTGCCGAGGGCGCCGCCACCGTTTCGGGCGGCCCCTTCCCCCGTACCCGTAGCACGGCCGCCACCCGGTCCCCGCCGGACAGCGCCGGCGCGAGCCGTGCGACCACCCTCAGCCGGGTCGACGGCAGCAACTCCAGCCAGGGCGACCGCCGGTCACCGCTCGCGCCGGGTCCCGGCCCGGCTGCTCCGGTTCCGGTCCCGGCCGCCCCGGCCCCGGCGGTGCCGGCTCCCGCCTCCGCCGCCGTTCCGGTTCCGGCCGTCCCGGTTCCCTCGGCCGTGATCCGGTGGCCGCGGGCGTCGACCAGGAGCAGTACCGGCGTACGGACCGCCGCCGTCGTGCCGTCCGGTCTCGTCAGCCGTCGTACGTCCGCGTGCAGCAGCACCGCGGTCGGCGCCGCGTGGTCGCCGACGACCTTCGGGCGGACGAGCCGTGGGTCGGAGGTCAGTTCGACCTCCGCGGTCACCGTGGCGTAGTGCCGGGCGAGGCCGGGAACCGGTCCGCGCCGCAGGTCCGCGCCGTGCAGCCCGGCGGAGGTGGCGGCCGCGGCGACGCACAGCAGTACGGCGGCGACGGGCACCGCGGGCCAGGCGGTCCGCCGTGACAGCAGCAACCCGGCGGCGACCAACACGCAGCCGACGGCCACGCCGGTGACCCACCCCGGCGGCGCGGTCAGCGCCCAGGCCGCCGCCGCCCACGCGCCCAGCGCCGGCGGCACCAGCCGCAGGTCCGCCGGGCCCCGCTGCCGGGGAGACGCCTCCCCCGGGCGCCCACCCGCCGGAGTCTCCCCGCGCCGACCACCCAACGGCGCCTCTTCGAGCCGACCCGCTGCCGTAGCCTCCTCCCGCCGACGACCCGCCGTAGCCTCCCCGAGCCGGCCTCTCGCCCGGGCCTCAGCGATCCGCCCGGTGCCCGTCCGCCCGATGCCGGTCCGCCCGGAGCCGGTCCGCCCGATGCCGGTCCGCCCGGCGCGGAGTCCGCGTGCGGCTCCCGCCCGGCCGGGTCGCGCCCGGTCCGCCGGGCTCCTGCCGCCCGGGGACCGGGGGCGTGGGCCGCGCCGCGGCACCGGCGCCGGTCCCCGCGCCGCCGTCCGTGGTGTGCTCATGGCCGCACCAGCTCCCGCAGGTCCGCGAACCGTCGGTCCCCAATGCCGGTCACCTCGCGCAGTTGGTCGACCGACGTGAAACCGCCGTGCTGTGTGCGGTAGTCGATGATGTGCTGGGCGAGGACCGGGCCCACGCCCGGCAGCGTGTCCAACTGGTCGGCGGTGGCGGCGTTCAGGGACACGGGGCTCGCCGGTCCCGCACCGCCGGGTGCCGCTCCGGCGCCTTGGGAGCCCGGCGCGGGCGCGGGCGCGGCACCGGGCGCCGGGGCGGGCGCCGGTCCGCCGACCACGACCTGTTCGCCGTCCACCAAAACCCGGGCGCGGTTCAGGGTGTCGAGATCCGTGCCGGAGCGCACTCCACCGGCCGCGCGCAGGGCGTCCGCGACCCGGGAACCCGCGGGCAGCCGCTGGACGCCCGGATGCCGCACCTTGCCGCTGACGTCGACGACGACCGTCGCACCGGGGCTGCTCCCCGCCGCCGCGGGTACTCCCGGTGCCTTGGCATCCCGGGCACGTGGCGACGGCCCCGCGCTCGCTCCCGTGCCGTCACCGCCGTGCCCGCCGTACGGGGCCGCCGCCCGTACCGGCTGCGGTGCCGTGACCTCCTCGGTGCGACCGGACCAGAAGTGTCCGCCGGCGAGGACCGCGGCCACCACGAGCAGGACCGCGAGCGCCGCAAGGCTCCTGCGTTCCAGTCCGCACCGGGTCCGCAGCCACAGCGGCGTCCGCTCGCGCACCGCGAGCCCCACCCGCTCCCGCCAGGTCGGCCGGGGCACGACAGCCGTCTCGGGTACGGCATCCGTACCGGGCACGTCATCCGTGTCGGACACCTCGGCCTCGACCTCGGCAACGGCCGTCCCCGTGCTCCTCCCCCGTTCACGGTCCAGCGACGGCTCCGCCGCCCACGGGGGCCCGTGCCCCGCCTCGTCCCGCCCCGGTTCCGGTCCCGCCGCCTCCGCCTCCGTGAAGAAGGGGTGCGTCCCCGGCGGCGGCAGCCGGTCCTCGGCCGGTGGTGCCGGCACGGGCGTGCGACGGCCCGCCACGGCGCCGTCCGTGAAGAGGGCCTCCGCGCGCACCCGCAGTGCCTCGGCCACCGGGGCATCCCGCTGTCGCTCGCGAGGACGCCGGCCGGAACCAGGCCACGCGGAGTCGCGCCGACCGGAGCCGCGCAACGCGGAGTCGTGCCGCCCGGGACCGCGCCGCGCGGCACGATGCCGGGCGCGGCCGTCGGAGCCGGGGCCGCGCCCCGGACCACTGGTGGGAGTCGCCGTACGTGAAAGTGATCGAAGTGCCATGCGGGCAGGATCGGACAGACCGCGCCCGTCGCGATGATCTTGGTCAAATACCGTGGATTACTCGCCGGTTGTGGATATCTCCGTCACCCACAAGGGTGACTCACACCAGACAACATTGACCCCGACACACCGACACCACCGACACCACCGACACCACATCAACGGTGCGAGACGACCGCACCCAGCAACCCCGGCCCCGTATGCGCCCCGATCACCGCGCCGACCTCGCTCACGTGCAGCTCCGCGAGGCCCGGTACCCTCGTCCGCAGCCGCTCGGCGAGCGCCGCCGCCCGCTCGGGCGCGGCGAGATGGTGCACCGCGATGTCGACCTGCGCGCCGGCGGCCCGCTCGGCCACGATCTCCTCCAGGCGGGCGATCGCCCTGGAAGCCGTGCGGACCTTCTCGAGCAGGTCGATACGGCCGTCGTCCAGCTGCAGCAGCGGTTTGACGGCGAGGGCGGAGCCGAACAGCGCCTGGGCGGCGCCGATCCGGCCGCCGCGCCGCAGATAGTCGAGGGTGTCGACGTAGAAGAACGCGGAGGTCCCGGCGGCCCGCTTCTCCGCCGCCGTGACCGCCTCGTCGACCGTGCCGCCCGCCTCCGCCGTCTCGGCCGCGGCGAGGGCGCAGAAGCCGAGCGCCATGGCGACCATGCCGGTGTCCACGACGCGTACCGGCACGGGCGCCTCCCGCGCGGCCAGCACCGCGGCGTCGTACGTGCCGGAGAACTCGGAGGAGAGGTGGAGGGAGACGATGTCGGTGGCTCCCGTCCCGGCGACTTCGCGATAGGTCTCCGCGAACACCTGGGGGCTGGGCCGCGAGGTGGTGACGGGCCGTCGCTTCTGCAGTGCCTCGGCCAGGGAGCGGGCCGAGATCTCGGTCCCCTCCTCGAGCGCCCGGTCGCCCAGGACCACGGTCAGCGGCACCGAAGTGATGCCGTGGCGCTCCATCGTCCGCGGCGGCAGGTAGGCCGTGGAATCGGTGACGATCGCGACATGGCGGGACATGAGCTGGAGGTTACCTGCCGTGGCGAACCGGAGGCAGCCCGACCCCTTCCGCCCGCGGTGACACCGACGGGATCACGTCATCGGCCTGGCGTCGGCCGCGGGCGCCGGTCATGTCGTCGTCTCGGGACGGGGCTTCTTCTCCCAGGGGTAGGCGATCCGCGGCCCGGACGGCGGCGCCACGGCGGGACGGACCGGCCGCTCCGCTCCCGATGCCTCCGCCCTCGACGCAGACGCCTTCGACGCCGGATCCCCGGCGGACGCCGCCGCCGGCCCCGGCCCCGGCGCCGTACCCGGCCCCGCCCCCGGTTCCGTCGTCCAGTGCCTCAGCGCCCCCGCCTCGATGTCTATCTGGCCGCTCAGCGTCGACAGGTCGTCCTCCGTGAAGCGGCGGGCGCGCTCGTGGGCCGCCCAGCGCAGGGAGTCGGCGGACTTCGTGATCCGCTCCGTGCGCTCGCGCAGCTCCGGCAGGCGCCGGGCGAGGCCGCCGCGGTCCGGATCGCCCTCCAGGCGCCGGAGTTCGTCGTCGAGTTGCCGGCCGTGGCCGCTGAGCCGCTCGAAGAGGCCGAGGGACTCCTTCAGCGAGGCGTCCTCGACGGCCCCCGCCTCCAGCGTCTCCTGGGTGGCGCGCAGCGACGTGCGCAGCTTCAGCCTGAGCTGGGCCAGCTCGCCCGCCGGGCCGGGCAGCGCGAACGTCCTGGCGCGCAGCGTGGTGTCCTCGACGGTGCGCCGGGCCTGGGTGAGCGTCCGGTCCACGCCGCGCTTCGCGGCGCCGACCGCCTTGACGGTGGCGTACACGCCGAGGGCGACGAAGAGCACGAAGAGCAGTGCGACGACCGCGATGACCGTTTCCACGGCGCTCCTCCTCCACGCAGGTGTGCACGGCTGCTCCGCCGCTCTTCCACGGTAAACGCACCGGGCAGGCCCCGGGTTCCCGCGGAACCCCGAACCTGCCCGTAGGGGATCACCCCCAGACGCACGCCCAGGCGTGACCCCTGGGAGATCAGCCCCGGACGCACGCCCAGGCGTGACCCCTGGGAGATCGGCCCCGGACGCACGCCCACGCGCGCCCCCAGCGGTTCACTCCCAGACGGCACGCACCCTTACGCCGGGACGATGTTCACCAGCTTCGGCGCCCGCACGATCACCTTGCGGATGCCCGCCCCGCCCAGCGCCGCCACGACCTTCTCGTCGGCCAGCGCCACCTTCTCCAGCTCGTCGTCCGAGATGGACGGCGAGACCTCCAGGCGGGCCTTGACCTTGCCCTTGACCTGCACCACACAGGTGACGGTCTCGTCGACGACGTACGCCGGGTCGGCGACGGGGAAGTCCTGGTGGACCACCGAGTCGGTGTGGCCCAGCCGGCGCCACAGCTCCTCGGCGATGTGCGGGGCCAGCGGCGCCACCATCAGCACCAGCGGCTCGGCCACCGCGCGCGGCACCGCCCCGCCCGTCTTCGTCAGGTGGTTGTTCAGCTCGGTGACCTTGGCGATGGCGGTGTTGAACCGCATGCCCTCCAGGTCCTGGCGCACCCCGTCGATCGCCTTGTGCAACGCCCGCAGCGTCTCCACGTCGATGTCGGCGTACGCGACGTCCGAGACGGTGACCGCGCCGCTGTCCTCATCGACGACGTTGCGCCACAGCCGCTGCAGCAGCCGGAACTGGCCGACGACCGCACGCGTGTCCCACGGCCGGGAGACGTCCAGGGGGCCCATCGCCATCTCGTACAGGCGCAGGGTGTCGGCCCCGTACTCGGCGCAGATCTCGTCCGGGGTGACCGCGTTCTTCAGGGACTTGCCCATCTTGCCCAGCAGCCGGGAGACCTGCTCGCCCTGGTAGGAGTACGCGCCGTCGCGCTCCTCCACCTCGGCGGCCGGCACCGCGATGCCGCGGCTGTCGCGGTAGACGTAGGCCTGGATCATGCCCTGGTTGAACAGCTTGTGGAACGGCTCGGCGGAGGAGATGTGCCCCAGGTCGTACAGGACCTTGGACCAGAAGCGCGCGTACAGCAGGTGCAGTACGGCGTGCTCGGCACCGCCGACGTACAGGTCGACGCCGCCGTGCGGCATGCCCTCGCGCGGGCCCATCCAGTACTGCTCGATCTCGGGGTCGACCAGCTTCTCGCTGTTGTGCGGGTCCAGGTAGCGCAGCTCGTACCAGCAGGAACCGGCCCAGTTGGGCATGGTGTTGGTCTCGCGGCGGTATTTCCGGGGCCCGCGCCCGTCGCCCAGATCGAGAGTGACGTTGACCCAGTCCTCGTTGCGCGACAGCGGGGTCTCGGGCTGGGTGTCGGCGTCGTCCGGGTCGAAGGTGCGCGGCGAGTAGTCCTCGACCTCGGGCAGCTCCAGGGGCAGCATCGACTCGGGCAGCGGGTGGGCGATGCCGTCCTCGTCGTAGACGATCGGGAAGGGCTCGCCCCAGTAGCGCTGGCGGCTGAACAGCCAGTCGCGCAGCCGGAAGTTGACGGTGCCCTCGCCGACGCCCTCGCGCGCCAGCCACTCGGTGATGCGGGCCTTGGCCTCGACGACGCCCAGGCCGTCCAGGGTGACGGAGTCGTTCGCGGAGTTGACGAGCGTCGCGTCGTAGGAGGCGAAGGCGTCCTCCCACTCCGTGGTGTCGGTGCCGCGGCCGTCGGTGGGCCGCACGACGCAGCGGACCGGCAGTTCGAAGGCGCGTGCGAACGCGAAGTCACGGGTGTCGTGGGCGGGAACGGCCATGATCGCGCCGGTGCCGTAGCCCATCAGGACGTAGTCGGCGATGAAGACGGGGACGCGCTCGCCGTTGACCGGGTTGATGGCGTAGGCGCCGATGAAGACGCCGGTCTTGTCCTTGGCCTCGGCCTGACGTTCGACGTCGGACTTGGACGCGGCCTGCGCGCGGTAGGCGGCGACGGCCTCGGCGGGGGTGGCGTGACCGCCGGTCCACACCTCGTGGGTGCCCTCCGGCCAGGCGGCCGGGGTGAACTTCTCCACCAGGGGGTGCTCGGGCGCCAGCACCATGTAGGTGGCGCCGAACAGGGTGTCGGGGCGGGTGGTGAAGACGGTGATGCGCTCGCCGTCCAGGGGGAAGTCGACGCGGGCGCCCTCGGAGCGGCCGATCCAGTTGCGCTGCTGCAGCTTGATGGCCTCGGGCCAGTCCAGCGCGTCCAGGTCGTCGAGCAGCCGGTCGGCGTAGGCGGTGATCCGCATGTTCCACTGGCGCAGCTTGGCCTTGAAGACCGGGTAGTTGCCGCGCTCGGAGCGGCCGTCGGCGGTGACCTCCTCGTTGGCCAGCACGGTGCCCAGGCCGGGGCACCAGTTGACGGGCGCGTCGGAGGCGTAGGCCAGGCGGTACTCGCCCAGGACGTCGGCGCGCTCGGCCTCGCTCAGCGCGCTCCACGCGCGCGTGGTGCCCGGTACGGGCCGCTCACCGGATGCGAACTGTGCGACCAGCTCGCTGATCGGGCGGGCCCTGCGCGTCTGCTCGTCGTAGTAGGAGTTGAAGATCTGCAGGAAGATCCACTGGGTCCACTTGTAGTAGTCCGGGTCGATCGTGGCGAAGGACCGGCGCTTGTCGTGGCCCAGGCCCAGCCGGCGCAGCTGGGAGGTCATGTTCTCGATGTTGGCCTCGGTGGAGACCCGGGGGTGCGTGCCGGTCTGCACGGCGTACTGCTCGGCGGGCAGGCCGAAGGCGTCGAAGCCCAGGGTGTGCAGGACGTTGTGGCCGGTCATCCGCTGGAAGCGGGCGTAGACGTCGGTGGCGATGTAGCCCAGCGGGTGGCCCACGTGGAGACCCGCGCCGGAGGGGTACGGGAACATGTCCATGATGAACTTCTTGGGCCGGGCGGCCAGGACCGGGTCACCGGCCAGGTCGCCCTTCGGGTTGGGCGCCTCGTACGTGCCCTCGGCGGCCCAGAAGTCCTGCCAGCGTGCCTCGATGTCGGCCGCCATGGCGGCCGTGTAGCGGTGCGGCGCTGCCTGGGCCGACAGGGCGTCGGCAGCGGGGTTCGTCTCGCTCATGATCCTCAAAGCTCCATCGATCGTCTGCGCCCACGGCTGCGGATTCCGGGAACGGACTCCCGGAAACGAAAAAACCCCTCGCACAGGAGGGGACGCCGCGCCGATTCCGACCGTCTCACTTGCCGGTCGGGACTGATCAGCGCGGCTCGCTAAGCAGAAGGCGTACGGCACGCATGGCGACAGGGTACCGCAGCGGCCGAGCGCCCCGCGACGGACTTCCGCCCGCCGGACCCCCCCGGTCCCCCAACCGTCATCCCGGCACCGGCCGGGGTGACGGGCGGAAAAACTTGAACAATGTTCAATTGTTACTTCGCGTAATGCCCTCTATAGGACAACGCACACCCCTGGAGACTCTTAGATAACAAGGCAATAACTCAAACCTCGTACCGCTCGGTTTGGAGCCGCCTTAGAGTGCAGCAGCGGGACCGCTTTCCCGAACCGCTCGGAGTCGCCCCCATGAATCCTCGTCGTAGTGCCAGCTCGCTGCCCAGGCCAGGCCGTTCGGCCTACGGGCTGGCGAGCGCCGTCGTCCTGCTGCTGATACCCGTCGTCGTGCTGGCCGGCGGGAACTCGGTACGGGACTTCCTCAACTTCGGCGCCGGCGTGCTGTCGCTGGTCGCCCTCTCCTGCTCGGTGATCTGGGGTCTGGTCGCGACCGACCGCATCTTCCTCAACACGCGCCAGCGCATCGTGGCGCAGGCCGTGCACCGGACGACGGCCATCTCCTCGGTGGCCTTCCTGCTGCTGCACGTGACGGTCAAGCTGGCGCTCGACCACACGCAGTTCATCGCCGCGGTGATCCCCTTCAGCCTCGGCTTCACCGGCATCGCCGGGCTCGTCGGCCTCGGCTCGGTGGCCGGACTGCTCATGATCTTCACCGCCGTCACCGGCGCCCTGCGCAGCGTCTTCGCGTCCCCCGCGCCGGTCGCCGCCCGCTGGCGGGCGATGCACATGCTGGCCTACCCCGCCTGGTGCTGCGCCCTGGTGCACGGCCTCTACGCGGGTCGCGCGGTGAAGTCTCCCCTCTTCACCGTCATGTACGAGCTGTGCCTGGTCGGCGTCATGGCGGCGCTCGCCCTGCGCAGCGCCCCGCGCCCCTTCAAGCGCAAGGTCGCCGACCGGATCGTCGCCCTCATCGGCACCGACAACCGGATCGGCCGCGAGGGCCTGGAGGCCAGCCGCGCCCGCAACGCGGAGGCGGCCGCCACGGCGGGCTTCGCGGCCCGCCCCGCCGGCTCCGGCCGCCGCTCCCCCGGCCCGGCGGGCGCCGGCGCCACCGGGTCCGCGCCGCTCTACGACACCTCCGGCTCGCGCGCCATGAGCCCGGAGCCCGAGAGCGGCTTCGCGGCCGCCTACCGGACCGTCTCGAACACCCGGGCCCAGGACCCCTTCGCCGACGCCACCCGGCCCATGGACGTGCCGATGGGCATGCAGGGCACCGGTCCGCTGCCGCGCATGGACGGCGGCGCCCCGGCGGGCCCGCGCTGGCCCGCCCCGTCCCCGCCGCCGGTGGGCGAGGCCCCGCCCTCCGCGTACGACCCGATGACCGACACCTTCGCGGGCGGGATGACGTACCAGAGCGGCTACGACAACTCCTCCGGGACTTTCTCGGCCGCGGGTGAGTCGAACACACCCTTCGGTACGTACAACCCCAATGACACGTACAACAGCGGTCCCGCCAGCGACACCCTGCCCGGTGCCTTCGACGCCCCGGGCTCCGGAGAACCATGGAACACGCCTTCCGGAGGCTTTAAGTGAACGAGGCCCTGCCCGACGTCCCCGAGGTCCGCGTCGTCGGACTTCCCCAGCTCACGTCGGGCTTCGACCTTGTGGAACGGCTCGATCTGCCCATGCACCTGAAGGTGCACGGGCCGCTCGAGCCGATGGGCGGCGAGCAGCTCGCACAGCTCGCCGAACAGATATCCCTGAAGGGAAGGGGCGGCGCCGGCTTCCCCTTCCACAAGAAGCTGCGGTCGGTCGCCGAACAGGCGATCCGCCGCGGCACCCGGCCGGTGGTCGTGGTCAACGGAAGCGAGGACGAACCCGCCTGCCGCAAGGACACGGTGCTGATCAACCGGGCACCGCACCTCATCCTGGACGGCGCCCTGCTGGTCGCCGAGGCCCTGGGCGCGCGCACCCTGGTGGTGGGCGTGACCCGGGAGTCCACCGAACGCTCGATGGAGCAGGCGCTCTCCGAGCGCGGGCTCGGCGACCGGCGCGGCGCCGCCATCCGCGCGCGCGTGCAGCGCAACCCGGTACGGATGGTGACGGGCGCCGCCGCCTCGCTGATCCGTTCGATCGACGGCGGCCCGGCCATCCCGCCGGGCCGCAAGATCAGCGCCTCGCAGAGCGGGGTGGGCGGCGCGCCCACACTGCTCTCCAACGCGGAGACGTTCGCCCAGCTGGCGATCGCCGCCCGCATCGGCCCGGACCGCTACCGCAACACCGGCCTCTACGACGAGCCGGGCACCGTGATGCTCACGGTCTCCGGCGCCGTCGCCCGCCCCATGGTGATCGAGGTCCCCACCGGCGTGCCCCTGCGGTACGTACTCCAGCTGGCCGGCGCCCCGCCGGTGCCGCAGGGCGTGCTGACGGGCGGTTACCACGGCAAGTGGATCGACGCGGCCACGGTCGACGAGGCGATCGTCTCGCGCAACTCCCTGGACGCCGTCGGGGGTTCGCTGGGCGCGGGCGCCATCCTGCCGATCCGTCAGGAGACCTGCCCGCTGGGCGAGTCGCTCCAGGTGGCGAAGTGGCTGGCGGAGGAGAGCGCGGGCCAGTGCGGCCCCTGCTACCTCGGCCTGCCGGCCGCCGCGCGCGGCATGGAGGACATCCTGAACGGCGGCGGTCCGGCCGCCCTGGAGGCCCTCAAGCAGGTCGCCAAGGCCGTGAAGCGGCGCGGCGCCTGCTCGCACCCGGACGGCTCGGCGATGTTCCTGGAGTCGACCATCAAGGCGTTCACGGACGACCTGGCCGCCCATGTCCTGGGCAACGGCTGCGGACGGCCCGTGGAGGGCGTACTGCCCCTCTTCGAGGGCGGCAGGGCGCCGACCGGCATCCCGGGCGGCGGCCAGGCCGAGCCCGAGGCGGGCGACAGCCGGCAGAAGATCTACGTCGACTGGACG
Source organism: Streptomyces sp. NBC_00670 (assembly GCF_036226765.1). Classification (NCBI taxonomy): domain Bacteria; kingdom Bacillati; phylum Actinomycetota; class Actinomycetes; order Kitasatosporales; family Streptomycetaceae; genus Streptomyces; species Streptomyces sp. NBC_00670. The sequence goes on from NZ_CP109017.1 coordinate 2,445,608, forward strand.
CTGTGCCGGGGCCACGGGCTGTGCGCGGACATCCTCCCCGAGGTCTTCGAACTGGGTGCCGACGGCTTCCCGACCGTCGCACAGGCCCCCGTGCCCCGGTACGCCGAGGCGAAGGCGCTGCGGGCGGTACGGCGGTGCCCGGCGCTGGCGCTGCGCATCGAGGAGGACACGCGCTCCTCGGCGCCGTCCCGCAATCTGCCCGTCCTCTCCCAGGGCCGCGGCGGAGGCCGGGGCCGGCGGGCGCTGGGCAGCGGCCGCTGAGATTTCGAGAGGGCTGTTCCCGGCGGCGGCGCGGCCGGGAACCGCCCCCGGTTCTCTCCACCCACGCGAAAGGCGGGCCATCCGTTTCCGGATGACCCGCCTCACGTCTTCTGTGTTTGTGGAGCTAAGGAGAATTGAACTCCTGACCTCCTGCATGCCATGCAGGCGCTCTACCAACTGAGCTATAGCCCCGTACGGTCACGCGGTGACGCCGCGTTTCCGAGCGGTCCGCCCGGTCTCCCCGGCGGCGACGCCAACATTACACGGTCCGGGGGGTCGACCACCAAATCGATTCCGGTGCCCGCGGGCGGCCGGGGCCGGGGGCCCGGCCGGCGGACGCGGGCCCGCGGGCTCAGGCCGTCGCGAACGAGTAGAACCGCTTGAGCGTGCAGTGCTCGTCGAGCAGCCGGCCGTAGATCGGCTCACCCTCGAGTTCGCGGTACGTCTCGATCGGGTCGCCTTTTATGATCAGCGCCCGCGCGCACTCCTCGCACCAGTACTGGTAGTCCTGGTTCACCGGCTCCATGTCGCGGACGATCGGCGTGCCACTGCCGCACCAGTCGCACTTCCGCCTGTGTGCACCCATCGATCAGCTCCAGCTGTGGCCGCAGGCCGTGCACACGTAGGAAACGCCGCCGTTGTCGCCGAGGACCTGGGCGACGAGGGACGAACCGCAGGAAGGGCAGTCCAGGGAGGTGGCCTTCTTTCTCGGCACCGCCACTGCGAGGAGGCCCCGGACCTCCCCGCGGATGCTCGCAGGCATCGCCACTCCCTCCCGTCGGGCCGCGCTCCCTTCCGGCCGTTTGATTCTGCCACGGCCGGGCCAATACGGTCAGCGACGCCTTCGTACCAGTCCGGACACGGCACCCGGGACACCCGCCGCGACCGGCGCGTACGTGCGGATGAGGAGCGCGTCCGCAGAGATATACGCCCCCGGAACCCGAAGTGACTCAAGCCGGTCCGCACGAGTGTGCGGAAAGTGCCGTACCCCGGTTCGCTGCCCTTCATTCCGGGAGGGGTTCCCCCGGGACTGCCCCGGAGGCCGGTCCGTGCGCCGCCGAGTGCGCCTACCGTGAGAGCTTTCCCTCCGTCACCGGAAAGGTCCGCGTATGCGCGCCAACGAGTCGCCGGCCGAGCACACGTCCGAGGCTGCCCGAGCCCTGCCCCCCGGCCTCACCGCGCGGAAGCGGGACACGGGACGGGCCGCCGACGCGGCCGGGCACGGCGATCCCGCGTCGCCGCACACGATCCGCGCCCTGCAGCGCAGCGCGGGCAACGCCGCCGTGACGCGGATGCTGCAGCGGCGGCAGGAGGAGGAGCGGCACACGCACGGCGCCGGGTGCGGGCACGAGCAGCCCGCGCCGGTCCAGCGGCGCTCCGCCGTGGACAAGGTGCTGAGCTCTCCCGGGACACCGCTGCCCGGACCCGTGCGGAGGGACATGGAGAGCCGCCTCGGCGCGGACTTCTCCGACGTGGTGCTGCACACGGACAGCCTCGCCAAGGAGTCGGCGGTGCAGATGCAGGCGGTCGCCTGGACCTCGGGCAACCACATCGCCATGGATCCGCAGCGCGCCGACCCGCACACGCTCCCCCACGAACTCACGCATGTGATCCAGCAGCGCCAAGGGCCGGTGGCGGGCAGGGACATGGGTGACGGGACGAGGATGTCCGATCCCTCGGACGCCTTCGAGCGGGCGGCCGAGGCCAACGCGCGCCGCGTCATGTCGGGACCGGCGCCCAGCCACGCCCCGGAGTCCGGTGAGGACACCGGCTGGTGAGACCGGCGTGCGCCCCCCGCTTCGGGGGCGCACGAAGCGGGGGGCGCGGACATTGTCCGCGCCCCCCGCTTCACGAAAGTGCGCAATACGTGGAGCTAAGGAGAATTGAACTCCTGACCTCCTGCATGCCATGCAGGCGCTCTACCAACTGAGCTATAGCCCCTTGTCGTTCTTCCCGCTCGGCGGGCGAACAAGAAGAACTTTAGCCTGCGGCCGGCCGGAAAGTGAAATCCGACGGTTCAGACGTCGTCGCCGAGGACCGGCTCCGGGAGGGTGCCCGCGTTGTGCTCCAGGAGGCGCCAGCCGCGGGTGCCCTCGCCGAGGACGGACCAGCAGCAGTTCGACAGGCCGCCGAAGCTCTCCCAGTGGGGCGACTCCAGGCCGAGGAGCCGCCCGATGGTGGTGCGGATGGTGCCGCCGTGGCTGACCACCACCAGCGTGCCGTCCTCGGGCAGCTTCTCGGCGTGCCGCAGCACGACGGGGGCGGCCCGGTCGGCGACCTCCGTCTCCAGCTCGCCGCCGCCGCGGCGGACCGGTTCGCCGCGCTTCCAGGCGGCGTACTCCTCGCCGTGGCGGGCGATGATCTCCTCGTGCGTCAGCCCCTGCCAGACGCCCGCGTAGGTCTCGCGCAGCCCCTCGTCGTACGCCACGTCCAGACCGGTGAGCGCGGCGAGCTCGCCGGCGGTGGCGGCGGCCCGCTTGAGGTCGGAGGCCACGATGGCGTCCGGGCGCAGGGAGGCGAGGAGCCGGGCGGCCCGGCGGGCCTGGCCGACGCCGACCTCGGTCAGTTCGACGTCCGTGGAGCCCTGGAAGCGCCGCTCCACGTTCCACCGAGTCTGGCCGTGCCGCCACAGGATGACGCGGCGGCCGCGGCCGGGCCGCCGGCCGGTTTCGCCGTCCGTGGCGGGGTTCACCGCGGCTCCCCGCCGAACTCCGCCGCCTCCTCGGCCGCACGCAGCTTGGCGTGCTCCTCGGCCTTGCCGCGGGTGGCCCGGGCGTCCTCGGGGAGGTCGAGCTCGGGGCAGTCCTTCCACAGCCGCTCCAGGGCGTAGAAGACGCGCTCCTCGCTGTGCTGGACGTGCACCACGATGTCCACGTAGTCGAGCAGCACCCAGCGGGCCTCGCGGTCGCCCTCGCGGCGTACCGGCTTGGCGCCGAGTTCCTTGTTGAGCCGTTCCTCGATCTCGTCGACGATCGACTTGACCTGGCGGTCGTTGGGCGCGGACGCCAGCAGGAAGGCGTCCGTGATCGACAGGACGTCGCTGACGTCGTAGGCGATGATGTCGTGCGCGAGCTTGTCGGCGGCCGCCTGGGCGGCGGCGTTGATGAGCTCGAGAGAGCGGTCGGTAGCGGTCACTGCGCGGCTTTCCGTGTCGGCGGTCGGGGCGGTGCGGGGGCCCGGGGCCGCACCAGGCGGCGACCGCCCGCACGGGGTATCACTTCCCCAAGGGTCTCACGGTCCGCCGGGGACCCTTGGCGATTAACGGACCGCCCCGGGGGCCGGGGCGGTCCGGGACTCACGTCGACGGCTTGTAGTCCTGCCCCAGGACGACGGACACGTTGGCGCCGGAGGTGACCGTGCCCTTCGTCACGGCGCTGGTGGGCAGCCCCAGGGTCTTGGCGACCTCGACGGCGTTCCCCTTGTCGTCGGCGTCCTTGTAGGTGACGGCGGACGCGGCCTGTGCGGTGCCCGTGCCGGCGTCGAGGAAGGTGTAGCCGCCGTTGACGAGGGTCACGCGGGCCTTCTCGGTGTCGTCCTTGTCGCCGGTGGCGTTCTTGATGCCGACGCGGACGGCGTCCCCGGCCTCCGGGCTCTTCACCGTGCCGCCGAGCAGCTTCTTGACCACGCCGTCGGTGGCCGAGTCGTCGACGCTCCCGTCCGACCGCACCGGCACCGTGTCGGTGGTGTAGTCGCCCTCCTTGGCGTGCGCGGCGAGCTTGGCGAGGAAGGCGCCGAGATCCTTGTCGGTGAGGGAGGGGTCGAGGATCTGCGCGAGGGTCTGCACGGTGGTCGTGGCGGCGCCCGCGTCGGAGGACAGCTTGCGCAGCACGCCCTGCATGACCTGCCCGAACCGCTTCAGCTGGACGTCCTGGGACTCCCCGGAGGCGCGGTAGGTGGCGTAGGCGACGGCCATCTTGCCGCTGAGGGTCTGGCTCTCGCCCTTGTGGACGAGGATCTCGGCGTCCTTCTTCTTGCTGCTGGGGTCGGGCACGTCGGCGTCGGTGTCCACCTCGATGGTGCCGACCAGCTCGACCAGGTTGTTCAGGTACGGGGTGTCCAGGCGCCAGGTGCCCTCGATGTCGGTGCCGAGGACGGTGTCGAGTTCGTCGCGGGTGCCGGTGGAGCCGTCGTCGTCGACCGACTTGGCGAGGGTGGTGGTGGACCCGTCGTCCGAGGTCAGGCTGAGGGAGTTGGGCAGCAGCACGGTGGCGCCCTGCTTGGTGGTGGTGTTGTCGACGAGGAGCGCCGTGGAGGTGCCGCCGCCCTTGGTGTTGTGCAGGTGGACGACGATGACGTCACGGCTCTGGGCGCCGGCCGCGGTCGTGGTGCCGGCGCTGCCGTCGTCGGAGGAGCCGCCGGGCAGCTTGCCCGCGTACCAGAGGTAGCCGACCCCTCCGACGGCGACGAGGGCGAGCGCGACCACGAGGGCGACGACACGGCTGCGGGCCCGGCGCTTGGCCTCCTCGCGGCGCTCGGTGCGGTTCTCGGTGAACTTGAGCCAGTCGATGACGTCCTCGGAGTCGCCGTCGGGCTCCTCGACGAAGGCGAACTGCTCGGTGCGGTACTCGGGGGCGGCGTCGGGGTCGGCACCGGGGTCCGGCTCGGACTTCTCCCGCGTCTCCTGGGCGACCGGGTCCGCCGGGCGCGCCTGCTGGGGGATGTGGGCGGTCCGGTCGGCACCACGGCCGGCCGGCTGCCCGTAGGGGTCCTCGGGGACGCCCGGGGCGCCGCCGGTGGTCCCGTACGGGTCGTACGGGCCGTACGAGGAGCCGCCCGCGCCGGTGTCGTACGGCGGGGCCTGCTGCTGCGGGGCGGCGGCATACGGGTCGTAGCCGTAACTGGAGTAGTCCTGCCGGCCGGAGTAGTCCTGCCGGCCGGAGTAGTCCTGCTGACCGGACTGGCCGGAGTAGCCGGTCCCGTCGACTTGGCCCGACTGGCCCGACTGGTCGGCGTAGCCCCGGGGTTGCTGCGGCGGGCGGCCGGCGTAGGGGTCGTAGCCCTCGGGTGCCCGGGGCGCGGGCACCTGCCGGTACACGGGCTGCCCGAACTCGTCGTAGCCGACGAGCTCGTACTGGTCGCCGCCGCCCGCGTATCCGTCGTATCGGTCGTTCACCGGTGCCCCTCTCGGCTCACTCGCCGCGGTACAGCTGGCGTTTGTCGATGTAGCGCACCACGCCGTCCGGCACCAGGTACCAGACCGGCTCGCCGCTCGCGACCCGCTCGCGGCAGTCGGTGGAGGAGATGGCCAGCGCCGGGACCTCGACCAGCGAGACACCGCCCTCGGGCAGGCCCGGGTCGGTCAGGGTGTGGCCGGGGCGGGTGACGCCGATGAAGTGGGCGAGGGAGAACAGTTCCTCGGTGTACCGCCAGGTGAGGATCTGTCCCAGGGCGTCGGCACCGGTGATGAAGAACAGGTCGGTGTCGGGGTTGAGGGCGCGCAGGTCGCGCAGGGTGTCCGTGGTGTAGGTGGGGCCGCCGCGGTCGATGTCGATGCGGCTGACGGAGAACTGCGGGTTCTCGGCGGTGGCGATGACCGTCATCAGATAGCGGTCCTCGGCCGGCGTGACGTGCCGGTCGGCCTTCTGCCAGGGCTGGCCGGTGGGGACGAACACCACCTCGTCCAGATGGAACTGCGCGGCGACCTCGCTGGCGGCGACGAGGTGTCCGTGGTGGATCGGGTCAAACGTTCCGCCCATGACGCCGAGACGGCGTTTGCCCGGGTTCGACGGTGCGTTGCCGGGGCCGCGCCGGGCCCCGGGGGCCGCGCCGCTCGCCGGACCGGTAGGCATGTCCTGCTCTCCCATGCGTGCAGACCCTACCGGCCCGTCCCACGAGCTCCGTCCGACGGGCGTCCCTCGAGCCATGTCATGGCCGGGACCACACTGCGCCCGGGGTTCAGCGGTCGCGGTTGAACCGGGTGGTGATCCACAGCAGCAGGAGCAGGATGAACAGGGCCGCGCCGCCCGTCACGGCGGGGTTGAGGCTCTCGTGGTTGCCACCGTGCTCCCCGCCCTCGGCGGCGAGAGTGACCAACTGGGCTGCGGTGCTGGGAAGGCTCATCTTCGGCAGACCTATCCGGTGTGGGCGGAATAAAGACGTCGCCTCATCGTATGCGGGGGCCTGTGCGCGCCTCACGCCGACTCCACCGTTGGGGCGGGCGCGGGGCCCCGGGGGCCGCTCCGGGCACCTGTTCGGGCAACCGTTCGGGGCTGAAACGCGTCAGTCGTCGTGTCGGCCGTAACCGCGCAGCACGAACCAGGCGGTGAAGGCGCAGCCGACGACCATGACGATCAGTACGACGCGGAGGAGGTATCCGGAGCCCTGCCGTGCGGCGGCGTCGGCCGCCCCGGTGAGCCAGGCGGCGGGGATGTGCTCCATGGATCGCTCCTTACGGGTGTGCTGCCCTGCCACGGTAACTCCGCCTAGGCTGGGTCCCGCTCCGGGAAGCGTGGGGAGGGCGGGTGTTCTTGTACGGCTCCCACCGGATTCTCACCGCCGTCACACCTTCGACGACGCCTACGTATGGGGGACCACATGTCCGACGACAGCCGACCGAACGGATCCCACGGGCACGAGAAGGTGCCCAGCAGGCAGCGCAGGCGGTTCCCGGGGATCTCCTCGCGCGCGTACGAACATCCGGCGGACCGTTCGGCCCTGGTGGCCCTGCGCAAGCTCAGCGGCTTCGACACCGTCTTCAAGGCGCTCAGCGGCCTGCTGCCCGAGCGCAGCCTGCGGCTGCTGTTCCTGTCCGACTCGGTACGGGTCTCGGACGCGCAGTTCGCCCACCTCAACGACATGCTGCGGGACGCCTGTTACATCCTGGACCTGGAGAAGGTCCCGCCGATGTACGTCACGCAGAACCCGCAGCCCAACGCGATGTGCATCGGCATGGACGAGCCGATCATCGTGGTGACCACGGGGCTCGTCGAGCTGCTCGACGAGGAGGAGATGCGGGCGGTCGTCGGGCACGAGGTGGGGCACGCGCTGTCCGGTCACTCCGTGTACCGCACGATCCTGCTGTTCCTCACCAGCCTCGCGCTGCGGGTGGCCTGGATTCCGCTGGGCAACCTCGCGGTCATGGCGATCGTGACCGCGCTGCGCGAGTGGTTCCGCAAGTCGGAGCTGTCGGCGGACCGGGCGGGGCTGCTGGTCGGGCAGGACCTGCGGGCGTCGATGCGGGGGCTGATGAAGATAGCGGGCGGCAACCATCTGCACGAGATGAACGTGGACGCGTTCCTGGAGCAGGCGGAGGAGTACGAGGCGGGGGGTGACCTGCGGGACTCCGTGCTGAAGATCCTGAACGTGCTGCCGCGGTCGCATCCGTTCACCACGGTGCGGGCGGCCGAGCTGAAGAAGTGGGCGGAGTCGCGGGACTACCAGCGGGTGATGGACGGGCACTATCCGCGGCGGGCGGAGGACAAGGACGCGTCCGTGTCCGACTCCTTCCGGGAGTCGGCGGCGCACTACGCGAGCAGTGTGAAGAGCTCGAAGGATCCGTTGATGAAACTGGTCAGCGATCTCGCGGGTGGGGCCGGGGGGATCGGCGGGCGCGTGCGGCGCGGGTTCGACGGGTTCACGTCGACTCCGTCGAAGGATGCGCCCAGGGATGCGCCGGGGCGCGATGACGACGAGGGTGAGGGTTAGCGGGGGTTTGCCGGGGGTGTTCCCGCCCCCGCCGCCCCTACCCTTCCCGTCCCTTCAAGGGGCTTCGCCCCTTGGACCCCGGGCGTGCGTTGTCGGCTGACCGCCGGTGGGGCTTCTCGCGCAGTTCCTCGCGCCCCTTGCAGGGGCACGGTGACAGCTCGCGCCCGCGCGGCGGAGCCGCAGATCGAACACAGTCCCGCGCCCCTCACCGGGGCGCTGCCGTGGACAGTGTGCCGCAGAGGGCCGTGGGGGTGTCCGTGGCGTAGGGGTTGGTGCCGGCGGGGGTGCCGGGTTTGGCCTTGTGGCCGGCCAGGAGGGGGCGGAGGTGGTCCGCCTGGTCGTCGGCGCAGGACAGGGGACCGGCCTGGACGGAGGAGGCGGCCAGTTCCGTCTGGTGCAGCCGCAGGTCGCCCCGGTCGAAGTGGAACGTCAGTTCGCGCCGCACCGTGAACAGTGAGGCCTTGGCGTCGGCACCGGAGCCGGTCGGGCGCAGGGCGTACACCAGGGTGTGGTCGGCGACGACCTCCAGCACGTCGGAGGCGGCCTCGGTGGCCCGCAGGGTGCCGCGTACCCGGATGTTGCGGTCGGCCAGCTCGGCGCGGGAGGGGTCGAAGCGGATCAGCCAGCCGGTGGGGGCGTGCCGGCCGTCCGCGGCGGGGTGGGCGAAGCTCCGGTCGAACTGTTCGAACTGCTGCGGGTCGAGGAGCAGCCGTACGGACCGCACGGCGCCGCCGGTGAGGACGTCCGGGTCGAGCGCGGAGTCGACGAGGTAGTCCTTGGCGGTGGTCAGCGCGGAGAGGACCTGGCTCTCGGTGAAGTGCGCGGTGCGCCGCACGGCCGGCAGGGTGAATCCCTCGGCGCCGTGGCGGAACCGGGCGGCCGGGCTGCCGGCGAAGAGCGCCTCGGCGTCGGCGGAGCCGGGGACGGCGGAGCGCGGGGCCAGCGGGATCACCGTCATCCGCAGCGGCTGGGCGGACCGCGCGACGGGTTTCTGGTAGGGGTGGCGGAAACCCATGTAGATCGCGGTGCTGAAGGCGAGCGCGATCAGCAGGACGAGGAAGAGCACCTGCCGGGAGAGCCCGCGCCGCAGGACGGCGGGGCGGCGGCGCACGGCGGGGGCGTGGTCGGAGATCCGCTCCCGAGCGGAGAACTCCTGGAGGCGGGCAGCGCGGACGAACGATTCGTCGAAGACGACGGATCCGTACTCGTCCTCGCCACCGCCGGGGGCACCTTCGGGGGTCCCCTCGGGTGGGTTTCCTGGGCCGCCCATACTTTCAGGGTAGGTCTCGCGGAGCTCCGGTAAACGCTGCGCTACGAGACAAGTTGTGTCAGGTCCCGGCCAGGATGGGGCGGCGGCCCGCCCGGCCGGCTCAGGGTGCGGGCGGTACCGCGGAGACCGCGGGCGGGGAGAGTTCGGCGGACGTGCCGGGGTCCGCGTCGGCGCCCGTGCCCCGGCCCTGTTCCAGTCCCGTCGAGGCGGGCGGCGGGACCTGGTCCCGGCGGTCCGGGGAGGACGAGCCCCGGTAGACCGCGGCGAACGCCAGTGCGACCATGCCGACGCCCATCACGAGGGCGAGCATCCAGGCCACCGGGCGGTGCCAGCGGGCGTGCTTGCCGTACAGCCGTCCATGGACGCCGTGCCGACCGAGGAGGCCGCTGTCGTCCAGGTCGTCGAAGTCCGGGCCGTGGCCGGTGACCCGGCCGCCGTCCGGGCCGTGGCCGTCGTCGTAGGGGTCGTCGTCGTAGGGGTCGTCGTCGCCCAGGGCGCCCCGGGCGTGCGCCCGGCGGGCCTCGGCCTCCTGGGCCTCGGCGCGGGCCTGTGCGGCGGCGAGGAGGCGTTCCACGGCCGTCGGCTCGTGGACCACGGCGGCCCGTACGAAGGACTCGTCGAAGACCACGGAGGCGAACTCTTCGTCCGTCGCTCCGCGGTCGTGGTCGTCGTCGGGCTCCCAGCCGTCAGGGAACGGCGTGCCCCCCACGTCCTCCGGCACGGATCCAGAGTAGTCCCGGGGGGTCGATTTGGGCAGGGCGCACGACAATTCGTCAGCGTCGTACGTGACCGTCGCCCGTGACGACGTACTTGGTGCTGGTCAGCTCCGGCAGGCCCATGGGGCCGCGGGCGTGCAGCTTCTGCGTGGAGATGCCGATCTCGGCGCCGAAGCCGAACTGGCCGCCGTCGGTGAACCGGGTGGAGGCGTTCACGGCGACCGCGGCCGCGTCCACCAGCTGGGTGAACCGGCGGGCGGCCTGCTGGGAGTTGGTGACGATCGCCTCGGTGTGCCTGGAGCTCCACAGCCGGATGTGGGCCACGGCCTTGTCCAGCGAGTCGACGACGCCGGCGGCGATGTCGTAGGACAGGTACTCGGTGTCCCAGTCCTCCGCCGTGGCCTCGACGACGGTGGCCCGGGAGTCCTTGGCGTACGCCAGCACGCGCGCGTCGCCGTGGACCGTGACCCCGGCGTCGGCCAGCGCGTCCAGGGCACGGGGCAGGAACTCGGGGGCGATGTCCTGGTGGACCAGGAGGGTCTCGGCGGCGTTGCAGACGCTGGGGCGCTGGGCCTTGGAGTTGACCAGGATCTCGACCGCCATGTCGAGGTCGGCGTCGGCGTCCACGTAGACGTGGCAGTTGCCGGTGCCGGTCTCGATCACGGGGACGGTGGACTCCTCCACGACCGTACGGATCAGGGAGGCGCCGCCGCGCGGGATCAGCACGTCGACCAGGCCGCGGGCGCGCATCAGCTCGCGCACGGCGTCGCGGCCCTCGCCGGGCACGAGCTGGACGGCGTCGGCGGGCAGCCCGGCCCCGCCGACCGCGTCCCGCAGCACGCGCACGAGGGCGGTGTTCGACTCGTACGCCGAGGACGAGCCGCGCAGCAGCACCGCGTTGCCGGACTTCAGGCACAGGGCGGCGGCGTCGACCGTCACGTTCGGGCGGGCCTCGTAGATGATGCCGACGACGCCGAGCGGGACGCGGATCTGGCGCAGGTCGATGCCGTTGGGGAGGGTGGAGCCGCGGACGACCTCGCCGACCGGGTCGGGCAGCGCGACGACGTCCCGTACGTCGGAGGCGATGGCCCGCACCCGCTCCGGGGTGAGGGTGAGGCGGTCGACGATGGCCTCGCTGGTGCCGGCCGCGCGGGCGCGCTCGACGTCCTTGGCGTTGGCGGTGACGATCTCGTTCGTCCGGACCTCCAGCGCGTCCGCCACGGCGAGCAGCGTGTCGTCCTTCACGGCGCGCGGCAGCGGGGCGATGTCGGCAGCCGCGGCCTGCGCCCGGTAGGCGGCGCGGGCGACCGGTGACATGGAGTCGTACGGCGAGAGCGTGGTCATGGGAAAAGCGTAGTGCGCCGGGCGGGCCCGGCCACCGGCCGGTCCACGCTCCGAGACGGGGCGAACCGGGCGAAACGCCTCGACCGGTGCCGGTCAGAAGGGGTGGACGCCCACCGGGGTCGCGGGGGCCGGGCCGTAGCCGGCGGCCACGCGCTGGTGGTAGGTCTCGCGGTCGATGACCTCCAGGCCGACGATCTCCCAGGGCGGCAGCCGGGCGGTGCGGCGGTGCTCGCCCCACAGGCGGAGGGCGACCGCGGCGGCGTCGTGCAGGTCGCGGGCCTCCTCCCAGTAGCGGATCTCGGCGTGGTCGCCGGCGTAGCGGCTGGTGAGCAGGAAGGGGTGGTCGTGCGCGAGCTGTTCGAGCCCCCGCCGGACGTCGTCGAGCGGGGCCTCCCCGCCGGAGACGCTGAGCGTGACATGCCACAGCCGGTCTCCGGCCCCGGCTGTCCGCCCGGCGCCTCCGTCGACACCGGGCTCGACGACCGCACCGGACTCTTCGTACACGCCCTCGACGACCCCCCGCCCCTCGCCCGCACCCCGGACCCCCCGCACCCCACGCAACGCCTGCACCCCGCGCACACCGCCCCCGGCCCGCGACTGCCGGTCACCGGAGGCGGCTCCGGACCCGCGCCCGCCCGACACGCCCCCGGGCTCGCGCTCACCGGACACGGCCCGAAGCCCGCGCTCACCGGAGCCGGCCTCCCCGGCCTCCCGAACGTCGGAACCGGCCCGGGGCTCGGGCACGCGGTTCGCCTCCCGGGACGCGGGCCGGGGCTCGCCGGTGCCGGGCCCGGGCCGTGGGTCGGCGGCGAGGCCCTCGGTGCGGGACGGTGGGGTCCCAGGGCGCACTCGTCTCACGGCGGCCTCCTTCAGCGCGGTCGTGCCGTGTCCAGCGGTCGTGCGGAACGTGTCCCCGGGAGACAGTTGAGCAGGCGGGGGGCGGTCGTGTGGCGGTTTTGCGGAACGTCCTCCGTCGGGGGTGGGCGAATAGGTGTTCGGGTCGGAGCGGGGCCGAGCCCCGTCCCTTACGCCTCCAGCAGGACCAGGTCGTCGCGGTGCACGACCTCCCGCTCGTACGCCGGTCCCAGTTCGCGCGCCAGCTCGCGGGTCGAGCGGCCGATCAGACGGGGGATCTCCTTGGCGTCGAAGTTGACGAGTCCGCGCGCCACGGCCCGGCCCGTGCCGTCGCGCAGCTCCACCGGGTCACCCGCCGTGAAGTCGCCCTCGGCGCCCGCGATGCCCGCGGGCAGCAGCGACTTGCGGCCCTCGACGACCGCGCGGACGGCCCCGTCGTCGAGGATCAGCGCCCCCTGGGGGGCGGAGGCGTGCTGGAGCCAGAGCAGCCGGTCGGCGGAGCGCTTGCCGGTGGGGTGGAAGTACGTGCCGGTGTCGCCCCCGGCCAGCGCCTCGGCGGCGTGCACCGCGCTGGTCAGGACGACGGGGATGCCGGCCGCCGCCGCGATCCGGGCCGCCTCCACCTTGGTGACCATGCCTCCCGTGCCCACGCCGGCCCGGCCCGCGCTGCCGATCTCGACGCCCTCGAGATCGGCGGGCCCCCGTACCTGCGATATCCGCGAGGTGCCGGGCCTGCCGGGGTCGCCGTCGTAGACGCCGTCCACGTCGGAGAGCAGTACCAGCAGGTCCGCGTGGACGAGGTGGGCGACGAGGGCGGCGAGCCGGTCGTTGTCGCCGAAGCGGATCTCGTCCGTGGCAACCGTGTCGTTCTCGTTGACGACCGGCAGCGCGCCCATCGCCAGGAGCTTGTCCAGCGTGCGGGAGGCGTTGCGGTGGTGGGCGCGCCTGCTGGTGTCGTCCGAGGTGAGCAGCACCTGTCCGACGCGGATCCCGTAGCGGGCGAAGGAGGCGGTGTAGCGGGCGACGAGGAGGCCCTGGCCGACGCTGGCGGCGGCCTGCTGCCGGGCCAGGTCGCGGGGGCGGCGGCGCAGACCGAGCGGGGCGAGACCGGCGGCGATGGCACCGGAGGAGACCAGCACGACCTCCTTCTCACCCCCGCCGTGGTGCTTGGCGAGCGCGTCGACCAGGGCGTCGACACGATCGGCGTCCAGGCCGCCGGCGGCGGTCGTGAGGGAGGAGGAGCCGACCTTCACGACGATCCGGCGTGCTGCGTGGACGTCCTGCCTGTGCGCTGACACGTGCGCCTCTCGCTTTCCCGACATGTACGGACGATTGCCCCGAGGAGCGGTTCCTTCCCGCAACATACGGGAACGGCACGGCGGGACGCGCGGGGGTTTCGGGAGGTGGACGGGGGCCGGCAGAGGTCGGCGGGGGCGGAGCGGACGGCGGACGGGAAGGCGGACGGGAAGGTGGACGAGAAGGTGGACGAGATCACAGGACCCGCGCCCCTTATGTACTGTTCGCGGCGATAGCGGGTGGCGGAGATTGCTTGCCGGGCGTCCGAAGTCATACCGTCAGCCTCGGCTCTCCTCGATGGGGCACCCTTGTTCGGGCGCGACCGAAGGGCGGGCCGTCACCTCCCACGCTCCCCCCCCATCCGCCGTATTCCCTCCGCAGGAGCCCAGCCCGTGCCCTCCGCAGGCCCCGCCACCCGCCGTCTCGTGCAGGTGGCCACGCTGTGCGCGATGTTCGCGCTTTTCACGGCCCAGATCATCACCGCGCTGCTGCCCAATGTCCCGGTCCTCGTCGCCGTGAGCGCGGCCGGACTCGCCCTGGACCTGTACTACCAGTACCGCGACCCCGGCCTCCTCGCCCTCCTCGGCAAGGTCCGGTTCGACGTCACGGTCCGCCAGCTGCTGCGCGACATGCTGATCCTGGTGGGACTGCTGCGGATCGACGACATCGCGCCCCTGCGCGAGCAGGCGCCCCTGACGGTGGCGCTGTGCGCCTTCTACGCGCTGCACTTCTGCTGCCAGGCCGTCGCCGTCCTGGTCCGCCGCACCCGCACGCTGCCGATCGTCACCCGCAACATCGACGCCTCCGCGCTGCACCTGACCAAGGCCCCGCCGCGCATCCTGGCCCGCCGCCAGGGGCACCGGCTGCTGGCCTTCTCCGTTCCCGCCACCGCCGGCCTGCTGGCCACCGCCGCCACCGGGGACGGCCTGTGGGGCTACATCGGCGTCGGCGCCGCCCTCCTGCTGGCCGTCGGCGGCATCGCGTACCTGGGCACCTGGCTGCTCAAGGGCAAGCGCGCCAGGACCGAGCAGCAGGTCATGGAGTGGCTGGACGGCTGGCTGGCCGAGTACCGGCCCACCTTCGCGATGTACTTCTCCGGCGGGACGACCTCGGCGTACCAGGCCAACATGTGGCTCTCCACGCTCTCCCAGCTCGACGGCCGGCCGCTGATCGTGCTGCGCGAGCGGTTCATGGTGCAGAAGATCGAGGCCACGGACGTGCCGGTGATCTGCTTCCCGAAGGTCTCCACGATGTTCTCGCTGGAGAACTCGACGCTGAAGATGATGCTGCACCCCGCCAACGCGGCGAAGACCTCCCAGGTGCTGCGCATCCCCACGATCAAGCACGCCTTCATCAACCACGGCGAGAGCGACAAGCTCTCCTCCTGCAACCCGTACGCCAAGGCCTACGACGAGGTGTGGGTCGCCGGCCCCGCCGCCCGCGAGCGGTACGCGCTGGCCGAGGTCGGCGTCGAGGACAAGGACATCGTGGAGGTCGGCCGGCCGCAGCTCGCGCCGATCCGCCCGTACTCCGGCGCCCCGACGGGCACGTACACCACCGTGCTGTACGCCCCCACCTGGGAGGGCTGGGACGGCAACCCCGGCAACACCTCCGTGGTGCTGGCCGGCGAGAACATCGTCCGCAAGCTCCTCGCCGACGACGGCGTACGACTGCTCTACAAGCCGCACCCGATGACCGGTTCCGTCGACCCGCGCGCGGGCCGCGCCAACGAGCGCATCAAGGCGATGATCGCGGAAGCGAACGCCAAGCGGTCGGGGGCCCGGCCGGGTCCCGAGGTCGCCGCCGAGCTGGCCCGCCGGACGGCCGAGCTGGACCGGCTCACCTCCACGGACTTCCGTACGAGCGCGGACGAGATGGAGCGGATGCTGCTCCAGGGCCGGCCCGACGGGCAGCGCGAGGCGCGGATCGCCGAGGCGACGGCGGCCTGGGAGAAGGCCTACTGGGCCTCCTTCCCGGAGT
Organism: Streptomyces sp. NBC_00670; assembly: GCF_036226765.1. Lineage (NCBI taxonomy): Bacteria > Bacillati > Actinomycetota > Actinomycetes > Kitasatosporales > Streptomycetaceae > Streptomyces > Streptomyces sp. NBC_00670. The sequence continues at coordinate 2,460,974 of NZ_CP109017.1, forward strand.
GGGAGCACCAGATCATCACCGACGCGCGGCCGGGCATCTTCGCCTGCTTCAACCAGGCGGACCTGCTCGTCAGCGACGTGTCGTCGGTGGTGTCGGACTGGCTCTCCAGCGAGAAGCCGTACGCGGTCGCGAACACCTCGGGGCTGTCGGAGGAGGCGTTCCGGGAGGCGTTCCCGACGGTGTCCGCGGGTGTGGTGCTCACGCCCAAGGCGGGCGGGGTGAAGGGGCTGCTGGAGTCGGTGCGGCACCCGGAGAAGGACGCGTTCACGGCTGCGCGGGCGGAGCTGAAGGTGCAGCTCCTCGGGCCCTCGGAGCCGCCGTCGCTGGTCCGCTTCAACGAGGCGGTGCGGGCGTTGTGCGACCGCGCCGACGAGCGGCGGGTGCGCATGGAGTCCCGCATGGCCTCCGACATCCCCGCGCCCCGCGGCGCCGCCGAGGAGGCCCCGGAAGAACTGGCCATCGAGGCAGACGCGACCCCGGGCACGGAGGACTCCGTCACCGCCTGACAGCACCCCCGAACGGGGGCGTGCGTTCAGCGCCCCCGCCCCGGGAGGGCGCCCCGTCAGAGGCGCGGGCCTGTGCTGCCTGCGCGGCTCCGCCACGGAGGGGCGCCCCATCAGGGGCACGGGGCTGTGTCTTTTGCGCGGCTCCGCCGCAGGGGCGCGAGCAATGCACCCCCCCCGCCCCGCAAGGGGCACGGGGCTGTGTCTTCTGCGCGGCTCCGCCGCAGGGGCGCGAGCAATACACCCCCGCCCCGCAAGGGGCGCGGGGAACTGCGCGACCAGCCCCAGCGCACCCGCACCCGCCGCAGTACCCACCACCCCCCGAGCTCTCGGGCGCTCCGCGCCCCCGGGGTCGAAGGGGCGGAGCCCCTGGGGGATGGTGGGGGGACCCCCATCGCCCCAGCGGCACGACTGCCCGCAGCCGGGCGCGCCCGCAGCGAGGTGCGGCACGACGTCCGCAGCGGGGTGCGGCACGGTGCGCCCGCCGGCGGGCCGTAAGCCGGGCGAGCCGCCGACAGGCAGCGGCGGCCCCGCCCGGGCGCCCGCCGCGCACGCCCCGGCGGCCGGTTAGAACGGTTCGAAGTCGTCGTACTCGCGGAGCGACTCGTCCCGCTCCGCCTCCCGGTCACGGCGCCGCTGCGCCGCCGGCCGCGGCGCCTCGAACCGGTGGTCCTCGCCACGCCGGCCGAGCATCTCCGCCCCCGCCATCACCGTCGGCTCCCAGTCGAAGACGACCGCGTTGTCCTCCGGCCCGATCGCGACGCCGTCGCCCGTGCGGGCGCCGGCCTTCATCAGGGCCTCTTCCACCCCGAGCCGGTTCAGCCGGTCGGCGAGGTAGCCGACCGCCTCGTCGTTGTTGAAGTCGGTCTGCCGCACCCACCGCTCGGGCTTCTCGCCCCGCACCCGGAACAGCGGCTCGCCCTCGGACTCCTCCTGGGTGACCGTGAAGCCGGAGTCGTCGACCGCCTTGGGCCGGATGACGATACGGGTCGCCTCCTCCTTCGGCCGGGCCGCCCGCGCCCGCGCGACGAGCTCCGCCAGCGCGAAGGACAGCTCCCGCAGCCCCGTGTGGGCGACCGCGGACACCTCGAAGACGCGGTAACCCCGCTCCTCCAGGTCCGGCCGCACCATCTCCGCGAGGTCCTTGCCGTCGGGCACGTCGATCTTGTTGAGGACGACGATCCGCGGCCGGTCGTCCAGACCGCCGTACTGACGCAGCTCCGCCTCGATGACGTCGAGGTCGGAGAGCGGGTCGCGCTCGGACTCCAGCGTCGCGGTGTCCAGGACGTGCACGAGCACGCTGCACCGCTCCACGTGGCGCAGGAACTCCAGGCCCAGCCCCTTGCCCTGGCTGGCGCCCGGGATGAGCCCGGGCACATCCGCGACGGTGTAGACGGTGGAGCCCGCCGTCACCACGCCCAGGTTCGGGACGAGCGTCGTGAACGGGTAGTCGGCGATCTTCGGCTTCGCCGCGCTCAGCACGGAGATCAGCGAGGACTTGCCGGCGCTCGGGTAGCCGACCAGCGCCACGTCGGCGACGGTCTTGAGCTCCAGCACGATGTCCTGGAGGTCGCCCGGCACGCCGAGCAGCGCGAAGCCGGGGGCCTTGCGCCGCGCGGAGGCGAGCGCCGCGTTGCCGAGGCCGCCGCGGCCGCCCTGGGCGGCGACGTAGGACGTGCCGTGGCCGACGAGGTCGGCAAGGACGTTGCCCGCCCGGTCGAGCACCACGGTGCCGTCGGGGACCGGCAGGACGAGGTCCTGGCCGTCCTTGCCGGAGCGGTTGCCGCCCTCGCCGGGCTTGCCGCCCGTGGCCTTGCGGTGCGGCGAGTGGTGGTAGTCGAGCAGCGTGGTCACGGACTGGTCGACGGTGAGGATCACATCGCCGCCCCGGCCGCCGTTGCCGCCGTCCGGGCCGCCGAGCGGCTTGAACTTCTCACGGTGGACGGAGGCACAGCCGTGGCCTCCGTTACCCGCGGCGACGTGCAGCTCGACGCGGTCCACGAAGGTGGTCATGGGATGTGCCTCCAGTTACTGCCTACTGCGGGAATGTCTTCTGGGTAACACGCGAAAGGCGGACCCGCTTCCCCTCGGGGAAGTGAGGCCCGCCTCGCGAGAGTGTCCGGGTCAGCCGACCGGGACGATGTTCACGACCTTGCGGCCACGGCTGGTGCCGAACTCCACCGCACCGGCCTGGAGCGCGAACAGCGTGTCGTCGCCGCCGCGGCCGACGCCGCTGCCCGGGTGGAAGTGGGTGCCGCGCTGGCGGACGATGATCTCACCGGCGTTCACGACCTGACCGCCGAAGCGCTTCACGCCGAGCCGCTGGGCGTTGGAGTCGCGACCGTTCCGGGTGGACGATGCGCCCTTCTTGTGTGCCATCTGTTCTCAGTCCCTTACTTCGCAGCCGCGGGGATCTCAGTGACCTTGATCGCCGTGTACTGCTGGCGGTGGCCCTGACGACGGCGGTAGCCGGTCTTGTTCTTGTAGCGCAGAATGTCGATCTTCTGGCCCTTGTGGTGGTCCACGACCTCGGCCTGGACCTTGATGCCGGCCAGCACCCACGGGTCGCTGGTCACGGAGTCGCCGTCGACGACGAGCAGGGTCGAGAGCTCGACCGTGTCGCCCACCTTGGCGGTGGAAATCTTGTCAACCTCGACGATGTCGCCGACAGCAACCTTGTGCTGGCGACCACCGCTGCGCACGATGGCGTACACGCGGATCTCACTCTCTACGCTCGGGAACGGCACCCCCGCAGTCCAGCCGCCCGACAACACGGGCCGCCTCTCCGGCACACGCAGTGCCCCGGAGGAAGAGGTTTACGGGGATGTGGCGCGTCACTCGACACGCCGACGGTCAAGGTTACGGGCAGCCCCCGACAGGGTCAAACCGAGCCGTCAGGGGGCCCGCACGCAGGTGGCCCACCCGCGAGGTGCGGGTGGGCCACCGTCGTTGCGTACCGGCGCGTGCGTCAGTCGTCCGTGGACGCCGACACCGTCGGCTGCCCCGGCTCCGTCGCCGCCGCCGTCTTCTTCGCCGTCGACTTCTTGGCCGCCGCCTTCTTCGTCGTCGTCTTCTTGGCGGCGGTCTTCTTCGCGGCGGTCTTCTTGGCCGTCGTCTTCTTCGTCGCGGCCTTCTTCGCCGTGGCCTTCTTGGCGGTCTTGCGGGCCGCCTTCTTGGCCGGGGCCTCCTCCGCCGCCCCGGCCTCCTCCGCCGGGGCCTCCGCGGACGGGACGACCACGACGGCCGCGTCCTCGGACGAGGTCGGCGCGGTGGCCTTGCGGACGGCACGGCGGCGCGGACGGGCCGGGGCCGCGCTCTCGGCGGCCGGCTCCGCCGCCGGCTGCTCCGGCTCGGGCGCCTCGGCCGGCGCGGGGGCGGCCACCGGCTCGGTGACCGTCACCACGGCCTCCTCGGGCGCGGACGCGGGCGCCGACACCTTGCGGACGGCCCGGCGGCGCGTACGGCCCTTGGGGGCGGCCGGCTCGACGGCCTCGGCGGCCTCGGCGGCCTCGACCACCGGGTCCTCCGCGGCAGCCGGCTCGGCGTGCGCGGCCTCGGCCGGCTCCGGGCGGACCGGACGCGCGGCCTCTTCCTCGACGGTCACGTCCTGCGCCGTCGGCGCCTCGGGCTCGGCGACGGCCCGCTTCGGCGCGCCCGCCGGGGCGGACGCCCGCCGGGTCGCCCGGCGCCGCGAACGGCCCCGGGTGGCCGCGGCCTCCGCCTCGGCGACGCTGCTGTACAGCTCCTCGTCGGGCGTGAACTCGGGCACCTCGGTCGCGGCGGCCGGCCGCTGCTCGGTCACCGGCTCGGGCGCGCTCTCCTCGACCGCGGTCTCCGCCGCCGTCTGCGTGCCGTGCTCGTGCGTCTCGTGCTCGTGGGCCTGGTCGGCCCCGCCGCGGCCGCGCTTGCGGCGCTTGCCGCCGCCACCGCCGCCGGACGTGCCCGGCTGGTCCAGGTGCACGATGACACCGCGCCCGTTGCAGTGCACGCAGGTCTCGGAGAACGACTCCAGCAGACCCTGGCCGACCCGCTTGCGGGTCATCTGCACCAGGCCGAGCGAGGTCACCTCGGCCACCTGGTGCTTCGTACGGTCCCGGCCCAGGCACTCCAGCAGGCGCCGCAGCACCAGGTCCCGGTTGGACTCCAGCACCATGTCGATGAAGTCGACGACGATGATGCCGCCGAGGTCGCGCAGCCGCAGCTGGCGCACGATCTCCTCGGCCGCCTCCAGGTTGTTCCTGGTGACGGTCTCCTCGAGGTTGCCGCCCTGACCGGTGAACTTGCCGGTGTTGACGTCGATGACGACCATCGCCTCGGTCCGGTCGATCACCAGCGAACCGCCGCTGGGCAGCCAGACCTTGCGGTCCAGCGCCTTGGCGAGCTGCTCGTCGATCCGGTACGTGGCGAAGACGTCGGTCTCGCTCGTCCACCGCGACAGGCGCGGCGCGAGGTCCGGGGCGACGTGGGAGACGTAGCCGTGGATCGTCTCCCAGGCCTCGTCGCCGCTGACGACGACCTTGGAGAAGTCCTCGTTGAAGATGTCCCGCACGACCCGGACGGTCATGTCCGGCTCGCCGTACAGCAGCGTCGGGGCACTGCCGCCGTTCCTGGACTTCTTCTTGATCTCCTCCCACTGCGCCTGGAGCCGCTCGACGTCGCGGCGCAGCTCGTCCTCGCTGGCGCCCTCGGCGGCGGTGCGCACGATGACGCCCGCGTCCTCGGGGACGACCTTCTTGAGGATGCTCTTCAGCCGGGCCCGCTCGGTGTCGGGCAGCTTGCGGCTGATGCCGGTCATCGAGCCCTCGGGCACGTAGACCAGGTAGCGGCCGGGCAGCGAGACCTGGCTGGTGAGGCGGGCGCCCTTGTGGCCGATCGGGTCCTTGGTGACCTGGACCAGGACGGACTGCCCGGACTTCAGCGCGGACTCGATGCGGCGCGGGCCGCCCGACATGCCGAGCGCCTCGAAGTTGACCTCACCGGCGTAGAGCACGGCGTTGCGGCCCTTGCCGATGTCGATGAAGGCGGCCTCCATCGACGGCAGCACGTTCTGCACCTTGCCGAGGTAGACGTTGCCGACGTACGAGACGGCCTGTTCCTTGTTGACGTAGTGCTCGACGAGCACGTTGTCCTCGAGGACGCCGATCTGCGTGCGCTCGCCGCTCTGCCGGACCACCATCACGCGCTCGACGGCCTCGCGGCGGGCCAGGAACTCGGCCTCGGTGATGATCGGGACGCGCCGGCGGCCCTGCTCGCGGCCCTCGCGGCGGCGCTGCTTCTTGGCCTCGAGGCGCGTGGAGCCCTTGATGGACTGCACCTCGTCGACGGGCTCGCTCGCCTTGCGGGGCTCGCGGACCTTGACGACCGTGCGCTCGGGGTCGTCGGCGGACGACTCGCCCTCGCCGGCGCCGTCGCCCGCGCGGCGGCGCCGGCGGCGGCGACGGCGGGTGCCGCTGGAGCTGCCGCCCTGGTCGCCGCGGGAGTCGTCCTCGGCGTCCTCGGCGTCCTCGGTGGTCTGCTCGGCGGTGTCCTCGGCGTCCTGCGCGGCCTGCGCCGCGGCGACGTCCTCGGCGTCGTCCCCGTCGCCCGCGTCGCCGTCGGCGGCCTCGCCCCGGCGGCGACGGCGGCCACCGCGGCGGCGGCGCCGGCGGGAACCGGTCTCCTCGTTGTCGTCGCCGTCGCCGTCGTCGGCGTCGGCGTCGATGTCGGTGGCGGTGGCGTCCTCGGCCGCCTCCGGCTCGTCCTCGGGCTCCTCCGCCTTCTCGGCGGGCTGCGCGGCGACCGGCGCCTCGTCGCCGTCCGCACCGCCACGGCGGCGACGGCGGCGGCGCGAACCGCCGGTCTCCTCCTCGGCGACGGGCTCGGCCGGCCGCTCGGTCCGCTCGGGCTGTTCCTGCTGCTCCTGCCGGGCCTCGGCGGCCGCGGCGGCGGCAGCGCGCTCCGGGGTCTGGAACATCGGTTCGGTGAACACGGGCGCCTGGAAGACGGCGACGGCGGGCCGCTTGGGGCGCCGCGAGCCCTCGTCCGTCTCCTCGCCCGCGCCCCGCCGTCCGGCGGGCTGGGCGGGGGCGGCGAAGCCGGTGGCGGCCTTGCGGACGGCACGGCGCCGACGGCGGGGGCCGGTCTCCTCGGCGGCGAGGGCGTCACCGACCTCGGGCGGCGCGGCGAGGGTGCCGGGCTCCGGGGCGGTGTCGGCGTCGTCGGCGGTCACGGGCGCCTCCACGCGCTCCTCGGGGGCACCGGCGGGCGCGGAGGCCCGGCGGGTGGCGCGGCGGCGGCTGCGCCGGGAACCGGCGTCCTCGGCCTCGGCGGCCTGGGCGCCGGGGACGGACTCGACGGAGATCTCGGCGGCGACGGGGGTCTCGGCGGTGACGGGGGTCTCCGCGGACACCGGCTGGTCGGCGGCGGGTGCCTCGACCGCCTGCGGCGCACCGGCGGGCGCGGACGCCCGGCGGGTGGCCCGCCGCCGCGTACGCGGCGGAGCGGCCTCGGTGGGCGCCTCGGCGTCGTCGGCGGCGGCCGCGACGGACGCGGCTTCGTCGCCGTCGCCCGGCGCCGCGGGCGCCACCTCGGCGGGCGCGGACGTCGCCGTTTCACCGGCGGCCGCCGTCTGCGGCGCACCCGTGGGCGCGGACGCCCGGCGGGTCGCACGCCGACGCGCACGCGGCGGCGCGGCCTCGGCGGCGTCACCGGAGGTGTCGGTCGCGGCGGTCGCGGCCGGGGTCTCCCCGGCCGCACCGGAATCGTCGGCCGCCGCAGTCACCACCGTCTCGGCGGCCTCGGCCCCCTCCGGGGCCCCGGCGGGCGCGGACACCTTGCGGGTCGCACGGCGCCGCGCGCGCGGCGGCGCGGCGTCAGCGGCGGTGGCGGCGTCCGCGACGGCGGCCGTCTCCTGTGCCGCGGCGTCGCTCACCGCCGCCGTCTCCGTGCGGGCGAGGGCGGCCTCTTCGGCGTCGTCCTCCGCGGCGGCCGGCGCCGCGGTGTCCGTGATCTCCGGCGTCGTCTCCGACGCCGCGACCGGCGGACCCGCCGGGCGGGACGCGGCGCGGCGCCTGCGGCGCGGCGGCAGCGTGTCGCTGGGGGTGCCGGCAGCGTGGGAGTTGTTGGTTGCGGAACCCTCGGCGGGTTCGATCGGTTCGAGCATGCGGGCGTATCTCCCGTCAGGCTTCCGGGCGCCCCGCCTGGTCCGGCAGTGCCGGTGACGTCCGCGGCTCGCGCGGTGCGCGCCTGCCGCCGTCCGGGGCGCGGGCGCCGCTCGGAAGCTGTCTGTGTCCTGTCTCGCCGGTTCCGTACGCCTTGTTGTGCACGGCCTGGCGAAAGTCTTGTAGTCGGTGCGCTGCCCGACCCAGGTGGCTCCCGAGTACGAGGGCGGCGCTACGACGTCCGTCCCTACGCGGAACCTTCCGGCACCGGCGCCGACGCGGCGGCTTCGGCGGCCCCCACTGAAGCGGCCGGGGCGGCCGTGATCGCCTCGCGGTCGGGCGCGAGCGGGTCGGTCACCGTGCCGGTCTCTTCATCGAGCAGCCCCTGCGCCAGCCTGGTCACCGCTGCGGGGACCGGCGGCGCCAGGTCGGCCACGGCGCGGAGACCGGACAGGACGTCGTCGGGTCGTACGGCAGGCGTCACGTGCCGAACAACCAGCCGCAGTATCGCACAGGGCCGGTCGTTCGGCCTATCGGCCTGCGAAGGGTGCGTTTCGAGCCGTAGCACGGCCGGACGTGCGTCAAAGGTGCGCAGGCCGTTCTTCGTACGGCGCTGGACCTCGACGGACCCGGCCGCGGCGAAGGCCGCGACCGCGCGCTCGGCGTCCGCGGGCGCCACGCCGTCCAGGCGCAGTTCCCACACGGAGGCCGTGAGCCGGTCGGCGAGGCCCGAGGTGCGGGCCTCGACCGCCTCGAGCACGTCCAGCCCGGTGGGCAGGGACGCGTCGAGGAGCGCGCGCAGGGTGTCCGGGTCGCGCGGCTCGGTGAGCGCGATCTCCAGGTACTCCGCCTCACTGCCCGTGCCGGTGGGTGCGGCATTGGCGTACGACACCTTCGGATGCGGCGTGAACCCCGCCGAGTACGCCATGGGTACCTCGGCGCGGCGCAGCGCACGCTCGAAGGCGCGCTGGAAGTCACGGTGGCTGGTGAACCGGAGGCGGCCGCGCTTGGTGTAGCGCAGTCGGATGCGCTGCACCGCGGGTGCGGGCGGCGGGCCTTCGGGCTGTCGCTTGCCCAGTGTCCTAGTCCTTCGTGAGAGCGGTCGTACTTCTCTCCAGAGTACGTGCCGCGTCGCCCCCGGGTTCCCGGCGGACCGTCTCGCGCCGCTTTCGGGGCTCCCCGAACAGTGCCCGGCGCAGATCGGCGCGGGCCTGCCGGGCGGTGTCGCGCGCCGTGGCGAGCGCCTGCCGGGCGACCCGGCCCACCCCGCGCGCGGCCTCGGCGGCGGGCCGCAGCACCGCGTCGCGCACCAGGTGCCCGACGGGGGTGAGGACGCGCCGGTAGGCCCAGCGTGCCGGTTCGGCGACCGTCCACCGCAGGAGGGCGCGCAGGAGGCGCCCCACGGCGAGCGACACGCGCCCCGCGACCCGCCAGGCGTGCCCCAGCGCGGCGGCGAGCTCCCGCCCGACGACCACGAGGGCCCGGCCCACCGGCACGAGCACCCACCGCCACAGCGCGAGCGCCGGGAGCACGAGCAGCAGGCGCGCGGTCCAGTAGAGGACGAACCCGACTCCGTTGACGCCCGTCCGCACCAGCCACAGCAGCCCGCGCACGACCTGGACGGTGCCGTGCCCGACGGGTATGAGCACGTACCGGTACAGCCACCGCGCCGGAACGACCACCAGCCAGCGCACGAGCCACACCACCGCGTGCCCGCACGGCGTGAGCACCCACGCGTACGCCCACGCAACCCCCGCCGCGCCCCCACGCAGCACCCACATGAGCCCCGCACCGACGCGTCTCAGCACCCACGCCAACCCCGCGCCGACGCGCCGCAGCACCCAGCCGACGCCGGCGCCGATGCCGTACGCCACCAGGGCGAGCCCGCGCCCGGCAGGCGCGAGAACGCGGCCGTACAGCCACACCGCCGGTACGACCAGCAGCACCCGCCCCAGCCACGCCAGCCCCGCACCGACACCCCGCAGCACCCACGCCAGCCCCGCACCGACCGGTGCCAGCACGTACCGCCACAGCGCGACCCACGGCCACACGAACACCGCCCGCCCCACCCACGCCAGTCCCCGTCCCAGCGGCCGCAGCACCGCACGGTGCAGCAGCCGCCCACCGGCGACGAGCGCGTCCCACACCATCCGCACCGGCACGACCAGCACGAACACCACGATCCGCACCGGCATCCGCACGGCCACGACGAGACACCCCTCGCCGCCCGGCGCCATGGGCTCCCGCGCCGCGGGCCCCCGTTCCACCGGCTCCCCCGTCTCTCCCCCGTTCACCGCCCGCGCCCCCTCTACTCCACGTCGATCCCGTAGTCCCGCAGCAGGTCCTCCAGGCCGCCGCGGTAGCCCTTGCCGCCCAGGACGAAGTCCCAGTCGCCGCCCGGGCGGCGGCGGAACGAGCCGAGGGTGAGGGCCGTTTCGCCGGGGCGGCCGTCGGAGACCTCCAGGCGGGCCAGTTCCGTGCGGTCCGGGTCCAGCAGGCGGATGCCGGCGTCCGTGAAGCCGGACAGGTCCGCGCCGGGGTCGACGGCCGGGTCGACCGCGGCGACCAGCACGAGCCGGTCGGCGGGCTCCGGCAGCGCGTCGAAGGCGACCCGCAGCGCGGCCCGGTCCGGCGTGGTGGCGGGCAGCGCGCGGACCGTGCCGTCCGGGGTGCGCGGGTTGTTGAAGAAGACGAAGTGGTCGTCGCTCAGCACCCGGTTGCCGTGGCAGACGAGCGCGCACACGTCCAGGGCGACGCCGCCGGTCCAGGACATGCCGAGCACGTTGTAGTCGTCGGTGCCGGAGTCGGCGGCAGGTGCCGGAGATTCACTGCGCGGCGCGGGCACCCGGCCGCCGCCCGGGCCCGGCGCCCCGGTGGGCGCTCCCCCGCCGCCGTCGCCCAGCCGGCCGCGCAGCCCGTGCCGGTGCAGCAGGTCCACCAGCTCGGGGCCGGAGACCAGCTCCAGCGGCTTGCCGTGGGCGAAGGTGTGCGAGCCGGGGCCGAAGCCGGACGTCGTGACCAGGACGCCCTTGTTGGCGCCGAGGGACTGCACCGTGCCGTACAGGTCGCGGACGGCCGTCGGCGGGACGGTGTTCTTGTACCGCTTGACCTGCACCACGAGCGAGCCGCCGCGGATCGGCGTCGGGTCCAGCGCGTCGACGTCCACGCCGCCGTCGTTCGACCGCTGCGTCGTCACCGCCTGCATGCCCATCGCCCGGAACAGCTCCGCGACCAGAGCCTCGAAGCGCAGCGGATCCATCGCGAAGAGGTCCGGTTCCTCCTCCCCGCCGTGCGTGACGACCCCGCCGCCGACCTCCTCCGGACGCCGGCCCGGCCGTACGGGGGTGTACTGGTCCGGGCGGGAGGAGAGCTGGCCGTGCAACGCGTCCGTCAGACAGTCCACCGGGCTGACCTGCTCCAGACGCAGACCGGCGAACAGGGACTTCGGGGCCATGACCGTGACCAGGAAGAACTCCGTGCGCCGGCCCGTCGCCGGATCGTGGTCGTCCACGAACCCGTTGAACGCCACCGACTCCAGCGCGCCGAACTCGTCGGCCGCGAACAGCTCGTGCAGCACGAGGAGCGCGCTCTGCGCGAGCACCTCGCGGTACAGCGCCCGCCGCTGGGTGGCCGGGCGGGGCGCCTCCTTGTCCTGGTCGGAGCCGGGCAGATACCGCACCAGCTTCGTCTCCGGCACGATGTCGTACCGCGGCAGCTCCCAGTTGAGGACGAGCTGCCGGGCGGCCGGGTCGTAGGCCGCCGCGACCTGGCGCGGGAACCCCTCCGGCCAGGCGGAGGAGGCGTACAGCGCGGCCGAGAAGTACTCGACGGCCGCCTCCGGGTCCGCCGCCCGCAGGGCCTCGCCCAGCTGTGCGATCCCCGCGTTGTGCGCGCGTATCTCCGCGAGCCGGGCCGCCGCCCACGCGTCGTACTGCCGCCGGTACTCCGCCAGTTGGCGCTGCCGCTGCGCCTCGGCCGCCTGCGCGGCGTGCCAGTCGTGTTCGAACCGGGCCCGCGCCTCCGCCTGAGCCTGTGCCCGGCGCCCCGCGCCCCAACCGGCCCCCGCCTGATACTGGTTCGGATCGGGCATCGCGACCGGCTGGGCCAACGGCCCCGGCGCGAACGGCTCCAGCTCCTCCGCCCGCCCCAGCGCCCCCGCCCGGAACGCCGGTGCCCGGCAGCCGGCGACAAGCAGCCCCTGCAACGCCTCGACCTGCGCGTCCAGCTCCTCCGTGCGGCGCCGCGCCTCCGCCTCGCGCTGCTGCCGGTACGCCGCCTGCTGCTCACGCCGGCTGCGGTTCACCTCACGCTCGTACGCCCGCTGCCGGCGTTCGTACTCCCGCTGCTGCCTGGCCCGCGCCTCCAGCCCCCGCTGCTGCTGACGCTGCGCCTCGGCCCACATCCCGGCCAATCCGTTGGAGCGACGACTCATCCCCTACAGGTCCCTCCCCCAGGGCCCGGCACACCCCACCGACCCTGTCCCCACAACCAGCACCAATGGGGACGACTCTATCCCTCCCCACTGACAACCGACCCACCCCGTCACCCGCCCCGACCAGCCGCATACGCTGCCCTCCTCGTACGACGATCACGGCGGTCACAACGGTCAAGGGGTGGGGCACATGCACGGAACGACGCTTCGAAGATGGGCGACGGGCACGACGGCGCTGACGCTCGCCCTCGCGACGGCCGCGTGCGGCGCCGAGGACGGCTCCGCGGCCCCCGCGCACGCCACGGCCACCGCACGGCACGCGGCGGCGAAGCCGAGCCCGGAGATCGGCCGCGTACTGACCCAGCACCAACTGGAGGCCGCCGTCATCGACAAGGGCGACCTGCCGGGGCTGTGGATCGAGGGGATCGGCGGCAGCACGGACGGCACGGAGGACCCCGGCAACGGCCTGGCCCGGCCGGTCGCGGCCGACCTCACCGACCCGGCGGCCTGCGCCCCCGTCGACGGCGCGTCCTACGGCGCCGGCCGGCACACCCCGGTGGGCAGCGTCCGGCGCACGGCGAAGGCGGGAGCGGGCGCGGCCACCTTCTCCCTGGTCTCCTACCGGCACGGCGACGCCACCCGCACCCTGGACGACCTCCGCACCGCCCTGGAGCACTGCACCGCGTTCCACGAGAAGGGCGTGAAGGACACACGCTTCACGGACATACGCTCCGTCGACACCACGCCCACCTGCGACGACACGGTCTCGTTCCGCTACACCAAGGTCCTCGCCGGGCCCGACGGCAAGGACACGAAGATCCCCGCCCGCCTCACCGCGTTCCGCTGCGGCTCCACCGTCGCCGCGTTCCTCGCCATGACGGTGGACGGCACCACCGCCTCCCCCGAGATCCCCGAGGACCTGCTCCACGCCCAGGCCAAGGCCCTGAAGGCGGCGGTCGGCGCCTCATGACGCCGACCGCCCGGAATCCGCCTCAGTGCGTGTGCGCACTGCCCGCCGGCTGCTTGACCGTGAGAGGCAGGAGCTTCTTACCTGTTGGTCCGATTTGAATACTGGTGTCCATCTGAGGGCACACACCACAGTCGAAGCACGGCGTCCAACGACAGTCGTCGACCTCTGTTTCGTCGAGGGCGTCCTGCCAGTCCTCCCAGAGCCAGTCCTTGTCGAGGCCGGAGTCGAGGTGGTCCCAGGGGAGGACTTCCTCGTAGGTGCGTTCGCGGGTGGTGTACCAGTCGACGTCCACGCCCTGGGCGGGGAGCGCCTTGTCGGCGCAGGCCATCCAGCGGTCGTAGGAGAAGTGCTCGCGCCAGCCGTCGAAGCGGCCGCCGTCGTCGTAGACCGCGCGGATCACCGCGCCGAGCCGGCGGTCGCCGCGGGAGAGGAGGCCCTCGACGATGCCGGGCTTGCCGTCGTGGTAGCGGAAGCCGATGGAGCGGCCGTACTTCTTGTCGCCGCGGATCTTGTCGCGCAGCTTCGCCAGGCGCGCGTCCGTCTCCTCGGCGCTGAGCTGCGGCGCCCACTGGAAGGGGGTGTGCGGCTTGGGGACGAAGCCGCCGATCGAGACCGTGCAGCGGATGTCGTTGGAGCCGGAGACCTCGCGGCCCTTTGCGATCACGCGGGTCGCCATGTCGGCGATCTGCAGGACGTCGTCGTCGGTCTCGGTGGGCAGGCCGCACATGAAGTACAGCTTCACCTGGCGCCAGCCGTTGCCGTAGGCCGTGGCGACGGTCCGGATGAGGTCGTCCTCCGAGACCATCTTGTTGATGACCTTGCGGATGCGCTCGGAGCCGCCCTCGGGGGCGAATGTCAGGCCCGAGCGGCGGCCGTTGCGGGTCAGCTCGTTGGCCAGGTCGATGTTGAACGCGTCCACGCGGGTGGAGGGCAGGGAGAGGCCGACCTTGTCCTCCTCGTAGCGGTCGGCCAGGCCCTTGGCGATGTCGCCGATCTCCGTGTGGTCCGCGGAGGAGAGGGAGAGGAGGCCGACCTCCTCGAAGCCGGTGGCCTGCAGCCCCTTCTCCACCATCTCGCCGATGCCGGTGATCGAGCGCTCGCGCACCGGGCGGGTGATCATGCCGGCCTGGCAGAAGCGGCAGCCGCGCGTGCAGCCGCGGAAGATCTCCACCGACATGCGCTCGTGCACCGTCTCCGCCAGCGGCACCAGCGGCTGCTTGGGGTAGGGCCACTCGTCGAGGTCCATCACCGTGTGCTTGGACACCCGCCACGGGACGCCCGAGCGGTTGGGGACGACGCGGGCGATACGGCCGTCGGGGAGGTACTCGACGTCGTAGAAGGCGGGGATGTAGACGCCGCCGGTCCTCGCCAGGCGGAGCAGGACCTCCTCGCGGCCGCCGGGGCGGCCCTCCGCCTTCCACTCGCGGATGACGGCGGTCATGTCGAGCACGGCCTGCTCGCCGTCGCCGATGACCGCCGCGTCGATGAAGTCGGCGATCGGCTCGGGGTTGAACGCGGCGTGGCCGCCGGCCAGGACGATCGGGTCGTCGACCGTGCGGTCCTTCGACTCCAGGGGGATGCCGGCCAGGTCCAGGGCCGTGAGCATGTTGGTGTAGCCGAGCTCCGTGGAGAAGGAGAGGCCGAAGACGTCGAAGGCCTTCACCGGGCGGTGGCTGTCGACGGTGAACTGGGGGACCCGGTGCTCCCGCATCAGGGCCTCCAGGTCCGGCCAGACGCTGTAGGTGCGTTCGGCCAGGACGCGGTCCTGTTCGTTGAGTACCTCGTAGAGGATCATGACGCCCTGGTTGGGGAGGCCGACCTCGTAGGCGTCGGGGTACATCAGGGCCCAGTGGACGTCGCAGTCGTCCCAGTCCTTGACGGTGGAGTTGAGTTCGCCGCCGACGTACTGGATCGGTTTCTGCACATGCGGGAGCAGGGCCTCGAGCTGTGGGAAGACCGACTCGACTGGCATCGCGCGATTACCTTCGGGAGAGGGAGGGGTGGATGACTCCGGTTTCGCCGGGGTCGGCCATCTAGCGTAACGCGGGGGTGGGGGCGCGGGTGTTTTCCGCCCCCGCCGCCCCTACCCTTCCCGTCCCTTCAAGGGGCGCTGCCCCTTGGACCCCGGGTGCGTTGTCGGCTGACCGCCGGTGGGGCTTCTCGCGCAGTTCCCCGCGCCCCTGACGGGGCGCCCCCTCCCCTACGCCGACAGCGGTCTCTGCACCCTGATCGACTGCAACAGCCCCACCGCGATCCACACCGCGAACATCGACGAGCCGCCGTACGACACGAACGGGAGCGGGAGGCCCGCGACCGGCATGATGCCGAGGGTCATGCCGACGTTCTCGAAGGCCTGGAAGGCGAACCAGGCGATGATGCCGGCGGCGACGATCGTGCCGTAGAGCTCCGTCGTCTCGCGGGCGATGCGGCAGGCGCGCCAGAGGACGACGCCGAGCAGGAGCAGTATCGCGCCGGCGCCGACGAAGCCGAGTTCCTCGCCGGCGACCGTGAAGACGAAGTCGGTCTGCTGCTCGGGCACGAACTGGCCGGTCGTCTGGGAGCCGTGGAACAGGCCCGCGCCGGTCAGGCCGCCGGAGCCGATGGCGATGCGGGCCTGGTTGGTGTTGTAGCCGACGCCGGCCGGGTCGAGGTCGGGGTTGGCGAAGGCCGCGAAGCGGTTGATCTGGTACTCGTCGAGGATGTGCAACTGCCACACCGCGAGGGCGCCGAGCGCGCCGACGCCCATCAGACCGAAGATCCAGCGGTTGGAGGCGCCGGAGGCGAGCAGTACGCCCAGCACGATGATGACCATGACCATGACCGAGCCGAGGTCGGGCATGAGCAGCACGATCGCGACCGGGACGGCGGCCAGGCCCAGGGCCTGGAGGACCGTGCGGTGGTCGGGGTACGGCTTGTCGCCGGCGTCGACACGCGCGGCGAGCAGCATGGCCATGCCGAGGATGATCGTGATCTTGGTGAACTCGGAGGGCTGGAGCGAGAAGCCGCCGCCGAACACGATCCACGCGTGGGCGCCGTTGACGGTGGCGCCGAGCGGGGTGAGCACCAGCAGGATGAGGAAGACCGAGATGCCGTAGAGGATCGGCACGGCGGTACGCAGGGTGCGGTGGCCGAGCCAGACCGTGCCGATCATCAGGGCGATGCCGATGCCGGTGTTGAGCAGGTGGCGCAGCAGGAAGTAGTACGGGTCGCCCTGGTTGATCTCGGTGCGGTTGCGGGTCGCGGAGTAGACGAGCAGCGAGCCGATCAGCGAGAGCGCGACGGCGCACAGCAGTATCGGCCAGTCCAGGCGGCGGGCGAGGGAGTCGCGGGCGAAGACCCGTGTCCAGCCGGCCCGCTCGGGTCCGTACCCGGAGACGGAGAAGCTGTTGGCGCCGGTCATGCCGTCCTCCCGCGTCCGCCGCGGCGGCCCCGGCCGGAGCGGCGCCGTGTCTGTCGGTTGCCGGTGGTGGGTGACGGGGTGGTCGCCACCGGCGTCTCAGAGGCGCCGCCCTGGGGGGCCTCCTCGTTGGCCTGGTCCGCCTTGGGGTCGTACTTCTGGACCTTGGGGGCCTTGATCGTGCCGTCGGACTGGATCTTGGGCAGGCTCTTCTGCGGGGTGGGCAGCAGCGCCTTGCTCTTGTCGATCTTGCCGTCCTCGGAGACGCCGTACAGGGAGTTGTAGATCTTGCGCACGGCCTCACCGGAGGCGCCGGAGCCCGTACCGGCCTGCGAGATCGTCATGATGACCGTGTAGTCCTTGCTGTACGTGGCCAGCCAGGAGGTGGTCTGCTTGCCGTAGACCTCGGCGGTACCGGTCTTGGCGTGCAGCGGGATCTTGTCCTGCGGCCAGCCCTGGAACTTCCAGGCGGCGGTGCCGCGGGTGGCCACACCGGCGAGCGCCTCGTCCATCTTGGCGATGGTGGCCTTGTTCACGGGCAGTTTGCCCGAGGCCTGCGGCTTGATCTCGGTGACCTGCTTGCCGTCGGCGCTGACGATCGCCTTGCCGATGGTCGGGGTGTACATGGTGCCGCCGTTGGCGAGCGCCCCGTAGATCACGGCCTCCTGGATCGGGGTGAGCAGGGTGTCGCCCTGGCCGATGGAGTAGTTGATCGAGTCGCCCTCGCGCATCTTGTTGCCCTCGAGGCAGTTCTCGTACGCGATCTTCTGGACGTAGGTGCCGTCCTTCTTGCCGGACTTGCACCAGGCGTCCTTGTTGGCCTCCCAGTACTTCTGCTTCCACTCGCGGTCGGGGACCCGGCCGGTGACCTCGTTGGGGAGGTCGATGCCGGTCTTCTTGCCGAGACCGAACTGGTGGGCGGCCTTGTAGAAGTAGTCCTTGGGCTCACCCTTCTTCGGGTTGATGCCGCCGTCCTTCTTCCACTCCCGGTCGGCGAGGCCGTAGAAGACGGTGTCGCAGGAGACCTCCAGGGCGCGGCCGAGCGTGATGTCGCCGAAGTTCTCGCCCTCGAAGTTCTTGAAGACCTGGTTGCCGACGGTGTAGGAGCTGGTGCAGGGGTAGTCGCCGTCGAAGTCGTAGCCGGCCTCGACCGCGGCGGCGGTGGAGACCACCTTGAAGGTGGAGCCGGGGGCCGACTGGCCCTGGGTGGCCCGGTTGAGCAGCGGGTAGTTGGAGTCCTTGCCGGTGAGGTTCTTGTAGTCCTTGGCGGAGATGCCGCCGACCCACACGTTGGGGTCGTAGTTCGGCGCGGAGGCCATGGCGACGACGCGGCCGGTCTTGGCCTCCATGACGACGACGGCGCCGGAGTCCGCCTTGTAGTTCTCGCCGGTGATCTTGTCGAACTGTTTGCGGGCGGTCTTCATCGCCGCGTCCAGTTCGTACTCGGCGACCCGCTGCACCCGGGCGTCGATGCTGGTGACCAGGTTGGAGCCGGGCTGGGCCTTGTCGGACTGGGCCTTGCCGATGACGCGGCCGAGGTTGTCGACCTCGTAGCGGGTGACGCCGGCCTTACCGCGCAGCTGCTTGTCGTACTGGCGCTCGAGACCGGAGCGGCCGACCTGGTCGGAGCGGAGGTAGGGCGAGTCGGTGTCCTGGGCCTTGGTGATCTCGTCGTCGGTGACCGGGGAGAGGTAGCCGAGCACCTGCGCGGTGTTGGCCCCGCCGGGGGCGGCGTAGCGGCGTACGGCCTCGGGCTCGGCGGTGATGCCGGGGAAGTCCTCGGCGCGCTCGCGGATCTGCAGGGCCTGTTTGGCGGTGGCCTCGTCGGTGATGGGGATGGGCTGGTACGGCGAACCGTTCCAGCAGGGCTGCGGCGTCTTGGCGTCGCACAGCCGGACCTTCTCCATGACCTCCTGCGGCTTCATGCCGAGGACGCCGGCGAGCTTGGTGAGGACCGCCTTGCCGTCGTCCTTCATCTTCATCAGGTCGGTGCGGGAGGCGGAGACCACCAGGCGGGTCTCGTTGTCGGCGAGGGCCACACCGCGGGCGTCCAGGATGGAGCCGCGCACGGCCGGCTGGACGACCTGCTGGACGTGGTTGCCGGACGCCTCCTTGGCGTAGGCGGCGCCCTCGCGGATCTGGAGGTACCACAGCCGGCCGCCGAGGGTGCCGAGCAGGGAGAGGACGAGGATCTGGATGACGACGAGCCGGATCTGGACGCGTGGGGTCCGTCCGGTCTCGGGGATGTTGGTCACTGGTGCTGCCGCCCCCTCTCAGTGCGTGTGCGAGCAGTGCGTGTACGAGCAGTGCGGGTACTGGCGATGTGCGGACGACCCGCGCGTGTACGAGTCGTACCGTGCGGACCTGTGCGGCCCGGCGACGGCCGGGTGACGTGGGTTCACAGCCGCTTGACCCCCTTGATGCGCCCCGCGCGGGCCACCCGGGCCTTGGCCGCGCGGGCCTTGAGGCCGCCGCGCTGGCTGCCGATGCGCAGCCCGGTGCCGGAGGAGAGCCAGCCGGAGGAGACGTCGGCGGCCTTGGTGTTCGAACCGGTCTCGGCGAGCGGGTCGTTGTCGGCGCGGCGGGCCAGGGCCATCAGCCCGGGGACCACGAAGGGCGCGAGCAGCAGGTCGTAGACGGCGGCGCTGAGCAGCAGGCTCGGCAGGCCCACATGGCGGGCGGCGGTGTCGCCGACGAGGGCGCCGACGCCCGCGTAGAGCAGCGTGGAGCCGACCGCGGCGACGACGACCACGGCCATGGGCCCGGTGGCGGACTTCAGACGGCCGTTGTCGGGTCTGGCGAGCCCGGCGAGGTAGCCGACGACGCACAGCACGAGCGCGTACCGCCCGGCCGCGTGGTCGGCCGGCGGCGCGAGGTCGGAGAGCAGCCCGGCGCCGAAGCCGACGAGGGCGCCGCCGACGTGGCCGTAGACCAGGGCGAGGGCGAGGACGGTGAGCAGGACGAGGTCGGGTACGGCGCCGGGCAGGTGGAGGCGGGCGAGGACGCTCACCTGGATCACCAGGGCGACGACCACGAGGGCGACGGAGAGCAGCGTCCGGTTGAGGCGCATCGGGTTCGGCTCCTACGGGGTGGGCTGCGCACCGGCGGTGGCGTCGGCGCCGGTGTTGTCGTCGGTGGTGTCGTCGGCGTTGTCGCCCGCGGGCGCGTTGCCCGAGGGCGTCACGGTGACGGTGACGGTCGGGGTGGGCTTCGGCTTGGACTTCGGCGGCAGCACGGTGTCGCGCGGGTCCTTCGTGGGCGCCTCGACGACGACGCCGACGATGTCGAGCTTGGTGAAGGAGACGAAGGGCTCGACGTAGACGGTGCGGGTCAGGTCGCCGCCGGAGGGGTCGACGCGGAGGACCTTGCCGACGGGGACGCCGGGCACGAACGGCTTGTCGGCCTGGGAGCCGAAGGTGATGAGCCGGTCGCCCTTCTTCACGTCCGCCTTGGCGTTGAGGAGCTGGACGCGGAAGGGGCGGTCGCCCTGGCCGGAGGCGAAGCCGAGTTCGTCGCTGCCCTCCATACGGGTGCCGACGGTGAAGTCGGGGTCGTTGGCGAGCAGCACGGTGGCGGAGTGCGGGCCGACGGTGGTGACGCGGCCGACGAGTCCGGAGCCGTTGAGGACGGTCATGTCGCGCTTGACGCCGTCGTCGGCGCCGATGTCGATGGTGACGGTCCAGGAGAAGCCCTGGGCCGCTCCTATGGCGATGACCTGGGCGCCCTTGATGCCGTACTGGCCCTCGCCGGCGATGCGCAGCATCTTGTCGAGCTGGGCGAGCCGGCTGCGGTTGCGGGCGTCGCTGCCGAGCTTCGCCTTCAACGCGGCGTTGTCGCGCTCGAGTTCGGCGATGCGGTCGTGCCGGTCGCCGGAGTCGCGGACCGCGGCGATCGCGTTGCCGACGGGGTCGACGGCGGTCGACACCCCGTTCTCGATCGGCCCGAACACCGTGGCGGCGGCCTGCCGGGCGCCGTCGACCGGGGAGTCCTCACCGCCCCGGATGTCCACCGTGATCAGTGCGAACGCGATGGCGATCAGCAGCACCAGGAGCAGCCGGCTCTCCTTTGTGTCCCTCACGTGCGGCGGCCGTGCCTTCCTCGTCGGAATGGGAGGTGGGGTGGGGTGGAACGGAGGTGGGGGTTGCGCGCGGGCAATGCGTGCATTGCGGGTGTTGTGGGGGAGCTTATGCCTCGCTAGCAGCGATCCGCCGTACGAGAGGGGTGCTTCTCGTACGGCGGAATCGAAGCGTTACGTCATCTGCGCGGCTGGGCGTCGAGGACCTGCTGGAGGGCCTCGAACTCCTCGACGCACTTTCCGGAACCGAGGGCGACGCTGTCCAGCGGGTCCTCGGCGATGTGGATCGGCATGCCCGTCTCGCGGCGCAGCCGTTCGTCGAGGCCGCGCAGCAGGGCGCCGCCGCCGGTGAGGACGATCCCGCGGTCCATGATGTCGCCGGAGAGTTCCGGCGGGCACTTGTCGAGGGTCGTCTTGACCGCGTCGACGATGGCGTTGACCGGTTCCTCGATGGCCTTGCGCACCTCGGCCGCGGAGATGACCACGGTCTTGGGCAGGCCGGAGACCAGGTCGCGGCCACGGATCTCGGTGTGCTCGTCGGAGTCGAGGTCGTACGCCGAACCGATCGTGATCTTGATCTGTTCCGCCGTCCGCTCGCCGAGGAGGAGCGAGTACTCCTTCTTGACGTGCTGGATGATCGCGTTGTCCAGTTCGTCACCCGCGACGCGGATGGACTGGGCGGTGACGATGCCGCCGAGCGAGATGACCGCGACCTCCGTGGTGCCGCCGCCGATGTCCACCACCATGTTGCCCGTGGCCTCGTGGACCGGCAGGCCGGAGCCGATGGCGGCCGCCATGGGCTCCTCGATGATGTGCACCTGGCGGGCGCCGGCCTGCGAGGAGGCCTCGATGACCGCGCGGCGCTCGACCCCGGTGATCCCGGAGGGCACGCAGACGACGACGCGCGGACGGGCGAGGTAGCGCCGCTTGTGGATCTTCAGAATGAAGTAGCGGAGCATGCGCTCGGTGATCTCGAAGTCGGCGATCACGCCGTCCTTCAGCGGACGCACGGCGACGATGTTGCCCGGCGTGCGCCCGATCATCTTCTTGGCTTCGGCACCGACCGCGAGGATGCCACCGGTGTTGGTGTTGATCGCGACGACGGACGGTTCGTTGAGTACGATTCCGCGACCCCTGACGTACACCAGCGTGTTGGCGGTCCCGAGGTCGACAGCCATGTCACGGCCGATGAACGACATTGAGTTCCCCATCAGGATTCGTCTGGCCTTCCCAAGTGAAGCGTGTGAGGGCTCGTGTTGGGGCGGCGAAGTGGGTGCGGTGACGTGAAGGCTTACATCGTAGTCTCGCCTGCACGAACACCGTGCGAGGGTCTCCGCCATTGTCAGCAGATCACGCGCCGCCCCGCTTGTGGAGAGGGGCGTTCGGGGGTGCGCGTTCCCCCGATCGGCACGCATATGCGGACGGACGGCCACTTCCGGGGCGGCCGCCCCGCGTCCTTGGGCCGTTCGGCTGACGTGGCGTCAGGCGCGGTGTCGTACGGCGAGTCGGGCCGCGGGCCGGTGGGTCAGAAGCGGCCGGGGAAGAAGATCTTCAGCTCGCGCTCGGCGGAGTCCTCCGAGTCCGAGGCGTGGATCAGGTTCTCGCGGACGATGACGCCGTAGTCGCCGCGGATGGAGCCGGGGGCGGCGGCGATCGGGTCGGTGGGGCCGGCCAGCGCCCGGACCCCCTCGATGACCCGCTCGCCCTCGACGACCAGGGCGACGACGGGACCGGAGGCCATGAACTCGACGAGGGGCTCGTAGAACGGCTTGCCCTTGTGCTCGCCGTAGTGCTGCTCCAGCGTCTCCTGGTCCAGGGTGCGCAGTTCCAGCGCGGTGATGCTCCAGCCGGCCTTGCGCTCGATACGGCTGATGATCTCGCCGGTCAGCCCGCGACGGACGGCGTCGGGCTTGAGGAGGACAAGGGTGCGCTGGCTCACGGGGGTACTCCTTGGGAACTGGTGAGTGAGTGGTCAGAGGGTACAGGGCCCCTCCGGGAAAGGATCACGCAGTACCGAGGTCTCCCGGGCCGGAGCCCTGGCTCTGCCCGCCCTGCTCCGCGTGCAGGGCCGCGAAGCGGGCCTTCGCCTCGTCGATCTTGCGGCCGTAGTGCACCGAGGCCCACCACAGGGCGGTGAACACCGCGCCCATGAAGAACATCGTGGGGACGAAGAACCCGGAGGCGATCAGCGCGAGCTGCAGCGCCCAGCCGAGCTGGACGCCGCCGGGCCGGGTGAGCACCCCGCACAGCAGCAGGCACAGCACCATGGCGATGCCGCTGACCGTCCAGACCGTCCCCACGGACAGGCCGGGGTCCTTCATCGCGACGAGTCCGGCGAAGCCGATCACGAAGAACTCGCCCAGCAGGGTCGAGGAACACAGCATGCGCACGGCGGTCAGCCCCTCTTCAGCAGCAGTCGGGCCTCGCCGACGGTGTACACGGACCCGGTGACGAGGACACCGCCGCCGGCGAACTCGCCCTCCTCCTCGGCGAGCGTGATCGCCGCCTCCAGGGCGTCCGGCAGGCTCGGCTCCACCTGGACCCGGTCCTCGCCGAAGACCTCGACCGCGAGGGCGGCGAGCGCGTCGGCGTCCATCGCGCGGTGGGTGGAGTTCTGCGTGACCACGACCTCCGCGAAGATCGGCTCGAACGCCTCCAGCACCCCGCGTACGTCCTTGTCGCCGCTGGTGCCGACCACGCCGATGAGCCGGCTGAAGTCGAACGCCTCGCCCACCGCCTCGGCGGTGACCCGGGCGCCGGCCGGGTTGTGGGCGGCGTCGAGCACGACCGTCGGGGAGCGGCGGACGACCTCCATGCGGCCCGGCGAGGAGACCGCGGCGAACGCCTTGCGGACGGTGTCGAGGTCCAGCGGCTCGGGGCGCTGGGCGCCGACGCCGAAGAAGGCCTCGACGGCGGCGAGCGCCACGGAGGCGTTGTGCGCCTGGTGGGCGCCGTGCAGCGGGAGGTACACCTCGCCGTACTCGCCGCCCAGCCCGCGCAGGGTGATCAGCTGTCCGCCGACGGCGACCTGCCGCGCGACGACGCCGAACTCCAGCCCCTCGCGGGCCACGGTCGCATCCGCCTCGACGGACTTCCGCAGCAGCACCTGGGCCGCGTCCACCGGCTGCTGGGCCATGATGACCGAGGCGTCCTGCTTGATGATCCCGGACTTCTCCCCCGCGATCTCGCCGGGCGTGGAACCGAGGCGGTCGGTGTGGTCCAGGTCGATGGGGGTGACGACGGCGACGTCGCCGTCGATGACGTTGGTGGCGTCCCAGGTGCCGCCCATGCCGACCTCGACGACGGCGACGTCCACGGGCGCGTCGGCGAAGGCCGCGTACGCCATGCCGGTGAGCACCTCGAAGAACGACAGGCGGTACTCCTGCGCGGTGTCGACCATCTCGACGTACGGCTTGATGTCCCGGTACGTCTCGACGAAGCGCTCGGCGGAGATCGGCGCCCCGTCCAGGCTGATCCGCTCGGTGATCGACTGCACGTGCGGGCTGGTGTAGCGGCCGGTGCGCAGCTCGAAGGCGCCGAGGAGGGCCTCGATCATGCGGGCGGTGGTGGTCTTGCCGTTGGTGCCGGTGATGTGGATCGAGGGGTACGAGCGCTGGGGCTCGCCCAGGACGTCCATCAGCGCGGCGATCCGGGTGACGGAGGGCTCCAGCTTGGTCTCGCCCCAGCGGGTGGCGAGCTCCGCCTCGACCTCGCGCAGCGCCTTGTCGGCCTCGGGGTCGGCGGGGCGGGCGGGGATGTCGGACTCCGGCGGGCCGCCCTGGGTACGGAGGGTGCGGCTGCCGGCCTCGATGACGGCGAGGTCGGGGTCGCGGTCCGTCTCGGCGGCGACGATGTCGTCGAAGTCGCCGTCGAAGTCGTCGGAGGCGTTGTTGTCGGGCGGGAGCTCACTCACGTCGACCAGTCTACGGAGGGCTCGCCCCTTGGGGGCTGCGCCCCTCGGTCCCCCTTGCTCGGGCGCCTTCCAGCTCGGGGGGTGCGAGTTGTCATGGCGGGTGCGGGTGCGTAGTGGTTGATCGCGCAGTTCCCCGCGCCCCTGAAGGGCGCGCAGCCCCCGGAGCCTTCAAGGCACCGGGCGCTGCGCTTGACCTTCAGGACCTCACGCCTGCGGCAGCTTGTCCAGCTGGGTCCGGAGGCGGGTGATGTCCTCCTCCGCCTTCGACAGGCGGCCGCGGATCTTGTCGACGACCTGTTCGGGGGCCTTGGCCAGGAAGGCCTCGTTGCCCAGCTTGGCCGTGGCCTGTGCCTTCTCCTTCTCGGCCGCCGTCAGGTCCTTCGCGAGCCGCTTGCGCTCCGCGGCCACGTCGATCGTGCCGGAGAGGTCCAGGGCGACCGTCGCCCCGGCGACCGGGAGCGTCGCCGTCGCGGTGAAGGCGTCGCCCTCCGGGGTGAGGCGCAGCAGCTGGCGGATGGCGGCCTCGTGCGGGGCGAGGGCCGTACCGTCGAGGGTCAGCCGGGCGGGGACCCGCTGGCCGGGCTGCAGGCCCTGGTCGGCGCGGAAGCGGCGGACCTCGGTGATGACCTGCTGGAGCGTCCCGATCTCCCGCTCGGCGCCGGCGTCACGGAAGCCGCCCGGCGCGTCAGCGCCAGGAACCAGCACAGCGGAGGGCCAGTCGGCGATGACGACCGACTCGCCGCCGGTGAGCGTCGTCCAGAGCGTCTCGGTGACGAACGGGACGATCGGGTGCAGCAGCCGCAGGGTGACGTCGAGGACCTCGCCGAGGACCCGTCCGGAGACCTTCGCGGGCTCGCCGCCGCCCAGGAACGTCGTCTTGGACAGCTCGACGTACCAGTCGAAGACCTCGTCCCAGGCGAAGTGGAACAGGGCGTCGGAGAGCTTCGCGAACTGGTAGTCCTCGTAGTACGCGTCGACCTCGGCGACGACCGAGTTCAGGCGGGAGAGGATCCACCGGTCCGTGGACGACATCTGCGACGCGTCCGGCAGCGGGCCCTCGACCGTCGCACCGTTCATCAGGGCGAACCGCGTGGCGTTCCAGATCTTGTTGGCGAAGTTCCGGGAGCCCTGGACCCAGTCCTCGCCGATCGGGACGTCGACGCCCGGGTTGGCGCCGCGCGCGAGGGTGAAGCGGAGCGCGTCGGAGCCGTACTTGTCCATCCAGTCCAGCGGGTTGACCACGTTCCCGAAGGACTTGGACATCTTCTTGCCGTTCTGGTCACGGACCATGCCGTGCAGGGCGATGGTGTGGAACGGCGGGGTGCCGTCCATCGCGTAGAGGCCGAACATCATCATCCGGGCGACCCAGAAGAAGAGGATGTCGTAGCCGGTGAGCAGGACGGAGTTCGGGTAGAACTTCGCGAGCGACTCGGTCTGCTCGGGCCAGCCGAGCGTGGAGAACGGCCACAGGCCGGACGAGAACCAGGTGTCCAGGACGTCGGGGTCCTGGTGCCAGCCCGCACCGCTCGGCGGCTCCTCGTCGGGGCCGACGCAGACGACCTCGCCCTCGGGGCCGTACCAGACGGGGATGCGGTGGCCCCACCAGAGCTGGCGCGAGATGCACCAGTCGTGGAGGTTGTCGACCCAGTCGAAGTACCGCTTCTCCATCTCCTGCGGGTGGATCGTGACCTTGCCGTCGCGGACGGCGTCACCGGCGGCCTTCGCCAGCGGACCGACCTTGACCCACCACTGCATGGACAGGCGCGGCTCGATGGTGGTCTTGCATCGCGAGCAGTGGCCGACGGAGTGGACGTAGGGCCGCTTCTCGGCGACGATCCGGCCTTCGGCGCGCAGCGCGGCGACGATGGCGGAGCGGGCCTCGAGCCGGTCCAGGCCCTGGAAGGGGCCGTGGGCGGTGATGACGGCGTGCTCGTCCATCACGGCGATGGAGGGCAAGTCGTGCCGCTGGCCGATCTCGAAGTCGTTCGGATCGTGGGCGGGCGTCACCTTGACGGCGCCGGTGCCGAACTCGGGGTCGACGTGCGCGTCGGCGACGACGGGGATGGTGCGGTCGGTCAGCGGCAGCTTGATCTGCTTGCCGACCAGGTGCTTGTAGCGCTCGTCCTCGGGGTGGACGGCGACGGCGGTGTCGCCGAGCATCGTCTCGGCACGGGTGGTGGCGACGACGATGGTCTCGTCTCCGTCCCCGTACTTCATGGAGACCAGTTCGCCGTCGTCGTCCTGGTACTCGACCTCGATGTCGGAGATCGCGGTCAGGCAGCGCGGGCACCAGTTGATGATGCGCTCGGCGCGGTAGATCAGCTCGTCGTCGTAGAGCCGCTTGAAGATGGTCTGGACGGCCTGGGACAGGCCCTCGTCCATCGTGAACCGCTCACGCGACCACGCGACACCGTCTCCCAGGCGGCGCATCTGGCCGCTGATCTGGCCGCCGGACTCGCCCTTCCACTGCCAGACGCGCTCGACGAAGGCCTCCCGGCCCAGGTCGTGCCGGGACTTGCCCTCCTTGCCCAGCTCGCGCTCGACGACGTTCTGCGTGGCGATGCCGGCGTGGTCCATGCCGGGCTGCCACAGCGTCTCGTAGCCCTGCATGCGCTTGCGGCGGGTCAGGGCGTCGATGAGCGTGTGCTCGAAGGCGTGCCCGAGGTGCAGGCTGCCCGTGACGTTCGGCGGCGGGATGACGATGGTGTACGGCGGCTTCTCGCTCTTGGCGTCGGCCTCGAAGTAACCCCGCTCGACCCAGCGCTCGTACAGCTGCCCCTCTACCTCGGCCGGCGCGTACTGGGTCGGCAGTTCGGTGCTGGGCGCTGTGGGCTGCTGCTGAGCATTCTCGGTCACCCGCTCAGTTTAGAGGTGTCACGGCCGCGTTCTGAAACGCGTTTGTTCTGTAACGGTGCGGCCCCCACCGTCCCTCCGGCACGGCCCGTCCGCCAGGATGTCAGGGCCACATAGGAAATCGAGGGGGAACCCAGAGATGAGCCACAACCAGCCGGGCCCGTACGGCGGGCAGCCGCAGCAGCCCGGACCGTACGGTCAGCCGGGACCCTACGGTCAGCCGCCGCAGGCCCCGCAGCCCGGCTACGGGCAGCCGCCGCAGGCACCCCAGACCCCGCCCCAGCCCGGTTACGGCTATCCGCAGCAGCCGCAGGGCGTGCCGCAGCAGCCGAACCCGTACGGCCAGCCGCAGGGTTACGGCGGCCAGCCCCCGTACGGCCAGCAGCCCGGCTACGGCCAGCAGCCCTACCCGCCGCAGCCGGCGGCGCCGGGCGGTGGAAAGAAGAAGACGGGGCTGATCATCGGCGCGGTGGCCGTGGTCGCGGCGATCGCGGTGGGCGCGTACTTCGTGGTGAGCGGCGGGGACGACGGCGGCGGCGCCTCGGTCGCCGACGACGGCCCGCACAAGCTGGTGGCGCCGGCCGCGGTCGGCGACTACGCCAAGGCGGACGGTCTGACGACCGACGACGACGGCGGCCCCACCGGGACCAGCAGCCCGGAGAAGCTGAAGACGATCGGCATCGAGAACGGTCACGTCGTCAAGGCGACGTACACCGCCGGTCCCGGCACCAGCGGCAAGATCATGTCGTTCAACGGCGCCTACGGGGACATCAAGGACCCGGAGGCGACGATCGACGCGGGCTTCGACAACGCCCACAAGACCTCGTCCACGAGTGACGAGAAGGAGAAGATCTCCTGGAAGGGCAGCCCGGCGACCGTGAAGCCGAGCGGTCTGGAGGGGGCCCTGATGAAGTGCCAGACGGCGCACATCACGGAGGGCACGCAGAGCCTGGACATGCCGATCTGCGTGTGGGCTGACCACAGCACCTACGGCGTCGTCAACGGCTTCGACCTGACCGCCTCGAAGACGGGGGCCGGCATCCCGCAGGACCAGGTGTCGGCGTTCGGCACCGAACTGCGCGGCAAGGCACGCGTCAAGGCCTGACGGAGGCGCACCCACTCGAAAAAAAAGGGGGCGCCCGGCGGATTCGCCGGGCGCCCCCTTCACGTGTGTGCGGTCAGGCCGACTTCTGCTCGCCCGGGCCGCGTCCGCGGGCGTCGCGCGGGATGAGCGTCGGGTTGACGTTGGAGTGGACGACGTCGGCGGTGATGACGACACGGGCCACGTCCTTGCGGGACGGGATCTCGTACATCACGCCCTGGAGGACCTCCTCCATGATGGCGCGCAGACCGCGCGCGCCGGTCTGGCGCAGGATCGCCTGGTCGGCGATGGCCTCCAGTGCCTCGCGCTCGAAGTCCAGTTCCACACCGTCGAGTTCGAACAGCCGCTGGTACTGCTTGACCAGCGCGTTGCGCGGCTCGACGAGGATCTGCAGCAGGGCCTCGCGGTCGAGGTTGTGCACGGAGGTGATGACCGGGAGCCGGCCGATGAACTCCGGGATCATGCCGAACTTGACCAGGTCCTCGGGCATGACGTCCTGGAACTGGTCCTTGGACTCCAGCTCCCGCTTGGAGCGGATGGTGGCGCCGAAGCCGATGCCCTTGGCGCCCGCGCGGGACTCGATGATCTTCTCCAGACCCGCGAACGCGCCCCCCACGATGAACAGCACGTTCGTCGTGTCGATCTGGATGAACTCCTGGTGCGGGTGTTTGCGGCCGCCCTGCGGCGGGACGGAGGCGGTGGTGCCCTCAAGGATCTTCAGCAGGGCCTGCTGCACGCCCTCGCCGGAGACGTCCCGGGTGATCGACGGGTTCTCGCTCTTGCGGGCGACCTTGTCGATCTCGTCGATGTAGATGATCCCGGTCTCGGCCTTCTTGACGTCGTAGTCGGCCGCCTGGATCAGCTTGAGCAGGATGTTCTCGACGTCCTCGCCGACGTAGCCGGCCTCCGTCAGCGCCGTGGCGTCGGCGATGGCGAAGGGGACGTTGAGCATGCGGGCCAGCGTCTGCGCCAGCAGGGTCTTGCCGGAGCCGGTGGGGCCGAGGAGCAGGATGTTGGACTTCGCCAGCTCGATCGCGTCGTCCCGGCCCTGCGCGCCGCCGTTCTCCCCGGCCTGGACGCGCTTGTAGTGGTTGTACACCGCGACCGAGAGTGCCTTCTTCGCCGGCTCCTGGCCGACGACGTACCCCTCGAGGAACTCGTAGATCTCGCGGGGCTTGGGGAGCTCCTCCCAGCGCACCTCGCTGGACTCGGCGAGCTCCTCCTCGATGATCTCGTTGCAGAGATCGATGCACTCGTCGCAGATGTACACACCGGGGCCTGCGATGAGCTTCTTGACCTGCTTCTGGCTCTTGCCGCAGAACGAGCACTTGAGCAGATCGCCGCCGTCACCGATGCGTGCCACGGTGTGCTTCCCCTTCGCCTGGGAGCCGCCTGGACGTCAACGTCCAGCGACTCCTGGTGCTGCCTTATGTCCGACGGTACCTTGCCGCGGCCCCCGTTCGGGCCCCCCTTGGCACGGTTCACTTCGACGCGCGCCCGACGTGCGGCGTGTCGAACCGAACCAAGGGGCGGCAGACGATACAGCTCCGATGGAGGTCCGGGTTCAGCGGACCGAGTTGTTGTTCATCTTCCGGGTCGAGATGATCTGGTCGATCAGGCCGTAGGAGAGGGACTCCTCGGCCGTGAGGATCTTGTCGCGCTCGATGTCCTCGCGGATCTTCTCGATCGGCGTGGTGGAGTGCTTGGCCAGCAGTTCTTCGAGCTGGGCGCGCATCCGGAGGATCTCGTTGGCCGCGATCTCCAGGTCCGAGACCTGCCCGCGGCCGGTCTCGCTGTAGGGCTGGTGGATCAGCACGCGCGCGTTGGGCAGCGCCATCCGCTTGCCGGGCGTTCCGGCGGCCAGCAGGATGGCGGCGGCCGAGGCGGCCTGGCCCATGCAGACCGTCTGGATGTCCGGCTTCACGAACTGCATCGTGTCGTAGATGGCCGTGAGGGCGGTGAAGGAGCCGCCGGGGCTGTTGATGTAGACCGAGATGTCACGGTCGGGGTCCATCGACTCCAGGCACAGCAGCTGCGCCATGACGTCGTTGGCGGAGGCGTCGTCGATCTGCACGCCGAGGAAGATCACGCGCTCCTCGAACAGCTTCGCGTACGGGTCGTACTCGCGCACGCCCTGCGAGGTGCGCTCGACGAAGCGCGGGATGACGTAGCGGGACTCGGCGCGGGGGCCGGCGTACTCGGCCTGGGCGGCCTGCGGGGCCTGCAGGCGGTCGTAGAGGCCGCGGCCGGGGAAGTCGTTCACGGGTTGTCTCCTGGGGCCTGAGAAGGGCTGTGGCGGTCGGCAGGGGCGGTACGCGTGGGCGCTGTCGCGGTCACGCACGCGGGGCGTGCGCGCGGGCGCGGACGGGAGCGCTCACGCCGCTCCGGTGCCTCCGCCGCCCGGCAAGCTGGCGGCGTGGGTGATGACGTCGTCGATGAGGCCGTACTCCTTGGCCTCGTACGCGTCGAACCAGCGGTCGCGGTCCGAGTCGCGGGTGATCTGCTCCACCGTCTGGCCGGTGTGGTGCGAGGTGAGCTCGGCCATGCGCTTCTTGGTGTGCAGCAGCCGCTCGGCGTGGATCTTGATGTCCGAGGCCGAGCCCGCCAGTCCGGCGGAGGGCTGGTGGATCAGGATCTCCGCGTTCGGCAGGGCGAAGCGCTTGCCCGGCGTACCCGCGCTGAGCAGGAACTGGCCCATCGAGGCGGCGAGGCCCATGGCGATGGTGACCACGTCGTTCTTGATGAACTGCATGGTGTCGTAGATGGCCATGCCCGCCGTGATCGAGCCGCCGGGGCTGTTGATGTACAGGTTGATGTCCTTCTCCGGGTCGGCGGCGAGGAGCAGCAACTGTGCGGTGATCTTGTTGGCAATGTCGTCGTCGACCGGCTGGCCGAGGAAGATGATCCGCTCGCCGAGCAGCCGGTTGTAGACCTGGTCGCCGAGGCCACCACCGATGGAGGGCTCGCCGGCGGCGGAGGGCATCAGATTCGTCACGTATCCACCTGCTCGTCTTACGACGGCGCCGGGCCGTCTCACGTGTTCTGCCGGGGCGTGGGGCCGTCCGGCGCTGTTCGGGGACTCCCCTGCCCTCGTACTCATGGACCCTAACGCGCGGGTCCCTCCGGGGAATCCCGCGTAAGGGAGTGTTCGCTGTGAGCGCATGCGCTCCGCTGGGGGCGGGGAATTGTGGTGGGCCCACGGTAGGGATGGCACCCGGCGGTGCCCGCCCCGCCGCGGGGCTCCGCCCCGGTCCCGGGTCCTTTTCGCCGTGGCTCCGCCGGGAGGGGGCGGCCTGCGGGCCGGTGGGGCTTCTCGCGCCCACGCGGCGGAGCCGCATATCGACACAGCCCCGCGCCCCTTTGGTAGGGCGGTCGCAGCGTGCGGCGTTGCCACGAGCCGAGAGTTCCCTGTGACCTCCGGGTCGGGTCCGCGCCCTCAAGGGGCGCGGGGAACTGCGCGAGCGGCCCCCACCGGTCCGCGGTCGGCCGCGCCACAGGACACCCCACGGCGCTCCCCCGGAACGGCAACGGGCCCCGTGCTCGCGCGCGGGGCCCGTTCCGGACGTACGGGGGGAGGTCAGGACTCCGTGGAGTCCTCGGCCTTCTCCTCGGCGTCGGCGGCGGCTTCGGCCACCGTCTCGCCCTCGGAGCCGGCGGCAGCCTCTTCGTCGTCGTCGCTGAGGTCGACGACCTCACCGTTGGTGTCCTTGACCGTCGCCGCCTCGACGACGACCGCCAGCGCCTTGCCGCGGGCGACCTCGCCCACCAGCATCGGGACCTGGCCGCCCTCGACGACCGCCTGGGCGAACTGGTCGGGGGACATGCCGGAGCCGGCCGCGCGCCGCACCAGGTGCTCGGTGAGCTCCTCCTGGTTGACGTTGAGCTTCTCCTTGTTGACCAGCTCGTCGAGGACGAACTGCGTCTTGATGCCCTTGACCGCGGCCTCGCGGGTCTCGGTCTCGAACTCCTCGGCGGTCTTCTCCTGGAGCTCCAGGTACTTGTCGAGGGTGAGGCCCATCTGGCCGAGCTGGTGGTGCTCCAGGTTGTGCTTGCGGGTGTTGATCTCGTCCTCGAGCAGCTTCTCGGGGACGGGCACCTCGACGAGCTCCAGGAGCTTGTCGAGCACGCGCTCCTGGGCCTGCGTGGCCTGGTCGTACTCCTTCATGTCGGCCAGCCGCTTGCGGCTGTCCTCCCGCAGCTCCGCCAGCGTGTCGAACTCGGAGGCGAGCTGGGCGAACTCGTCGTCCAGCTCCGGCAGCTCGCGCGCGGCGACCTGGGACACCTTGACGGTGACCTCGGCCTCCTTGCCGGCCGCCGAGCCGCCCTTGAGCTCGGAGGTGAAGGTGGCCTCCTCGCCGGCGGACTTGCCCTTCACGGCGTCGTCGATGCCGTCGAGCAGCTCGCCGGAGCCGATGGTGTAGGAGACGTCCTTGGCGACGCCGTCCTCGAGGACCTCGCCGTCGACCTTGGCCTCGAGGTCCAGGGTGACGACGTCACCGTCCTCGGCGGCGCGCTCGACCGGGGAGGTGGAGGCGAAGCGCTCGCGCAGCTCCTCCACGGCCTTGTCGACGTCCTCGTCGGTGACCTCGATGGCGTCGACCTCGACCTCGATGCCGGAGTAGTCCGGGATCTCGAGGGCCGGGCGGACGTCGACCTCGGCGGTGAAGGACAGCAGCTCGTTGTCCTTCAGCTCCTTGATGTCGACCTCGGGCTGGCCCAGGGGGTTCAGCTCGGCCTCGTTGACCGCGTCGGTGTAGAACTTGGGAAGCGCGTCGTTGACGGCCTCCTCCAGGACCGCACCGCGGCCGAACCGCTGGTCGATGACCCGGGCGGGGATCTTGCCCTTGCGGAAGCCCTTCACCGTGACCTGCTGGTTGATCTTCTTGTACGCCGCGTCGAGGCTGTCCTTGAGCTCCTCGAAGGGCACCTCAACAGTGAGCCGAACCCGGGTCGGGTTCAGGGTCTCCACGGCGCTCTTCACGGTTCGGTCTCCTTGTGGCTGACTTCTTCGGGTTCTGCTGTGCGCGCCTGCCGGAGATCGGGAACGACCGGGGCAGGGCCTCAGCGGATTCGCGCCCTTGAGACAGCCGAGCCGTCCGTCCGGTAAGACGTGACTGTGCGGACGCACGGGCGCGCATTCTGCATAGTAGCCGCAGGCTGTTCACGCGCCCAAAGGCGATCTTGCCGGAGAGGTGACGGGCGGGCCGGCCCGGTGGTCGGGGTGGCGGGATTTGAACCCACGGCCTTCCGCTCCCAAAGCGGACGCGCTACCAAGCTGCGCCACACCCCGTCTGGTGCGACACGTAGGGTACATGCCCAGCAGGGGTGCGCCGACCGCATTGTTCCGGCGGGGCGCGCGCCGTCGTCGCACGGGGGTGCGTGCCACCGTGCCGCGGGCGTGGGCGCCGTCGCTCCGCGCCGCGTGCGGCGGAATCCGCGTTGGCCTTGTCGGTGGGCGACCCGCTACGATGCGTGCGGTGCCGCGGTCACTGACCTGCGGTCCGCTGTGCGGGCGTAGCTCAATGGTAGAGCCCTAGTCTTCCAAACTAGCTACGCGGGTTCGATTCCCGTCGCCCGCTCCAGTACGGCCTCCGGACCGGTTCCGCCCCTTGCGAGGGGCGGGGCGGGACGGGGGCCGTCGTCGTGTGCGGCGCCCGTCCGCGGCCGGTCCGGCGGTCAGAAGCTGATCGAGTTGATCATGTCCGCTATCGAGTTCATGAAGCGGTTGATCGACGGGGCCATGCCGGTCGAGGCGAGGAAGAAGCCGAAGAGGACGGCGACGATGGCCGGGCCCGCCTTGATGGAGCCCCCTCGCACCATCACCACCAGGATGATCGCCAACAGCAGCACCACTGACAGCGAAATGGCCACAACAGATCACACCCTCGGTCGGTCCCGCACTACCGGCCCGGGACGCCAACCCGGCGCGCCCCCGCCAGAACCATCGTGCCACCAACAGGCCCTCCGTATGCGGCGCGTGAGGCATCGTCGTGCACTTCCGTCCGTCCAGACGCGCACGGGAGGGGTGCGCGCCCGCGTGTGCGCCGCTCAACGCGCGCATTTCGCACGTGAATTCGAGCAGCCGCCCGCAGGGTAATTCCCGAGGATCGTTTCCATGCCCACACATCTCGTTCGCGGGTAATTCCCATTGCGGGCAGGGGAGATCGCGAGGGGCCGTCGCACGCGCGGCCCCTGCGTGCGCACAACCGGCATACCTCGGGAAACGGACGGGCGGTCCATGCCCCTTTGGTCCTGCTTCATCATGATGAAGCAGGACACAACGGCCGCGTACGGCATGGCAATTGATGACCGTCCGACGTACGACTCGGTACCCCGGATGTGGCCCAGAACACGTGATGTCGTCCGTCGACTTCTGTGAATCGGGGGTACGCGCAGGCCATAACCAGGATTAGCCACAGGGGTTTTACGAAGCCCCATGGACAGCGCTAGGGTGCCTCAAATGTTCTCCGCTGCCTCGTCCCCCGCATGTGCAGCGAGGTCCCGGTCACTCCCGCCGAACACTCGGTGGGAGGCCCGGTGACCAACTCGCTGCGACCGCACGGCTCCGATCCCCGCACACCGCTCCCCCCGGCCCGTCCGGCGGCGGACGGGGTGCCCACACCCCGCGATCCGCACCGCCCGCCCGGCTCCCCCGCCGTGAACGGCTCCCCCGCCGCCCGGCCCGCCAAACAGCGTGACGCGTTCTTCGACAACGCGAAGTACCTGGCGATCGTCCTCGTCGCCATGGGCCACGCCTGGGAGCCGCTGACCGACCACAGCCGCGCCGCCGAGGCGCTCTACATGGTCGTCTACACCTTCCACATGCCGGCGTTCATCCTCATCTCCGGCTACTTCTCCCGCAGCTTCGACATGCGGCCCGACCGGCTCCAGCGCCTGATCACCGGCGTCGCCGTGCCGTACGCCGTTTTCGAGGTGGCGTACTCCCTGTTCAAGCGGTGGGCCGACGACGACCCCGGGCATCCGATCAGTCTGCTCGACCCCTGGTACCTCACCTGGTTCCTCGTCGCGCTGTTCGTCTGGCGGCTGACCACCCCGCTGTGGAAGGTCGTCCGCCATCCGGTGCCGCTGGCGCTCGTCATCGCCTGCCTCGCCTCCGTCTCGCCCGACATCGGCGACGACCTCGATCTCCAGCGCGTGCTCCAGTTCCTGCCGTTCTTCGTCGTCGGCCTCTTCATGAAGCCCGAGCACTTCCGGCGGCTGCGCGGCCGGGCGGTGCGGACGCTGTCCGTGCCGGTGATGGCGGCCGCGGTCGCCTTCGCGTACTGGGCCGGGCCGCGGATGAACTCGGCGTGGTTCTACCACCGGGACAGCGCGCAGGAGCTGGGTGCGCCGTGGTGGGTGGGCGTGGTCATGACGCTCGCGCTGTTCGGCTGCTCGATGGTGCTGACCGGCTGCTTCCTGGCGTGGGTGCCGCGGCGCAGGATGTGGTTCACCGTGCTGGGCGCGGGGACCCTGTACGGGTACCTGCTGCACGGGTTCCTCGCGAAGGGATCGCGGTTCTGGGGCTGGTACGACCATGCGTGGGCGCAGCAGGTGTGGGGGGAGGTCGCCGCCACGGTGGTGGCGGCGGCGGTCATCACGGTGCTGTGTACGCCGCCGGTGCGGAGGGTTTTCCGGTTCGTGATGGAGCCGGAGCTCAAGTGGGCCTTCCGCACGGTTGGTGCGGGGGCCCGGGAGAAGGGTGCCTGAGGGGGTGCGGGGGACTGTTTGTTGGCGGCTGCGGGTTTGATGTGGCTGGTCGCGCAGTTCCCCGCGCCCCTTGGGGGCGCGGCCCTTGCGTTGGTCGCGCGCCCATGAGTTCCGAGGCGCACCTTACGCCCCCTTCAAGTGCCTCATCAGGCGTTCGAAGTCCTGCCAGGCCGTGAGGTCGGACGGGTCGCCCGGGAGGGGGTAGTAGAGGGCGGGGCGGGTCCTCGGGCCCAGTTCCCTCGGCTTGTCGCGCAGGGGGGTGTTGCGGGCGCGGTCGCCCGGCATCGTGCGGACCTCTTCCGCGCCCAGCGCGAAGGCCAGGGGGACGCCGGGGCCCTCGAAGCGCGGCGGGACGGAGAGGTCGCGGCGGGCGCGGCGGACCTGGGCCAGCATGGACTGCAGGTCGTGCCGGGTCGCCAGTGCCTCCGCCGCCTTCGGTACCGCGTCCACCGGGACCTCCTCCCCCGGCCCGTAGCCGAACGCCATCGTGACGTCCTCCTCCACGCCCCCCGTCGTACGGCTGATCCGCACCGTGGCCAGGCCCGGTCGCTCGGGCGTGCCGACGACGACCAGCCAGGTCGGGGCCGGTGAGCGCTCGTGCGCCACGTCGGTCAGCTGGCGCAGGTTCCACGGCAGGTTGGCCGGTTCCTCGGTGCCCCAGCCGGCCGGGGACTCGCCGGTGACCGCCTGCCAGACGGCCTCCACGGCGCCGCCCAGCACGAGGCGGTCGTCGGCCGGGTGGATCGCCCGGAAGGAGAGCGCGAGTTGGCGTTCGCCCGTGTCGGCGGTGTCCGCCGCGAATGTGCCGGCGACCGGGGTGCGCGGGTCGCGCGGGGTGGCCTCCGGGGACTCGACGGTGACGAACAGGCCGTTCTTCCACTCCAGTACGGCGCCGGAGAGGCCGTCGTAGTAGCCGTCCTTCTCGTCCTGCACCACCCACCGTGAAGGCCAGCCGGGGAGGCTGCTCCGGACGGCGGGCGAGAGCCGGGTGCCGGCCGGGGTGACGATCTGCAGGCCGAGTTCGGCGGCGGCCGCCGCACGCAGGGCGTCGGAGAGCCAGGCCGTCATGGCGACCACGGGGCGGTCCTGGATGACGACGGCGACCTTGTCGGTGAGCACGTCGACGGCCGGCTGGGCGGCGGCCGGGGTGGGCGCGGCGCTGATGCCGTCGGTCTTCACCACGGCGAGCGAGGTCGCCGCCTCGCGCGGCCACGCCGTGCCGCCGACCAGACTGGCCACGCGCGCCGCGAACGTGCCCGCGAGCTGTTCGGCCTCGCGCACGCCGGTGGTGGCGCGGGCCTCCGTCCACCAGTACGGAACCTCCGGCTCGGTGGCGTCGAGCAGTCGCTGGGCCTCGCCGCGGACCTGGACGAGGAGCGGGGCCTCGACGGAGACCAGCGGGCGGCCCTCCTCGTCGCAGAGCTGCACGACCGCGCCGTCGCCCTCGGCGCCGACCAGTTTGTCGGGGCCGCCGGAGAGCAGCCCGGCCAGCACGCTCAGCGGATCGGGCATCCTGCGGGTGAGGGCGATGACGTCCTTGGTCATGAGGTGGGCAGGCCCTTCGTCGCGTCGGCGGTGGGCACCCGGCGGCCGGGTGCCCTGCGGCTGTCGTGTGCCGTCTCCACGAGGCGGCTGTCGTGTCCCGTCGTGTGCACGTTCAGTTCGTCCCGGTGTACACCGTCTGGATCAGGCGGTTGGGCTGTCCGCGGCGGACCAGGGTGCCGCGGCCGGAGGGTTGCTGGGAGGCGTAGACCCCGGCGAAGAGCTGGCCCTCGCCGCGGTCGCCGGCCATCACCAGCGCGCTCGCGCCGGACTCGCGCAGCCCCTGGAGCAGCGGCTCGTACAGCCCCCGCGAGGCGCCGGCGACGCGGCGGGTGAGCACGAAGTGCAGGCCGATGTCGACGGCGGAGGGGATGTACGGCAGGAACGGGGCGAGCGGCTGCTGCCCGGCGGTGGTGAGGACGTCGTAGTCGTCGACGAGGATGACGATGCGGGGGCCCGCGCCCCAGCTGCCGGGTTCCAGGTCCTCGGTGTCGGCGCTCTCGTCGGGCAGCCGCTTCTCCAGTTCGCCCGCGATGCCGGTGGCGAGGCCCCCGGCGAGCTTGGCGTTGTAGGCGTAGCCGCCCCGGTACTCCTCGGGGATGGCGCCGCGCAGTCCGCGCCGGGGGTCGAAGACGCCGAAGACGAGTTCCTCGTCGCTGTAGCGCTCGATGAGGCCCTGGGCGATCACCTTGAGCAGGTTGGTCTTGCCGCACTCGCTGTCGCCCATGACGATCAGGTGCTGGTCGCGGTCGAACAGGTCGAGCAGGACCGGGGCGAGCCGGTTCTGGTCCAGGCCGATCGGGACCCGGCGCGGTTCGGCGGCGGGGCCGGGCAGTTGCTGGGGTTCGAGGACGTGCGGGAGGACGCGGACGGGCTGGGCGACGTCACCGGTCCAGGTGGCGCGGATACCGCGGGCGGTGCGCTCCAGGACGGCGCCGAGGTCGCCGGTGTCGGCGAGGCCGTCCGTGCGGGGCAGCGCGACCTGGGCGAACAGCTTGCCGTCGGTGAGGACGCGGCCCTTCTCGCCGGGGGCCAGGGTCTCGGCGAGCTTGCGGTCGACGCTGGACTCGCTGGGGTCGTTCAGCCGCAGTTCGATACGGGTGCCGAACTGGGACTGGGTGGCGATGCGGACGTCGTTCCAGCGGAGCATGCCGGCGACGACGTGGATGCCGTAGCCGCCGCCGCGCTTGAGGATGTCGACGACGGCGTCGTCGAGCTGTTCGAAGTCGTCGCGCAGGGCGCCGAAGCCGTCGATGAGCAGGACGATCTCGGTGGAGGCGAGTTCGGGCAGCCGGCCGGCCGCGC
Source organism: Streptomyces sp. NBC_00670 (assembly GCF_036226765.1). Lineage (NCBI taxonomy): Bacteria > Bacillati > Actinomycetota > Actinomycetes > Kitasatosporales > Streptomycetaceae > Streptomyces > Streptomyces sp. NBC_00670. The sequence continues at coordinate 2,499,915 of NZ_CP109017.1, forward strand.
GCAGGTCGCGCAGCTGTTCGAGGGAGTCGATGTTGTGGACGCGGAAGAGTTCCTCGCGCTGGTCGAGCATGGTGCGCACCGAGTCGATGGTGCGGGCGGCGCGCTCCCGGTCGGCGCGGCCGGCGACCCCGCCGACGTGCGGCAGTCCGGCCAGGGCCTGGAGGCCGCCGCCGACGAGGTCGAGGCCGTAGATGCCGACCTCCTGCGGGGTGTGGGTGAGCGCGAGGGACAGGGCGAGGGTGCGCAGCAGGGTGGTCTTGCCGGACTGGGGTCCGCCGATGACGGCGGCGTGGCCGCCGGCGACGGTGAGGTCGAAGTACCACTGGCCCTGCCACTGCTTGGTGGGGTCGTCCAGGAGGCCCATGGGGACCTGGAGCGGGCCGCGCCGCTTGGCGAGCTGCATGCCGCGCGCGCCGACCTCGACGGGGCCGGCGACCTTGTCCAGGGCGATGGCGTCGGGCAGCGGGGGCAGCCAGATCTGGCGGACGGGGGCGCTGCCGGACTCCTCGATCTGACCGACGAGGACGCCCATCTCGGTGGGCCCGGTCTCCCGGCGCCGCATCTGCGGTTCCTCGGGTCCGCCCGCCTCGTCCTGGCCGAGGGTGTTGTACGCCTCGTAGGCGAGGGCGAGCGGACCGGTGTCCTCCTCGGTCTCGCGCTGCACGGGGCCCCGGTAGGCGCCGGAGACATAGCTGGCCTTGAACCGCTCGTAGTGGCTGGTGTCGACCTTGAGGTAGCCGAAGCCGGGCAGCGGGGGCAGGTTGTGGAAGGCGTCGGTGGTGTCCAGGACCGTGCGCGACTCGTCGGCGGAGAAGGTGCGCAGGCCGAGCCGGTAGGACAGATAGGTGTCCAGGCCCTTGAGCTTGCCGCCCTCGATGCGCTGGCTGGAGAGCAGCAGGTGGACGCCGATGGAGCGGCCGATGCGGCCGATGGAGAGGAACAGGTCGATGAAGTCGGGCTTGGCGGTGAGAAGTTCGCCGAACTCGTCGATGACGACGAACAGGTGGGGCAGCGGGTCGAGGTCGGGCCGCTTCTCGGCGCGCAGGGCGGCGTAGTGGCCGATGTCGGCGACGTTGCCCGCGTCCTTGAGCACCTGCTGGCGGCGCTTGACCTCGCCGGCGAGGGAGGCGTGGACGCGTTCGATGAGCCCGGCCTGGTTCTCCAGGTTGGTGATGACGCCCGCGACGTGCGGGAGTTCGGCGAAGGGGGCGAAGGTGGCGCCGCCCTTGAAGTCGACGAGGACGAGGGAGAGGTCCTCCGGCGGGTGGGTGGCGACGAGGGCGAGGACGAGCGTGCGCAGCAGTTCGGACTTGCCGGAGCCGGTGGCGCCGACGCACAGGCCGTGCGGGCCCATGCCCAGTTCGGAGGACTCCTTGAGGTCGAGCAGGACCGGCTCGCGGGAGTCGTTGACGCCGATCGGGACGCGCAGGAAGGCGCGCTCGCCGCGCGGCGCCCACAGCCGGCCGAGGTCGAGGCGGGCGACGTCGTCGATGCCGAGCAGGTCGGCGAAGTCGACGGGTCCGGAGAGCGGGGCGTCGGCGCCCATGGAGTCGGCGGACAGCCGCATCGGGGCGAGCATCCGGGCCAGGCCCTCGGCGAAGGGGACGCCGACCTCGTCGACGGTGCCGTGCGCGCCGACCGGTTCGGCCTCGCGCAGGTCCTCGATGACGACGCGCTCGCCCTCGACGGTGATCCGCACGCCGACGTGGCCGGGCTCCTGGACCCGCCGGTCGAGCAGGTGCAGCACGGTGACGCCCATGTCGCGCAGGCCGACGGCGTCGTCCGGGCGGGGCAGGTCGACGGCGTCCTCGCCGTGTCCGTCGGCGACGACGAGCAGCCGGGAGGACAGGGCGAGCGCGTCCTTGCCGGAAAGGCCCCGGCGGACCTCGGCGGCGTACGAGGCGCGGCGGGCGAGTTCGGGGCGGATCTGCCGGGCGAGCTGGGGCAGGGAGGGGGCGATGCGGCGGGCGGCGACGGGGCCGTCGAACTGCTCGGAGTCCAGCAGGTGCGGGAGCCACTTGGCCCACTCCCACTCCTCCAGCCGGTCTCCGGGCACGGCGAGCGCCATGGCCACGTCGTCGGGCGCGTGGGTGGCGGCGGCCTGCACGAGCAGGGCGCGGGCCACCCGCAGGGTGTCCTCGCGGGCGCCGATGACGCTGATGTCGCCGACCCGGTCGAGCGGGACGGTGAGCGGGAGTTCGGTGCCGGTGCTGAAGCGGGCCATCAGCGCGGAGGCCTCGTTGAGCATGAACTCGTCGGGCGGGGTGAGCACGGAGGAACCCTGCTGGGCGACCTTGAGGTCCCGTACGGGCATCTCGCCGGTGCCGACGCGCACGCGCAGGAAGTCGGGGTCGGTCCGGCGGCGCTCCCAGAGCCGGGCCGGGTCGCGCACGATGTCGTAGAGGGCGTCCGGCGGCGGGTTGAGCACCTGGGCCCGCTCGCGCCGCTCCCGCTCCTCCGTGGACAGCTCCTCGCGCAGGTCCTCCAGGTAGGCGAGGTAGGCCTCGCGCTGGGTGCGGCGGGTGCGCTGGGCCTTGCCGCGCTGGGAGAAGACCAGGGCCATCGAGCCGGTGAGGGTGACGACGAGGATGATGGCGCCGAGGCCCGCGAACTGACTGTTGCGGACGACGGTCATCATCACCACGGACGACATCACGCCGGCCACCGGCAGCAGCGAGGTCGCGATCGAACCCGCCTTGCCCTCGGGCAGGTTGGGCGGCGCCTCGATGGAGCGCGGGTCGGGCGCGGGGGCGGGTCGGGTGGTCCGGGCGGGACGGTGGATCAGTCGGGTGCTCATGTGCCGTGGCCTCCCCCTTCTTCGGTCAGCGGCGCTTCTGGGAGAGCTGGAAGACGTCGGCGGCCAGCTGCGTGACGGACTGCCGGGTGGCGTGCGCGAGGAGTTCGGTGCGGATGGTGCCGCCGGCCGCGAGGTGCCGGTCGTAGGGCAGGACGTGGACGCCGGCGCCGGTGGCGGTCAGCTTGGCGGTGGCCGCGTCGAGGTCGAGGCCGGTGTGCGGGACGGTCTCGGTGAGGGTGACGATCGTGCCGGCGATGACGTGCCGGGGCAGTCCGCGCAGCCACTCCAGGACGGCGTACGTACTGGCCACGCCCTCCAGGGTGGCGGGCGCGACGAGCACCCGGGCCTGCGCGGCGGACAGCGCGACGCGGGCGACCTCGGCGGGCAGGGTCTCGCAGTCGACGACCGTGACGCCGAAGTAGCGGCGCAGCGAGACCATGACCTTCTCGTAGGAGCGCAGGTCGAGCATCGCCCCGATCTGGCCCTGGCTGCCGGGCAGCAGCCAGGCGTTGTCGGGGAGTTGGACGAGGTAGCCGGTGACGTCGAGCAGCGACATCTGCGGTTCGACGATGCCGGCGACGTCGCCCGTGGTCCAGCGCAGGGTCTGCGCGCCGAGCCGCAGCGGGAGCGAGCCGAGCGCGGGGTCGGCCTCGATGATCAGGGTGGGGTCGTGCCGGTAGTGCGCGTAGGTGGTGCCGAGCAGCGCGGCGATCGTGGTCTTGCCGGCGCCGCCGCGGATGGAGGTGACCGCGATCTGCCGTCCGGTGGTCACCGCCTGCTGGAGCACCTCGGCGGTGGCGGTGGTGCGGGCCACCTCGCGGGCGGCGGAGGACGACACGGTACGGCGTACGGCACGCAGCGCGCGGGCGGTGAAGGGCTCGCCGTGCCGGGGCTTGAGGCCGGCGGCGACGAGGTCCTTCTCCACGACGGGGCGGGAGTCGGGGGTGCGGGGGCGGGACGGGGGCTGCTGGGACTGCTGTGCCTGGCGCGGGGATTGGGGCCGCTGGGCCTGCGGGGACTGCTGGTACTGGGGCGCCTGGGGGTGCTGCGGGGGGACGTACGTCTGCGGGGGCTGGACCTGCGGGGGCTGCGGCGCCGGTCCGGGCGTGCCGGGGGCGGGTGCGCCGGGGACGGGCGCACCGGGGACGGGCGCGCCGGCGCCCTGCGGGGGCTGTGCGCCGGGCGCCGGCTGCGCGCCCGCGCCGGACTGCGCGCCGCCCTGCGCGGACGCGGCGCCGCCCTTCAGGTCGCGCAGCACGTCGCTCTGCCAGTTGTCGCCGTTCGGCATAACGCCCTTCTCCCCTGTACCTCTGCCTCTGTCCGTGCCTTCGGCCCGCGCGCCCCGCGTCCTGTCCCGGGCGTGCGCGCCGGTGCGCGTCAGAACTTGTCGAGCAGTTGCCCGTAGATGCCGAACACGCCCACGGCGAGCGGGAACAGCCCGATGACGCCGATGGACTCGATCAGGTCGGCCGTGCGCCGCAGCCGCACCCGTACGTGCTCCGGCGGCTGCACCGCGAGGACGAGCAGCGGCAGCACGGCGGCCGCGCACAGCACGGCGAGCGGTCCGGCGCCGCCCGCGTGGTCCGTCCACACCACGGTGAGCCGCACGACGAGCAGCGCGGCGGCGGCGAACAGCGCGACCACCTCAGCGACCAGCGGAAAGGCCCGGGCCCGCGACAGCAGGACGACGGCGGTGAGCGAGGCGAGCGCCACGCTCCACGGGGTCGGGCTGTCCGCGGTGGTCAGCAGCCAGCCGCCGGCCGCGGCGGAGGCGGCGGTGACGACGGTGGCGAGGGCGAGGCCGCGGTGCGTGGCGGCGAGCGCGTTGGCCACCTGGTGGCGGCTGATGGAGACGCCACCGGAGCGCTTGTCGTCGAGCCCGGTGAGCCCGGAGGCCATCAGCGCGAACCGGGGCAGCAGGCCGAGCAGGATGACGGAGAAGACCGCCATCACCGCGCCGAGCCGGTCGGAGCGGTCCTGGAGCGCGGCGACGGCCTCCCAGACGGCGGCCATGACGGCGACGGCACCCGCGCCGATGAGTCCGCCGCGGCCGAGCGGTGAGAAGAAGGCGAGCAGCAGGAGCACCAGCACCAGGGCCGCCGCGACGGCGGCGAGCCGTGCGGTCGCCGCCCAGTCGTGGGCGTCGGCGAAGGTCCAGGCGGCGAGCAGGCCGAGTCCGCCGGAGGTGAGCAGCAGCGCGGTGGCCAGGCCCTGGTTGCCCTCGCCGATCTTCGCGACGGCGGCGCCGGCGAGCAGGAAGACGACGGTGGCGCCGAGCAGGACGCCGGCCAGCGAGTCCAGCGCGAACTCGCGGCGCGCGAGGACGGCGGTGACGACCGCGAAGGCGACCGTGGCCGTGCCGGCGGTGGCCCGCCGGGCGGCGGGGCGCCAGCGCCAGCCGCGCAGGTCGAGGTCGTCGGCGACCTGGTCGGTGACGTCGTGCACGACGGGCGCGGGCGGTGCGGCGTGCGCGCGCACGAGTTGCAGTACGGCGCCGTCGGGGACGCCCTCGGAGGAGAGCGTGGCGTCGTGCGGCAGGACCGAGCCGTCGGAGGTGATCAGCTGCCGGGTCATGGGCCGGGAGGCGGCCCGGTCGTCGAGCAACTGCAGGATGTCGGGCAGCAGTTGGCCGATCGGGGTGTCCGACGGCAGAACGATGTCGGCTCGCCGTCGCTCGCCGACCAGGGTGACCCGGCTGAGCTGGGCCCGGGACGTCGTTGCTGTGCTCACCACGTGCGGGAACCTATCATCGTGTAGTTTCGGCCACGGGGCGCCGATGGCGCGAACATGTCGCTATCTGGTGACGTGCGCATGCCCATCATTCCCCCGTGTGTCCTTCCCGTCTCCCGTCCGGTTCACTACTGCCCGCCCCCGTCGTTCGTCGCGCTCTTCGTGGGGCTCTTCGTGGGGCTCGGCGAGCCGCTCTGCCCGGACGGGTTGTAGAGCTGCTCCTGCTGCTGTTCCTGCTTCTTCTTCTCGGCCTTCTGCTTGTCCAGGGTCGCCTGGAGGAAGGACCAGCCGACGCATCCGGCGCACAGCACGGCGGCGATGGCGATGCCCGCGAAGACCTTGCCGAGCCGCTCGTCCACCGTGCGCCGGCCGCGCTGCGCGCCGAACAGCAGCGCGTCCCGCATCCGGCGCCGGCGCACCGCCACCGACTCCAGCAGCTGGCTGTCGTAGTCCCGTGCCATCAGTCGTCGTCCCGTGTCGTCTCGTCAGTCACCTGCGGTGGGGCGGGGGTGTCGGGGCGGGGGCGGTGAGCCGGTGGGCGGCGGGCTCGGGGAGGACGGCGTACCGGGCGGAACCGGCGCAGGCCGCGGCTCCCGCCGTCCGCGCGCCGGGTGGCGCGCCGGTGCGCCGCGCGTACCTCCCCGGCTCCGTGCGCCTTCGCCGGTCCCCCGCGTACGGCATGGCTCCCCCTCACTTTGCCCCCGCAACATAAGCCATGGGTCACCGGGCAGTACAGCCCGGGGTCAGTCCTGGGCGGCCAACGCCTTGACGGCGTCGGCGTCGGGGGCGTCGGTCAGCGACTCCGGCACAGCCCGCCCCTTCCTGCCCTCCGGCGCGGCCAGCATCTCCGCGAGCGCCTGCGACGGCGGAACGCCCCGCCCCTTGGCCTCGGTCAGCCGGGCGTGCCAGAAGCCACCCTCGGACAAGGCGCGAGGCCCGGCAGCCTGCCGGGGTTCCCACGCGGCGGCGTCGTCCTCAACGGCGCCCCACACATAACCGAGCACCGCCCCGCCCTGCTTGTCGACCACCGTGAAGTACCGCACCGGCTTGTCACTGTGCGTCCGGTACCGAGGCGGTCCCGGCGACACGAGGTTGAAATGCACGTCCTCGTCGAAGCGCGGGTTGATCGGTCGTTCAGAGCTCATGCTGTCCACATTCCCTTTTCCGTCAGGCATGTTTGGTCCGCGAGGAGGCTAGGGCCTCGGCAGAACCTCCCCGTAGACATGCCACTTGCCGGCGGCCTCGTCCATGACGACGCGGGTCACCTTGTACTGCGTACCGCGGGCCAGCAGCAGTTCCCGTTCGCCGGGGAACTGGGAGAGGTGATCCAGCCAGAGCGCGGGAGTGCCCTTCGGCACCCGCAAGTGCATCCACACCGGCTTCCCATCGAAGGGCGGTGGCGGCGTTTTGCCGAGCGCCGTCGACGTGTACGCCTTGTCGTCGAACACACCGCCTTGCATATCCAGTGGCGAGTGCAGATTGAGGTGGTCGATTCCGGTGCCGCGCACGATCATGATGTCTTCGGGTACGGGACGGGCGCCCATGACCTTGTCCATCTCCTCAATCGTGTGCAACGTGGCGTCGGATGCGGGAGCGCCGGTGCGGAGATGCCCGTTGATGTCGTCGTAGCTGTTGCCGGTGTAGGTGACCAGGCTGTCCCGGGACGCGGGGTCCAGATCGTCCAGGAAGTCGTTCCAGTACGCGTTGCCGTAGTCGAACCCTGCCTTGTTGCTGAGGCTGGGTGCCGGATTCGTACCGTGCGCCAGTTCTGCCTCGGCCACCGCCTTCTGCTCGGCGTCGCTGAGGCCGGCGAACTCGGACTGCGACATGGACGGCTTGTACTCGAACGGTTCTCCCGGTCCGCCGTGTCCTCCCGGCACGTCCGTGTCCGCGTGGCCCGTCGGCCCGGGGCCGTCCGGGGCGTGGTGGGTCGTGGCGTCCGTGACCGCGTGGGCCGGGGTCGCGTGGTCGCCCGGGTGCGCCGCGTCGTCCGGGTGGCCCGGCCCGTCGTGGTCGCCACCGTGCGCACCGTCGTGCGGGTGGTCACCGCCGTGCGCGCCGTCGTGCGGGGCGCCCGGTGTCTCGTGGCCGGGGTGGGGGGCGGCGCCCGGCGTCTCGTGCGGCGGGGCATGCGTCGGCGTGTGCTCGTACGACGTCGGGGTCGGGCCGTGGCCGTACGCCGGCTGGTGCGGGGCGTCGGCCGTGTGGGCCAGGGTGTCGCCGGGGCCGTGGGCCGCGGCGTAGACCGGGTGGTGGCCGCCGGGCAGCGTCCAGCTTGCCGGGAGGCCGGGGGCCGCCTCGTGGGGGATGGGGGTGGGGTCCACGACGCCCTCGGGGGTCGTGAGGTGGCCCTGGGGGTCCAGGATGCGGCCGTCGGGGAGGTGGACCGAGCCGTCGGGAAGGGTCGGGATGTCGATCTTGCCGACGCCCTTCAGCGCCTTCGTCACGTCACCGATCTTCGACAGGCCCGCGCCCGCGCCCTTCATGACGTACGTCATCGGGTCGATGACCTTGCCCGCCTTGCCCGCCACCGACAGCGCCTTGGCGATCGCGCCCGCCTTGCCCGCGCCCGACGCCGCCGCCCCCGCACCGCCCGTGAAGACCGTCGTCACGACGTTGAAGGTGACCGCGCCGGCCGCCCGCGCGGGGTTCTTGCCCCACTCGTCCCACGCCACCAGCGCCTTGCCCGTCTCCTTCACCGCCGTGCGGGAGTCGCGGATCCAGGCGGGGAGCTTGTCGTCGGGCAGGGCCCAGAACGCCGTGCCCACGCCGGGGATCGAGGCGATCGCCAGGCCCGTGGCCAGCTGCGCCAGGCCCTTCCACGCCTGGCCCATCGCCTCCCAGCCGCCGAAGCCGACCAGCGTGCCCAGGCCCTTGATCGTGCCCCAGACGCCGTCGACGATCAGGCCGTCCCACACGAACGACTTGATCCAGTGGCCCACTTCCCAGACGTGGTGCTTCTCCTCCACCGGGTCGCCCCACGGCAGCTTCGCGTTCTTCATGTCGTCCGCGTTGAACCCGTACTGGTCCTTGCGGTCCGAGCCGTCCCCCGCCACCATCTGCGTGCCGCCGAAGATCGCCGTGATCTTGTTGTGGCAGGTCCGCTCCGCCGCCCAGAACGCCGCGACCGTCGTCGTGATGTCGTCCCGGATGCCGTTGTGCTCGTCGACCTTGTCCTCGTCGTACTGCCAGTCGTCGTCGTCCTTCACGGAGTTGACGAAGGTCGTCGCCTTGGTCTTCAGCTCCGCCAGTTTCGTGGCCAGCGGTCGGATCTCGGTGGCGTACGAGGACAGCGCCGAGGAGACCGTCTCCAGGTCCGTCGCGAAGTCGTCCGCGCGGTCCTTCACCGGCTTCGTCGTCGCGAAGAGCTGCTCCGCCTCCGGAGCCGTGTAGTACGCCGACAGGCCCTGGAACTGGGAGTGGACGCCGGCACCCGTCGAGCGGACGTGCGACGCGTCCGTCCTCAGATCCCCGTAGTCCTTCTCCAGCTGCGTCAGATCACCCGTGAACTGCGGAATCTGTGCTGGGTTGATCACCGCGACCTCGACCCCCGTCCCGGCCCGTTGCCTGGCGTGCTGTGCTGTGCCGTGCGCGCAGTCATCTCTATCAACTCCGCGATTGCTGGTGCAATCCGGGTTGGTGAGGCAGCCGGTGGGAAGAACGGTCAGTGGGACGGGGCCGTCGGGCCCTCGCGGCAGATCAGCAGCAGCGCCCGGTCGTCGTTGACGTCCTTGGCGACCGCCTCGATCAGATGCCAGGCCGCCCCGCGGAAACCGCCCGCGACATAGCGGTCGGCCTCGCCGGTGAGGCGGTCCATGCCCTCCGCGATGTCCCGTTCCGCCGTCTCCACCAGGCCGTCGGTGAACAGCATCAGCACGTCCCCGGGGCGCAGCGAGCCCTTCACCGAGTCGAACTGCGCGCCGTCGTAGACACCGAGCAGCGGGCCCTCCGCGGACTTCTGCTCCCAGCGACCGCTGCCCGCGCTGAGCTGGAGGCCCGGCGGGTGCCCGGCGGAGTACAACTCGTAGTCCCCGGAGTCGAGGTCGAGGACGAGGTGGATGGAGGTCGCGAACCCCTCCTCCCAGTCCTGGCGCAGGAGGTAGCCGTTGGCGGCGGGCAGGAAGGCGTGCGGCGGCAGGGAGCCGAGGAGGCCGCCGAACGCGCCGGACAGCAGCAGCGCGCGCGAGCCGGCGTCCATGCCCTTGCCGGAGACGTCGGTGAGGACGACCTCCAGCGTGCGGCCGCCGTTGGTACGGGCCGCGACCACGAAGTCCCCGGAGAAGGACTGCCCGCCGGCCGGCCGCAGCGCCATCTCGCGGTGCCAGCCCATCGGCAGCTTCGGCAGCTTGCTCTGCACCCGGATGCGCTCGCGCAGGTCGAACAGCATGGTGCCGCCGCGCCGCCAGGGCACGCCGACCCGGCTGCGGAACTGCGCGATCAGCAGCCCGAAGAAGCCGCACGCGGCGACCACGAGCACCACGCCGGGCGTGACCCGGGAGGGGCCCTGGGTGTACGGGCCGAGCTGGACGGACTCGACGATCAGCGCGGTGGCGGCGGCCGCGTACAGCGCGAGCAGGCTGGAGGGTCGCAGCAGCAGGCCGCCGGCGACGATCGGCAGGACGAGGACGGCCGGTGAGCACCAGACCGAGTTGGCCATCGTCGTCGCCGCGATGACGGGCACGGTGAGCATCAGGCCGACGAGGGCGATCCAGTCGGAGCCGTCCCCGCGGAAGTAGTCCACGGCGGCGCGGCGCAGCCCGACGCGGGCCCGGTGCCACTGCTTTTTCACCCGGGCCGGGAACGTCTCGGCTTCCGCTCGCCGCTCTCGTCCTGATGCCATTGCTCGGGACCCTATCCATCGGACCAGGTGCTTGGCACGGGAGGTACCACTTGTCCCCCGTCCGAGCGCTCAACTTCACAGGGTATGGGGGCCCGTACGGTGAGTGATACGGCCGCACTCGTACCGGATTGCCCCGATAGGCGGGACGGGGACGGTCGATCATGTGCTGTACGCACGGGAGTTGGGGCGGCGTGCGCGGACCGGGCCGTGGTGTCGAACGCGTCCGGACGGCCGCTACGGGGCGGTCTGACAGGTGGGGCACCAGAAGAGGTTGCGGCCGGCGAGGCCCGCGGTGCGGACGGGGGTGCCGCAGAGGTGGCAGGGCAGGTTGGCCCGGCGGTAGACGTACACCTCGCCGCCGTGGTCGTCGACACGGGGCGGGCGGCCCATCGCCTCGGGGGTGTGCGCGGGGCGCACGGTGTCGATGCGGTTGAGGCGGACGCCCTCGTGCATCAGCTCGACGAGGTCGGCCCAGATCGCGTCCCACTCGGCGGGGGTGAGGTCCCGGCCGGGGCGGTAGGGGTCGATGCCGTGCCGGAAGAGGACCTCGGCGCGGTAGACGTTGCCGACGCCCGCGACGATCTTCTGGTCCATGAGCAGCGCGGCGATCGTGGTGCGGCTGCGGGAGATACGGCGGTACGCGACGTCGGGGTCGGCGTCGGCGCGCAGCGGGTCGGGGCCGAGGCGGGCGTGGACCGCCTGCTTCTCGGGATCGGTGATCAGGGCGCAGGTGGTGGGGCCCCGGAGGTCGACGTAGGCGGTGTCGTCGGCGAGACGGAGGCGGACGGTGTCGGTGGGCGGGGGCGCGGGGGCGTCGCCGAAGGCGACCTTGCCGAAGAGGCCGAGGTGGATGTGGACCCAGCCGGTGGCGGCGAAGCCGAGGAAGAGATGTTTGCCGTGGGCCTCGGTGGCGGTGAGTGCGGTGCCGTCGAGGAGGGCGGCGGCGTCGGCGAACTTGCCCTGCGGGCTGCTGACGCGGAGGGCTCCGCGGGCGGCTCCGCCGGTGAAGCGGGCGTAGTCCTGCGCCAGGCGGTGAATGGTGTGCCCTTCCGGCACGGGGCGCCTCCGGCGGTGCGGGATGTTCTGCGAACGGCTCGGGGATTGCGGACAGCTCGGGGGGTGCGGACAACTCGGGGGGTGCGGACAGCTCGGGGGGTTGCGGTGCGTGGGCGGCCGCGGGCTCGTCGTGGCCGATCGCGCAGTTCCCCGCGCCCCTGTCAGGGGCGCGGGGAACTGCGCGAAACGGGGCGAAGCCCCGTGCCGGGGTCCAAGGGGCGGAGCCCCTTGAGGGGACGATGGGGGTCCCCCCTGCTCGAACGAAGTTGAGAGCTTGGGGGAGGGTAGGGGCGGCGGGGGCGGAAGAAAGCCCCGGCCGCCCGCACGGCCGTCAGGACTGCGGGTGGTGCGGGGGGATCGGGGGGAGGTCCCCCGTCGTCTCGTACCCCGCCAGCATCTCGATGCGGCGGACGTGCCGCGCATCGCCCGAGAACGGCGTCGCGAGGAACACCTCGACGAACTTCACCGCCTCCTCGCGCGAATGCATCCGCGCCCCCACCGCCACCACGTTCGCGTCATTGTGCTCCCGCCCCAACGACGCCGTCTCCTCACTCCACGCCAGCGCCGCCCGCACCCCCTTCACCTTGTTCGCCGCGATCTGCTCCCCGTTGCCGGAGCCGCCGATCACCACGCCGAGCGAGCCGGGGTCGCCCGCCGTGCGCTCCGCCGCGCGGAGGCAGAACGGCGGGTAGTCGTCCTGGGCGTCGTACACGTGCGGCCCGCAGTCCACGGGCTCGTGCCCCGCCGCCTTGAGCCATTCGACGAGGTGGTTCTTGAGTTCGTAACCGGCGTGATCGGAGCCGAGATAGACGCGCATGGTTCCGAGTGTGGCACGGCCCCCGCCGCGTCGGCCTCCCGGGTACCGCGCACCCAAACTGTGAGACGCGCTACGGAACCACAGGTAAGCCGCTTGTAAAATATCCGAAACTCAGGTTCCACAGGACATCACCCTGGGATTCACTGGTCCGGCCCGTGCGCCGCTCGCACGGGCGGGCGGCCCGTCCCACCCCTCGCACGTGTTCCGCCCGTGCGGCGTTCGTGCACCCCTCGTGAAACGCCGGATGATCCGCGCGCACCGGGGGAAGACGACAGCCCTACTCACCGGCCCCGGCTCCCACCCCCCGGCCCCGGCGCAAAGGAAGACGCGCATGACCTCGCAGCCGACCCTGGCGACCCCCGGAAACGGCCCCGAACCCGGGAAACCCGACCCGGGCCCCGGTACCGGACTCCAGGCGGGACTCAAGAACCGCCACCTGACCATGATCGCCATCGGCGGCGTCATCGGCGCCGGCCTCTTCGTCGGCTCCGGCTCCGGCATCGCCGCGACCGGCCCCGGCATCCTGCTGTCGTACGGGCTCGTCGGCGTCCTCGTGGTGCTGGTGATGCGGATGCTCGGCGAGATGTCCGCCGCCAACCCGACCTCGGGCTCGTTCTCGGCCCACGCCGACCGGGCGCTGGGCCGCTGGGCCGGGTTCTCCATCGGCTGGCTGTACTGGTTCTTCTGGGTGGTCGTCCTGGCGGTCGAGGCGACCGCGGGGGCGACGATCCTGGCGGGCTGGGTCCCGGCGGTGCCGCAGTGGGGCTGGGCCCTGATCGTCATGGTGGTCCTCACCGCGACCAACCTCGCCTCGGTCGGCTCCTACGGCGAGTTCGAGTTCTGGTTCGCCGGGATCAAGGTCGTCGCGATCACGGTGTTCATCGTCGTCGGCGGGCTGGCCGTGTTCGGGGTGCTGCCCGGCGTCGACAGCGACCGTGCGGGGCTCGGCAACCTCACCGATCACGGCGGCTTCCTGCCGCACGGGCCCGGCGCGATCCTCACGGGGGTGCTGCTGGTCGTCTTCTCCTTCATGGGCAGCGAGATCCCGACGCTCGCCGCCGGTGAGTCCGAGGACCCGCAGCGGGCGGTGACCAAGGCGACCAACAGCATCATCTGGCGGATCGCCGTGTTCTATCTGGGCTCGATCTTCGTCGTCGTCTGTCTGCTGCCGTGGAACGACAAGGCGATCACCGACGACGGCAGTTACGTCGCCGCGCTGGACTCGCTCGGCATCGCGCACGCCGGGCAGTTGATGAACGTCGTCGTGCTGACCTCGGTGCTGTCCTGCCTCAACTCCGGCCTGTACACCGCCTCCCGGATGGCGTTCTCGCTGGGCGAGCGGGGCGACGCGCCCAAGGCGTTCGCGCGGACCACGCGGCGGGGCGTGCCGATGACGGCGATCGTCGCCTCGGTGGTCTTCGGGTTCGTGGCGGTGTTCTTCAACTACGAGTTCCCGGACTCGGTCTTCCTCTTCCTGGTCAACTCCTCCGGCGCGGTCGCGCTGTTCGTGTGGCTGGTGATCTGCTTCTCGCAGTTGCGGATGCGGCGGATCATCCAGCGCGAGGCCCCGGAACGGCTGGTCGTACGGATGTGGCTGTACCCGTATCTGACCTGGGCGACGGCCGCGCTGATCGTCTTCGTCCTCGGCTACATGCTGACCGACACCGAGCACGACGGGCGCGAGACGGTACTGCTGTCGCTGCTGGTGGCGGCGGGGGTGCTGGTGGTCGCGGTGGTGAAGGAGCGGGTGGTCGCGCGGCGCCGGGCGGCGGTGCGCTGACGGGCGCCGCGGACATACGGGAGGGGCGGGAGCCGTACGCGGCTCCCGCCCCTCTCCCGTGCGAGCCCTCTGCCCGCCCGCGCCTCAGCGCTTGACCAGCCGCCAGGCCGCCGGGAGCGCGCCCATCGCCAGGGCGGCCTTGAGCGCGTCGCCGATCAGGAACGGGGTCAGGCCGGCCGCGAGCGCGGCGGAGGCGGACATGCCGGTCACGAGCGCCAGGTAGGGCACGCCGACGGCGTAGATGATCGCCTCGCCCACCAGCATCGTGCCGGCGGTGCGCAGCGCCGAGCGGTCGCCGCCGCGGCGGGCCAGCGCGCCGACGGCGAGGGCGGCGAGCATCATGCCGAGGACGTAGCCGAAGGAGGGCGCGCCCGCGCCGGAGACGCCGCCCGCGAACCACGGCACGCCCACGGTGCCGGCCAGCGCGTACAGCGCGAGGGAGAGGAAGCCGCGGCCGGCGCCGAGGGAGGTGCCGACCAGGAGCGCGGCGAAGGTCTGGCCGGTCACCGGCACCGGGGAGCCGGGGACGGGCACGGAGAGCTGGGCGGCGAGTCCGGTGAGCACGGCGCCGCCGGCCACGAGGGCGGCGTCCCGGACGCGGGTGGAGGGGAGCAGGTCGGCGAGGACCTGACCGGGGCGGACGAGGGCGGCGGTGCTCATGGGGACTCCGCGGGTGAGGTGAGGACGGTTCGGGACACCGTGACGCTATCCGGTGGATGCCCGGTCCTACACCGTCACCGTCCGACAAAGCGGGGAACGGGGCGTTGATGGGGTCCGTACAAAGGCGGTGCCTCACACCTCCTGCGGCGTGACGCTGCTCACCCCGGACGACGGCGTCGTGGGCGCGCCGGGCGTACGCGGGCGGACTGTAGGGACCCGCCAACGGCGTCGGCCGCCGGTGGGCCGTGCCCGGCCTCACCCGGCCGTCTCCCCCGGCCGCCGGACACGCCGCGCCCCCTTCCCCTCGCTGACGCCCGACGCTTCTTGTTGCTAGCGTGTAGTTGCAAGTAATGTGCAATAAAGGCCGGAGGGGATCGATCCGCCATGCCCGTCTACACGCTGCCGGAACTGCCGTACGACTACGCGGCCCTCGCACCCGTGATCAGCCCCGAGATCATCGAACTGCACCACGACAAGCACCACGCGGGGTATGTGAAGGGCGCCAACGACACGCTGGAGCATCTGGCCGAGGCGCGGGACAAGGACCAGTGGGGCTCGGTCAACGGGCTGGAGAAGAACCTGGCCTTTCACCTCTCCGGCCACATCCTGCACTCGATCTACTGGCAGAACATGACCGGCGACGGCGGCGGGGAGCCGCTGGCGGCGGACGGCGTGGGCGAGCTGGCGGACGCGATCGCCGAGTCGTTCGGGACGTTCGCCTCGTTCAAGGCGCAGCTGTCGAAGGCGGCGGCCACGACGCAGGGCTCCGGCTGGGGCGTCCTCGCGTACGAGCCGCTGAGCGGGCGGCTGATCGTCGAGCAGGTCTACGACCACCAGGGCAACGTGGGCCAGGGCGCCACGCCGATCCTGGTCTTCGACGCCTGGGAGCACGCGTTCTATCTGCAGTACCGCAACCAGAAGGTCGACTTCGTCGAGGCGATGTGGCGGGTGGTGAACTGGCAGGACGTCGCCCGGCGTTACGCGGCGGCGAAGTCGCGCACGGATGTTCTGCTGCTGGCGCCCCGACGGCACACTGAAGCGGCCTGCTCGTGATCGTCTTCTCACCGCTCACCGGGCAGGCGCAGAGAGGAAATCCCCCGGGAGGACGTGACTCCCGGGGGGTTTCCGGCTGCCGGTGCCGGAACACGCCCCCGGCGGGACCGGTTCCGGGCTCCCGACGCGGCGCCCTCCGACCGTACGCTCCCGGCCGGGCGGCCGGCGGCCCCGCGGGCACCGCGAGGCCGCCGTCCCGTCACAGATTGCTGAAGTCCGGACCCTTCGTGCGCGTGCGCTTGATCTCGTAGAAGCCGGGGACCGAGGCGACCGCGAGGGTGCCGTCCCAGAGGCGGGCGGCCTCATCGCCCTGGGGCGCGGGGGTGACCACGGGGCCGAAGAAGGCGATCTCCTCGCCGTCCGGGCCGGGCACCGCGATCACCGGGGTGCCCACCTCCTGGCCGACCTTGTCGATGCCCTCCTTGTGCGAGGCGCGCAGCTCCGCCTCGAACTCGAAGTCCTCCTGGTCGGCGTAGTCGATCAGCCCGGCGGGCAGTCCGGCGTCGGAGAGCGCGCCGACGATCGCCTCGCGGGTGGTGCCCTCGCCGCGGTTGTGGATGCGGGTGCCGAGCGCGGTGTAGAGCGGGCCGAGCACCTCGGCGCCGTGCTTCTGCCAGGCCGCGGTGACGACCCGCACCGGCAGCCAGGCGCGGGTGGTCATCGTCTCGCGGTAGCCGGCGTCCAGCGTGTCGAGCTTGTTCTCGTTGAGCACCGCTAGACTCATGACGTGCCAGCGGACCTCGATGTCGCGGACCTTCTCGACCTCCAGGACCCAGCGGGAGGTCATCCACGCCCAGGGGCACAGCGGGTCGAACCAGAAGTCGACCGGGACCTTCCCGGAGGCCTCACCGGTCCCCGCGGTCGCGGCAGTCACTCCCGCCTCGGCGGCCTGACTCGTGTCAACGGTCTCGTGCGTCTCATGCGTCTCGGACATGCGTCTCCTCGGGGAGCGGTCGTACGGCCGGATGCCGTACACGGGGTGCCGAGCGGGTCGCGGGGGCGGCCCGGTGGGGAGTCGGCGGTCTGCCCTGTCGCAACATGGCGGGAGGTGCCGGACATTCCCCGGTGCCCGATGTCAGGGGCACATGGCAGGATCGGTCCTGTACGTGTGTGTCCGGCATCCGAGACGGAGCGCCGGACCCTTTCCTGACATACCGAGGGAGTGCCGCCCGTGCCCGGTGAGAACCTGTCCCGCGACGAGGCCCGGGAGCGGGCCGCACTGCTGTCCGTCGACGGGTACGACGTGTCGCTCGACCTGCGCTCGGCCGTGGGCGACGCCCCGGCCGACGGGCCGCACACGTTCCGTTCGGTCACCACGATCCGCTTCCGCTGCGCCGAGCCGGGCGCCGCGAGCTTCGCGGACCTCGTCGCCCCGAGCGTCACCGCGCTCTCGCTCAACGGCCGCGACCTCGACCCCGGCGAGGTCTTCGACGGCGCCCGGATCCGCCTGGAGGACCTGGCCGCGGAGAACGAGCTGGTGGTGGACGCCCAGTGCGCCTACTCCCGCACGGGCGAGGGCATGCACCGCTTCGTCGACCCGGAGGACGGCGAGGTCTACCTCTACACGCAGTACGAACCGGCCGACTCCCGCCGCGTCTTCACCAACTTCGAACAGCCCGACCTCAAGGCCCCGTTCCGCTTCGAGGTGCGGGCCCCCGAGGGCTGGACGGTGTGGAGCAACGGCGTCGGCGAGCAGCGCGACGGCGTGTGGCGCTTCGCCGAGACGAAGCCGATCTCGACGTACATCACCTGCGTCGTCGCGGGCCCGTACCACTACGTGACGGACCACTACGAGCGGACGTTCGAGGACGGGACACGGCTGGAGATCCCGCTCGGCGCGCTGTGCCGCAAGGGGCTCGCCAAGCACTTCGACGCGGACGACGTCTTCCTCATCACCAAGCAGGGCCTGGACTTCTTCCACGACCGCTTCGACCACCCGTACCCGTTCGGCAAGTACGACCAGGCGTTCGTGCCCGAGTACAACCTGGGGGCGATGGAGAACCCGGGGCTCGTGACCTTCCGCGAGGAGTACATCTTCCGCGGGAAGGTGACCCGGGCCTCCTACGAGGGCCGCGCCAACACGATCCTGCACGAGATGGCGCACATGTGGTTCGGCGATCTCGTCACCATGGAGTGGTGGGACGACCTGTGGCTGAAGGAGTCCTTCGCCGACTTCATGGGCGCGTTCGCGAACGTCGGCGCGACCCGGTTCAAGGACGCCTGGATCACCTTCGCCAACCGCCGCAAGGCCTGGGCGTACCGCGCCGACCAGCTGCCCTCCACGCACCCGATCACGGCGGACATCCGCGACCTGGAGGACGCCAAGCTCAACTTCGACGGGATCACGTACGCCAAGGGCGCCTCCGTGCTGAAGCAGCTCGTCGCCTACGTGGGCCAGGACGCCTTCCTGGAGGGCGCCCGGCGCTACTTCAAGCGGCACGCGTACGGCAACACCCGGCTCGGTGACCTGCTGGCGGTCCTGGAGGAGACCAGCGGGCGGGACATGGCCGCGTGGTCGCGCGCCTGGCTGGAGACGGCCGGCGTCAACTCCCTTACCCCGCAGGTGCTGCTGAGCACCGACGGGCGGGTGGAGGA
This sequence comes from Streptomyces sp. NBC_00670, assembly GCF_036226765.1. Classification (NCBI taxonomy): domain Bacteria; kingdom Bacillati; phylum Actinomycetota; class Actinomycetes; order Kitasatosporales; family Streptomycetaceae; genus Streptomyces; species Streptomyces sp. NBC_00670. Next base: position 2,518,243 of record NZ_CP109017.1, read on the forward strand.
GCTGGCCGTCGTCCAGGAGGCCGCCGAGTCGCACCCCACGATCCGCCCGCACCGGGTGGCGGTGGGCCTCTACCGGAGCGAGGACGGGGCGCTGGTGCGGTACGCGCGCGCCGAGGCGGACGTCGCCGGGCCGCGCACGGTCGTCGCCGGACTGGCGGGCGAGCAGGCGCCGGACCTGGTGCTCGTCAACGACGACGACCTGACGTACTGCAAGATCCGCTTCGACGAGACCTCGCTGGCCACGCTGCGCGACCGGCTCGGCGACCTCACGGACCCGCTGGCGCGGGCGCTGTGCTGGTCGGCGCTGTGGAACCTGACCCGGGACGCGCTGCTGCCCGCGCGGGACTTCGTCGACCTGGTGCTGCGGTTCGCGGGCCGCGAGTCCGACATCGGCGTGCTGCACATGCTGCACGCGTGGGCCGAGTCCGCGCTCACCCACTACGCCGCGCCCGAGTGGCGCGAGACCGGCGCCCGGCTGCTGTCCGAGGGCGCGCTGCGCGAGCTGCGGGCGGCCGAGCCGGGCAGCCAGCACCAGCTCACCTGGGCGCGGTTCTTCGCGGCGGTCGCCGCCGGGGAGGCGGACCTCGCCGTGCTGCGCGGGCTGCTGGAGGACACCGAGAAGATCGACGGCCTGGAGGTGGACCAGGAGCTGCGCTGGACGTTCCTGGAGCCGCTGACCGCGCACGGCGCCGTGGACGAGGCGGCGCTCGCTGCGGAACTCGCCCGGGACGACACCGCCTCCGGCAAGCGGCACCAGGTGCGCTGCCTGGCAGCGCGCCCCTCGGCGGAGGTCAAGGCGCGGGCCTGGGAGCGGGTGGTGGAGTCCGACGCGCTGTCCAACGCGCTGGTGGAGGCGACGATCGCGGGGTTCGCGCAGCCGTCCCAGCGGGAGCTGCTCGCGCCGTACGCGGAGAAGTACTTCGCGGTGATCGAACGGGTGTGGGCGGAGCGGTCCATCCAGATCGGGATGGACGTGGTCCGCGGCCTGTACCCGGCGCTCCAGGCCTCGCGGGAGACCCTGGCGGCGACGGACGCGTGGCTGACGGCCCACGAGGACGCGGCCCCGGCGCTGCGCCGCCTGGTCCTGGAGGCCCGGGACGACCTGGCGCGCGGGCTGCGCGGCCAGGAGTGCGACGCGGCGGCGGCAGCCGGCTGACGCCGGAACGGAGGGTGCGGCCCCGGCGTCAACTTCCCGTTCCCCACGGGGTGTTACGCAACTCTGACGTCGGGGCCGTAACCCGGGGCGCCGCCCGTCCGGACCAGCCTCTTCGGCACTCGAACAGCTGTCCTTTAGTGCCGCCTTGTCCTGGTTCGTCGACGGGCGCGTAACAGCGGTTATCGGGCGGTCCGGGGCCGGGAAACTCCCCCGCATGACGCACAACACCCCCCTCTCCCCCCGCCCGCTCCAGCACCTCTCCGACGCCCGCCCCCGCGTGCTGTCCGCCGCGCAGCTGCGCGCCCACGGCGTCGGCGCCGCCGAGACCGACGAGCGGTGCCGGCCCGGCGGCCCCTGGCAGCAACTGCTGCCGGGGGTCGTACTGCTGCACCCCGGCCCGCCCACCTCGGAGGAGCGGCTGCACGCGGTGCTGCTCTACGCCGACCGCGCGCAGAGCCGCTCCGGCGCGGCCGTCCCGGGCATCCCGCCGCAGCCGGGCGCCGCGCAGGCCCACGAGTCCGGCCCCGCCCCGCGCCCGGTGCCCGCCGTCGGGGCGATGGTCACCGGGCTCGCCGCGCTCACCCTGCACGGCTTCACCGCCTCCCCGCCGCTGCCGTCCCTGGACCGCATCGACGTCCTCGTCCCCCGCACCCGGCGGCTGCGCAGCGTCGGCTGCGTCCGTCTCGTGCGCACCTCCGTGCTGCCCGCCCCCGAGCGGGTCACCGGCGTGCCCGTCACCCCGGTGCCGCGCGCCCTGGCCGACGCGGTGGCGCAACTGTCGGACGCCACCACGGTGCGCCGGCTGCTGACCGAGGCGGTCCGCGGCGGCCACTGCGAACCGGCCGCCGTCGTACGGGAGCTGACGCAGGCGCGGCTGCTGAACCGGCCGCACGTGGTGGACGCCGTGGACGCGCTGCTCGCCGAGGGCCGCACCCTCGCCGAGGAGCGGCTGTACCGGATGGTCGAGGAGTACGGACTGCCGGACCCGGTGTGGAACGTGGACCTGCGGCTGCCGGGCGGCCCGCACCTGGGCGGGGTGGACGCCTACTGGCCCGAGGCCGCGGTCGCCGTGGAGCTGGACACGCGTGCCCCGCGCCACGGCGGCCCGCAGGGCGCGGGGCGCCCGGACGACGACGCCCTGTGGACGGAGCACGCGCGCAAGCGGGAGCACCTGGAGCGGCTGGGCGTCACCGTCCTCCACGTCACCCCGAAGAAGCTGCGGGACGCGAGGGAGCAGCAGGCGACGGTGGTCCGTACGGCGCTGATGGCCGCGGCGGACCGGAAGCCGCCCGCGTACATCGTGGTCCTGCCCAGGTGAGCGCGGTTGTCGTGCTGCTCTACGCCTTCTTCAGGACGAGTTCGGTGTTGCGGTCCCCGGGGTCGCCCGAGAGGGTCGCGCGGGAGCCGGGTGCGTTGAAGGCGAGTTCGCGGTAGAGGGCGGCGAGCCCGGTCTGGGTGAGGTCGGCGAAGTCGGTGCGGTGCGGGGCGGCGGACTCCACGAGCGTGGTGAACAGGGAGAGCGTGCCGTCCTTGTTGTCGACGACCTCGATCACCCGGGCGAGCTGCGGGAAGTCGACGTGGGAGGCGGTGGAGACCTCCCAGAAGGAGCCGTTGCCGGGGGAGTGGTGGGGGGTGATGGCGTTCTTGTGGCTGTGGCCGTTGACCCAGGCGAGCACGTTGGGGTGGCGGCCGAGGACGGTGACCAGCTCGTCGCCGCCGTGCCGCTTCTCGCCGGGGCGGCCGGGGTCGGTGCGCAGATTGCGCATCGTCCTGCTGGTGTGGTGGCTGAAGACGAGGACGTGGGCGTCCCGGTTGTCGCGCAGCGTCTTCTCCAGCCAGCGCAGTTGGGCGTCGCCGATCGAGCCCTCGTAGTGGCCGCCGGGGTCGGTGGTGTCGAGGCTGATCCCGAGGACGTCGTCGGCGATGCGAAAGGCGTAGTACTGGGTGCCGGCGTCGAGGTTGGCCTGCGTGTAGCCGTGGCCGACGGGGCCGGGGCCGGTGTGCGCGGGGTCGAGGTGGGCCTTGAGGTACTCGGCGGGGGTGAAGGGGGCGCGGGCCTCGTCGGGGGTGACGGAACGCATGTGGCGGGCCTGGGACTTCAGCAGGGCGCGGAAGTCGGCGCCGGTGGGGTCGCCGCCGTGCCGGACGTTGTCCCAGATGGCCTTGCCCGCGTGCTCGTCCAGGCTCATCAGTTTGCGGCCGCCGACGGCGAACTCGGCGAACCAGGAGTCGCCGGGGGCGTAGCAGCCGCCGGGCAGGGCGTCGTGGTTGCCGACGGTGGAGTACCAGGGGAGGTGGAGGCCGGGGCTGTTGACCTCGGCGATCGCGGCGGCGAGGAAGCCGTCGAGACGGGGGAAGCCGTGCTGCTTGTCGGCGTCGCGCAGGGCGGAGTCGGGCTGCCAGTACAGCGTCAGACCGCTGTTCTGGACGCCCTCGTAGTGGCGGGGGTCGCCGGAGTTGGGGGTGACGCGGCCGCCGCTCATCACCTTGAGGAACCAGTCCAGTTCCGTGCGGGAGTTGTTGTCGCAGTTGTCACCGGTCGTCATCACGAAGTGCAGCGGGGAGCCGGTGGCGGGGGCGCCGCGCAGGGCGTTGACGCGTTCGACGAGGGAGGCGGCACCGGCGACGGACAGGGCCTCCTGGGGACGCCAGGCGCTGGAGGTCTGGGCGCGCAGGTACTCGTAGCGCAGGGGGTGCTGGACGTCGACCAGGTGCAGGTCGGTGAACTGGACGAACGCGGCGAGGGCGGTACGGCGGGCCGCCCGGCCGCCCGCGGCGGCGGCGAGGTCGGTGCGGACGACACGGGGCCAGGCGGGGCCGTCGCCGAGGCGGCGGTAACCGGTGTCCTTGCCGGCGGGGGTGGCGGGGGTGGCGGCGGTGGCGAGGGTGGTGCCGCGGGTGTAGGGGGCGAGGGGTGCGGCCGCGGCGGGGCGCCCGTGGGTGATGAGCGGCGGTTCGGCGCCGGCAGCGGCCTTGTCGGGGCGGAGGGCGAGCCCGAGGCCGACGGAGGCGGTGGCCGCGCCGGCGGTGGCGAGGAGGGTGCGGCGGGTGGGGGCGAAGGGGGTGGTGCTGGTGCCTGTGGTGGGGGGTTCTGTGGCGGCTGAGCGTTGGCGCGGCATGGCGGGATCTCCCCGGGGGCGAACGCATCGACGGTGGCGCGGGGTTCGCCTGCGCGAACCTTCCGCTCACCGGGATGCTTGGCACCGGGGGTGGCGACGGCGTGAACGGGACGGCAACGTTGCGGCGCCCCCAGAGGTTTTTTCGGCTGCGGGGCGAGGCGGAGCCTGGGGGCGCCGCGGAGGCGCACACGGGTCGTGCGTCGCTACGGCAGGCCGACTTACGGGCGCTCCGATGCGTCAAGCCAGTAGGTGGCAAGCATCTCGGCCGGCCAGGCCGGCAACAGCGACGCCGATGGTTGCGGTGGACGAACGTGGCACAGGCGGCTTTCGAGGGTTCCACCCGGTCCAGCAGGATCGCGATGGCCTACTGGTGAAGCGTGGACGCCTCACTCACCCAGGGAGAGAGGTAAGCGTCCCTCAATCCCCGATGATGTAGACATAGCCGGCCTTTTTCAGGGCCAACCACGCGATCTCCAGGATCTCGTCGATGACCGCGGGCCGACCAGCAGGGAGTGCCTCAAGTTCTTCAATCAGGCGTTCGGTCTGCCAACTGTTGAACATGGTGTCGCCGTGAGGCATGACTCCGCGTCGAATCGAGCCCGGCGGAGCCGACAAGCACAGGCGCGCGAAGGACGCGTCCCGGTCATCAGCCACCATCCGCAGCCTTTGATGCCCCACAGCCTGCGCGTATATGGCCAGCCCCATTCGAACTCCCTGTCATTCGGGATACATAGACACAACGGAGCGGTGCCCCAACTGTGACAGCGATACCTGCGGGTAGCGCGTGGCGCCGTGTCTGGTCGGGGATGACTCGGGTAAGGGTGGCAAGGGCGAGCAGCCCTTACGGCAAGCTCCCCACCCGCCCCGTCGGCGGGCGGTCGTGCCACAGGCGCAGGGCCGTGTCGACGTACGGGACACGCTCCAGCGCGCCCACCTCCGACAGTTCGTGCCACGCCGCCAGGTCCGTCGAGCCGTCGACCTCCGAGCGCAGTTCACCGCCCACCACCCGCACCTCGTACATCACCCGCACCGCCTGGTGGTCGACCGGACCCCGCCGCCAGCCCCGGCGCGGGATCACCCGCCGTGCCGACTCCACCCCCAGCAGCGCCACCGGCTCCACCCGGTACCCCGTCTCCTCCTCCACCTCCCGCACCACCGTCCCGTACGGGTCCTCCCCGTGTTCCATCCCCCCGCCCGGCAACGTCCACCGCCGCGGCCCGCCCGCCCCGGTCCACCGGGCCAGCAGGATCCGCCCGTCCCGGACACACACGGCGTAGGCCGCCACCCTCACGTTCTGCCGCATGCGGCGACGTTACGGGGCGACGGCAGAAAACCCCGCGTCACCCGGACGGAACCACCCGCTTTGCCCGCTAACTCCCCGATGACGTATGGCGGAAGTACGCCATGCACGCGTCATCAGACGGTCAACACTCCCCAAACAACCCCCGCTCGGGTAAAGCTGAGCGGCCCACTTCGGTTCATTTGACCTACAAGGGATGCCGATGACCTCCGACCCTCAGCGCGCCCCCATATCGGGCGCGAGAAGACGCGCGGCCCGCGTCGCCGTGGCCACCGGCCTGGTGGCCGCGCTCTCCGCGGCCGGGCCGATACCCCTGGCCGTCGCGGCGGGCCACACCACCACGGCCGCCGCCGACCCGGCCGACCCGGCCGCCGCCCCCGTCAAGTCCGGGCCCGCCAAGCTCGGTTCGGACGACGCCGACCTGCTGGCGCAGGCGAAGGCGGGCGGCGACAAGACCGTCACCATGATGGTCGCCACCGCCCCCGGCAAGACCGAGCAGGTCGCCGGGGAACTCGACGCCGTCAAGGGCGGCTCCGTCGGGCGGACGTACGACAAGCTCGGTTACGTCCGCGCCACCGTCCCCACCGCGAAGGCGGACGCGGCGATCGCGGCCGCCACCAAGCTGTCCTCCGTGCACGCGATCGACCTCCGCCAGGAGATCGCCCTCGACGACCCGACGCCGAGCGCCGACACGGCGAAGGACACCAAGGCCGCCAAGGGCGCCAACAAGCGGGCGGCCGAGCGCACTTACCCCGCGCCCGGCAAGAACACCCCCGCCGTCAACCCGTACAACCCCTCCTTCGAGACCGGCGCCGTCGACTTCGTCCGGCAGAACCCGAAGGCCGACGGGCGCGGCATCACCATCGGCATCCTGGACTCCGGCGTGGACCTCGGCCACCCGGCGCTGCAGAAGACGACCACCGGCCAGCGGAAGATCGTCGACTGGGTGACCGCGACCGACCCGATCGTGGACGGCGACCAGACCTGGCGCCCCATGGTCAGCTCCGTCTCCGGGCCCACCTTCACCTACGGCGGGCGCACCTACACCGCGCCGGCCGGTTCGTACCAGGTGAGCACCTTCAAGGAGTCGTACACCACGGGCGGCGACGCCGCGGGCGACGCGAACCGCGACGGCGACACCACCGACTCCTGGGGGGTCCTGTACGACGCGGCGGCCGGCACGGTCCGCGTCGACCTGAACGACAACGGGGACTTCACCGACGACACCCCGATGAAGCCGTACAAGGACGGCTACCAGGTCGGCTACTTCGGCACCGACGACCCGAAGACGGACGTGGCCGAGCGGCAGCCGTTCGTCGTGCAGATCCGCAAGGACGTGCCGATGGACCCCTACGGCGGGTCCTGGGTCGGCAAGAAGGCGGACTTCGTCAACATCGGCGTGATCGAGTCCGAGCACGGCACGCACGTCGCCGGCATCACCGCCGCCAACGGGCTGTTCGGCGGGCGGATGGACGGCGCCGCCCCCGGCGCGCAGATCGTCTCCTCGCGCGCCTGCACCTGGAGCGGCGGCTGCACCAATGTGGCGCTCACCGAGGGCATGATCGACCTCGTCGCCAACCGGGGCGTCGACATCGTCAACATGTCCATCGGCGGGCTGCCCGCGCTCAACGACGGCGCCAACGCGCGCGCCACGATGTACACGCGGCTGATCGACACCTACGGCGTCCAGCTCGTGATCTCCGCGGGCAACTCCGGCCCCGGCGCCAACACGATCGGCGACCCGGGCCTGGCCGACAAGGTGATCTCGGTCGGCGCGTCCATCTCGCGCGAGACCTGGGCGGCCAACTACGGCTCCGCGGTGCGGACGAAGTACGCGATGATGCCGTTCTCCTCGCGCGGCCCGCGTGAGGACGGCGGCTTCACGCCGACGCTGACCGCGCCGGGCGCCGCGATCAACACCACGCAGACCTGGCTGCCGGGCGCCCCGGTGCCCGAGGCGGGCTACGCGCTCCCGGCCGGCTACTCCATGCTCCAGGGCACCTCGATGGCCTCCCCGCAGGCGGCCGGCGCCTCCGCGCTGCTGCTGAGCGCGGCGAAGCAGAAGCACATCGACCTGACGCCCGCGAAGCTGCGCACCGCCCTGACCTCGACCGCCGACCACATCAGCGGCGTACAGGCGTACGAGGAGGGCGCGGGTCTCATCGACATCGTCGCCGCCTGGCGGTCGATCCGGCACGGCGCGAGCGCGCACACGTACACGGTGAAGGCGCCGGTCGACACCGCGATCGACTACGCGCTCACGACCCCGGGCTTCGGCACCGGTCTCTACGACCGCGAGGGCGGCCTGAAGGCCGGGCAGCACAAGACGTACGACGTCACCGTGACCCGCACCTCCGGACCCTCGGGCGGGGTGTGGCACCGGCTGCGGCTCGCCAACGACGCCACGCACACGTTCCGGATCGTCGGCTCCCCGCTGGTGCGGCTGCCGCTGAACGAGCCGGTGACCGTCCATGTGCGGGCGACGCCGAGGTCGGCGGGGCTCAAGAGCGCGATCCTGGAGGTCGACGACCCGCGCACGGAGGGCACCGACCAGCAGATCCTCACCACGGTCGTGGTCTCCACGCCGGCGAAGTACACCTACACGGCGTCGGGTTCGGTGCAGCGCAACAGCACCCGCTCGTACTTCGTCACGGTCCCCGAGGGCGCCACCTCGCTGGAGGTCGCCATCGGCGGGCTGCGGGACAAGAGCCAGACCCGGTTCATCGGCATCCACCCGTACGGCGTCCCGGTGGACGAGACGTCCACGCCGTACTGCTACAACAACTACCTCGACGGCAACGGCTGCCGCCCGGACGCCCGGTCGTACGCCGAGCCGCAGGCCGGGGTGTGGGAGATCGAGGTCGAGGCACGGCGTACCTCGCCGCTGCTCGACAACCCCTACAAGCTGGACGTCACCGTGCTCGGCGCGGAGTTCGACCCGGCGACCGTGAACGTGCCCGAGGCGAAGGTCGGCACCCCGGCCACCGCCTCCTGGAAGGTCACCAACAAGTTCGCGGCGCTGGAGGGCACCCTGAAGGGCGGCCCGCTCGGCTCGTCGAAGACGGACCGGCCCTCGCTCGCGCAGGGCGAGACCCGGACCACCACCGTGGTCGTGCCCGAGGGTGCCGCCTCGCTCGACGTGGCGATCGGCGGGACCTCGGACACCGGGGCCGACCTGGACCTGACGGTGTACGACGCCTCGGGCGCGCAGGTCGCGCAGTCGGCGGACGGTGACTCGGAGGAGTCGGTGTCGGTGGCCAAGCCGGCCGCCGGGACGTACACGGTCGAGGTCGTCGGCTACTCGGTGCCCGCCGGGACCACGGAGTACGACTACCGGGACGTGTTCTTCTCGTCCTCGCTCGGCACGGTGACGGTGGCCTCCTCGGCGCCGGTGAAGCTCGGCACGGGCTCGTCGGCGACGGTGGACGCGCAGGTCACGGCGGCGGCCGCGGCGCCCGAGGGCCGGGAGTTCTTCGGCCGGGTGCAGCTGGTCAACGCCCGGGGCACGGTCGCGGGCACCGGCAGCGTGAGCATCGGCAAGGTGGTGCGGTAACCGCGCGGCGGGGGCGGGGGTGTCCCTTCCGGGGGTCTCCCCCCTCCCCCGCCGTTCACGGGGCGCGCAGACCCCGGTCGACGAAGTCGACCAGCCACTCGAAGCTCTCGTCGACGTCGGTGCTCCAGCGGAAGCCGCCCGCCGACTGCAGGGTGGCGAAGCCGTGGAAGAGGCTGCGCAGCATGCGCAGGGCGTGGGTCTCGTCCGCCTCGGCGAGGTCGTATCCGCGCAGCACCGCGAGGAGCGGTTCGAGCAGCCGTCGGCCGCCGGCGGCCAGCGGGTCGTCGGGGCCGGTGGGTTCCATGCCGATCGTCGCGGCGTACCGGCCGGGGTGGTCGAGGACGTAGGTGCGGAAGGCCCTGGCCGCGGCCGCCAGGGCGTCACGGCCGGCCCGCCCCTGGACGGCGGTGCCGACCGCGTCACCGGCCTCGCTCAGCGCCAGGGCGGCGATGCGCCGGTTGAGGTCCTCCTGCCCGGCCACGTGCTTGTACAGGGAGGGCGTGCGCACCCCCAGCCGTTCGGCCAGCAGCCCCATCGTGAGGCGGCCCGCGCCGACCTCGTCGGCGAGCGCGGCACCGGCCGCGACGACGACCGCCGGGTCGAGGCCCGCCCTAGGCACGGGCGGTCTCCGCGAGGAACGGCAGCATGAGCGAGGTCACCTGGTCAGGGTACTGGTCGTGGGCGTAGTGCCCGGCCCCCTCGATCATCTCCAACCGTCCGAGGCCCTGCGGCAGCTCCGCGAGGATCGCCTCGCCCTCGGCCCGCGGGTCGGCCCAGTCCGGGTCGAGCGTGCCCTCGACGACCAGGACGGGGCAGCGGACGTTGCCGAGCTGAGCGCCCGCGTCGTCCGGGGCGCTGCGCCCCATGGCCTGCATGGCCTTCATCCGGCCGGGCTCGCTCATGAGCGCGTCGATGCGCGCCGTCCGCCGCTCCCAGTCGGCCGGCCGGACGCCGGGGTAGGCCACCTCCAGGTACGCGCGCCACAGCCGCGGGCTGCCGAAGAGGCCCGCGCCGAGCAGCCGCACCATGCCCTTGCGGAACCGGCTGACCCTGAGGTCGCCGAGCTTCATCGACTGCTTGCGCGTGAACGGCGCCAGCTCGACGACGGCGGTGATCAGCTCCGGCTCCCGCGCGGCGGCGATGGTGGCGGCGCCGCCGGAGAAGGAGTGCCCGACGAGCACGGCGGGCCCGCCGAGGTGCCGTACGAGGGCGAGCAGGTCACCGGCGACGTCGGTACGGCTGAAGGACGCCCACTCGACGCTGGACTCGCCGCAGCCGCGCAGGTCGACGGCGGCGACGCGGTACCCGGCGGCCACGAGCCGGGGAACGACGGCCCGGTAGGCGAACCGGCTGTCCCCCACCCCGTGCGCCAGCACGACGAGCGGCCCGTCCCCCACGACGTCATAGGCGATACGCCCACCGTCCACGGCAAGGTACTCGGTCATGACAGCTCCTTCGACCCGCTCAGCTAATATCGTTATCCAAAAGCTAATCCAGTTAGCCAACGAAGTCAACGGCGCCTGCAAAGGGGCGCGGGGAACTGCGCAATCTTTTAGGGGGGTCCGGGGGCGCAGCCCCCGGGGACGGGAAGGGTAGGGGCGGCGGGGGCGAAAAAACTCCGGCACCCCGCAGGGCAGAGGCATACGTCACACCCCCGCGTGCACCACCACCCCCCGGGTAGGCACGCCCCGAAACCGCCCGGAGGACCCCGTCCCACTCCCCGAGCAGGACGGCAAAGAATTGGACAGGCAACCCGGGCACCACCGCATCATGGAGAAGCGGCCGAAACGCGGCCGAGACGCGCCGAGAACCAGGGAGACACCGTGAGGGTCGGAATCGTCGGAGCCACCGGACAGGTCGGCACGGTCATGCGCAGGATCCTCAAGGAGCGCGACTTCCCGGTCACCGAGCTGCGCCTGTTCGCCTCGGCCCGCTCCGCCGGCACGGTCGTCGACGGTGTCACGGTGGAGGACGCCTCCCAGGCCGACTACACCGGCCTCGACATCGTCCTGTTCTCCGCGGGCGGCGCCACCTCCAAGGCGCTGGCCGAAAAGGTCGCCTCCCAGGGCGCCGTCGTGATCGACAACTCCTCCGCCTGGCGCCGCGACCCGGACGTCCCCCTGGTGGTCTCCGAGGTGAACCCGCACGCGGCCCTGAACCGCCCCAAGGGGATCATCGCCAACCCGAACTGCACCACGATGGCCGCGATGCCCGTCCTCAAGCCGCTGCACGAGGAGGCGGGGCTTCAGGCGCTGGTCGTCGCCACGTACCAGGCGGTGTCCGGCTCCGGACTCGCCGGCGTCGCCGAGCTGCACGGACAGACGCAGAAGGTCGTCGCGGAGGCCGACCGGCTGACGCACGACGGCGCGGCCGTGGACTTCCCCGAGCCGAACGTCTACAAGCGCCCCATCGCCTTCAACGTGCTGCCCCTCGCCGGCAACCTGGTCGACGACGGCCTGAACGAGACCGACGAGGAGCAGAAGCTCCGCAACGAGTCCCGCAAGATCCTGGAGATCCCGGAGCTGAAGGTCTCCGGCACCTGTGTGCGCGTACCGGTCTTCTCCGGCCACTCCCTCCAGGTCAACGCCCGCTTCGCCCGGCCGCTCAGCCCCGAGCGCGCCACCGAGCTGCTGGGCGGCGCCCCCGGCGTGGCCCTCTCCGACATCCCCACCCCGCTGCAGGCGGCCGGCCAGGACCCGTCGTACGTGGGCCGCATCCGCGCCGACGAGACGGTGGACAACGGTCTGGCCCTGTTCATCTCCAACGACAACCTCCGCAAGGGCGCCGCGCTGAACGCCGTACAGATCGCGGAACTGGTGGCGGCGGAGCTGAACGAGAAGAAGTAACCGGTCGGCGGGTGCGGCGGGCGGGAACCGACCCGCCGCACCCGCGGGGGTTTCCCCCACGCCGGTGTCCGCCCCGGGGCAGGGCTTTCCCTCGACGTGTCCGGTCCGCCGGTCGTTCCACGAAATCTCGGCAGCCTTCGCCGGGCCGGTCGTGGAAGGATGACCGAACCGACACATATGGAGGAGATGACCGCGTGCCTGGCACCAATCTGACCCGCGAAGAGGCACGGACGCGGGCGAAGCTGCTCACCGTCGACTCGTACGAGATCGACCTCGATCTCTCGGGCGCTCAAGAGGGCGGCACCTACCGGTCCGTGACCACGGTGCGCTTCGACGTGGCCGAGTCCGGCGCGGACTCGTTCATCGACCTGATCGCCCCGGCCGTGCACGAGGTGACCCTCAACGGTGACACGCTGGACGCCGCCGAGGTCTTCGCGGACTCCCGGATCGCGCTGCGCGGGCTCCTGGAGGGCCGCAACATCCTGCGGGTCGTGGCCGACTGCGCGTACACCAACACGGGCGAGGGCCTGCACCGCTTCGTCGACCCGGTCGACGACCAGGCGTACCTCTACACCCAGTTCGAGGTCCCCGACGCCCGCCGGGTGTTCGCCAGCTTCGAGCAGCCGGACCTGAAGGCGACCTTCCAGTTCACCGTGAAGGCGCCGGAGGGCTGGACGGTCATCTCCAACTCGCCGACGCCCGAGCCCGACGGACAGCTCTGGGTGTTCGAGCCGACGCCGCGGATCTCGACGTACATCACCGCGCTGATCGTCGGCCCGTACCACAGCGTGCACAGCGTCTACGAGAAGGACGGGCAGTCCGTCCCGCTCGGCATCTACTGCCGGCCCTCGCTCGCCGAGTTCCTCGACGCGGACGCGATCTTCGACATCACCCGGCAGGGCTTCGACTGGTTCCAGGAGAAGTTCGACTACGCCTACCCGTTCAAGAAGTACGACCAGCTGTTCGTGCCCGAGTTCAACGCGGGCGCGATGGAGAACGCGGGCGCGGTCACCTTCCGCGACCAGTACGTCTTCCGGTCCAAGGTGACGGACGCGGCGTACGAGGGCCGGGCCGCGACGATCCTGCACGAGCTGGCCCACATGTGGTTCGGCGACCTGGTCACCATGGAGTGGTGGAACGACCTGTGGCTGAACGAGTCGTTCGCCACCTACGCCGAGGCCGCCTGCCTCGCGCACGCGCCGGGCACGAGGTGGCCGCAGTCGTGGACCACCTTCGCCAACCAGATGAAGACCTGGGCGTACCGGCAGGACCAGCTGCCCTCCACGCACCCGATCATGGCCGAGATCAACGACCTCGAGGACGTGCTCGTCAACTTCGACGGCATCACCTACGCCAAGGGCGCCAGCGTGCTCAAGCAGCTCGTGGCGTACGTGGGCATGGACGAGTTCTTCCAGGGCGTGCAGGCGTACTTCAAGCGCCACGCGTACGGCAACACGCGCCTGTCCGACCTGCTGGGCGCGCTGGAGGAGACCTCCGGGCGCGACCTGAAGACCTGGTCGAACAAGTGGCTGGAGACGGCCGGCATCAACATCCTGCGCCCGGAGATCGAGACCGACGCCGACGGTGTCATCACCTCCTTCGCCGTCCGCCAGGAGGCCCCGGCGCTGCCCGCCGGCGCCAAGGGCGAGGCCGTGCTGCGGCCGCACCGGATCGCGATCGGCCTGTACGACCTCGACGAGGCGAGCGGCAAGCTGGTGCGCGCCGAGGACGGCCGGATCGAGCTGGACGTCGACGGTGAGCTGACCGCCGTGCCGCAGCTGGCCGGCCGGCGCCGTCCGGCGGTCGTCCTGCTCAACGACGACGACCTGTCGTACGCCAAGGTCCGCCTCGACGAGCAGTCGCTGGCGTTCGTCACCGAGCACCTGGGCGACTTCGAGTGGTCGCTGCCGCGCGCCCTGTGCTGGGCCTCGGCCTGGGACATGACCCGCGACGGCGAGCTCGCCGCGCGCGACTACCTGTCCCTGGTGCTGTCCGGCATCGGCAAGGAGTCCGACATCGGTGTGGTGCAGTCGCTGCACCGCCAGGTCAAGCTCGCCGTCGACCTCTACGCCGACCCGGGCGCCAGGGAGACGCTGCTCACCCGGTGGACCGACGCCACGCTGGCCCATCTGCGGTCGGCCGAGGCGGGCAGCGACCACCAGCTGGCCTGGGCGCGCGCGTTCGCCGCGACCGCCCGTACGCCGGAGCAGCTGGACCTGCTGGAGTCGCTGCTCGACGGGTCGCACACCGTGGAGGGGCTGGCCGTCGACACCGAGCTGCGCTGGGCGTTCGTGCAGCGGCTGGCGGCGGTCGGGCGGTTCGACGAGAACGAGATCGCCGGGGAGTACGAGCGCGACCGGACGGCGGCCGGTGAGCGGCACGCCGCCAGTGCGCGGGCGGCGCGGCCGACGGAGGAGGCCAAGGCGGAGGCGTGGGCCTCGGTCGTGGAGTCCGACACGTTGCCGAACGCGGTGCAGGAGGCGGTGATCGCGGGGTTCGTGCAGACGGATCAGCGGGAGCTGCTGGCGCCGTACGTGGACCGGTACTTCGACGCGGTCAAGGGTGTCTGGGAGTCGCGGTCGTACGAGATGGCGCAGCAGGTGGTGGTGGGGCTGTACCCGTCCGTGCAGGTGGCCGCCTCCACGCTGTCGAAGACGGACGAGTGGCTGTCGTCGGCGGAGCCGAACGCGGCGTTGCGGAGGCTGATCTCCGAGGCGCGGGCCGGGGTCGAGCGGGCGTTGCGGGCGCAGGAGGTGGACGCGGCGGGGCGGTAGGGGGCACGGAGCGCCCCCGTCAGCCGACGTGGGTCGTGAGGGTTTGCTCCAACTGGGCCGCGGACACCGGTGTGTCCGCGGCCCAGGCCGTGTAGCCGTCGGGGCGGACCAGGAGGGTGGTGCGGCGGGGGCTCGCCCAGTGGTGGAGGGCGAGACGGTCCTCGCGGGAGCCGGCGGGGAGCTGCCGGTCACGCGGGAGAATCAGGACCCAGCGGCCTCCGCGCAGGGCCTCGTGGAGGCGCGTGTCGCCCGACAGGCGGACGTCCGGGACCCTTGTGCCGGTCAGGCGGTGAGCGCCGCGCGGGGTGGCGTAGGCGTAGCCGATGCCGGTGACCTGGGCGGCGAGGCGGCGGCGGGCGGGGCCGCAGTGATCGAGGAAGGTGACGAGGCCGGCGCGCAGCGCGCGGGTCCAGGGCCGCTCGGCCATCGCGAGCCGTACGATGCCGCCGCTGCTGCGCAGTACCGCCCGGCCGACCGGGTGCCGTTCGGCCTGGTAGGTGTCGAGCAGGCCGGGGCCGGCGTGGCCCTGCAGCACCGCGGCGAGTTTCCAGCCCAGGTTGGCCGCGTCCTGGAGCCCGGTGTTCATGCCCTGGCCGCCCGCCGGGGTGTGCACATGGGCGGCGTCCCCGGCGAGGAGGACCCGGCCCACCCGGTACGCCGGCGCCTGCCGTTCGTCGCTGTGGAAGCGGGACATCCAGCGGGCCTCGCGCATGTCGTAGTCGCGGCCGAGGGCGAGCCGGGTGATCTCCTTGACCTCGTCCAGGCCGAGCGGCGCGGTGTCGGGGACGTCACGGCCCCGGTGCCAGCCGATCATGCGGTGGTAGCCGTCGCCGAACGGCGCGAGGAAGGCGAAGGCGTCGCCGACCGCGTTGACGGTGAGCAGGTTCTCCGGCTCCTCGCCGAGCCGTACGTCCGCCAGCACGACGGAGCGGATGACCGACCGTCCGGGGAACGGCAGCCCGACCGCCGCCCGCACCGCGCTGCGCATGCCGTCCGTCCCGACGGCGTACTCCGCCCGCAACGGCTCCCGCTCCTGCCCGCCGGAGCCGCGGACCTTCAGGGTGACGCCGTCGTCGTGCTGCGCCAGGCCGGTCACCTCGGTGTCGTACCGGAAGGTCACCCCCGCCTCCTCGGCGCGCCGCAGCAGGACCTTCTCCACCTCGTACTGCGGGACGACGAGCAGGTGGTTGAAGCGGGAGGGGAGTTCGTCGAGACGGATGGAGAGGCGGCCGAAGAGGCCGATGTCGGCGAGCCTGCGGCCGGTCGCCTCGATCTCGTCGGCGATCCCGCGGGCGTCGAACTGTTCCAGCGTGCGGGCGTGCAGGACGAAGGCGCGGGAGAGGTTGCTGATCCGGCGCGGGCGCTTCTCGACGAGGGTGACGGGGACCCCGGCGAGGGCCAGATCCCCCGCCAGCAGCAGCCCGGTCGGCCCCGCGCCGACGACGAGTACGCGGGGGGTGGTGGTGTGCGCGGTGCTGGTGGTGCGGGACTTGTCCGTCATGGCTGCCTCACCAGGGGTCTACGGATGGTGGCCAACGCAACTATGCCAACGCTTGTTTGCCAACGTAGGACGACCACAGACAGCGTGTCAACAGATGTTGGCCAACAAGTGTAGGCCAACGAGAGTTGGCCTACACTTGTTGGCCGTCAGGCGTCGGCCTACGCTTGTTGGCATGGCCGAAACCTCCCCGCCCGCACGGCGCTCCGACGCCACCCGCACCGCGATCCTCGCCGCCGCACGCGAACGCTTCGCCTCCGACGGCTACGAGCGGGCGACCATCCGGGCCATCGCCAAGGACGCGCGGATCGACCCGTCGATGGTCATGCGTTACTACGGGTCGAAGGAGGGGCTGTTCGCCGCCGTGCTCGACGTCGACCTTCGGCTGCCCGACCCCACGGGGCTGCCGCGGGAGGAGGTGGGGCGGGTCCTGGTGCGGCACTTCCTGCACCTGTGGGAGGAGAACGACGTCCTCACGGCGCTGCTGCGCGCCGGGGTGACCAATGCCGCGGGGGCCGAGCGGATGCAGGGGATCTTCCGGGACCAGATCGTGCCCGTCGCCCGGCGCGTGTGCCCGGACCCCGAGCAGGTGCCGGCCCGGGCCGCGCTCGTGGCGTCGCAGGTGCTGGGGCTGGCGCTGACCCGTTACGTCCTGCGGTTCCCGTCGGCGGCGGCGCTCTCACCGGAGGAGGTCGTGGCGTGGCTGGCCCCCACGCTCCAGCGGTACCTCACCGCGCCCAGCCCGTGAGGCGGCACCGCGGAGTGCGGCACACGGCGCGCCGCACGAACACGCCGAGGGAGTCCGCGCACCATGCGGTGTGCGGGCTCCCTCGGCGTAAGGTCTGGCCGGGTCAGCTCTGCTGCTGCTTGCGGGACTTGTCCAGGGCCATGACCAGGCCGGCGATGACCAGGAACAGGACGATCGGCGCGGCGACGTAGAGTCCCAGCGTCTCGGCGACGCTGAGGCCCTGGCCGGGGTCGTCGCCGTCGTCGCGGGCCAGCGCGAGCGCGGGGGACGACATGAGCAGCATCATCAGCGTCGTACCGGCGGCCAGGGCGCCGGCGCGCAGGGCGTTCTTCTTGTCCACGGTGCAAACGTAGCGAACGGCCGGAAGCCCCGCGCGCCCGGGGTGCCGTACGGCCGCCCGGCCGGCCCCGTGGACCGGGCCCGGCGTCACCGCTCCCCCGGCTCGCGCAGGACGTCCGTCAGGGCGCGGACGCGGGGCGAGGCGGCCAGGTCCTCCAGGGTGACCGGGCGGCCGTCCGCGTCGGCGACGGGCAGCCGCCAGTTGGGGTACTGGTCCCAGGTGCCGGGCAGGTTCTGCGGGCGGCGGTCGCCGACGCCGTCGGGGAGCCAGACGCCGACCATGCGGGCGGGGGTGCGCAGCAGGAACCGGTGCAGGGCCTGGATCTCGGCCTCCTCGCGGGGTCCGGCCGGTCCGCCGCCGGCGCCTTCGAGCAGGCCGAGCCGGTCGAGGACGGCCAGCCATTCGCCGACGTCCGCCGCGGCCTCGGCGCGCTCCTCCTCCACCGGTCGGGTGAGCAGGCCGAGGCGGTCGCGCAGGTCGACGTGTTCGCCGGTGAGGCGGGCGGCGGTGGAGGGCAGGTCGTGGGTGGTGGCGGTGGCCAGGCAGTCGGCGCGCCAGCGCTCGGGGGGCAGCGGCCGTCCGTCGCCGGTCCAGTCGCGTTCGAACCACAGCACGGAGGTGCCGAGCACGCCGCGCTTCTGGAGCGCCTCGCGCACGCCGGGCTCGACGGTGCCGAGGTCCTCGCCGATCACCAGGGCGCCGGCGCGGGAGGCCTCCAGGACGAGGATCGCGAGCATGGCGTCGGCGTCGTAGCGGACGTAGGTGCCCTCGGTGGGCGGCCGGCCCTGGGGGACCCACCAGAGGCGGAACAGGCCCATGACGTGGTCGATGCGCAGCGCGCCCGCGTGCCGGAGCAGGGCGCGCAGCAGGCTGCGGTAGGGGGCGTAGCCGGAGGCGGCGAGCCGGTCCGGGCGCCAGGGCGGCAGCCCCCAGTCCTGGCCACGGGCGTTGAAGGCGTCGGGCGGGGCGCCGACCGACATGCCGGCGGCGAAGTGGTCGGCCTGCGCCCAGGCGTCGGCGCCGCCGGGATGGACGCCGACGGCGAGGTCGTGCACGAGCCCGACCGCCATGCCGGCGTCGCGCGCGGAGCGCTGGGCGGCGGCGAGCTGGGCGTCGGTGAGCCAGGCGAGCCGGCTGTGGAAATCGACGCGGTCGAGGAGTTCGCCGCGCGCCCGGGCGGTCTCGGCCGAGCGGGGGTCGCGCAGCGGTTCGGGCCACCGGTGCCAGTCGGAGCCGTGCACCTCGGCCAGCGCGCACCAGGTGGCGTGGTCCTCCAGGGCCCGGCCCTCCCGGGCGAGGAAGTCGGCGTAGGCGGCACGGCGGCCGGGTCCGAGGGGGACGGCGCGGACCAGTTCGAGGGCCTGGCGCTTCAGTTCCCACACGGCGTCGCGGTCGATGAGCGCGTCCTCGTGCAGAACGGCGGCGCGCAGCCGGGCGGCGTCCGCGCGGAGCCCGGCGAGGCGGGCGGGGTCGTCGGCGTAGGGGTACTCGGGGACGTCCTCCACCCGCAGGTGGACCGGGTCGGGGTAGCGGCGGGAGGACGGCCGGTACGGGGAGGGGTCGGTGGGGGCGCCGGGTACGGCCGCATGCAACGGGTTGACCTGCACGAATCCGGCGCCGAGGGTGCGGCCTGCCCAGGCGGTGAGCTCGGCGAGGTCGCCGAGGTCGCCCATGCCCCAGGAGCGGTGGGAGAGCAGGGAGTAGAGCTGGACGAGGAGCCCGTGGGTGCGGCCGGGCGGGGCGGGCAGCCGGGCCGGGGCGACGACGAGGTGCGCGGTGGCGGTGCGGCCGTCGGGGGCGGTGGCGTGCAGGGTGTGGACGCCGGGCGGGAGGCCGTCGGCCCCGTCGTCGCGGACCTCGCCCTGTTCGGTCTCGACCCGCAGCCGGGTACCGGCGGGGAGCGCGGCGAGGGCGTCCGGCACCACCGGTTCCTCCCCCGCCCCGGGCAGCCACCGCACGACCGTCGGCGGCAGCAGCCGCTGCCGCAGCTCCGCCTCGCGCGCGTCGAGCGCACGGCGTACGGCGTCCGGGCCGCCCGCGTCGACGCCGAGCGCGGCCAGCGCGGCGACCACGGCTCCGTCGGAGGCGGCGACCGTACGGTCCGGGGAGGGCCGGTAGGAGGTGGCGACACCGTGCAGGGCGGCGAGCCGGGCCAAGGGGGTCTCGGGCTCACCCCCGGCGAACGCCTCGCCCGGCGGGTCGTCGGCAGACGTCTCCCCCGACGGGTCGTCGGCCGGCGTCTCCCCCGTCGCGTCCCCCGCCCGAGGGGCCTCTGCCGCCTCTTCCCGCTCGCCCGGCGGCATCTACAGTCCCGAGGGGTCCGCGCACGCCCCGGTGAGGCCGGCGCCGACGACGGAGGGCTCGCTGGTCAGGGGGGCCGCGTCGGCCAGCGGGGGTTCGCTGGTGAGCGGCTCGAGGTCGGGCAGCGGGGGCTCGCTGGTCAGGGGCGCCTCGGCGCGGCTGCCCTCCGCGCTGAGCATGCACAGGTCGAGTTCGGCGGTTTCGGCGGACGGCTCCGCCGGGCGTTTGGACTGGGCGGGGAAAAGCAGGCGTGCCGGTGCGGCCACAAGGGCCTCCTTGTCGTCGGACGACGGTCCGGTACGGATGGTCCGGTACGAGCGGTCCGTCGCGGGTGAGGGTTAGTAGCCCTACCCCAAGCCCGCACCCGCAGACGTAAGTCACCCCGCAACGTGCTCCGCGTCACACTTCCGGGTGTGCGGCGCCCGCCATGCGTCCGACTATTCACTCAGTACATGTTGTGAGTGCATACTGATCACCATGAGCACCCGCCACATCCTGCTCGGGCTGCTCGCCGCGGGGCCGAGCCATGGCTACGACCTCAAGCGGCGGCACGACGAGCGCTTCCCCCAGGCACGCCCCCTGGCGTACGGGCAGGTCTACACGACGCTGCAACGGCTGGTCCGGGACGGCCTCGCCGAGGTCGAGGGCACCGGCTCCGACGGCGGCCCCGAGCGCACCCTGTACCGCGCCACCGAGGACGGGGCCCGGGAGCTGGCCCACTGGGCGGGGGAGATCACTCCCCCGGCGCCGTTCGTGACGAACGAGATCTTCGCCAAGGTCGTCGTCGCGATCCTGGCCCCGGGCGATCCGGCCGGCTATCTGCGGGCCCAGCGGGCCGCGCACATGACCCGGATGCGGGAGCTCACCGCGGTGAAGACGGCACCCGGCGCCCCCCTGGCGACCGTGCTCTCGGCCGACTACGCCCTCCATCACCTCGACGCCGACCTCCGCTGGATGACGACCACGGCGGCCCGGCTCACCACTTTGACCGCGGAGGTCCACTCAGCATGAGCAGTCCAGTCAACGTGCGCGGTTCGGCCGACGCCAACGGCCCGCTCCTGGCGGGCCGGGACCTGGTCAAGGCGCACGGCGCCACACCGGCGCTGCGTGGCGCCTCCATCGAGGTGCACGCCGGCGAGATCCTCGCCGTCACGGGCCCCAGCGGCAGCGGCAAGTCCACGCTGCTGCACTGCCTGACGGGCCTCACGCGCCCCGACGCGGGAGAGGTGCGCTACGGCGCCGAACGCGTCGACCGGCTCCCGGAGCACCGGCTCAGCGAGCTGCGGCGCACGGAGTTCGGGGTGGTGTTCCAGTTCGGTCAGCTCATCCCGGAGCTGACGGCGGCCGACAACGTCGCCCTGCCGCTGCTGCTCGTGGGCGCCTCCCGGGCGGCGGCACGGGAGCGGGCGGGCGAGTGGCTGGAGCGGTTCGGCGTCCGGGGGCAGGGCGAGCTGCGACCGGGCGAGCTGAGCGGCGGCCAGGCGCAGCGGGTGGCGCTGGCGCGGGCGCTGGTCACCGGGGCGCGGGTGGTGTGCGCGGACGAGCCGACGGGCGCGCTGGACTCGCTCGCCACCGAGCAGGTGATGACGGCCCTGGTGCACACGGCCCGCGAGTCGGGCGCGGCGGTGCTGCTGGTCACGCACGACGCGCAGGTCGCGGCGTACGCGGACCGGGAGGTGGTGCTGCGGGACGGGGTCGTGGCGGGCGAACCCGCGTGGGCGTCCGTCGGCGCGGCCGGCGGCACGGCGGAGGCGGGCCGATGAGCGCTTCGGGAATGACGCTGCGGGCGGATCTGCGGCTGGCGTGGACACTGGTGCGCGGGTCGGACCGGCGGGAGTGGTGGCGGCTGCTGTTGACCGGGGCGGGTGCGGCCCTGGTCGCCGGGTGCGCGCTGGCCGCGCTCGCCGTCGCGGCGCCGCACGGGCAGGTGAGCGTGCCGTTCGGGCACGGGCTGCTGGACCGGCCCGGGGAGCGTCGCGGGGTGGTCGCCGCCCTGGTGCTGCTGCTGGTCCCGGTGCTCGGTTTCCTCGGGCAGTGCGCCCGGGTCGGCGCGGTGCACCGGGACCGGCGGCTGGCCGCGCTGCGGCTCGCGGGCGCCTCGCCCGCGCGGGTGCGGCGGATCGCCGGGCTGGAGACGGGGCTCGCCTGCGCGGCGGGCTCGACGGTCACCGCCGTGTTCTGCGTACTGCTCCTGCTGCGCGTGTGGCAGCGTCCGCCGGCCCCGGTGTGGGCCGGGGCCGCGCTGGTCGCGGTGGTGGTACCGGTGCTGGGCACGCTGGTGGCCGTGGTGGCGCTGCGGCGGGTGATCGCCTCGCCGCTGGGCGTCGTGCGGCGGTCCCGGCCGCGCACCGGGCGGGGTCCCGCGCTGGTGGGCGCCGGGGCGGCGATGCTGCTGGCCGCCGGGTTCGTCCTGGTGACGGCGGGGGCGCGGCAGGGTGCGGTGTGGGGCGCGCTGCTGGTGTGCGGGGTGGTGGTGCTCGCCGGGGCGGGTGCGGTGGTGCTGTCCGGGGTCACGGCCCGGCTGGTGGGACGCTGGGCGGCGGGGCGTACCGGCAGCCCGGCGGTGCTGATCGCGGCGGAGCGGCTGCGGGAGGATCCGTGGGCCGCCGCCCGCAGCCATGGGGCGGTGCTGCTGGTGACGGTGGTGGGGGCCGGGTTCGTCGGTGTGCGGCGGGTGATGCTGGAGCGGCTGGACGAGGGGAACACCGCCGGAGGCCGGTCGTTCTACACGGCGGGACTGAACCTGACGGCGGCCGCCTTGCTGGTCGCCCTCTGTGTCGCGCTGGCCGCGCTCGCGGTGGGCTCCGCCGAGTCGGTTGCCGTGCGGCGGCGGGCGTTGGCGGTGCAGGTGGCGGTGGGGGTGCCGCGCGGGGTGCTGGTGCGGGCGTCGTTGCTGGAGACGGCGTTGCCGCTGGGGCCGGGGGTTGTTGTCGCCGGGGGCGGGGGCGTGGCGGTCGGGGCGTGGTACGCGGGGTTGGCGGGGAGTGGTGGGGTGCCGTGGGGGGCGTGCGTGGTGCCGGCCGTTGTGTGGGGCGCGTGCGTGGCCGCCTCGGCGGTGGCCGTGCGGGGGTTGGGGCGGGGGGTGCCGGTGGGGGAGCTGCGGTACGGGTGACGGGGGGGTGGTTTGCGCAGTTCCCCGCGCCCCGGAAAGGGGCGCGGGGAACTGCGCGATCAGCCACGAACCACCCGCGGTCGCCAGACGACAGAACCCCCCGAGCTACTAGGCGCGCTACGCCGAGATGCCGTCGATGCGGGCCAGCGCGTCGTCCGCGCCGTACGGCTGCAGGTACGGCAGCCAGCGCGGGTCCCGGTGGCCCGTGCCGATGATGCGCCAGGCCAGCCCCGTCGGCGGGGCGGGCTTGTGGCGGAGGCGCCAGCCGAGTTCGACGAGGTGCCGGTCGGCCTTGACGTGGTTGCAGCGGCGGCACGAGGCGACCACGTTGTCCCACGCGTGCTGCCCCCCGCGGCTGCGCGGAACGACGTGGTCGACGCTGGTGGCGACGCCCCCGCAGTACATGCACCGCCCGCCGTCGCGGGCGAACAGCGCCCGCCGGGTCAGCGGCACGGGCCCCCGGTAGGGAACCCGGACGAACCTCTTCAGCCGGACCACGCTGGGTGCGGGGACTGTGACGGTCGCGCTGTGCAGGAAGGCGCCGGACTCCTCGAGGCTGACGGCCTTGTTCTCCAGGACGAGGACGAGCGCGCGGCGGAGCGGTACGACGCCGAGGGGCTCGTACGACGCGTTGAGGACCAGGACATGCGGCACGGATGGCCTCCTTGGTACGCCGGCGGCGCGTGGCTCGCGCCGGGACGACAGATAGTCAGTCTCTCCTCATGCCTGGTGGAAGCGCCACCATGTCCCGGTAACGGGCTGGGAGTGTTTTCGACCACATCGGAAGCGCGCCCCGCGCCGCGCTCCCCGCATACGCAGGTGAGCGCCGTCTCTCCTCCCTACATCACAGGGAATCCCCACAACCTGCCCCGTTAGTGTGGTCTTCCCTGCCCGTCCGGTGACCTTCCCGTGATCCGATCGACACCGGTCGGCCGACAACCCCGCGGCCGTCCGGCGCCGGCGGCAGGCCGTACAGGAGGTTTCCGCCGTGTCCCCGTCCGTCCTCTGGGCGCCCGCCCTCTGGGCATCCGCCCCCCGCGCGTCCGCCGCCGCGCCGTCGCCGTCCCCCTCCCCGTCCGACACGGGGAACGCGGCCACGGCCACGCTCCAGGACGCCCAGGAGCACGCGACCAACGCGGCCGGCTGGGTCGAGGAGAACTGGTCCACGTGGCTCGCGATCGGGCTGCGGGTGCTGCTGATCCTGGTGATAGCGGTCGTGCTGCGGGCGGTGGTGCGGCGGGCCGTGACCCGGCTGATCGAGCGGATGAACCGCACGGGCCAGACCGTGGAGGGCAACGGGTTCGGCGGTCTGCTGGTCAACGCCGAGCGCCGCCGGCAGCGCTCGGCGGCCATCGCCTCGGTGCTGCGCTCGGTGGCGTCCTTCCTGATCCTCGGCACGGCCGCGCTGATGGTGCTCGGCGCCTTCCAGATCAACCTCGCCCCGCTGCTCGCCTCGGCCGGTGTGGCCGGTGTCGCGATCGGTTTCGGTGCGCGGAACCTGGTCACCGACTTCCTCTCCGGCGTGTTCATGATCATCGAGGACCAGTACGGCGTCGGCGACACCATCGACGCGGGCGTCGCCTCCGGCGAGGTCATCGAGGTCGGGCTGCGCGTGACCAAGCTGCGCGGCGACAACGGCGAGATCTGGTACGTCCGCAACGGCGAGATCAAGCGCATCGGCAACCTCTCCCAGGGCTGGGCCACCGCCGGCGTCGACGTCACCGTCAGGGCGGACGAGGACCTGGACCACCTCAAGGCCACGCTCGACGCGGTCGCCGAGAAGATGAGCAAGGAGGAGCCCTGGAACGAGCTCCTGTGGGGGCCCGTCGAGGTGCTCGGCCTGGACAGCGTCCTGATCGACTCCATGGTGGTGCGCGTGACGGCGAAGACGATGCCGGGCAAGTCGACGACGGTCGAACGCGAGCTGCGCTGGCGGATCAAGCGGGCGTTCGACGCGGCGGACATCCGCATCGTCGGCGGCGCGACGGCCACGCCCGAGGAGGAGCCCGCCGACCCCTCGGCGTCGGTCGCCGCGCCCTCCACGTTCGCCGACGCCACCTCGCCCCAGGCCCGCGCCACGGAGCCGATACCGCAGGCACGCACGGCCCCGCCGTCGAAGTAGCGGGGCGCGGGAAGGGCCCGCACTGTGGTCCGGACCATGCCGCTCATGGCACCGTGGCCCCCGTCACCGGAGTGATCCGGAGCGCACCGGAGCGAAGGGCTGCGTCCTGCATGAAACTCACCGTGGTCGGCGGCGGCTCGACCTACACCCCCGAACTGATCGACGGGTTCGCCCGGCTGCGGGACACGCTGCCCGTGGCGGAGCTGGTGCTCGTCGATCCGGCCGCGGACCGGCTGGAGCTGGTCGGGGGGCTGGCCCGCCGGATCTTCGCCCGGCAGGGGCACGGCGGCCGGATCGTCACCACCTCCGACCTCGACGCGGCCGTCGACGGCGCGGACGCGGTCCTGCTCCAGCTGCGCGTCGGCGGACAGGCGGCCAGGCAGCAGGACGAGACCTGGCCGCTGGAGTGCGGCTGCGTCGGCCAGGAGACCACCGGCGCGGGCGGCCTGGCCAAGGCGCTGCGCACGGTCCCGGTGGTCCTGGACATCGCCGACCGGGTCCGCCGCCGCAACCCGCGGGCCTGGATCATCGACTTCACCAACCCCGTCGGCATCGTCACCCGCGCCCTGCTCAAGGAGGGCCACCGCGCGGTCGGCCTGTGCAACGTGGCGATCGGGCTCCAGCGCAAGTTCGCCGCGCTGCTCGGCGTCGAGCCGGCCGGTGTCCACCTCGACCACGTCGGCCTCAACCACCTCACCTGGGAGACGGGCGTCCGCCTGGGCGGCCCCGAGGGCGAGGACGTCCTCCCCGAGCTGCTCACCGGGCACGGCGACACCATCGCCGCCGACCTGCGGCTGCCCCGCCCCCTGCTGGACCGCCTCGGCACCGTCCCGTCGTACTACCTGCGCTACTACTACTCCCACGACGAGGTCGTGCGGGAGCTCGGCACCAAGCCCTCGCGGGCCGCGGAGGTCGCCGCGATGGAGCGCGAGCTGCTGCGCATGTACGGCGACCCTGCGCTGGACGAGAAGCCGGAGCTGCTCGCCCGGCGCGGCGGCGCCTACTACTCGGAGGCGGCCGTCGACCTCGCGGCCGCGCTGCTGGCCGGCGCGGGGGCGCCGTACCAGGTGGTCAACACGTTCAACCGGGGCACGCTGCCCTTCCTCCCCGACGACGCGGTGATCGAGACGCAGGCCGCGGTCGGCGCGCAGGGCGCGCGTCCGCTGCCGGTCACGCCCGTCGACCCGCTGTACGCGGGGCTGATGGCGAACGTGACCGCGTACGAGGACCTGGCGCTGGAGGCCGCGCTGCACGGTGGCCGGAACCGGGTCTTCCGCGCGCTCCTCGCCCACCCCCTGATCGGCCAGTACGCGCGGGCCGACGCCCTCACCGACCGCCTGCTCGCGCACAACCGGGAGCACCTGCCGTGGGCGTGACGACGCATCCCGCGGGCCCCGCCTCCGTGCTCGCCGTCGACGCCGGGAACAGCAAGACGGACGTGGCCGTGGTGAGCGTCGACGGGCGGGTCCTCGGCACGGCCCGGGGCGAGGGGTTCCGGCCGCCCGCCGTGGGCGTGGAGCCGGCGCTGGACGCCCTCGCCACGCCGGTGAAGGAAGCGCTGTCCGCGGCCGGACTCCCGGCCGTCACGCACGTCTCGGCGTGCCTGGCCAACGCGGACTTCCCCGTCGAGGAGGAGCGGCTGGGCGCCGCTCTGCACGCGCGCGGCTGGGGCGCCGGCACCGAGGTCCGCAACGACACGTTCGCGATCCTGCGGGCGGGGGTCACCGAGCCGTACGGGGTCGCCGTCGTCTGCGGCGCCGGCATCAACTGCGTCGGCATGCGGCCGGACGGCCGCACCGCCCGGTTCCCCGCGCTCGGCCGGCTCTCGGGCGACTGGGGCGGCGGCTGGGGGCTCGCGGAGGAGGCGCTCTGGTACGCCTCGCGCGCCGAGGACGGGCGCGGGGAGGCCACGGCGCTGGCCCGTGCGCTCCCCGCCCACTTCGGGCTGGCCACGATGTACGACCTCCTCCAGGCCCTGCACCTCGGGGAGATCCCCGGGCGCCGCCGCCACGAGTTGTCCCCGGTCCTGTTCGCCACGGCCGAGTCGGGCGACCGGGTCGCCCGGGCACTGGTGGACCGGCTGGCCGAGGAGGTGGTGACGATGGCCAGGGTCGCCCTCATCCGCCTCGACCTGCTGGAGGCGGAGGTTCCGGTCCTCCTCGGCGGCAGCGTCCTGGCCGCACGCCACCGTCAACTCGACGACGCCGTCCGCACGCTGCTCGCCGCGCGGGCCCCCCGGGCCCACGCCGAGGTGGTCACCGCCCCACCGGTCCTGGGCGCGGCGCTGCTGGGCCTGGACAGCTTGGGGGCGACACGGGAGGCGAAGGAGAGAGTGCGGGGGCACTTCGAGGGTGAGGGCTGAGCGGCCCGAGGGGGAACGGGTCTGAACGGCCCGAGGGGGAACGGGTCTGAGCGGCCCGAGGGGGAACGGGCCTGAGCGGTCGGGCGGGCGGGGCCCACGAGGGAACCGCACCGGCGCCCCACGCGTATTCCTCACCAAGGGGACGTGGGCCCGAGCCGCGCCCTGTGCCGCGCGGCCCCCGGCCGCGATACTTGCGCCCGGGAAACCGTACGGCCATGGGGGAGGTCGCGTGACGACGAGTCAGGAGCAGCGGGGCACGGCACCACCGGGCCTCCCGCCGCCGTCCCCGCCCTCGTCCCCCACCGCCCGCCGCACCGCCTTCGCCGAAGGCCTCGACGACCTGCGCCGCGCCGCCCGTACGGAGCCCGGCCGGCTGCGCCTCATCGGCGCCCTCCTCGCCCTGCTGGTCGTCGCGTTCGGCGCCGTCACCGCCTGGCAGATGACGGACCGCGCGGCCGCCGCCGACGACGTCCTGAACCGCAGCCAGCCGCTGAGCGCGGGCGCCGCCGAGGTCTACCGCTCGCTCGCGGACGCCAACACCGCCGCCGCGGGCGGCTTCCTGGCGGGCGGTCAGGAACCGGCCGCCGTCCGCGCGCGGTACGAGAAGGACCTGGAGACCGCCGCCACCAAACTGGTCACCGCCGCGGCCGCCGCCGACCCCGGCTCGCCCGCCGCCGAGACGATCGCCGAGCTCAACCGGCTGCTGCCGCGATACGAGGGTCTGATCGAGCGGGCCCGTGCCAACAACCGGCTCGGCTACCCGGTGGGTGGCGCCTATCTGCGCACGGCCGACGCGATGATGCAGGACCGCATGCTGCCGGCCGCGCAGGACCTGTACACCAAGGAGAACCAGCGACTGCGCGACGACTACGGGCACGCCACGCCGTACCCGTGGCTCGCGCTCGCCCTCGGTGTCGTCGCGCTGGCCGCGCTGGCGTGGGCGCAGCGGCGCCACTACCGGCGTACCAACCGGGTGCTCAACCGGGGCCTGGTCGCGGCGACGGCGGCCTCGGCGGCGGTGCTGCTGTGGCTGGCGGTCGGCCACAGCCTGGCCCGTGCGGACCTGAACTCGTCCTACGCGCACGGCATCCGCTCGCTGAACGTGCTGCACGACGCGCGGATCGCCTCGCTGAACGCGCGCGGCAACGAGAACCTGACGCTGGTCAGCCGGGGCGCGGAGACCAGGACGCTGGCCGACGGCGACGTCGTCGACCTGTACGACTACGACTTCGGCCAGGAGATGAAGACGCTCGCGGCGGGCCTCGCGCACGCCCGGACACTGGCCGACGACAGCGCGGGCCGGGGGCCGGTCGAGGCGGCCACCGGGAACATGAAGGTGTGGCGGCAGCGGCACGCGGTGGCCCGCGAGGCGGACGACGGCGGGGACTACCAGGGCGCGCTGGACAAGGTGATCGGCGGCAAGGGGGACGAGTCGACGGGCGAGTGCTTCGACAGCGTCGACAAGAACCTGGGCCGGGCCGTCGACCACGAGGAGAGCGAGTTCCACCGGGCGGCGTCCGACGGGCGCGCGGCGCTGGCCGGTCTGCCCGCAGGCGCGGCGGTGCTCGCGGTGCTGGGTGCGGCGGGCGCGGTGCTGGGCATAGGCCGGCGGCTGTCGGAGTACCGGTGAGCGGCGTCCGGGCAAGGGACGTCCGGGCGGGAGACATCCCGGTGAGGGAGGAGCGGGTGCGGTGGTGAGAGGAGGAACGGGAATGCGGGTACGGCGTCTGCGGGCGGGTCTGAAGGGCTGGGGCGGTGTCGGGGCGATGGCCGTCGTGCTCCTGCTGACCGCCGTCTTCGTGCTGCTGCCGCTCGCCCGCGCGGGCGGGACCGGCACGGACGCCGGGGCGCCCGGCGGCCTCGCCGAGGGCACCCGGGCGAGCGCGCGGTCGTGCGAGGACCCGGAGAAGCAGAGCCTTTCGCCGTCGGGCGCCGACGGGGACACGATCGACGCCATCAAGAAGCGCGACAACCCCAAGCTGGTCGTCGGAGTCGACCAGAACAGCTACCACTGGGGCTACCGCGACCCCAACAGCGGCGGCGGCAACGAGCTGGAGGGCTTCGACATCGACCTGGCCCGGCGCATCGCGCGGGAGATCCTCGGCGACCCGGACGCCGTGGTGTTCCGCGCGATCCCCACCAACGAGCGGATCGACGCCATCCGTTCGGGCCGCGTCGACATGGTGGTGCGCACGATGACGATCACCTGCGACCGGCTGAGGCAGGTCGCGTTCTCCGCGCCGTACTTCCGGACCGGCCAGCAGGTGCTGGCCCCGAGGACGTCGGACATCACGGGCTACGACGACACGCTCGCGCACACGAGGGTGTGCTCGGCGACCGGTTCCACCGCGCTGGCGCAGCTGACCGCGGACCGGCGCAGCGGGCGGATACCGGCCTCCACCGACATCTCCGTCACCGTGCCCAACCAGCTGGACTGCCTGGTGCGGCTCCAGTTGGGGCAGGTGGACGCGGTCGTCACCGACGGCGCGCTCGCGGCGAGCCAGGCCGCGCAGGACCCGACGGTGGAGCTCAAGGGCGCGCCGTTCACGACCGAGTACTACGGGGTGGCGATGAAGAAGGGTGCCGACGACCTGGTCCGCCGGGTCAACCGGGTCCTGGAGGACTACCGGGACGACGGCTGGCAGGGCTCGTACGACACCTGGCTCTCCGGCACGCTGGGCAAGGACTCGGCGTCGTCCAGGCCGCCGTCACCGACGTACCGCTGAGGCGGTGGCCCCGGGGAGGCGCCGGCGGCCTCACGATGCGGCGGCCGGAACCCATTGATCACGAATACCGGCAGGGGATACGAATACCGCCACCGGATACGGACCACAGATACAGACAACGGACACGGACAACGGACACGGACAGCGGACACGGACAGCGGACACGGACACGGAAGCGGACGAGTCAGCGGGCAACCGACCTGATACGACTGGACAGTTGCCCGGGCGCACCGGACACGCGCGCAGGGCACGACGCGAGAGCGAGAGGTGATCGATGGGCGTCGCTGGACCCGCCGGGCCGGTGATGGACCGGGACGAGGTGGACCGTGCGCTGGCGCGACTCGGCGCCGAGCACGAGGCCATCGAGACCTCGTTGCTGGCCCTCCAGGACCACGCGGGCCGCAGACTCCTCGAGGGCGCCGAACTCACCGGCCTCACCGCGGAGCGCTGGACGGCCACCGAGGCGTCGATCACGCTGCTGTGGGCGTACTTCGACGCGTACACCGACGCCCTGCACAGCGCCCGCCGGGTGCGCTCCCGCCGGCGCTGGTCCAGCCGGGAGGACCTGGTGGAGCTGACCGAACTGCTGCGCGGTGCGGGAGTCACCGTCGCGGGCAGTGCGACGGCCACCGCCAACGCGCCGACGCTGATGGCCGGTTCGGGGAAGCTCAGCGAACGCTTCACGCTGGCGGACCTGGTGGACCGGATGAACGAGCTGTACGCGTCCTCGCTCGACATGGTGGTCGCCGCCGACGCGGTGTGGTCGGCGCTGCCCGCGCGGATCGATTTACTCGCGGCCGAGTTGCAGCGCACCCGGCGCCTGGCGCACTCGGTGGGGGTACGGCCGGGCGAGCACCCGGCCGGGGACGACCTGGAGCGGATCACACGCTCCCTGACCGCGCTGCGCGCCGAGGTGATCTCCGACCCGCTGGCCCACTGGGTGCCGGCGCCGGGCAGTTCGGCGCCGGGCGGCGGGCGTCCGGACACGACGACGTACGACCGTCAGGCACGGGCGCTGGAGGACGTGCGCCGCGAGATCGACGCGGTGCTCACCGTCCGGCAGGACGCCGAGCAGCGGCTGGTGCGGCTGCGGGACCTGCTCTCCCGCGCGGACCGCACGCTGGCGGAGGCGCGCAGTGCGCGCGGGGAGGTGCTGGCGAAGATCGCGGCGTCGGAGGTGCCGGCGGTGAGCGGTCCGCCGACGGTGCTGCAGGAGCAGTTGGCGACGGCGGCGGAGTACCGGCGGCACGCGCAGTGGCACCGGCTGTCGCCGCTGCTGGAGTCGCTCGAGCAGAAGGCGGAGGAGGAACTGCTACGGGCGCGTGAGTCGTTGACGGCGGTCACCGCGCCGCTCGCGGTCCGCGCGGAGCTGCGCGGCCGGCTGGACGCGTACCGGGCGAAGGTCTCCCGGCACGGCCTCGCGGAGGACCCGCTGCTGGTGGAGCGGTACGACGCGGCCCGCCGCATGCTGTGGAGCGCCCCCTGCGACCTGCGCGTCGCCGAACAGGCGGTCCTGCGCTACCAGCACACGGCGGCGGACCTGCTGAACCCCCGCGTCCCCGACGAAGACCGAGGGGGAACACCATGACGGCACCACCGGCCCCGTGCCGGCGCCCCGGCTGCGACGGCACGTACGAGGACATGGGCGGGACCCAGGTGTACTGCGACACCTGCGGCCTGGCCCCGGAGCCCCCGCCGGAGCCCGAAACGGCCACACACGTGGCCGCACGACCGAGAACGGCCGGACGGGCGGCCGAGCCGGGGGGTACGGCAGGGCCGGGGGACACGGCGGGGCCGGAGAGTACGGCAGGGCCGGAGAGTACGGCGCAACCGACGGGGCCCGCGGAACCGGGCTCCACGCATACGGGCGGTGCCATGGGCACGCCGGGTCCGGCCGGCACGGCAGCCGACGGCGCGGTGGGCGTGAGCGGCACCGCGGCCGGTGCGGCGGGCGTGATCGTCCCCACCGGCCCCGCCGCACCGGCGGGCGCCGCCGGCACGGCCGGGGCCGCCGTCGGTGCGGCCGGGGCCGGTGGGGACACGGCCGAGGCCGCCGCCGTCGGCGGCGCCTGTCCGCGGGACGGCTGCGACGGGGCCTACGAGGACGTGGGCGGCGGCGAACTGTACTGCGACACCTGCGGCCTGGCGCCCGCCGCGACGGCGTCCCGCAGCGGGCGAGGCCCCGCGGGCGGCACCGGGCCGGCAGCCCCGGGCGCATCCGGCGGCGCGCCGGGAGCCCCGTACCGCGCCGGGGCCGCGGGCCCGACCGCGCCCGGCGCCGCGCGGGGAACCGCGACCGGCGGGAGCTCCGCGGGCCCGGGCGCACCCGGCGCCGGTCGGGACGCCGGACGCGGCGGCTCCGTGCCCAGTGCGCGCACCTCCGCGCGGACGTCGGCACGGTCCGCGTCCTCGCGGTCCGCGTCCTCGCGGTCCGCGTCCTCGCGGCGGTCCGTGTCCGGACGGTTGTCGCGCGCGTCCTCGGGGCCGGGCGGCCGCGGCTCCGTCTCCGTGCGCAGCGCCGGTTCGACGGCCGGCTCCTCCGGCCGCAGCCGGCTCGGCATGGGCCTGGTGGAGGTGCCCGGCGTGCCCCGCCCCGACCCGCGCGCGATGGTCCTGGACAACCCCGAGGTGCCCGAGCGGAAGCGGTTCTGCTCGCGCTCGGACTGCGGCGCCCCCGTCGGCCGGGCGCGCGGTGACCGCCCGGGCCGTACCGAGGGGTTCTGCACCAAGTGCGGCCATCCCTACTCGTTCGTGCCCAAGCTGCGCGGGGGCGACGTCGTGCACGGCCAGTACGAGGTCGTCGGCTGCCTCGCGCACGGCGGCCTCGGCTGGATCTACCTCGCCGTCGACCGCGCCGTCTCCGACCGCTGGGTCGTCCTCAAGGGCCTGCTGGACACCGGCGACCAGGACGCGATGGCCGCCGCGATCTCCGAGCGGCGCTTCCTCGCCGAGATCGAGCACGCCAACATCGTGCGGATCTACAACTTCGTCGAGCACCTCGATCCGCGCTCCGGTTCGCTGGACGGCTACATCGTCATGGAGTACGTCGGCGGCCGGTCCCTCAAGGAGATCGCCAACGGCCGCCGCACGGCGGAGGGCAGGCGGGACCCGCTCCCCGTCGAACAGGCCTGCGCGTACGGCGTCGAGGCGCTGGAGGCGCTGGGCCATCTGCACAGCCGCAACCTGCTGTACTGCGACTTCAAGGTCGACAACGCGATACAGACCGAGGACCAGCTCAAACTGATCGACATGGGCGCGGTCCGCCGCATGGACGACG
Source organism: Streptomyces sp. NBC_00670 (assembly GCF_036226765.1). Lineage (NCBI taxonomy): Bacteria > Bacillati > Actinomycetota > Actinomycetes > Kitasatosporales > Streptomycetaceae > Streptomyces > Streptomyces sp. NBC_00670. The sequence goes on from NZ_CP109017.1 coordinate 2,551,477, forward strand.
ACGAGTCGGCCATCTACGGCACCGTCGGCTACCAGGCCCCGGAGGTCGCCGAGGCGGGCCCGTCCGTCGCCTCGGACCTGTACACGGTGGCCCGTACCCTCGCCGTCCTCACGTTCGACTTCCAGGGTTACACCACCGTCTACGCGGACTGTCTGCCGGACCCGGACACCGTCGACGTCTTCCGGGAGTACGAGTCGTTCTACCGGCTGCTGGTGCGGGCCACCGACCCGGACCCGGCCCGGCGGTTCGCCTCCGCGCAGGAGATGGCCGAGCAGCTGACGGGCGTGCTGCGGGAGGTGGTGGCCCTGCGCACGGGCCGGCCGCACCCGGCGCTGTCGACGCTGTTCGGCCCCGAGCTCAAGGTCACGGACACCGAGCTGTTCGCCGAGCCGACGGAGGAGGTGTCGCGGCTGGGGTCCAGGGCGACGGCGGCTTCCCCCGGTCCGGCCGGGAAGCGCCGGTTCGTGCGCCGCACGCCCCCGCCGGCCGCCCTGCCGGCCCCGGTTCCGCCCCCCGCCGCCCCCGGGTCGGTCACGAAGCCGCTCGACGCCCGGGCCGCCGCGCTCGCGCTGCCCGTGCCGCGGGTGGACCCCGGCGACCCCAACGCCGGGTTCCTGGCGGGGCTGCTGACCTCCGGTCCGCTGGAGCTGCTCGCCGCGCTCGGCAACGCCCCCGCCCCCTCCCTGGAGACCCGGCTGCGCCAGATCCGCGCCTGGCTGGAGAACGGGGACTCGTACACCGCCCTGGAGGCCCTGCTGCGGCTCACGGACGAACAGCCGGACGACTGGCGGGTCGTCTGGTACCGGGGCCTGGCCGCGCTCGTCACCGGCGACCACGAGGGCGCCGCGCTGGCCTTCGACGCGGTCTACGACGCCTTCCCGGGCGAGCCCGCGCCCAAGCTGGCCCTCGGCCTGTGCGCGGAGGTCCTCGGGCAGCTCGACAACGCCGCCGAGTACTACCGCATCGTCTGGACGACCGACCCGAGCCACGTCGGCTCCGCCTTCGGCCTGGCCCGCGTCCAGCTGGCCACCGGTGACCGGGCCGGAGCGGTCCGTACCCTGGAGTCCGTGCCGGAGTCGTCGATCCACTACACCGCGGCCCGGGTGGCCGCCGTACGGGCACGGCTGCGGCACCGTACGAACGAATCGCCGGACATCCCGTTCCTGGACGAACTCACCGCCGCCGCGCGGCAGGTGGAGGCGCTGGACGGATACGGTCTGGACGCCGTCCGGCGCGAGCGGCTGGCCACGGAGGTCCTCGGGTCCGCCCTGGACTGGGTACTCTCCGGTAGCCGGACCTCCGCTCCGCCGCCGGCCGGACCCGCGCTGCTCGGCAGCCAACTGGACGAGCGGGGCCTCCGGTTCGGCCTGGAACGCTCGTACCGCACGCTGGCCCGGCTGGCGCGGGGCGGCGAGGAGAGGATCGACCTGGTGGAACGTGCCAACCGTTACCGCCCCCGGACTTGGGTGTGAAGTGATGTCGCAGATGCCCCAGCAGACGGCGCCGACCAGGTGCCCCAGTTGCGACGAGCCGCTGGAGTCCGGTGACCGCTTCTGCGGTGCGTGCGGATACGACCTGTCGGCGGTGCCGACGGGTCGGTCAGGACCGGGGGCCCCGGAGTCGCCGGGTCCGTCGGGGGACACCCCGACGCTCACGATGGACGGCGCGGCGGGCGCGGACCGGCCGGAACCGTCCGGTGCGGGCGGGAGCGGCGGTGCCGTCGGGACCGGCGGCCCGGGTGCCGGGGACACCGTCCACCTGGCGGTCGGCGCGCACGGCGCGGAACCGGGCGCCGGCGGCTCGCCGACGGTGCCGCACCCGGCGCGCACGGAGGCGCGCGAAGGGGCGCGCGCGGAGGGCGGGAGCGGCGGCGTACGGCTCGACCGCCCGCGCTCCGCCGACCGGCCGGACCACGCGGGCGCCGAGGAGCCCGACGAGTACCCGCTCGCCCCGCCGGAGCCGCGGCCCACGCCGGCCGGGGGCGACCCCCGGGCCCAGGGCGCGCCCGCCGGAACCGGGGTCTGCGTGGCCTGCCGCGCCGGAACCGTCGACCGTGACGGCTACTGCGAGAACTGCGGCCACGCCCAGCCCCGCGAGCGCGACCACATGGAGCGGGACCTCGGCCCGGTCGCCGCCGTCAGCGACCGCGGGCTGCGCCACCACCGCAACGAGGACGCCTTCGCCGTCCTGACCGCCCCGCTTCCCGACGGCGCCCCGCCGGCCGTGCTGGCGCTGGTCTGTGACGGCGTGTCGTCGGCGACCCGCCCCGACGACGCCTCCCTCGCCGCCGCCGGGACCGCGGGCGCGTCGCTGTGCGAGGCGCTCCCCCGCGGCACGCACCCGCAGGCGGCGATGCACGACGCCATCGTCACCGCCGCGCGGGCGGTCACCGCGCTGGCCGAGGAGCCGGAGACGGCGCAGGAGCACGCCCCGCACCAGAACGCGCCGGCGTGCACCTTCGTCGGCGCGGTCGTCACCAGCGGTCTGCTGGTGATCGGCTGGGTCGGCGACAGCCGCGCCTACTGGATCCCGGCCGACCGCTCCGCGCCCCCCGCCCGGCTGACCGAGGACGACTCGTGGGCGGCGCAGATGGTCGCCGCGGGCCTGATGAGCGAGGCGGAGGCGTACGCCGACGAGCGCGCCCACGCCATCACCGGCTGGCTCGGCGCCGACGCGTACGAACTGGAGCCGCACACCGCCTCGTTCAAGCCGGACCGGGCGGGCGTGGTCGTGGTGTGCACCGACGGTCTGTGGAACTACGCCGAGTCCGCCGAGGAGATGGCCGCGCTGCTGCCGTCCGACGCCGCCGTCCGTCCGCTGCACGCCGCGCAGGTGCTGGTCGGTCACGCGCTGGACGGCGGGGGCCACGACAACGTAACAGTGGCCGTCGTGCCGTTCCCGGCGCCGTCGCAGGGGGCAGGATCCGCCTGAAGGGTCGCGGGCCGGAGGGGACCGGTCCGCACTCGGCCATCGCCCCACCCGGGTGGGGCGCACGAGGGGGACGTGAGACGGCATGGCGAATTTCTCGAAACCGACGGTGCCCCGGTTCTCGGTGGACGTCTACCAGAACGAGTACCTGCCCGAGGGCGGCCGTGAGGTCAACGCCGTCGTGACGGTCAGCGCGACCGGCGGCGGCACGATCGGCGGCGCGGTGGGCGCGCCGCACCTGTACTCCCCGGGCCGGGGGCCCGCCGCCGCGGTGGCGGTCATGGTCGACTGCTCGGGTTCGATGAACTACCCGCCGACGAAGCTGCGCCACGCGCGCGAGGCGACGGCCGCGGCGGTCGACACCCTGCGCGACGGCGTCCACTTCGCGGTGATCGGCGGCACGCACGCCGCCGCGGAGGTCTATCCGGGCGGGGGCCGGCTCGCGGTCGCGAGCGACACCACGCGCGCGCAGGCCAAGCAGGCGCTGCGCCGGCTGAGCGCGGGCGGCGGCACGGCGATCGGCACCTGGCTGCGGCTGGCCGACCGACTGCTGTCCTCGGCGGACGTCACCGTCCGGCACGGCATCCTGCTCACCGACGGCCGCAACGAGCACGAGTCGCCCGAGGACCTGCGGGCCGCCCTGGACGACTGCGCCGGGCGCTTCACCTGCGACGCCCGGGGCGTGGGCACCGACTGGGAGGTCAAGGAGGTCACCCAGATCGCCTCCGCGCTGCTCGGGACCGCCGACATCGTCGCCGATCCGGCCGCCCTCACCGCCGACTTCACGGCGATGATGGAGACGGCGATGGGCAAGGAGGTCGCCGACGTGGCGCTGCGGCTGTGGACGCCCGTGGGCACGACCGTGCGTTTCGTCAAGCAGGTCGCGCCGAGTGTGGAAGATCTCACCGACCGCCGCACGGAGGCCGGCCCGCGCGCCGGCGACTACCCCACCGGTTCCTGGGGCGACGAGTCCCGCGACTACCACGTGTGTGTGGAGGTCCCGCCGGCCGGCCTCGGTCAGGAGATGCTCGCCGCCCGGGTCTCGCTCGTCGTACCGAGGGCGGCTGACGGGACGGCGGAGAACCTGGGCGCGCAGGGGCTCGTACGGGCGGTGTGGACGGACGACGTGGCGGCATCGACCCGGATCAACCCCCAAGTCGCCCACTACACGGGCCAGGCCGAACTGGCCCATGTCATCCAGCAGGGGCTGGACCTTCGCAAAGCGGGCGATCTGGACGGAGCGACCGCGAAACTGGGGCGCGCGGTGCAGCTCGCGGGGGTCTCGGGGAACGCGGATACTGCGAAACTGCTTGCGAAGGTGGTGGACGTGGTCGACGCGGCGGCAGGTACTGTGCGACTCAAGGCGAAGGTCGAGGAGGCGGACGAAATGACCCTCGAGACCAGGTCCACAAAGACTGTTCGTGTAAAGAAGTGACCTGAAAGCGGTCACAGTCAGCACCGAGCCCGACCCCCCAGGGGTGGGAGAAACGGCCACCGTGGCCCGCCGTCCGGTCCTTTCCGGTCGTACGGGGCGTCGCGGGGCCGGAGAAGGAGAGGGGGAAGCGCCGACATGCCGACCTGCCCGAACGGACATCAGTCGGGTTCCGACGACTGGTGCGAGGTCTGCGGTCACCGCATGGCCGGTGCCGTGCCTCCACCGCCACCGCCGCCACCGGCGGCGGGTTACGGCTATCCGCCGCCGGGTTCGCCCCCGCCGCCCCCGGGCGCCGCGGGCGGGCGTGGCCCCTTCGGCGGCGGCCGCGACTCCGAGCCGGAGCTCTGCCCGCAGTGCCGCACGCCCCGGGAGGGGGGCGCGCCGTTCTGCGAGGAGTGCCGGTGGAACTTCCTGACGAACACGGCGACGACGTACACCCCGGCGGCTCCGCGCCCGTCGGCGTCCGGCGGCCCGCCGCCGCGGTTCCCGGGGCAGGGCCCCGGGGCGGGACAGGGACCCCGGACGCAGCCGGGGCCGGGCCCCGACTCGTACGACTACCAGGGCTCGCGCCCTTCGCAGATGAACCGCCCGGCGGAACCGATCCCGCCGGGCCCGCCGTACGGCGGCGAACCGGCGGGCGGTCCCGGAGCACCGGGCAGGCCCCAGGGACCGGGCGGCCCCGGTGGGCCCGGCGGCCCGTCGGGCTACGGCGGTGACTCCCAGCGGCCGGCCTTCGGCGGCGACCCGTCGCGCCCCGGAGGGCCCTCGGGGTACGGGGACGGCTCGCGTCCGGGTGGACCGGGCGGGGCCGGCGGGCCGGGAGGCCCGGGTGGACCTGGGGGACCTGGCGGTCCTGCGGGCCCTGGGGGCTTCGGCGGTGATCCTGCGCGTTCCGGCGGGCCCGGTGGTCCGGGCGGCCCCGGCGGCCCGGGTGCCTTCGGCAACGATCCCTCCCGCTCCGGCGGCCCGGGCGGCTTCGGCGGCGACCCGGCACGCTCCGGTGGACCGGGCGGCCCCGGCGGCTTCGGCGGCGATCCGTCGCGCCCCGGCGGACCCGGGGCCTTCGGCAACGACCCCGCCCGCCCGGGCGGACCGGGCGGCCCCGGCGGCTTCGACAACAACCCGTCACGCCCGGGCGAGCCGGGAGGCCGGGAGGGCTTCGGCGGCGATCCGTCCCGTCGGGGCGGCCCCGGTGGTCCGGACGGCCCCGGCGGCTTCGGCGGTGACCCGGCACGCTCCGGTGGACCGGGCGGGTTCGGCAACGACCCCGCCCGCCCGGGCGGACCCGGCGGCCCGGGAGGCCCCGGCGGCTTCGGCGGCGATCCGGCCCGGCCGGGGGGTCCCGGCGGCTTCGGTGGGGACCCCTCCCGTCAAGGCGGACCGGGCGGCGGCTACGGGGGCGACCCGTCGCGCCCCGGTGAGCGCGGCGGCGCCGCCGCGGACGGCGGTCCCCTCGCCTTCCCCGGCACCGGCGCACCGTCCGCCTTCCAGCGCCCCGGCGGCCCGGCGGCCCCGCCCGGCTACCCGCAGGAAACCGGCCGCCCCCAGCAGGCGCCCTTCGGCGGCGGTGCCGGCGGCGGCGAGGACGACTGGGTCCTCACCCCGCCGTCCTCCTCCGCACCCGGCGGCCCCGGCGGCGGACAGGGCCCGGGCGGCGGCTACGGCTTCCCGCAGCCCGGCCGGCCCGGCTCCGGCCAGGCCGTCCCGCCGTCGTACGACCAGGGACCGTCGACCTGGACCGCCACCATCGGCCCGGACCGCGAGTACTTCCTGGCGATGATGCAGCGCTCCGGCCCGGAGGCGGCGGGGCTCAACCTGCCCGCCTACTCGCCCGAGCAGCAGCGCACGCTGACCGGCAACCAGATCACGATCGGCCGCCGCCGGCACTCCACCGGCGACACCCCCGACATCGACCTGGCCGTGCCGCCGGAGGACCCGGGCGTCTCGCACCAGCACGCCATGCTGGTGCAGCAGCCGGACGGCACCTGGGCGGTCGTCGACCAGAACTCGACCAACGGCACCACGGTCAACGGCGGCGAGGAGCCGATCCAGCCGTTCGTACCGGTCCCGCTGCAGGACGGCGACCGGGTCCACGTCGGCGCCTGGACGACCATCACCGTCCACCGGGGCTGAGCGACAGACCCCGTACGGCCGCGCGAACCCCCAGGGGGCGTGCGGCCGTACGCATGCCTGCCCCCTCAGGGCAGCGGCCAGACGTACGGACCCTCGGGATCGTCCAGCCAGCTCCAGGCACGGTCGCCGTCGACCGTGATCCCGTACCGCTCGCGCGGCGGTTCGCCCTCGCGCTCCCACAGGGCGTACGCCTCCCGCGGGTCGAGGCCGCCGGCCGTCAGCGTGAGCAGGAACCGGAAGAGGTCGTCACCGCGGGCCCGGCGCGGCAGCCCCTCCAACCGCGGGAGCGGCGGCTCGGGCGGTGTGTCACCGCGCAGCGGCACGAAGTAGGCGGGCGTGTCGAGGAAGTGCCCCTCGGCGTGCGCGGCGTCGGCGACCCGGAGGAGGACGAGCCCGGTGGCGAGCGGGGTGAGGATGCGACCGCCGGGGGCGCACTGGGCGAGCCAGGCGCGCGGCACCGACGGCAGCGCGCAGGTCGCGATGATCCGGTCGAAGGGGGCGCGCTCGGGCACCCCGCGCGCCCCGTCGCCGGTGACGACGGTGGGGTGGTACCCGGCGGCGTCGAGATGCCGGCGGGCCGACTCGGTGATCTCCGGGTCGAGATCGACGGTGGTGACGTGCTCGTCCCCGAGCCGGTGGGACAGCAGGGCGGCGTTGTACCCGGTACCGGCGCCGATCTCGAGAACGGTGTCGCCGTCCCGCACCCCCAGCTCGACGAGCATGATCGCCATCAGCGAGGGCTGACTGCTGGAGGACACCAACTCCCCGTCCCGCAGCCGGGTCGCGAGCGGCACGTCCTCGTAGACCCCACGCAACCACCGCTCCCGCTGCCGGAAGTCGGCGTGCTCCCCCCAACGCCGCTCATAACCACCCCTGACGCCGACGTAGTAGTAAGGCACGAACAAGTGCCGAGGCACCTCGGCGAACGCCTCCCGCCACTCCGCTTCCCCCTCCCACACCCCCCTCACCCCGATCCCCCGCACCAACTCCCCCCGTGCTTCCCGCGCGAACTCGCCGATTTCACCCATACATCCACTGTTCCACTCCGCGCCGTGCAAGGGACGCGGGGCTGTACCGGATCTGCGGCTCCGCCGCGCGGGCGCGAAAACCACCCCCACGGACCACCCGCCCCGTCTGAGACCATGGACCCGTGAATGACAACCCGCGCGACACGCTTCAGGAGCAGACCTTCTACGAGCAGGTCGGCGGGGAGGACACCTTCCGCCGCCTCGTCCACCGCTTCTACGAGGGCGTAGCCGCAGACCCCCTGCTCCGCCCCATGTACCCCGAGGAGGACCTCGGCCCCGCCGAGGAACGCCTCACCCTCTTCCTCATCCAGTACTGGGGTGGCCCCACCACGTACAGCCAGCGCCGCGGCCACCCCCGCCTCCGCATGCGCCACGTCCCCTTCACCGTCGACCGCGCCGCCCACGACGCCTGGCTGAAGCACATGCGCGACGCCCTGGACGACCTCGCCCTCCCCGAGGAACACGACCGCACGATGTGGAAGTACCTGACCTACGCCGCGGCCACGATGATCAACACCCCCGGCTGAGACCGACCTGAGACCGGCTGAGACCGGCTGAGACCTGCTGACGCGCGCATTCCGGTCACCCCTCCCCGTATTCCGGTCACGATCCGATCAATCCCGCACCACACCGCCTTACCCCCGCCCACCCTCCTCTGCGAACATCACCAGGAACGAGGGACGATCACAGGGCGGGGGGCCGGGTGACAGCGCTGGTGCTACTGCGCGCACGCGCGCACCGCCTGCTGCTCACGGCAGCCCTGCTCACCGTCGCGCTGACCACGGCCGTACTGGCCACCCTCACCGCCTACTCCGGCGCCCTCGGCGACGCGTCCCTGCGCCACGCCCTCGCCGACCCCGCGACCGCCGGTGAGGCCGCGCTGACCGTCAAGGCCGAGGTCCCGGCGGACCGGCGCGCGGCGGCGGACGACGCGGTCCGCGCGGGCGCCCGGCGCACGTTCGACGGGCTCCCGGTGACCGTCCACACCCTGGTGCGCTCGGGCCCGTACGCGCTCCCCCGCGCCCTCCGCACAGGCACACCCGCTTCCTCCGACGGAAACAGGACCACCGCCACCGAGGCGAAGGACAAGGCCAAGACCGACGGCGAGGACGACCCCGACCTCACCTTCTTCGCGGCCCTGGACCGCGCCCAGATCCGCTTCACCACCGGCCGCGCTCCCTCCGGCGGGGCCCCGCCCGGCACCGTCGAGGCCGCCCTCCCCCGCTCCGCCGCCGACCGCCTGGGGCTCGGACCCGGCGACCGGCTCACCGTCACCGACCGCCTGGACGGCCCGCCCGTCCACGTCCGGATCACCGGCCTCTACCGCCCGACCAGCCCCGACGCCCCCTACTGGCGCCTGGACGACCTCGGCGGCCGCGGGGTGGGCACCGTCTCCTTCACCACCTACGGCCCCCTCCTGACCGCCCCCGGCGTGCTCACCTCGGACGCGGTCAGCTCCGGCACCACCGCCTGGCTGGCGAGGGCCGACTACTCCGCCGTGCGCACCGGCGACATCGGCCGGCTGCGCGACGCGGCCGGCGCGGGCCCGCGCACGCTGCGCAAGGCCGCCGCCCTGAACGGCACGACCGCGGTGAGCACCTCGCTGCCGGACGTCCTCGACCGGGTGGAGCGCGCGCTGCTCGTGGCGCGTTCGACGCTGCTGATCGTCGCCCTGCAACTGGTGCTCCTCGCCGGGTACGCGCTGCTGCTCGTCGCCGGTCTGCTGAGCGCCGGACGTGCCGACGAGACCCGGCTGCTGCGCGCCCGCGGGGCCTCGCGGGGCCGGGTGGCGGGCCTCGCGGCCCTGGAGGCGCTGCTCCTCGCGCTGCCCGCCGCCGTCTGCGCCCCGCTGCTCGCGGGTCCGCTGACCGGGCTGCTGTCGGGTCAGGGGTCCCTGTCCCGGATCGGGCTGCGTCCGGAGGCCTCGGTGGGGGACCCCGGGGTGTGGCTGGTGGCGGGCGCGGTCGCGCTGGGGTGCGCGCTCGCGGTGACCGGGCCGGCGCTCACCACCGCGTCCGGCACGTCCGCGGGGCGCGCGCGTGCGCTGCCCGCCCCCGTGCGCGCCGGTGCGGACCTCGGGCTGCTGGCCGTCGCCGGGGTGGCGTACTGGCAGCTGGACCGACGCGCCGGCGGTGCCGTGAGCGACGACGGCACGGGGGCTCTCGGCATCGATCCACTGCTGGTCGCGGCGCCCGCGCTGGCGCTGCTCGCCGGGACCGTACTGACCCTGCGGCTGCTGCCGCCGGTGGCCCGGCTCGCGGAGCGCCGCGCGGCCGGCGGACGGGGGCTGCCCGCGGCGCTGGCGGGCTGGCAGTTCAGCCGCCGCCCGGGGCGCGGCGCGGGGCCCGTCCTGCTGCTGGTGCTCGCCGTGGCCCTGGGTCTGCTCGGCATCGGCCAGGCCGCCTCCTGGAGCCGTTCGCAGGACGACCAGGCCGACTTCCGCGCGGGCGCCCCGGTGCGCGTGACCCTGACCGGGGAGGGCTCGCTGGGGGAGTCGGGGGACTTCGCCGCGCTCCCCGGCGTGCGCGACGCCGCCCCCGCCGTACGCACCACCGTGCCCCTCTCGGGCGACCGCACCGCGACCGTGCTGGCCCTGGACACCGCGCACGCCGCCGACACGGTCCTGCTCCGCCCCGACCTGTCCCCCCGCCCGTCCGGCACCCCCCTGACCGGCCTCGCCCCGAAGACGCCCGTCGTCGCCGGCACCCGGCTGCCGAAGGGCACCGCCGGGCTGCGCCTGGTGCTGCGGCTGCGCAGCGACCCGCCCGCCGACGCCGGCACCACCGCCGACGTCCGCGCCACCGTGACCGACGGCTACGGCACCCCGTACCCACTGCCGGCCGGCGCGCTCCCGGCCGACGGGCGCCCCCACGAGGTCCTCCTCGACGTGTCCGGGGCGGCCGGTCCACTCAACCTGGACGAGCTGGAGCTGACCGTGCCGCAGCCGGCCGGCACCGCCCAGCGGCAGACGTTCACCGTCGAGCGGCTGACCGCCGTCGCCGCCGACGGCACCACGAGCCGCCCGCCGCTCGCCGCCTCCTGGACGGCCGGCTCCCGCACGGACGGCACCACCGCCACCGCCGACGCCCGCAACCGCCCCGCTCCCCCGCACGTGCGCCGCCCGTCGGACGGCTCGATCGCGGTGCGGTACGGCACCGGGTTCGTGCCGCCCCGGCTCACCTGGGTGACCGGCTCGCTGACCGTCCGGCTGCGGGCGGCGCGGCCGGAGGCGCCGGAGGTGACCGGCGTCGCCACGGACCGCTTCCTGGACGCGGCGGGCGCCCGGCGCGGCGACCGCGTCGACGTGCAGTTCGCCGGCGCCACCGTCCCGGTGCGCATCGTGGGCACGACGAAGGCCCTCCCGACGACCGGAACGGCCGCCTCCGGCACGTCCGCCGCCTTGGGGCGGGGCGACAAGGCCGACGGCGGCGCCCTCCTCGTCGACCTGCGCGCCGTGAACGACGTCCTCCAGGACCGGTACGGGCAGAGCGCGCAGCCCACCGAGTGGTGGCTGCGGCCCGCCCCGGGCGCCGCAGCCGGGGTGGCCACCACGCTGCGGGAGCGTCCGGAGCTGACGCCCTCGCAGGTCGTCGTCCGCGACGAGATCGCGGCCGAACTGCGCGACGACCCCTTCGGCGTGGGCCCGCAGGCGGCGTTCGCCGCGGCCGCCGTGGTGGCGGCGGCGCTGGCCGCGGTCGGCTTCGCGGTGAGCACGGCGGGGGCGCTGCGGGAGCGCGGCACGGAGTTCGCCGTCCTGCGCGCGCTGGGCACCCCGCGCCGGCAACTGGCCCGGCTCGTCGCCGCCGAACAGGGGCTGCTGGTGGCGCTGGGGCTGGCGGTGGGCACCGCCCTGGGCACGGTCCTCACCCGCGCCGTGGTCCCGCTGATCGTGCTGACCTCGGGCGCCGCCCGCCCCCTGCCGGACGTCCTGGTACGGCTCCCCGTCTCCCGGGCGGTCCTCCTGCTCGCCGTGGTGGCCGCCGCGCCGGTCGCCCTCACGGTCCACCTGTCCCTGCGCCGCCGCCCGCACCCGGCGGCCTCCCTGCGCCGCCAAGGGGGCGAGTGACATGCGCCCGTACCGTCGCGGGAACCGGGTCGTCGCCCCCTGGGTGCGGACCCGGCTGCGCGTGGCGCCCGGGGTCGCGGCCGGGCTCGCCGTCCTGGTGGCCGTCACCGCGTTCCTCGCCGCCGTGTGCCCGCGCGTCGTGGACCGGGCGGAGGACGCCGGGCTGCGGCGGGCCGTCGCCGAGGCCGGGGCCCGGCGCACCACCGTCCAGCTGTGGGCGCCGCAGCCCCGCGTCGAGAGCGCGCGCGAGCGGCGCGAGTCGGCGCTGCGCCCCGGCGCCCTGCGCCGGCAGTACGCCACCGTCCTCGACGAGGTCCGCCGGCCCCTCGCGGCCGACCGCGCGCAGTCCTCGTACGGGGTGCGCACCGCGACGCCCCTGGCGGTACCCGACGCCTGGCTGCCCCGGCCCGACCGGCTTCCGCCGCGCATGGTACTGGCCGCCCAGAACGACCTCGCCGGCCACGCCCGGCTGCGTTCGGGACGGCTGCCCCGCACCACCGGCACGGTGACCGCGACGACCGCCGCCGTCGAGGCCGCCGTCACCACCGAGACCGCCGCCCGGCTGCGGATCGAGGCGGGCTCGGTGCTCCACGTCCCCGGCGCGGACCGCGCCCCGCTGACCGTGCGCGTCACCGGCATCGTCGCGCCCCGGCGGTCGGACGGCGCCTACTGGGCGGCCCAGCCGCTGCTGCACTCGCCTTCTCTCGTCCGGGACGGCGTCTCGCCCGACGCCCCCACCTACTGGCTCGGCGCGCTGCTGCTGCCGCCGGGGGCCGCGCCCGCGATGCTCGGCACGGCCGGCAACCCCGTGCGCTACTGGCAGGTGGCACCCGACCTCACCACCGCGCCCGCGCACGCGCTGCCGGCCCTGCGCTCCGCCGTCGCCGCCCTGGAGAGCGGCCCGGGCCTCGGCCGCATCCGGGACGCCGTCGACCCGGCCCTCGACGCCGAGACCGACCTCGACGACGTCCTCGACGACTACGACGGCCTCCGCTCCCGCATCGCCCCGCTCGTCTCCGTCGCCGCCCTGGGCACCGGCACGATCGCCGTCGTCGTCCTGCTGATGGCGGGCGGCCTCGCCGCGGACCGCCGCCGCGCCGAACTGTCCCTGCTGCGCGCCCGCGGCGCCTCCCTGCCCGGCCTCACCGGACGGCTGCTGGCCGAGACGGCGGTGGTGGCGCTGCCCGCCGGCGCGCTGGGGCTGGCGGCGGCACTGTGGGCCGTCCCGCACGGCCGGACGGCGTACGCGGTGGCGGCGGCCGGTGCCGTCACCCTGCTGGCCTGCGCCGCGCTCCCGCTGCGCGCGGCCGCCCGGCACCGCACGGCCCACCTGCGCACGGCCCGCGAGGACGTGGTCTCCGTACGCCCCTCCCGGCGCCGCACGGTCGCCGAGCTCACCCTGCTGGTGCTGGCCGCCGGCGCGGTGGAGGCGCTGCGCCGGCGGGGCACCTCGGGCGCGCCCGGCACCCGGGGCGACGAGCTGGTCTCCCTGGCGCCCGTGCTCGTCGGGGTGATCGCCGCCCTGGTGCTGGTACGGCTGCACCCGCTGCCGCTGCGCCTGCTGACCCGGGCGGCGGGCCGGCTGCGGGGCGCGGTCGGCCCGCTCGCGCTGGCCCGGGCGAGTCGCACCTCCGTCTCCGCCGTCCTGCCGCTGCTCGCCCTGCTGACCGCGCTGACCACGGCCGCCTTCGGCGGTTCGGTGACCGCCGGGATCGACGCCGCCCGGGACCACGCCGCCCTCCTGGCCACCGGCGCGGACGCCCGCGTGGAGGCGGCGGACACGCTGCGGGCCGGTGCGGCGCGGCGGGTGCGCGGAGTGCCGGGCGTCGAGGAGGTCACCACGGCGGCCGTCGCCCGCGGGGCGAAGCCGCACGACGGTCCGGAGACCGTGCCCCTGGCCGCGGTGTCCCCGACCGCCTATGCCCGGCTGGCCGGCCGCGTGCATCTGGGCGCCTTCCCGGCCGACGCGCTGGCGGCATCGCGTGAAGCCCAGCGCTCGGCGCCGCTCCCCGCGCTGGCCTCTCCCGCCGTCGCCCACCGCTACGGCAGGGCCCCTTTCCCGGTGCGCCTGGAGGACGGCAGCCACGTCACCGTACGGATCACGCTGGTGCGCGCGGCGACCCCGGCCGTGACCGGCACGGAGTTCCTCGTCGTCGACCGCTCCGGACTCCCCCCGGCCGCCGTCCGCCCGACCACCCTCCTCGTCACCGGCTCCCACCTCGACCCGGCAGCGCTGCGCCGGGCGGCGGGCGGCTCCCCGGGTGTCCAGGTCCGCGCGCGGGAACGCGCCGCCTACGCCCACTCGCCCCTCCAGACGGGCGCCGAGCACCTCTACACGGCGGCGGTCGCGGCCGGTGCCGGCTACGCCGTCCTCGCCCTGCTGCTCGCCCTGGTCCGCGCCGCCCCCGAGCGCACCGCGCTGCTGGCCCGGCTGCGCACCATGGGCCTCACCCGCGCCCAGGGCCGCCGTCTGCTGATCCTGGAGTCGCTGCCCCAGGCCGTCCTCGCCGCGGCGGGCGGCACGCTGACGGGCTGGGCGGCCGTCCGGCTCCTCTCCCCCGGCATCGACCTGGCGACCCTCGCCCTGGCCGCCCGGGGCACCACCGACACCGCGCACCTGCGCACCGACCCGGCGTCCCTGCTGCTGCCGGCCCTCGCCGTACTGCTCCTGACGGTCGCCGTCGCCGCCCTCCAGGCCTGGGCGACGGGGCGGCGCGGCTCGGTACGGGAACTGCGGGCGGGAGAGCGCGCATGAACACCACCGGCGGGAGGCCCCCGATGACCACCGACTCCGAAACCACCGGCAGCAGGCACCCGGCGGCCCCCGGTCCCCAGGCCGGCGACCCCACGCTCGCCGACCTGGCGGACCGCGTCCGCGCGGACCGGGCGCGGCCCGCCTACGGCCACGACGCGCTGATCACCTGCGACCGCCTGGTGCGCGTCTTCTCCGCCGACGGCGTCGAGGTGCAGGCCCTGCAGGGGCTCGACCTCCTCGTGCGCGAGGGCGAGCTGATGGCGCTGGTCGGCGCCTCCGGCAGCGGCAAGTCCACCCTGATGAACATCCTGGCCGGGCTCGACACCCCGACCGCCGGCGCGGCCCGCGTCGCCGGGCAGGACCTGCTGACCATGACCGCCGGGGACCGGCTGCGCTACCGCCGGGACACCGTCGGCTTCGTGTGGCAGCAGACCTCCCGCAATCTGCTCCCCTATCTGACGGCCGCACAGAACGTGGCGCTCCCGCTGCGGCTGACCGGCCGCCCGGCCGGTGTGCGCGGTCCCCGGGCCCGCCGCCGCGCCCGCACGGAACGCGCCCTGGAACTGCTGGACCTGCTCGGCGTCGCCGACTGCCGCGACCGCCGCCCGCACCAGATGTCCGGCGGCCAGCAGCAGCGGGTCGCCATCGCGGTCGCCCTGGTCAACTCCCCCGCCGTGCTCCTCGCCGACGAGCCCACCGGCGAACTCGACTCGGGCACCGCCGAGCAGATCTTCGCCGCGTTCCGCACCGCCAACGAGTCCCTCGGCACCACCGTCGTGATCGTCACCCACGACCAGGCGGTGGCCAGCGAGGTCCGCCGCACGGTCGCCATCCGCGACGGCCGTACGTCCACGGAGGTGCTGCGCCGCACGGAGGTGGACGCGGCCACCGGTCGGGAGGCGGTGGTGGCCCGCGAGTACGCGATGCTGGACCGCGCCGGCCGGCTCCAGCTGCCCGCCGACTACACCGAGGCCCTCGGCATGCGCGACCGGGTCGCCCTGGAACTGGAACCGGACCACATCACCGTCCGCCCGGACGACACGGCCCGGGACCCGGGCCCGGACCACGGCTGACCGGCCGCGTCTCTTCCCCCGGCCCGCGGGCCGGTCGGTCGGCCGGCGCGCGCCGGCGTCCGGCCCGTCCCTTGCCCGTCCCGTCAGCGCACGCTGACGTCCAGTCCGCCCACGCCGAGCCCCGTGCGGCGCACCGCGACCGAGCCGTAGGGGGTGCGCAGCCGGAGCCAGGAACCCGAGGAAAACAGCCCCGGACGGGCCGCACCGGACTGCGCGGCCCCGGTGGCCCGCAGGAAACCGAACGTCCGCGCCGCGTGCACGGCCCGCACGGGCAGCGCCGTGCCGGCGACGGTGCGGGACCAGATCTCCCGTCCGATCCGGTCCAGTTCGGCCCGGGTCCGCCGCTCCTCGGGCAGTGCGTCCGTGCGGGAGCGGAACTCGGCGACCGCGCCGGCCACCGTCGCCCGCAGCGCGTCCGGTGCGGGCAGTCCCGGCTCGGGCCGCCAGCCGCCGCGCGGCGGCAGCACCCCGGCCCAGGGCGGACCGGTGACCGCGGCCGGAACGGTGGCCGTGCCCGCCGCCTCGTCCACGGAGTCCAGCAGCTCGCCGGCGGACACGGTCACGTCGAGGGTGACGTCCAGGCCGTGTTCGTACGGTTTGTCCAGCCGCACCGCGCGCACGGCCAGCACCTCGAAGGAAGGCGGCCGGCCGAACACGGCGAGCGCCGTCCCGGACGCCTGGAGCCGCACCGCCGCCGCGCGGTCGTAGTGCAGCAGCCGGGAGAGGAAGCCGGCCAGGTCGGCCGCCTCCCCGTCGTCGGCGAGGTGCAGCACGCTCATGCGGCCACGGCCTCGCCCTCGTCGTCCGCCGCGGCCGTGACACCGTCCGCCGCGTCGTCGTCGCGGTAGCCGTCGAGGAACTCGCGCTCCTCGGCGGTGATCCGGCGCGGCCGCTGCGCCTCGAAGTCGAACGGCACGATCACCGTCGAGGCCTGGACGTAGACCTGGCCGGGGTCCTTCACCTCGTAGGCGAGGGTGAAGGACGCCGCTCTGATCTCGGTGACCCACAGCTCGATGTCCACGGGCGCGTGCCGGTGGACGAGCTGCCGCTTGTAGTCGATCTCATGGCGTGCCACCACCGACCCCTGCCGGAAGTCCTTGTCCGGGCGGAACAGGAAGTCGATACGGGCTTCCTCCAGGTAGCGGAGGAAGACCACGTTGTTGACGTGGCCGTACGCGTCCATGTCCGCCCAGCGCAGCGGGCAGCGGTAGAGATGCCGCAAGATCGATCAGCCCCGGGTCAGCTTCTTGTAGGTGGCCCGGTGCGGGCGCGCCGCGTCGGCACCCAGGCGCTCGATCTTGTTCTTCTCGTAGGACTCGAAGTTGCCCTCGAACCAGAACCACTTGGACTCGCCCTCGTAGGCGAGGATGTGCGTGGCCACGCGGTCGAGGAACCACCGGTCGTGGGAGACGACCACGGCGCACCCGGGGAACTCCAGCAGCGCGTTCTCCAGGCTGGAGAGCGTCTCGACGTCGAGGTCGTTGGTCGGCTCGTCGAGGAGCAGCAGGTTGCCGCCCTGCTTGAGGGTAAGCGCGAGGTTGAGGCGGTTGCGCTCACCGCCGGAGAGCACGCCGGCCGGCTTCTGCTGGTCCGGCCCCTTGAACCCGAAGGCGGAGACGTACGCCCGGGAGGGCATCTCCACCTGTCCGACGTTGATGTAGTCCAGCTCGTCGGAGACGACGGCCCACAGCGTCTTCTTCGGATCGATGTTCTCGCGGCTCTGGTCGACGTAGGAGATCTTGACGGTCTCGCCGACCTTGATGGAACCGGAGTCCGGCTCCTCCAGGCCCTGGATCATCTTGAACAGCGTCGTCTTGCCGGCGCCGTTCGGGCCGATGACGCCGACGATGCCGTTGCGCGGGAGGGTGAAGCTGAGGTCCTCGATGAGGACCTTCTCGCCGAAGGCCTTGTTGAGCTTGTCGACCTCGACGACCACGCTGCCCAGGCGCGGCCCCGGCGGGATCTGGATCTCCTCGAAGTCCAGCTTCCGCATCTTGTCGGCCTCGGCGGCCATTTCCTCGTAGCGGGCGAGGCGGGCCTTGGACTTGGCCTGGCGTCCCTTGGCGTTGGAGCGGACCCATTCCAGCTCGTCCTTGAGGCGCTTCTGCCGCTTGGCGTCCTTCTGGCCCTCGACCTTGAGGCGGGCGGCCTTGGTCTCCAGGTACTTGGAGTAGTTGCCCTCGTAGCCGTGCAGCCGGCCGCGGTCGACCTCGCAGATCCACCCGGCGACGTTGTCCAGGAAGTACCGGTCGTGGGTGACGGCCACGACGGTGCCCTCGTACTTGGCGAGGTGCTGCTCCAGCCAGTTCACCGACTCGGCGTCGAGGTGGTTGGTGGGCTCGTCGAGGAGCAGCAGGTCGGGGGCCTCGAGGAGCAGCTTGCACAGCGCCACGCGGCGCTTCTCGCCACCGGAGAGGTTGACCACGGGCCAGTCGCCGGGCGGGCAGCCCAGCGCGTCCATGGCCTGCTCGAGCTGGGCGTCGAGGTCCCAGGCATTGGCGTGGTCGAGCTGCTCCTGCAGCTTGCCCATCTCGTCCATGAGCTCGTCGGTGTACTCGGTCGCCATCTGCTCGGCGATCTCGTTGAACCGGTCGAGCTTGCCCTTGATCTCGGCGACGCCCTCCTGGACGTTCTCCAGGACCGTCTTCTCCTCGTTCAGCGGGGGCTCCTGCAGCAGGATGCCCACGGTGTACCCGGGCGAGAGGTAGGCGTCACCGTTCGACGGCTGCTCGAGGCCCGCCATGATCTTGAGGACGGTGGACTTACCGGCACCGTTCGGACCGACGACGCCGATCTTCGCCCCCGGCAGGAAGTTCAGGGTGACGTCGTCGAGGATCACCTTGTCGCCGTGCGCTTTGCGCGCCTTGCGCATGGTGTAAATGAACTCAGCCAAGAGAAACCGTCCGGCAGCTTGAAATCTGGCAGTGGGCAGACACACCCATCTTGCCGCACCGCCGCCCCTGGAAGAAAACGAGTGGGGTCAGCGGGCGCTGACCTGGCCCTTCGACGCCGGTCGGCCCAGGGGGGTGCCGGGGCCCCGGGCGGCGGTCCGGGGCCGGCCTCTGGATCACTGTGCAGTTGCCAAGGTGCTGCCGGTCAATGCCGGGTGGTGGGGTTCTTCCTGCGGCCGAGGAGCACCAGGACCGCGCCGCCGACCACGACCAGGGCGATCGCCACGCCCGCGATCAGCGGGGTCGTGTCGGAGCCGCCGGTCTCCGCGAGGTTGGTCACGTCCGTGGTGCCGCCGGCCGTCGCCGGGCTCGGTTCGCTCAGCGTCTGCACCGACTCACCGCCCACGGCGCTCCTCTCGGCGGTCTCGGTCGCGCAGTCGAGGATGCCCTCGAAGCGGCTGTCGACTCCGTGCGGTCCCTTGATGGTGAAGTCGTACGCCTGGTCCTCCTGCAGCGGGACCGTCACCGTCTCGCTGCCGCCGGCCCCGATGCCGTGCTCGGTGCCCATCAGGGTGAACGTGAAGGGTTTGTCGCCCTGGTTGGCGGCGGTGATGTCGAGCCCGCCCTCGGCGCAGTTCTTGCGGGCCGACAGCGCGGGTATCGCGCCCTGTTCCGCCCAGTTGGCCGTCGCCGTCGCGGACACCGTCGACTCGCTGGAGCCGGCCAGGATCTGGGTCTGGCTGCGGCTGTCGGAGACGAAGGCCCGGCCGACCGGCACGCTGGTGGAGGCCTGGACGGTCAGCGAGGCCGAGCCGGCCGCCGTGTCGTCGGGCACGTCGAAGTAGATCCGGCTGCCGTCGGCGGCCGAGGTGACCGGCTTCCCCGCCTTGTCGACCACCGTCACCCCGTTCGCGGTGGCGGCGGCCGGCGGTGTCACGGTGACGCTGTCGGCGGTGGTGTGCACGGTGACCGGTCCCAGCCGCTCGCCCGGGTGCCCGGAGACGGCGGGCGGGTCCAGGCGCAGCGAGGCCTGCGGCTCGGCCACGTCGCGGGCGTTACTCTCCAGGTAGTCCGCGAGCCGCTCCGCCTGCGGGTCGAGCGCCTCCACGTCGGCGCCGTCGGAGTACCGCCAGATGGCCACCTGGGTGCCGGCCGCCGCGTCCTGCTCGGTGAGGCCCTTGACGCCGGCCTTGGCGGCGAGTGCGGCGAGGTCGTTGACCTGGGGGTAGGAGTTCCGCAGTATCCAGCGGATCCGGCCGGCGGCCTTGTTGGCGCCCAGTGAGGTGCCGCTCCAGGGTGTCTCCTGGTACCTGGCGTCCTTCTGCGTGGGGTTGTCGATGTCGACGCAGTACGTCTGCAGCATGCCGCCGCCCTCGACGGACATCTCGAAGAGCCCCGCAGAGACTTGCCGGTCGCCGTCCGTGCCGTGGATGACCGCGTCCCCGTAGGTCTTGAGGCCGCCGATCGTCGCCGTGGCGCCGCCCTCGCCGCGGGTGCTCTCCTCGGCGACGGCGGAGCCCGCACCCGCCAGCGCTCCGGCGGTCACCAGCCCGGACACCAGGGTCACGGCGGCGAGACGCGCGGACATCCGCGGCAGTACCGCTCGCACGGCCCGCCGACCGCGTGCGGACAGCGTTCCCGTCCATGCGGACAGCCCCGCCAACCCCGGCACCACGGACAACGCTGACTTCACAACCAGTCCCCCTTAGTACGAGGCTTCCTTGACGTGGGCGGGGAGCGGTCCCGCCGGCGCCTCACGAGCCCCGTGAGCCATGCCCGGCATCCTAAGGACGCGGGGACGCCACTCTTCCCGGTCACCTCCTCGCGCGGCTGATCCGAATCGGAATCGTTATCCCGTCCACAGGTTGTGCGTGAGCTGCGCTTATCGAGGACTTATCGAGGTTTTACCGGGCGCACGCCGCCGCCCCGGCCACCTGTGCCGACCTCACGTCACCCCGGCGGCCACCGGCCGCTGTTGGGCCCCCGGCCCGGGATCCGCCGCCGCGGCGCCGGCCGGTTCCGCCTCCCAGACGGGCTCCGGCTGGGCCCCCGCCCCTTGCGTTCCGGCCCCCTGTGCCCCCGCTTCCTGTGCCGCTGTTCCCTGGGGTGTCTCGGGCCTCGACGCCCGTCGGAAGGCCGACGTGCCCCGTGCCAGGTCGTGGCCGATCGCGCTCGCGTCCAGGTCCGCGGAGGCCCAGTTCTGTCCGTCGCGCTGCTCCGTGCGCACCCTCAGCCGGCCCTGCACGAGCACCGGATCGCCCACCGACAGGGACGCGCCGACGTTGGTGGCCAGTGCCCGGCGGGCCCACACCGTGAAGAAGTTGGTGTGGCCGTCCACCCACGCGCTCTTCTCGCGGTCCCAGTACCGCGCCGTCACCGCCAGCCGGAAGCGCGCCGACGCGCCGGTCGCGGACTCGCGGAACACCGGTTGCGTGGCGACGTTGCCGACCACGCACACAGTCGTCTCGTTCATGTCGTACCCCTCCCTCACCGCCCCGGCCGGCGAGGGCCGGCGGGGCGGCGGATCCACGCACGGGTCCCTCCCGCACGGTGGTGTCTGCCGCGGCTGCCCGCCTCCGTCGCGAGCGCCGCGGGATTCAGACTGCCTCCGCCGGCCGGATCCTGCTGAGGGCTGTGGACGACCGCCGGGCTGTGGACATCTCCGTCACCCGGACGAGTGAGCCCGCCTCCCCACGGTTGCCGTCCCCCCCCCCTTTCGCGAGGCCCCCGTTCACCTCGCGCGGCGCCCGTTCACCTCGCCCGGTCCCCCGCCCCGGCCCCCGTCGCACCCGTCGCACTCACCGTGCCCACCGTGCCCGCCACCCCGGCCGGTCCCGTGACCCTGGCGTACTGCTCGCGGACCTCCCGGTAGCGCAGCAGCTCCGAGGCCACCGGGTCCAGCACCCGGGCCCGTCCGCACCCGGCGGCCGCCTCCCGCAGCCTGCGTTCCGCCTCCAGTCCGTACCGCCGCGCGGGCCCCCGTGCCGCCATCCGGCAGCTCCACTCCACCACCGGACCGCCGACGATGCCCAGCGCCATCAGCAGCACCGGCACACCGAGGTTGGGCGACATGAATCCGATGATCTGACCGAGCAGCCACAACCCACCGACCACTTGCAGCAGGGTCATCGCGGCCTGCGCCAGTACCGCCGCCGGCCACCAGCCCGGCCGCGGCGGGCGCCCGGGCGGCGCACCGGCGCGCACGGCCAGCGCGTCCAGCGCCTCCGGAAGCCCGTGCGCCCCGCGCACGGCGGCCTCGCGCACCGCCTGCGCCCAGGCCGAGGGCAGCCCGGCCGCGGCCCGGTCCGCCACGGTCCGTACCGCCTGCTCGACGCGCTGCCGCGCGGTCGCCTCCTCGTCCGCGGGGGCACGCAGCGGGAGCCGCCCCGTCGGGGGTTCACGCCGGTCCTGGTACCAGCGCCACAACCGCAACCAGGGCGTTCCGCACGCCCGGTTGGCGTTGCGCAGCCAGGCCCGCTCGGCCGCCTCGCCCGCCGCGGTGGCGCCCACGGCGTCCGCGAGCCGCGCGGCGAACTCGTCGCGCGCGTTCTCGCTGAGCCCGGCGCGCAGCCCCGTGGTGTACACCGGCCGCAGCCGCGCGGCGGCCGCGTCCACGTCGGCCGAGACCCGGCGGCCCGGGGCGCCGCGTTCGGCCACGAACTGCCCGAGCGCCTCGCGCAGTTCCCCGATGCCGTCACCGGTGAGCGCGGAGACCGGAAGCACGGTCGCGCCCGGTTCGCCGTACTCCCCGAGGGCGACGCCGTCCTCGTCGAGCAGCCGCCGCAGATCGTCGAGCACCTGTTCGGCGGCCTCCCCGGGAAGCCGGTCCACCTGGTTGAGGACGAGGAACATGACCTCCGCGTGGCCCGCCATGGGCCGCAGATAGCGCTCGTGCAGGACGGCGTCGGCGTACTTCTCCGGATCGACGACCCAGATGACGGCGTCGACGAGCGCCAGGACGCGGTCGACCTGCTCACGGTGCTCCACGGCCGCCGAGTCGTGGTCGGGGAGGTCCACCAGAACGAGGCCGCGCAGTTGCGGGTCGCCGTCGGGGCCCTGGACGGGGCGTCTGCGCAGCCGCCCGGGGATGCCGAGCCGGTCGATGAGCGCCGCGGCGCCGTCGCTCCAACTGCACGCGATGGGTGCGGCGGTGGTGGGCCGGCGCACCCCGGTCTCCGAGATCGCAACCCCGGCGAGCGCGTTGAACAGCGCCGACTTGCCGCTGCCGGTCGCGCCGGCCAGGGCGACGACGGTGTGCTGCCCGGAGAGCCTGCGGCGTGCCGCCGCCTCCTCCAGGACACGGCTCGCCTCGGAGAGCGTGCGGCTGTCCAGCCGGGTGCGCGACAGTCCGACGAGCTCCCGCAGGGCGTCGAGGCGCGACCGCAGTCGGCCGTCGTAGGCGAGCGGGGCGGGCCGCCGTGCGGCGCTGCTCCTGGTCTCCACGACGGACGGCGTCTCCTGGGCGGCGCTCTTCTCGGTCACCCGCCGCGCGATCAGCCCGTCGTCCCAGGCGTCACCGTCGTCGCCGTCCTCGGGCGCGGGCTCGGAAGGACGTCCCCCGGGCGCGGAATGACGGTCCTCGGGCGAGGGATGACGGTTCTCGGGCGCGGGAGGCCGTCCCCCAGGTGTCGTACGACCGCCCGGCCGGGAGCTCTCCGACGACCTGCGGAAGTCGGGCTGGGCACGCTGGAGCGCCATGTGCGCGCGGGGGTCGCCGGAGGCTTCCGTCCCGCTGTCGCGCGCGCCCTTGCCGTCGTGCGCGCCCTTGTCGACGCGCGCGCCCTTGTCGACGCGCGCGGCTTTGCCGTCGTGCACACCGTCGTCGTGCACGCCTTTGTTGTCGTCCACGCCCTTGTCGTCGCCGTTGTCTCCCTCCCCGCCGTCACCGTCGTCCCCGTGTCGGTCCCCGCCCCGGTCCTGCAGCACGCCGTGCTCCCGCTCCGTCTGCTCCCGCTCCTTCCGCTCCCATTCCTCCCGCTCCAGTTCCTCCGGTCTCGTCCGTACGGCGTCCGGCGCGGCCTCCCGGCCTGCCCGGTTCTCCGAGGGATCGCCGTCCGGGCGCCCCGGGTCGCCGGGTGCTCCGGGCCGTTCTGGGGCGTGGTCCGTGCGGTCAGTGACGGCGGTCACCCCGGTCACCTCTCCTTCTGCAGTAGGGACAGCGCGGCGATGAGCTCCGCCTGGGGCTCGGCATGGACCTCCAGGGCGTCGAGCGGGGCGAGCCGGCGCTCCCGCTCGGTGTGCAGCACCCTGTCGACGTAGTCGGAGAGCAGCCGTGCGGCCCGGTCGCGCAGCCGCAGGGCTCCGTGGGCGCCGATCCGCTCGGCCAGCCGCTCACCCGCGGAGCGCGCCCTGCGTCCGCCGAGCAGCGCGGTGGCGACCAGGGCGGCCACCACCTCGGCGTCCGGCGCCACGCTCCGGTCGAGGTCGCGCGCCTCCTCCTCGGCGTACTCCTCCAGGACGCGCCGCCAGCGCCGTACCGCCAGGCCGATCCGGTGCTCGGTGTGGTCGGCGGCGGGGTCGCGCCCGGAGAGTTCGGGGGCGTCGGCGGCCGGTTCGAGGCGCCAGGCCTCGTCGATGCGTTCGTCGGCGGCGGTGACGGCGCACAGCAGGAGCGCGCCGAGGCTCTCCACCAGGGCGTCGAGCAGTTCCCGGGCGGTGCAGTCCAGGGGGAAGCTGCGCCACCGCTTCAGCGCGTCACCGGCGAGCACGGCGCCGGCCTGCAGACGGCCCCGCACGCGCGCGTACTCGCTGTCGTAGGCTCCGTCGACGGCGGCGGTGAGCCGGAGCGCGGCGGCGTACTGCGCGGCGGCGGCGCCGGCCAGTTCGGGCAGCCGGGAGTCGAGGGAGCCGAGCGCTCCGTGGGCAGTACGGGCCATGGCGGCGGTCCGGGTGGCCGGGTCCTGCACGAGATGGGTGAGCCAGGTGCGCAGCGGCGCGACGGCGGTGGCGGGCAGCAGGCCGCCGCCCCAGGCGGACTCGGGCAGTTCGGGCACGGTGAAGCGGGGCACGTCGCCGAGTCCGGCCTTGGTGAGGAGGGCGGCGTACTGCCGCGACACCTCGGAGACGACCTGGTGCGGGACGCGGTCCAGGACGGTGACGAGCGTGGCCCGCTGCTCCTTGGCGGTACGCAGCAGGTGCCAGGGGACGGCGTCGGCGTACCGCGCGGCGGTGGTGACCATGACCCAGATGTCGGCGGCGCAGATCAGTTCCGCGGCGAGCGTGCGGTTGCCGGCGATGAGGGAGTCGATGTCGGGGGCGTCGAGGAGGGCGAGCCCGGGCGGCAGGGTCTCGGCGGTCTCGATGCGCAGCACGCGCTGGTCCTGGTCGGCGAGGGGGGGCAGGTCGTCGTCGCCGGTCTCCGCGCGGGGCAGCCATTCGCGGCCGAGTTGGGGCAGGACGCGCATGCCGCTGAACCAGTGGTGGTCCTCGGGATGGCACACCAGCACGGGGGTCCTGGTGGTGGGCCGCAGGACGCCGGCCTCACTGACCTTGCGCCCCACCAGGGAGTTGACGAGCGTCGACTTTCCGGCGCCGGTGGAACCGCCCACCACGGCAAGCAACGGCGCCTCTGGTTGACGCAATCGGGGCACCAGATAGTCGTCGAGTTGCGCGAGGAGTTCGTCCCGGTTCGCACGCGCGCGTGGCGCTCCCGCGAGGGGGAGCGGGAAGCGTGCGGCGGCCACACGGTCGCGCAGGGCGGAGAGTGCGTCGAGCAGCTGGGGCCGTACGTCCAAGGTCACCACATGTGAAGAATGCCCAATTTTGCAGCCTTTCTGAAGCATATAACTGGTTCTGCGCGCCGATTGGACACACGGGACGGAAAGGACGACCGGGACACAGGCACAGTCCAGGCATAACGAGTGCACAACACCCGATGCGCGAGCGGCCAAAAGCGATGCAGGATTCGTACCTGCCTGCGATTATCGGACCCGCTTCACCGAACCTCCACATCGAGCCACGGAGGCGAAGCAACAGGGACAAGGGCTCGGGAGCCCTATCCTTGTCCCCGGCGAGGTCACGGATCGCCCCACACCCGGGCACCACGACACAGGCCACCACATCGGCCCCCGTAGCTCAGTGGATAGAGCAGGCGCCTTCTAAGCGCTTGGCCGCAGGTTCGAGTCCTGCCGGGGGCGCTGCGTTCCGCCCTCCTTCGGGAGGGCGTTTTTGCTGTTCGGGGGTGTTGTCGGTGGGGGCCCTTATGGTGTGGTGCAAGGGATCGGGAAGGGGGCCTGGTGGGGCTCAGGTGTGCGGTGGTGGACGACTACCAGCAAGTGGCGACCTCCGTCGTCGACTGGTCGGGGCTCGCCGATGACGTCGAGGTCGTGTCCTTCGGGGAGCACTTCGCCGACGAGGACGCGCTCGTGGCGGCGCTGGACGGCTTCGACATCGTCGTCACGCTGCGGGAGCGGGTCGCGTTTCCCGGGTCGGTGATCGGCCGGCTGCCGCGGCTGAGACTGCTCGTCGCCTCCGGCATGCGCAACAGCGTCATCGACTACGCCGCCGCCGAGGCGCACGGGGTGACCGTGTGCGGGACGGCCAGTTCGCCCACCCCGCCCGTCGAGCTGACCTGGGCGCTGCTGCTGGGGCTGGCCCGCGGTCTCGTCGCCGAGAACGCCGCCCTGCGCGCGGGCGGCCCCTGGCAGAGCACCCTCGGGGCCGATCTGCACGGGCAGCGGCTCGGGCTGCTGGGGCTGGGGAAGATCGGCGAACGGGTCGCCCGGGTCGGGCTCGCGTTCGGGATGCGGGTGAGCGCCTGGAGCCGGCACCTCACCCAGGAGCGTGCCGACGAGGTCGGTGTCGAACGTGTCGCGTCGAAGGAGGAGTTGCTCCGCACGAGCGACTTCGTCTCGCTGCACCTCGTGCTGAGCGAGCGCACCCGGGGGCTGCTCGGCGCCGCCGAACTCGCCCTCCTCAAGCCGACGGCGTACCTGGTCAACACCTCGCGCGCCGGTCTCGTCGACCAGGAGGCGCTGCTCGCCGCCCTGCGCGAGGGCCGTATCGCGGGGGCCGGCGTCGACGTGTTCGACAGCGAGCCGCTGCCTGCCGACGACCCCATGCGCTCCGCCCCGCGCCTGCTGGCCACCCCGCACCTCGGCTACGTCAGCCGGGCCAACTACGAGCGCTACTACGGGCAGGCCGTGGAGGACATCCGGGCCTATCTGGCCGGGGAGCCGATACGCGTCCTGGGACCCGCGTAGCCGCGCAGCGCCGAAGAGGGCACGGCGCCCGGCGGGCCCCTATAACTCCGTGCGGGCGTGCGCGCATCCGCAATGGCCCCTCCGGCCCAAGGCTCCGTTCGGAAAGGGTGATCCCCCGATGAACGCCGTGACCGGGGCTGTGCGGGCGCGTTGAAGGGTGAGCACGGTGGCGATCACCGTGCTCACCCTTTCACCGAAGGAGTATGTGATGTCTCGCATCGCGAAGGCGGCCGCGGTCGCCCTCGGCACGGGTGCCGTGGTGCTCAGCGGCGCCGGTCTGTCCATGGCGGACGCGGGTGCCCAGGGTGCGGCCGTCGGGTCGCCCGGTGTCCTCTCCGGCAACGTCATCCAGGTTCCCGTCAACGTCCCCGTCAACGTGTGCGGGAACACGATCGACGTGATCGGCGT
The DNA here is from genome assembly GCF_036226765.1 of Streptomyces sp. NBC_00670. Taxonomy (NCBI): domain Bacteria; kingdom Bacillati; phylum Actinomycetota; class Actinomycetes; order Kitasatosporales; family Streptomycetaceae; genus Streptomyces; species Streptomyces sp. NBC_00670. Next base: position 2,578,395 of record NZ_CP109017.1, read on the forward strand.
CCTCAACCCGGCCTTCGGCAACGCCTGCGTCAACGGCGGCGACGAAGACGGCAAGAAGTCCGACGACTCCAAGGACGACGGCAAGTCGGGCCACGAGCACCACGACGACGGTGGCTACGGCGGCTGATTCCGCCCCCGGCCACGCGTCGGCCGGACACCTGAGCGAGCCCCCAGCGGTCCCACCGCCGGGGGCTTCGCCTTGCGTCGAGTCAGTCCGGAGACGCCCGCCCCGACACCTCCCAAGACGCCCGCCGCATCGCTTCCGGGCGGGCCCGCTACACGTAGCGGTAGAGGCGGCTCACGTCCTCCATGTCCGCCGGGGTCACGTCCCACGGCGGCATCCGCTCGTTCCGGGCCACGATCCGCCCGTGCTGCGCGTCCCCGCGTCCCGGCTGCCGCGCGGGCAGGTAACGCGCCCCGCGATGCCGCTGCTGCCAGCGCGTCCACTGCATGTCGACGAAGGCGTGGTGCATCCAGAAGACGGGATCGTTGACCGAGGCGCCGCCGAGCATGTGGCCGCCGACCCAGCGGTGGACGCGGTTGTGGGTGTGCCAGGCCGCACTGCCGCTCCCCCGCCCCCAGCCCTCCAGCTTGTTGCGGAATCCCTTCTCCGACGTCGAGTCCCACGGCGCGACGTCGTACAGGGGTTCGGCCAGGGCCCGGTCCAGCTCCGTACGCGTGGGCAGGCCGATCGGGTCGCGGTGGCGGCCGAGGTCCCGCATCAGATATGTGGCGTCCGTCACGCTCTCCCGGATCGTCCACTCGCCCCCGGCATACGCGAACGGGCCGGTGGTGACCCGGCCGTCGGAGCGGCGCCCGTCCCCGCCGAGCAGATCGTCGGTCCAGGGCACGGCGGACGCGTCGCGCGTGCGGGTCCAGTCCCAGTACGGCACCGTCACCGACGCGTCGACGCGTTGCAGCGCCCGCTCCAGCTCCAGTACGAACCGGCGGTGCCAGGGCAGGAAGGACGGCGTCATGTGGGCCGTGCGCAGCCCGTCCTCGCCGTCCGAGACGTAGTGGTCGATGTGCGTGCGGACGAACTCGTCGTACTCGCCGCGCCGTTTGAGCGCGAGCAGCGCGTCAACGAGGCGGCGCCGCTCCGTGCGGGACAGCGCCGTGACGTTCTTCCGTGTGTGGACCGCCATCCGGTCCTCCCCCTCCCCCGGCACGCCACGGCGCCCTCCGGCGCCGGGCGGCGGTGCTGTGACGTGCTGTGTCGTGCTGTGACGTGGTGCGTGGTGCTGTGCGCGGCTCCGTCACATGACGTGCGCCGTGTCGGAGTCGCGCAGGTGGTTGCCGGGGCCGAGCACGTCGACGGCGCCGCGGGCCGCGGCGAGCGGGGTGGGGTACGACGCGTAGTGGTCGACCATGCTGATCCAGGTGCCGTCCGCCCGGCGCATCAGGTGCAGCGGACGGCCGTCCACGGTGATGTGCCACCGCCCGGCACCGTCCCCGCCGGCCCCGCCGCTCGAATCGCTGGGGCCGTGGGCCGCGCCGTCCCGGGCGGCCCGGCTCGGCGCGGCCCAGGTGCCCTCGATACGGCGGCCCCGGTACGTCTGCGTGAACCTGCGCCGCTGCCCGGCCGTTCCCGCCGGACCGCCGGGCCGGCCGGTGGAGGACCGGGGAGCGGTGGGATCGTCGGCCGAGGCGCCCCCGTCGGCTCCCTGACCCCCGTCGCCCCCGGTGGTGTGCGGGCCGGCGGCGAGGTCCTCCGTGCGCCGGCAGCGGGACGCGGTGACGGCGGGGACCAGGGCCAGGGCGCCGACCGTCATGGCCAGGGCGCGCAGGGCCTCCCTGCGGGTTCTCTCGGCCAACGCTCTCTCCTCGGCCTCGTTCATGTGCGGCGGTACGGCGATACGGCAGTACGGCGATACGGCAGTACGACGGTGTGGGGTGCTCGGGGGCGCTGGGGCGCGCGGGATGTGCGGGGGGCGCGCGTCCGAGGGGCGGTTACGCGCCCGGGCCCGTGACGATCTCCGCGCCCGGCACCGTCCGCAGCAGCGGCGTGCCGAGCCCCGCGCGCGGCTCGTGCAGCGAGGGCAGGCCCCCGTTCGCGGCGTCCGGCCGGCCCAGGGGGGTGTCGACGGACAGCCCCGGGGTCGCCGTGCGCAGGTCGGCGGCGGGAGCGCTGACGCCGAGGTGGTCGAAGCCGTCGCCCAGGACGTGCGGCAGCGGGGCGCGCAGGTCGCCGCCGGGCAGTCCGCCGCCGAGGGGCAGCCGGGGCAGGGCGCGTTCCGGCAGCAGGCGTCCCTCGGCGAACCGGGTGCCCTCGGGCGCGCCCGCGACGGGTACCGGCAGCTCGCCGGTGACGTGGGGCATCTCCATGTGGAGCGACTTCTCGACGCCGTCCAGCGGCAGCGGCACGGGGACCGTGGTCGCCGCGGCTGCGGGCGTGGCGGCGGTGGCGGCTCCCGCGGCGGCGGCCACACAGGTGATGGCGGCGGCGAGCGTTCCTCGGGTGGTCGGCTTCATGTCGGGTGCGGTCCCTTTCGGATGGGCGTGGGGCTGCCTGCGTCTCGGGTAACGACCGGGGGACGGCGCCAGTACGGGATTCCCCCGGGTGACGCAGTAGTACGACAGGCGGTCAGCCGCCCAACGGGAGGCCGCCCAGGAGCCGGGCGGGGCCGCCGTTGCGGTTGAGGGTGTCGGCCACGCCGTTCACCGTGTTGAGCACGGAGTCCTCGTTCTCGGTGTCGAGGGTGTCCGACTGGTGCTGCAGCGGGCGCAGGTCCAGGGTCCGCGTGCTGAGGGCCTTCTCCACGCCGCCGTTGAGGCTGGTGGGGGTCTCGAAGTCGGCGGGCTGCGTGGCGGCGAGGGCGGGGGTGGCCGCTCCCGCCGCGGCGAGGGACCCGGCAACGACGGCGACGGCCTTGAGGGACTTCGACGACTTCATCGTGTTCCTTCCTGCTGCGGCGACGCGCGTACGTCGCCGGACGGCGTGTGCGCACGGCCTAACGAGCCCTGCGGATCACGGAAACGGGGCCGCGCCCCTTCGGGGGCCGCGCCCCTTCAAGGAGTGCGCCTCTTCAAGGAGTGCGCCCCTTCGCAGGTGCGCCCCTTCGGGGACGCGGGCGAAGAACGCCCCGTGCACAAACGCGTCGCGCCGACCCTGCGGCAGGGTCGGCGCGATGACGGGGCGGCGGCGTGCGGGCGGTCCCGCCCGCCCGTCGCTCAACTCGTCGGAAGGATCAGGTCGCTCGGCAGCGGCGGCAGCGCCGGGGCCGACGGGAGCGTGACGGCCGAGACGTCGCTCGCCGACGGGATGAGACCGGCCAGGTCGGGATCGGTCAGCTCCGGGTCGCTCAGGCTGCTGTCGGTGAGCGTGGCGATCAGTACGTCGACGAGGTTGTTCACCACCTCGGAGACGGCCGGCACCACCTGGCCGACGTCACCGGAGGTGGACGCCTTCACCAGCGCGTCGACCGCCTTCTGCAGAGCCGTCAGCGCGTCCTGGGTGGTGTCCTTCCGCGTCGCCCTGTCGCCGTGCGCCCGGGTCTGCCCGAGGGCGGCGGTCTTCGACAGCGGCGGGGCCGCGGGCGTCGCCGGCTTCGCGGGCTTCGCCGATGCGGCCGGCTTCGCGGGCTCGGCGGGCTTCGCCGATTCCGCCGGCTTCGCGGGCTGCGCGACCGTCGACGGAGCCGCCGCGGCCTTCTTGATGGCGTCCTTGGCCGCCCGGCCGAGCTCGGCCGCCCGCTTGGCGGAGAGCTGGCCGTTGTCCGCCTTGAGGGTGGTGTCGAGCAGGTCGGTGACGGGGGTCAGCACACCGCCGGCGGTGGAGAGCGACCGGACCTGGCCGAGCAGCGCGTCCGCGCCGGGGACGGGCACCTGCGACTGGCCGGAGGCGGACGAGCCGGACTCGGACCGGCCGGTTGCCGCCTGATCCGTGACCGCCTGATCCGTGACCGACTGGCCCGTGGTCGCCTGACCCGTGGCCGACTGGCCGTCGGCCGCGACGGCGGCGGGTCCGGCGATCCCGAGCAGGAGTGCGGCGCAGAGTGCCGGGGACGCGAGGTGCCGTGCGGGCAGAGCACGCATGGACGTTCCTTTCAGCGGGGCATCGAATCCTCTGCTCACCGTGAAAGGGGTAGTGACCTGCTGCAACCCGTCGACCACACAGAGTGGCACGCCGGGCGCCCGGAACGTGGCGTCGTCCCTGGTGGGAGCACCTGCGGCGGCTCCCGGCGGCACACCGCCATTCGGGGCCGGACAGCACGGAACGGCCGCCCCCGCCAGGGGACGGCCGGTCCGTCGGTCCGTCGGGACGTCAGTCGTTGACGCAGGTGTTGCCGAACGCCGGGTTCAGCAGACCGATGACGTTGATGGTGTTGCCGCAGACGTTGACCGGAACGTGGATCGGAACCTGAATGGCGTTGCCCGACACGACACCCGGCGAGTGGGCGGCGACGGCCCCGGCGTCGGCGTCGGCAGCGGCGATGCCGGCGGTGCCCGCCACGGCCGCGGCGGCAACGGTGGTGAGGGCCAGGCCCTTCGCGATACGCGACATGGAGAAGTGCTCCTTGGGTTGTCACAACAGCCGGGCGGGATGCCCGACGCTGAATCAACGCGTGGCCGCGGCGCGGGTTGTGCCGCCGATGGGGTGAACTCCGACGGTACGGAGATTGACCCGGCCGACACAGTTGCCGCTTTTATCCGGTACATCCCCCTTGTGGCTACAGTGGCGAGCCGTTCGAGACCGCTCACGAGCCGCGAAGGGTGCGACGCCGGTCATGCGTTTTTCCTCCGGTCATCCCCTGGGCCGCGCGATCGCGTGTGTCTGCGCCCTCACCGCCCTCTGGGCCCCCGCAGCCACCGCGGCCCCCGGCCCGCCCCCTGCCCCGGTAGCCTCGGCCGCTTCGGCCGCTTCGGCTACTTCGTCCATTTCGTCCGCCTCCACCGTTCCGGTTCCGGCCCCCGCGCCGGAACGGCAGCGCGTGCCGTTCGCCGAGCGCTACCGCGCCCTGGGCCACGGCGGCCTCGTCCGGGCGGCCGGCACCGCCGTGACCTGCCGCCCCGGGTCCGCCCGCACCCCGGGCGGCGACCGCGCCTGCCGCGCCGCGCGCGCGGGCGGCGCGGGCACCAACGGCGACTTCGACATGGGTTACGTCGATGTCGACGACGACCCGAACACCTACAACTCCAGCCGCGCCGAACTCCGTCTGCCGCCGGGGGCATACGTCACGTATGCGCGCCTGTACTGGGGCGGCAACCTCCGTGTCGGCGAGCAGAAGCCGCCCGCGGACAACGGGCGGGTGCTGGTCGCCGAGCCGGGCGGCAGCTACAAGGCGCTGCTCGCGGACACCGTCGTCGGCCACCGGGTGGCGCACGGCGCGGACGCCTACCAGGCCTCGGCGGACGTCACCGGGCTGGTCCGGTCGAGCGGCTCGGGCGCGTACACGGTGGCGCAGATCAATGTGGCCAAGGGCCGTTCGGCGGCCGGTTCCTGGGGCGGCTGGACGCTGGTGGTGGCGTACGAGAAGGCGTCGGAGCCGTTGCGGCACCTGGTGCTGTGGGACGGCTTCGAGGCGCTCGCACCCGGCGCGCGGACCCTGGTGCGAATGCGCCGGCTGTCCTTCCCACCGGGGGCGCACGGCGTCGTGGGGCTGGTCGCCTACAACGGCGACCGGGGGCGCACGGGTGACTCACTGAGCGCATCCGCACGCCGGGGGGCGCGCACGGTGCTGAGTGATTCCGCCAACCCGCGTACCGACGTACTCAACTCGACCATCGCGGATCCGGACGGATTGACGGAAAAAATGACCGGATCGCCCGGACTTGTCGGGCCGCATCGGCCGGCCGGAGCCCCGAGAAGGCCGGACCAACGCCGGTCGGGCCCCGTGAACACCCTCGGCTACGACTCGGACGTGCTCGATCTGGGCGGCACGACCCGAAACGGGGGTGACCGGTTGGACTTTCTGATCGTTTCACAACGCGACGCGGCCTGGACCGGGGCGCTCTTCGTCGCCGTCGATGCCCAGCAGTGACGCGCGCCCCCTGACGCCGTCCGTGACCGAGGAACCGCGCATGCACCTGCCAGCAACCGGCCGTGGGCCACTGGTCCTGCACGTCACCCAGCCGGTCGACGGCGGAGTGGCCCGGGTGGTGCGCGACCTGGTGCGCGCCCAGCGGGCCGCCGGGCTCCGGGTGGCCGTGGCCTGTCCGGACGGCTCCGGGCTCTCCGACGCGCTCCGGGCGCTCGGCGCGGAGGTGCACGACTGGCCGGCGACCCGCGCGCCGGGGCGTGCGCTGCCCGGAGAGGTACGGCGGCTCCGGCGCGTACTCGCCGGGACGCGGCCGGACCTGGTGCACGCGCACAGCGCCAAGGCGGGGCTCGCGGCCCGGCTCGCGGTGCGCGGGCGGGTGCCGACCGTGTTCCAGCCGCACGCCTGGTCGTTCGAGGCGGTGGACGGGGTGCTGGCGGCGCTGTCGGTGCGCTGGGAGCGCTGGGGCGCCCGCTGGGCCGCGCGGGTGGTGTGCGTCAGCGAGGCGGAGCGCGCGGCGGGCGTATGTGCCGGGGTGCGCGCCTCGTGGAGTGTCGTACCGAACGGGGTGGACACCGAACACCACCGTCCCGCGCCCCACACGGGCGCCCGCGCCGGGCTCGGCCTCCTCACGGACGCGAACGCGGGCGCGGACGCGGACGCCGAGCCGGACGGCCCGCACGGGTCGCCCGAGCCGGACGCCCCCGGCCGCCCCGACGGCCCGCTCGTCGTCTGCGTCGGGCGGTTGTGCCGGCAGAAGGGACAGGACGTGCTGCTGCGCGCCTGGCCCGCGGTGGTCCGACGGGTGCCGGGGGCACGGCTCGTACTGGTCGGCGACGGCCCGGAGGAGGCCCGGCTGCGGGCCTCGGCGCCCGCGTCGGTGCTGTTCGCCGGTGCGGTGGACGAGGTCGTGCCCTGGTACCGCGCGGCCGACGTGGTCGTCCTGCCGTCCCGTTGGGAGGGCATGGCGCTGGCGCCGCTGGAGGCGATGGCGTGCGGACGGCCGGTCGTGCTGACGGAGGTCGCGGGCGCCCGGGAGTGCCTGCCGCCGGGTCAGGAACCGGTGCCCGTCGAACAGCCGGGACCGCTGGCCGACCGGATCGCCGCCCTGCTGCTGGACCCCCCGCTGCGCGCCCGGCTCGGCGAGGAGGCCCGCGCACACGTCGTGGCCACGCACGACGTGCGCCGGACGGCGGAGGCGGTCATGGCGGTCTACCGCGAACTGCTCGCCACGGGACCGACGGCCGGGGCCGCGCGGGCCGTGACGGGCGTACGGGCCGTGCGGGGAGTGGCCGGGCTACGCGTCCTGCGGGGTCGGGGCGCGTCCGTCGGCGGGGCGTGCGCCGCCGTTTGCGCCGTGCACTCCCCGGAGACCGTGCGCCGTCCCAGACGCACCGATCACGCCCCGGGCGGCGGGTCCGCCCCGTGCGCCTCGTGCGCCGTGCGCGCCGCGCACACCACCGGCGCGGAAGCCACCGAGTGCAGGGAGTCCAGCCACACGTGACTGCGGAAAGCACCGTTCCCTCCCCCGGCGGACAGCCGCGGGAGTACGGACACTCGCCCGTCTCGGTCATCCCTCCCCGTGAGGCCGTCGACGGTTACCGGCTGCCCGCCGGCCGCCCGCCCGCCGTACGGCGGCTGCCGGCGCCGCTGCTGCTCGCCGTGGACGCCGGTGCCGCGCTGCTCGCCGCCCTCGTGGTGGACGGGACCCGCGGTCACCCGCTGTTCGCGGGGGCGCTGCTGCTCGGCGTCCTGACGCTGAACGCGCGCGCCGGTCTGCACCGGCCGCCCGCCGTGCCGGTCCTGCTCGACGAACTGCCCGCGGTGTGCGGGCGGATCGCGGTGAGCTGGTGCGCGCTCGCGGCGCTCACCGCGGCGTTCGCTCCGGCGCACGCGTTCTCCGCGCACGCCCTCGTCCTGGGCTGCGCCCTGCAGTCCGGCGCGAGCGGCGCGGGCCGCGGCACCGTGCACTGGCTGCGCCGCCGGACACTGGTCCGCCGTCCGGGCGCCGCGCTGGTGGCGGGCGACGCCGCCACCGCCCAGCGCGTGGCCGCGGCCTTCCTGCGCCACCCGGGCTGCGGGCTGCGCCCCGTCGGTGTGGTCGCCCCGGCGCAGTCCGCGGACGGCGACGACGGGCTCCCGGTGCTGACCACGGGCGAGGAGGTGCGGCGGGCGTTCATCCAGAACGGCGTGCGCGCGATTCTCTTCGTCAGGGGCGCGGGTGAGCGCACGGGCGCGGGCACGCACGCCGGCGCCGACGCCGGTCCCGCCGATCCCCCGCTCGGCACCGAGCACCTGGCGCCGGCCCGTGAACTGGCCGCGGCCGGCTGCGCCCTGTGGGAGGTCGACGCGGCGCCCTGGGCGTACGACGTCCACCCGGCACACGCCGCCCCGTACACCGCACGCGCCCCCTACGCCCGAAGCGCGCGCGACCGCACCGAGCGGCTCGCCGGCTTCGTCTGCCGGCGGCTCGACGCTGCCGGCCGCGGCGACCGGAGCCTCGCCACCGAGGTGAAGCGGGCACTGGACGTCCTGGTCTCCGGCGCCCTGCTGCTGTTCCTCTCCCCGCTGCTGCTGGGCTGCGCCCTCGTGCTGCGGCTGTCCGACGGGCCCGGCGTGGTGTTCCGGCAGGAGCGGATCGGCAAGGACGGCCGGCCGTTCACCCTGCTCAAGCTGCGCACGCACCGGCCGGCCGACGCGCACGAGGCCGCGACGCGCTGGAGCGTGGCGGGCGAGGCGGAGATGAGCCGGTTCTGCCGGTTCCTGCGCCGCTCCTCGCTGGACGAGCTGCTCCAGCTGTGGAACGTCTTCCGGGGCGACATGAGCCTGGTCGGCCCGCGCCCCGAACGTCCGTACTTCGTGCGTACGTTCAGCCAGGACCACCCCGGTTACGCGGCCCGGCACCGGATGCCGGTCGGCATCACGGGGCTCGCCCAGATCAGCGGATTGCGCGGGGACACGTCCATCGAGGACCGGGCCCGCTTCGACAACGCCTACATCGACGACTGGTCGCTGTGGCAGGACGTCTGCATCCTGCTGCGCACGGCGGCCGCGCTGGTCCGTCCGACGGGGAGCTGACCGGTGAGCCACGTCGTCCCGCCGCTTCCCCACCCCGCGGGCCCCTCGGACTCCCGTCCCTCCGCCGCACCACCGCCGTTCACGGGCACGCGGTTCGGCCGCCGGATCGCGGCCGTGGCGCCGGTGCTGCCCGCGGTCGCGGTCGTCGCGCTGCTCGCGCTGCCCGTCGACCCGGGCGGCGGGGGTGGCGCGACGGCGGCGGACGTCGCCTCGGGGGCGCTGGTGGTGTACTGCGCGCTCCGGCTCGTGCGCCGACGGCGGCGCCCGCTGTCGGTCACCGCGGCGGTGGTGCTGGGGCTGCCCGTCGTCGGGTTCGCCGCGGCGGCCCTCGGGGCGCCCTCGCCGGGCGAGGGGCTCGCCGGGTTCGGCCGCTATCTGCAGGTCTTCGTGCTCGTTCCGGCCGCCGTCGTCCTGCTGCTGCGGCACCGTGCCGATCTGCGGCTGCTCGCCTGGTCGCTGGTGGGGCTCGCGCTGTGGCAGGGGGCGCTCGGCGTGCACCAGTACGCCACCGGGACCGGCGCCTCGTACCGGGGCGAGGACATCCGGGCGGTGGGGACCTTCGGGGCGACGGACGTCATGGGGATGGCGGCGGTCGTGTCGTTCGGGGTGGTGTGCGCGGTCGGGCTCGCGCTGGGCGCCGGGGGCGTGCGGCAGCGCGTGTCCGCCCTGGTGTGCGCGCTGGCGCTGCTGGCGCCGCTCGCGCTGTCGTTCAGCCGGGGCGCGTGGATCGCGACCACCGTGGCCTGCGGCGCCCAGTTGCTGCTCGCCGGGGTACGGCGGGCGCTGCGGGTGCTCGCGGTCGTGGTGGCGGCGGGCCTGGTGCTGGTGGGCGGGTTCGGCGTCGGCTCGTCGATGCTGCAGGAACGGCTCAGCAGCATCGGCCAGGTCACGGACGCGCCGGACCAGTCCGTCACCGACCGGTACACGATGTGGGCGGCGGCGGTCGACATGTGGAGCGACCACCCGCTGACCGGCGTCGGCCTCAAGGGCTTCCCCGAACACCGGGACGGCTACGCCTCGTTGGCGCTCTCCTCGGGCAGCGACACGGAGGGGGCGGGCGCCGCGTTCCGCAAGCAGCCGCTGCTGTCGCCGCACAACATGTACCTGCTCGTGCTCGGCGAACAGGGACTGCTCGGCGTGACGACCCTCGTCGGCGGCTGGCTCGCGCTGCTGGTGTGCGGGGTGCGCGGGCTGGTGCGGGTGCGGCGGGGGACGCCGGGCGCGTCCGGCTCCCTCGACTGCGCGCTCGTCGCCTGCGGGCTGCTGATCTGGCAGCTCATCGACTTCGCGTACGGCGACATCGGCGGGCCCTCGACCGCGCTGACCGCCGTCTGCCTCGGCCTGGTGGCCCGCTGGGCGCTGGCCGACCCGGCCTGCGCGGCCGCCCCGCCCGTCCGGCCCCGTACGCACGCCCCGTCGTCCCCGAAGGAGGCCGCGGCACGATGACGGTGACCCCGCCCCACGCAGCCACCGGCGCCGACAGCCGCGAAGGCGCGGACGCCACGGCCGGCGCCGCCGGTGACGCCACCGAAGTCGCGCCCGTCCCCACCGCCCGTGCGGCCGCCGACGCGCAGCCCTCCGGGCTCGGCCCCGCCACCGGACGGTTCCTCGCCAGAGCCGCCCTCGTCACCATCGGCCTGTCGATCGCGGGGGCGGTGCTCGGGCTCGGCCGCGACCAGGCGCTCGCCCGGCTGTTCGGCGCCGGGCCGGAGACGGACGCGTTCCTGGTGGCCTGGACGGTCCCGGAGTTCGCGGCGACGCTGCTGATCGAGGACGGGCTCGCGTTCGTCCTCGTACCGGCGTTCAGCCGCGCGCTGGCGCGCAGGGCGCAAGGGGGCGCGGACGATCCGGTGCGCGCGCTGGTCCGCACGACCCTGCCGCGCCTGGTACCGGCGTTCCTCGCCGTGTCCGCGCTGCTGATCGTCGGGGCGCCGTACCTGGTCGCGGCGCTCGCGCCCGGACTGCCCGACCCCGGGCTCGCGGTGGACTGCACGCGGCTGACGGCGACCTGTGTCCTGAGCTTCGGGCTGGCCGGGTACTGCAGCGCGGCGCTCCGCGCCCACCGGCGGTTCGTGGCACCGGCCGCGATCTACGTCGCCTACAACGCCGCCATCATCGCGGCGATGTTCCTGCTCGGTGCCGACTGGGGCGTGCGGTCGGCAGCGGCCGGGGTGGCGGCCGGCGGCCTGCTCATGGCGGCCGTACAGGTGCCGTCGCTGTGGCGCCGGCTGCGGGCGGGGGAGGCGGGGACGGCGGCCGCCCCGTCCCCCGCGACCGAGACGGCCGAGGCGACCCGTGCGACCGGGACGACCCATGCGACCGGGACGACCCATGCGACCGGGACGACCCATGCGGCCGGGACGACCCATGCGGCCGGGAGGACCCACGGGCCCGACACGGACAAGCCGGCCGACACGGACGACCGGGCCCCCGCCGAACCGGTCGGCCCCCTCCGCTCCTCCGTCGACCTCGCCGCCATCTCCACCGTGCTGATGTTCGCCCTGGCCCGGCAGTCGCAGGTGCTCGTCGAGCGGTTCCTGGGCTCCTCGCTGCCCGCCGGGGCCATCTCGCACCTCAACTACGCGCAGAAGGTCGCCCAGATGCCGATGGTGATCGCGCTGATGCTGTGCACCGTCACCTTCCCGGTGGTGGCGCAGGCGCTGGCCGAGGGTGACACCGAGCGTGCGCGGGGGCGCGTGGAGCGGGACCTCGCGCTGGTGTCGTGCACGGTCCTGGTGGGCGCCGCCGCCGTGGTCGCGTGCGCCCCGCAGATCATCGAACTCCTCTTCCAGCGCGGCGCGTTCACCGCGCGCGACACCGAGGCCACCGCCGCCGTGATGCGGGTGTACGCGCTCGGGCTGCTCGGGCACACGCTGGTGGGCGCGCTGGCCCGCTCGTACTTCTCCGGCGGTCGGCCCACCTGGTACCCGATGTTCGCGATGGCCGCGGGCGTCGCCGTCACCTCCTGGCTCGGCGTGCTGACGGTCGGCTCCTGGGGGGTGTGCGGGATCGCCGCCGCCAACGCGGCCGGGGTCACGCTCAGCGCCGGTGTCCTGCTGTACGGGATGGGCGCGCGCAGCGTGCCGGTCCGGATCCGCGCGGTGCTCACCGAGATCGGCAGGCCGGTGCGGGCGGCGCTGGTGGCCGCCGCGCTGGGCACGTTCTGCGCGAGCCGCGTGGACTCGCCCGTGCTGGGCCTGGCCGTCGGCTCCGTGGTCGTGGCCGTCGTGTTCGTCCTGGTCGCCTGGGCGCTCGGCGCCCAGGCGGTCGCCCCCGCCGTCCGCTCCGTCACCCGCTCCGTCACCCGGAGGCTCGCCCATGTCCGTGCCCGCTGACGCCACGCGCACCGCCGCGCCCGCCACGTCCGCCGTCCGCGCCGTCCACGATCCCCGGACGGCCGCCCCCGCCGTGCCGTGGATCGCCATGTACCACTCGGTGGGCGACTGCTCCGACGACCCGTACCGCGTCACCGTCTCCCCCGGGCGCCTCGACCAGCAGCTCGGCGCGCTGCGCCGCCGGGGTCTGCGCGGGGTGGGCGTGGCCGAGCTGCTGGCCGCCCGCGCGCGCGGCGCGGGCGCGGGGCTCGTGGGGCTCACGTTCGACGACGGGTACGCCGACTTCGTCTCCGCCGCGCTGCCCCTGCTGCGCCGGCACGGCTGCGGCGCCACCCTCTACGTCCTGCCCGGCCGGCTCGGCGGCGACAACGCCTGGGATCCGCTCGGCCCGCGCAAGCCGCTCCTCGACGCGGACGGCATCCGGGAGGCCGCCGCGGCCGACGGCATCGAGATCGGCTCGCACGGGCTCACCCACCTCGACCTCACCCGCGTCGACGACGAGACGCTGCGCGCCGAGGTCGCGGACAGCCGGGCGGTGCTCTCGGAGCTGGTCGGGGCGCATGTGCCGGGCTTCTGCTACCCGTACGGGACGGTCGACCGCCGGGTCGCCGACGCCGTACGGGACGCGGGGTACGTGTACGGGTGCGCCATCGACCCCGGTCCGCTGACCGGGCCGTTCGCGCTGCCGCGGCTGCACGTCGGCGAGCGCGACACGCCGCTGCGGCTGGCGCTCAAGCGCCGGCTGCACCGGTGGCGCCGCCGCCCCGCCGAGGGGGTGTGACCGCGATGCGGGTCCTGCACGTCATCACCGGGCTCGGCGTCGGCGGCGCCGAACAGCAGCTGCGGCTGCTGCTCCGCCATCTGCCGGTGACCTGCGAGGTCGTCACGCTCACCAACCCGGGCCCGGTCGCCGCCGGGCTGGCCGCCGACGGGGTCCGGGTGCACCACCTCGGGATGGCCGGCAACCGCGACCTGTCCGCGCTGCCGCGCCTGGTCCGGCTGGTCCGGCGCGGCGGCTACGACCTCGTCCACACGCACCTGTACCGGGCCTGCCTCTACGGGCGGATCGCCGCGCGGCTGGCCGGCGTCCGGGCGGTCGTCGCCACCGAGCACTCGCTCGGCGACTCGCAGTTGGAGGGCCGTGCGCTGGGCGCCGGGGTGCGCGCGCTGTACCTGGCGGGCGAGCGGCTGGGCCGGACCACGGTCGCCGTCTCCCCCACCGTCGCCGACCGGCTCGAGCGGTGGGGCGTGCCGGCGCCGCGCATCGAGGTCGTGCCGAACGGCATCGACGCGGGTCTCTTCCGCTTCGACGCGGAGCGCCGGGCGCGCGCCCGGCGGGAGCTGGGGCTGCCGGCCCAGGCGTACGTCGTCGGGGGTGTCGGGCGGCTCGCGCCGGGCAAACGGTTCGACGTCCTCGTCGACGCACTCGCGCTGCTGCCCGGTGACGTACGGCTGCTGCTGGTCGGGGCCGGGCCCGAGGAGGGCGCGCTGCGGGCCGCGGCGCGGCGGGCCGGGCTCGCGGGGCGGGTGCTGTTCGCCGGGGAGCGGCCGGTCGTGGCCGACGGCACGCCCGGGCCCGATCTGCCGTCGCTGCTCGCCGCCATGGATGTGTTCGCCTCGCCGTCGCCCGAGGAGGCGTTCGGGCTCGCGCCCGTCGAGGCGCTCGCGGCGGGACTGCCCGTGCGGTACGTGTCCTGCCCGGCGATCGACGATCTGCCGCCGGGCGCGGCGGGGGGCGCGGAGCGCGTCGAGTGCGCCCCGGAGTCCTTCGCACGCGCCATCACCCGCGTCCGCGCCCGGGGTGCGCTCCCGCGCGAACCGGCGGACGCCGCCCACCACTACTGCGTCACGCGCAGCGCCGCCCGCCTGATGGGCGTGTACGCGGCCGCCGTCGCCCGTCCCACACCAGCAGGAGCGAGTTCCCGATGACCGAGAATCCCACCCGAAAGCGCCGCTTCGCAGGCGCGCTGCCGACGCGCGTCAAGGCGCTGCCGCCGTGGACGCTGGTCGCGGCCGGCGTCCTGTGCGGCGGGCTCGCCGGCGGGGCGTACGGGGAGCTGCGGGCCCCTGAGTACAGCGCCTCCAGCTACGTCGTCGCCGTGCCGACCGAGAAGTCGGACCCGGCCTCGGCGACCGGGTTCGCGCAGGCCTACGGGCGGGTCGCCACGCAGCTCGCGGTGCTCGGGGACGCGCAGGTGTGGGCGGGGGTGCCGGTTTCGACGCTGCGGAGCAGCGTGCGGGCGGCCACCTCGCCGGACGCGCCGATGATCTCGGTCACGGCGACGTCCGCGCGGCCCGACCTGGCCGCGGACATCGCCAACGCGGTGGCGCGTTCGCTGACCCGGCACGCGAACGACACGCAGTCCAGTACGCACGTGAAGCTGGTGAACTTCTCCCGCGCGGTCGAGCCGACGGCGCCGTCGTCGCCGTCCGCGCCGCTCACCGGGCTGGTCGGGGCGGGTGCGGGCGGCCTCCTCGGTGGCCTGGCCCTCCTGGTCCGCCCCCGCCGCACCCCCGAGGACCCGCCCCGCCCCGCCTCGGTCCCCAGCCCGGCCCAGGCCGCCGACGTCCACGGCCAACTGTGAACCCCACGGTGCGCACGGGACGATCCCGGCTTCCGGAACGCCCACCGGTGCCGGCACACGGGGGCGGGCCGGAGCCCGGGCCTGGGCTGACGCCTGGGTCCGGTGCCGGTCCGGGCTCTGGGTCCGGGTCCGGGACGGAGCCCGGGTCCTGGACGGAACCCCGGGCGGGGTCCGAGGCCGGAGCCGGGCGAAAGCACGGGACGGAACCCGGGTCCGGGACGAAGCCCCGGGCCGGGTCCGAGCCCGAGGCCGGGTCAGAACGGAAGCCCGGGGCAGGCTCCGAGGCCGGGGCCGGGCGGAAGCCCGGGGCAGGGTCCGAGGCCGGATCGGAGCCCGGTCCCGAGGCCGCGTCCGAAGCCGAGGTCGGCCCGTCGGCCGCCGAAGCCGGCCCGCAGGCCGCCACGACCGCCGTCGAGGCGGGCCCGTCGGCCGCAGAGGCCACCGCCGAAGCCGGCCCGCCGGCCACCGCGACCGCCGTCGAAGCGGGCCCGTCGGCCGCCGAAGCCACCGCCGAAGGCGGCCCGCCGGCCACCGCGACCGTCGGTGAGGCGGGCCCGTCGGCCGCCGCGGCCACCGCCGAGGTCGGCCCACCGACCGCCACCGTCGCCGGCGGGGCCGGTTCGTCGGCCGGGTCCTCGGACCGCCGGGCCCCCGCGCGAACCGGCCGGAGCCGGCTCGTCGTCGAGGTCGTGCGGGACGCTCGCGCGTTCGCCGCGCTCGCGCCCGCGTGGGGGCGGCTGCACCGACGGTGCGAGAGTGCGACGCCGTTCCAGAGTCACGCCTGGGCGTACTCCTGGTGGCTGTCGTACGGGCGCCGCGGCCGGCTGCGGCTCGTCGTCGTGCGGGACGGCGCCGAGTTGCGCGCCGTCGCCCCGCTGACGCGGGTGCGCGGGCCCGTGCCCGCCCTCGTGCCGCTCGGCGGCGCGCTCTCGGACTACGCCGACGTCCTGCTCGACGACGCGTACGCCGGCCCCGCCGCCGCCGCGCTCGCCGAGGGCCTGGCCGCCGCCGCCCGCACCGCGGTGATCGACTTCCGCGAGGTGCGGCCCGGCGGCGCCGTCGAACAGGTCTACGACCTCTGGCGCGGCCCCCGCCGGCGCCTGGAGGACTCACTCTGTCTGGAGCTGCCCGCCGCCCCGATGGCCGAGCTGGTCGCCCGCCTCCCCTCCGGCAAGGCGCAGCGTGTGCGCGCCAAGCTCCGCAAGCTGGACGCCCTCGGCGTGCGGCGTACGGTCGTACCGCCGGACGGGGTCGAGACGGCGCTGCACCGGCTGCTGGAGCTGCACCGGTTGCAGTGGCGCGGCCGGAAGGTGACGGCGGAGCACCTCACGGACCGGTTCGCCGCGCACCTGGTGCGGGCGGTCGGGCCGATGGTGCGCGACGGGGACGCGGTGGTGACCGAGTTCCGACTCGACGGCGACGTGGCCGCCGTCGACCTCACGCTGCTGTCCCGGCGCCTGGCCGGCGGCTACCTCTACGGCGCCCATCCCCGGCTGCGCGAGCGCAAGGCGGACGTCGCGGTGATGCTCCTCGACGCGTGCAGCCGTCATACGGGACCGGAGGACGGCCGCACGACGCTGAGCCTGCTGCGCGGCGACGAGCCGTACAAGCACCACTGGCGCCCCGTCCCGGTCGCCAACCAGCGGCTGCTGCTGGCCCGCCGACGCACCGCGCCGCTGATCGGCGCGGTCCTCTGCGACGTCGCCGCGCGCCGGCGCGGCAAGGAGCTGCTGCGGCGCCGGCGCGAGCGCGGGGGCGGGGACGGGGGCGGCGGTGGCTGACCGCACCACGGCCTGCGCTCCCGCGCACGCCCCCGCCCGCGCGCCCACGCGCTCCGGTCGCTCAGCGGCTGCGCGACCACCAGTCGAACTTCACGCAGAGCTTGCCGCCGAGCCAGTACTCCACCCAGTCCCCGAGGTTGATCGGCGAACAGCCCGCCGGATGACCCGGGGCCGGGGTCGGCGTCGGAGTCGGCACGGGAGAGGAAGTTGCCGGCGTCGGGGTGACGTGCGGCAGGTGCGAGAGCAGCGAGCGGTAGACCTCGGACGCCTTGGGGTTGTCGTCGCAACTCCACACGCCGTGCGGGCAGTAGTCGGTGAGCGTGTTGTACGCGGGCTTGTGCTGGGCCATCCAGTCCAGCATGCCCCGCATGTATTCCGGATTGTCGCCGTTGCGGAACAGTCCCCATTCCGGATACGACACCGGTTTGTGGTGCGCCTTCGCGAAATCGACCTGCGCCTGCAGTCCGTACGGCTCCTTCACCTGTTCCTCGAATGACAGGCCGCGCGGCTGGTCGTACGCGTCCATGCCGAGGATGTCGACGGTGTCGTCCCCGGGATAGCACTCCGTCCAGGGGACGGCGTCGCGGCCCCGGCTCGGCGCGAAGTCGAACCGGAAATCCTGTCCCGGCACCGCGCGCATGGCCGTCACAATTCTGTTCCAGTACTTCTTCCAGTTCTCCGGGTCGGGCCCGCAGCGATGGGTGTATGTAGTGCCGTTCATTTCCCAGCCGAGCACGATCACGGTGTCCGGCACCTTCGAGTCGACCAGGCGTTCGGCGAGCGCGGTGAAGTGCCGGTCGAACTCGCCGGCCGCGCCACGGCGCAGCAGCGCCCGCACCTCGTCGTCGGAGACGTGCGCCTCGTTGCGCTCCATCATCGGCACGTTGAGGACGAGCATCCGGTCGGCCTGCTGCCGTCGCCAGTGCGCCCACACGTCGAGGAAGCCCGGCGGGCCCTCGATGTTGCTCCAGCGGTCGCCGGGCAGGTACGTGTGACCGACGCGGAGTTCGGTGCCGCCGAGCCATTTGCTGAGCTCGGCCATGCGGGCCACGCCGCGGGGGCCGTAGTCGAGGTAGGCGCCGAAGGCGGGCCACCGGGCGGCGTCTTCGGTGGCGGCGCCGTCGGTGCCGCCGGGGGTCGGGGCGCCCGGCGAGGGGGTGACCGCGGGCGGCCGCGGTGCCGGGGCGGCGGCGGGCGCGGGCACGGCGGCAGGTGGCGTGGCGGACGCGGCGGGCCGCGGGGTCGCCACGGGGGGCGGTGGGTCGGCGGCGTGGCAGGGCACCGCGGCGAGGGTGACCGACGCGACCACCGCCGCGGCGAGCATCACCGGCCGTCGGGACCCGGGCCGGAACCGGGACCGTTTCCGCTGTCCCCCCGTGCACGCCCGTCCTTGCCGCTGTGCACCCATGCATGCTCCTGTTTCCGCTTCGTCGTTCCTGGTTCTGGCCGCGCCAATGGCTCTGGCTTTGGACCTGCTTCTGGTGCCGGTTCTGGTTCCGTCCGTGTGCTTCCCGGGCTCCTTCGGTTCCCATTCGGCGGATTTCGCTTACTGACACTCAGTCATATGAATACCCGTCGCACCAACATCGGTTCCGGCCTTCGGGTGGCGTTGTCGCTCGCACGGGTGAAACCGGTTCGAAAGAAGCCCGCGCGACGCGTTGAGAGAACCACCGAGGATTCCACCGAGGAATTCCGCCGTCGCCGCCCTCCTCCCTCCCGAACCCGAAGGAAAGTCATCGTGCCGCTGCTCGACACCCGGGTCCCCGCCGTTCTGCTGCGGATCGACCGGAACCCCTTCCACCACGGGACGCTGGGCGCGGTGCGCTCGCTGGGCCGGGCGGGGGTGGAGGTGCACCTGGTCGCCGACTGCGCCGCCAGTCCCGTACGCGGCTCACGGTTCGTCCGGCGGCTGCATCCGCCGCCGGCGCCGGGCGCCCGTCCCGACGACATCGCCGCCGTACTGGGGCGGGTCGCCGGGCGGGTCGGCAGACCCGCCGTGCTGGTCGCGATGGACGACGCGGGCGCGGTCGCGGTGAGCCGGCTGCGGGAGCGGCTCACGCCCGGCTTCCTGCTGCCCGCCGGGTCCGGCACGCTCGCCGAACAGGTGGCGGACAAGGCGGAGTTGGCCGAGGTGTGCGCCCGGGTGGGCGTGCCGCACCCGGTGACGCTCGTCCCGGAGAGCGCGGCGGAGGCCGTCTCCGGCGTGCGGCGGCTGGGGCTGCCGGTGGTGGCGAAGTGGAGCCGGCCCTGGCTGCTGCCGGGCGGGCGCGGGCTGCGCAGCACGGTGGTGCTGCGTTCGGCGCGGGAGGCCAGGGAGCTGTACGCGCGCTCGGCCGAGGCGGGCAGCCGGCTGCTGCTCCAGGCGTTCCTGCCGCCGGGGCCCGACCGCGACTGGTTCTTCCACGGCTACGCCGACCGGACCGGGGCGCTGCGCGCGGGCGGGCCCGGCCGCAAGCACCGTTCCTGGCCGCGCGGTGCGGGGCTGACCGCGGCTGGGGAGTGGGCGGTCAACCCGCGGGTGACGGAGCTGGCGGAGCGGCTGGTCGGGGAGCTGGGCTACCGCGGCATCCTGGACCTGGACTTCCGCCGGGACGCCGGCACGGGCGGCTACCACCTGCTCGACTTCAACCCGCGTCCCGGGGCCCAGTTCCGGCTGTTCACGGACGCCACGGGGCTGGACGTCGTCCGCGCGCAGCACCTGGACCTGACGGGCCGTGCGCTCCCGGCGCCGGCGCCCCGCCCCGGGCGGGCCTTCGTGGTGGAGAACTACGCCCCGCTGACCGCTCTGCGGCGCCCGCCCCAGGGCCGCGAGCTGGCCTGGCACGCGCCGGACGATCCCGGTCCGGGTCTCGCGATGTGGGCGCTGTGGTCCCGCCATGTGGCGGGCCGGGTCGCGCAGCGCGTCGCGCCCCGCGCACTGGACGCCGCCCGCACCGCCGCGAGGCCCTGGTGTGCGGCCCGCCGCAGCTCCCGGGGCCCCGCGACCCCCACCGCGCTTCGCCACCCCGGCGACCCGACGGACCCCGCGGACCCGGCGCCCACCGGGCCCAAGGCCACGCGGGTCGCCCCCGCGGCCCCCGGCACGACGGCTCAGGCGGTCGGGTCCGCCGGTCTCCTGCGAGCGCCGGCCGCGTCCTCGACGTCGGACGGCGCGCGCACTCGCCCCCTCGGCGCCGCACGGCCGCGGCCCTACCTGCCCTCCCCCGCCTCCCCGACCGACGACGAGAAAGCGAGCAGTTGCTGATGTACGACCTGCTGGTGGTGGGCTCCGGCCCCTACGGCCTGTCCATCGCGGCCCATGCCGCGGCCGCCGGGCTCTCCCTGCGTGTGCAGGGCCGCCCGATGGCCTCCTGGCGGGACCACATGCCGACCGGGATGTTCCTGAAGTCGGAACCGTGGGCCTCCAACCTCTCCGACCCTGAGGGGCGCTGGCGGCTGGACCGGTACTGCGCGGGGCAGGGCGTCGAGGCACGGCACGGGGAACCGATCCCGGTCGGCACGTTCGCCTCGTACGGGCTGTGGTTCGCCCGCAACGCGCTGCCCTGCGAGGTCGACGAGCGTGCGGTGACCCGGCTCCGCGCCCGCCCCGGTGGCTTCGAGGCGGCGCTGGCGGACGGGGAGGTGGTGTACGCGCGTACGGTCGCCCTGGCCGTGGGCGTACTGCCGTTCGTACGGTTCCCGGAGGCGTTGCACGGCTTCGACCCGGCGCTCGTCACGCACAGCAGCCACCACGCCGAGCTGAGCCGGTTCCTGGACCGGGACGTCACGGTGGTGGGCGGCGGGCAGGCGGCCCTGGAGACGGCGGCGCTGCTGGCCGAGCAGGGCACCCGGGTCCGGGTGCTGGCCCGCGCGGACCGGCTGCGCTGGAACGACGTGCCGCCGCCGCTGGAGCGGTCGTGGTGGCGGTCGGCGCGCTCGCCGCACAGCGGCCTCGGCCCCGGCTGGCGCAACTGGTTCTACGCGGAGCGGCCGGGACTGTACCGGCGGCTGCCCGGGGGCGTGCGCGCCCGGGTCGCGGCGACCGCGCTGGGTCCGGCCGGGGCGTGGTGGGTGCGGGAGCGGGTGGAGCGGGCGGTGGAGCTGCGGCTCGACCAGGAGATCGTCAAGGCGAAGGAGGTGGCCGGGGCCGTCCATCTGGACACGGTGACCCGGTCAGGGGTGCCGGGCGTCCTGCGCACCGAACACGTCATCGCCGCCACGGGGTTCACCGCGGCGGCGGGGCGTCTGGAGCTGCTGGAGGAGGACGTACGGTCCCGGCTGGCACCCGGCGCGCTGGAGGCGCCGGCCGTCGGACCACTGTTCGAGTCGGCGGTGCCGGGGCTGTTCCTGGCGGGTCTGATGACGGCGCCCGCGTTCGGCCCCGCGATGCGGTTCGTCCAGGGCGCGGACTACACCGCACGCACGCTGGTGCGCGGGGTACGGCAGCGTCTGCGCGGGCCGGCCGTCCGGACAGCGGTCGCGCACGGCCGGCGTACGGCGACGGTGCCGGCCCCGGCCGCTCCTGCCCGTCCGGTCCCCGAAGCCACGGGCACGGGCGAGTAGCCCGCCCCGGGCTCCACGGACGGCCACCGGGCTTCCGCCCCGTCCGGGGCGGGTGGAGCGGAGGCGCGAAGGCGTGTCCATCGGGCCATGCGCCCGGCCGACGCGGCCTACGGCGCCTGCGGCCCGGCGGCGGTGGACGCGAAAGCGCCACGGCGCACGCGCCCGGCGGGCAGGGCAAGCACCACGACCGCCCGCGTCCGGTGGACGCGGGCGGTCGCGCGTCGGCGGCCGTGGGTCGGAGCGTGCGGCGCGGACGTGTCCGACCCCGGATCGCAGCGCCCCGCGCGCACCGCTCGCCCCGCAGGCCCGGCCCGCCCCGCGGGCACGGCCGGCCCACGGACACCGCTCACCCCGCAGCCGCCGTACCCGCCGGCAGGCGCACGTGCCGTCAGTGGTCCGGAGTCGTCCGGCCCCGGCGGTAGAGGAGCATGCCGCCGGTGAGCATGCCCGCGCTCACCAGGGAGGCGACCAGCAGGCCGCCGCCGCCCGTTTCGGCCAGCATGGGCGGCTGGGCGTGCGGGCGTTCGGTGTGGGACGCCACGGGAGGCGTGGCCGGGGTGCTGTGTTCCGGGGCCGGCTGCGGGGGTGCCTCGCCGTAGCCGGGGGGCTCCTCCTGGTGGGCCGGCGGCGTGGCCGGGACGTGCTTCTCCGGCGGCGCGGACGGCTCGTCCGCCTCCGCGTGCCCGTCGTTCGCGCACTGGTTGCCGAACGCCGGGTTCAGCGCGGCCACCACGTCCACGGAGTTGCCGCACACGTTGACCGGGATGTCCACCGGCGCCTGCACGGCGTTGCCCGAGGCGACGCCGGGCGAGTTCGCGGACACGCCGTCAGCGGTCGAGTCGGCGAGGGCGGGAGCGGCGCACAGGGACAGAATGCCCGTCGCGGCCGCCGCCGCGACCATTCCCCTGCTCAGGGTCTGTCGCAATTTCAGCTTGTCTTCCTGCTGGTAGAGATGGGAAAAGCCGGCCCCGGAGCTGTACGAGACAGTCCAGGACCGGCCGCAATCAGCCGTACGGCTGCTGCGCCGTCGACTCAGTCGTTGACGCAGGCGTTGCCGGCCGCGGGGTTCGCCAGGCCGATGACATCGATGGTGTTGCCGCACACGTTGATCGGAACGTGCACCGGAACCTGGATGACATTGCCGGAGAGAACACCCGGGGAGTTCGCCGCGACACCCGAGGCGCCCGCGTCGGCGACCGCCGGGGCGGCCATGCCGAGGGCCATGAGGATGCCCGCAACGGCAGCAGCGCTCTTCTTGTGCTTCACGTACTTTCCCTTCTTCGCGGTCATGCCCCCTGTTGCCGGTCGGAACCGAGCGAGCACGACATGAACGACTCGCAGCACGACCTGCAAGCTGTAAACGAGGAATAGACCCCGGAGGAAACCGCGGAACGTGAGTCGGCCGGTATTACGCCCGAATGCCCCACACCTGGTCGGCACGGTACCCCGGAAGGAGCAGCGACGCCTTCGCCGACGCCGGAAGGCAATTCATCGGAAAAGCCTTCCGTACGACGTCGGCGGTGGCGGCGCCGCGGCTCCTTCCCGTCCGGACGCGCGGGCCACGAAAGCCCGGCGCGGACGGCTCAGCGGTCCTCGTGGCCGCCGTTCTTCCCGTCGCCGGCGGCGTCGTGCGCCACACCCTCGGTCTCGCCGTTCGCGGACAGGACCGACAGGTCCTCCAGGACGTGCGACAGCGCACCGTCGCGCTTGGCCTGGGTGGAGTTGTCGGTGCACTGCTGGTCGAGCTCGTCGCCCAGCACGTTGATGTCCTGGACCGGAACCAGGTTGACGATCGGGACGTTCAGGTCGTCCAGGCCCACACACGGCTTGTTCAGCGTGCCCTCGATGAGGGACAGCTGCGGGCTCATGTCGCCCTTGGTCGCCGAGTTGCCGAACGACGACACGGCACCGTTGCCGTTGGCCGAGTTCGGCCCGGAGTCGTCACCGATGGCAAGCGCCTGGGGAGCGGCTGCCGCCGACATACCGATGACGGAAACGGCGGCCGCCGCGGCGACCATTGCCTTCTTGAGCACTTCGCGTTCCTTTCTTCGTAGCGACGCATGTCCTACGGCCTCATCAACCCGGTGCCGGATGATTGGTTGCGGGGGTTCACCCGGTTGGAGGTGCGTGCTCGGAAGAAATGCCTGGACAACGCGGTTCCGGCGGACGGCGGTCATTTCTTCGGTATAGGCCGACGGGGTGAACGGGAGAAACCACCCTGCTGCCGCGCAGTTGACCAGGACGCCCCGGTGAACGGGGTTTTCCGCTGAAAGGACTGACCAATGATCAAGAAGGCTCTTGCCGCCGCGGCGATCGCCGCCTCCGTCGTGGGCGCCGGCGCCGCCACGGCCCCGCAGGCGATGGCCATCGGTGACGACGGCGGTCCGGCCTCTGTCAACGGCAACAACGCCATGCAGATGTACGGCAACTCGGCCACGTACGGGAACATGAGCCCGCAGATGGCGCTGATCCAGGGCTCGTTCAACAAGCCCTGCATCGGTCTGCAGGACATCAACCTGCCCGTCGTCAACGGCGTCCCGGTGCAGGACATCCCGATCCTGTCGGACGACCTGAGCCAGCAGTGCACCGAGAACTCCACGCAGATCAAGCGGGACGGCGCGCTCGCGCACCTGCTGGAGGACGTGTCGATCCTGTCGACCAACTCGGAGGAGCACGACGACTGAGCACGGTCACGGCCGCGGAGGCGGGGCGCCGGACGATCCGGCGCCCCGCCTCCGTGTGCGCCCCCGTCCACGCCCCGGCCCCCGCCTCCGTGCTACGACACGATGTCCTTCCGCGTGAAGCCCCGGAACGCCGCCGCGAACAGGACGAGCGCGTAGGCGACCGACACGGCGGTGCCCTGCGCCATCCCGGACCACTCGGGCTCCGGCTGGACGGCGTCGATCCAGGCGAACTGCCAGTGCGCGGGCAGGAAGTCGCGCCAGTGGCCGAGCGCGGTGACCGCGTCGAGCACATTGCCCACGATCGTCAGGCCCACGGCGCCGCCGACCGCGCCCAGGGGTGCGTCGGTCTTCGTGGACAGCCAGAACGCGAGCCCGGCGGTGACCAGTTGGGACGCGAAAATGTACGCCACCGCGATGACCAGCCGCTCGGCCGCCGTGCCGGTGGACAGCGTGCCCCCGGTGGGAATGTGCAACGGCCCCCAGCCGTAGGCGACGGAGCCGACCGCCAGGGCGACCAGCGGCAGCAGCACCATCGCGGCCAGACTCAGCGTCAGCGCGACGGCGAGCTTGGACCACAGCAGCCGGGCCCGCGGCACGGGCGCCGCCAGCAGATACCGCAGCGAGGACCAGCTCGCCTCGGCGGCCACCGTGTCCCCGCAGAACAGGGCGACCGGCACCACCAGCAGGAACCCGGCGGAGACGAACAGGTTGACGGCGGCGAAGTTGGCGCCGGACGCCGTCGCCGTGTCCATCAGGGTGATCCGGTCGCCCTGTGAGCCGGGGTCGCCCACGGCGAAGGCGATCACCAGCACGAACGGCAGCAGCGCGAGGACCGCGCCCATGACGAGCGTGCGGCGCCGCTTGAGCTGGCGGACCAGCTCGACCCGCAACGGCAGGGTGCGCCCGGCCCGGTACCCGTCGGCGACCTCGGGGGGCTGCACCGACGGGTGGCCTGCGGACGTGGAGCCGGCGGACGTGGAGCCGGCGAGGCTGCTCATGCCGAGCCTCCGATCAGGGTGAGGAAGGCGTCCTCCAGGCGGCGGTGGGGGCCCACCGACGCGACGGGCACCTCCAGGCGGACGAGTTCGGCGACCAGCCGCGGGGCGCTGCCGTCCGTGTCGAGCCGGACCAGCAGCCCGCCCTCGACGGCCTCGGCCGAGGCGATGCCGGGCAGCGCGGCGACCTTCTCGGCCAGCGGCTCGCCGACCGGCGTCTCCGTGCCCACCAGCAGGGTGTCCCCGGCGCCGGTGATCTCGCCGACCGGGCCCGCCTGGACCAGCCGGCCGCGGTCCATGACGACCAGATGCGTGCAGGACTGCTCGACCTCGGCCAGCAGATGGCTGGAGACGATCACCGTGCGGCCGGCGGCGGCGTAGCGGATCATCACCTCGCGCATCTCGCGGATCTGCGGCGGGTCCAGGCCGTTGGTGGGTTCGTCGAGGATCAGCAGGTCCGGCAGGCCGAGCATGGCCTGGGCGAGGGCGAGTCGCTGCCGCATGCCCTGCGAGTACGTGCGCACGGCGCGGGCCAGCGCCTCGTCGGTCAGCCCGGCGATCTCCAGCGCCTCTTCCAGGTGCGCGTCCTCGGGCGGGCGGCCGGTGGCCTGCCAGTACAGCCGGAGGTTGTCCCGGCCGGACAGGTGCGGCAGGAATCCGGCGCCCTCGACGAAGGCGCCCACCCGGGACAGTACGGAGGCGCCGGGGCGGACGGCGTGGCCGAAGACGCGGATCTCGCCGTCGTCCGGGGTGATCAGCCCCATCAGCATGCGCAGGGTGGTGGTCTTGCCGGCGCCGTTGGGGCCGAGCAGACCGAGCACCTGGCCCTTCTCCACCCGGAAGGAGAGGTCCCTGACGGCATACCGGTCGGCGGACCTGGCGTACCGCTTGCTCAGGCCGGCGATCACCAGGGGCACGTCGGCCAGTTCGGGATCGGGGGCCGGGGCGGAGGTGCGGCGGCGGGCGGTGAGTAGCAGCGTCGCGGCGAGCACGGCACCGGCGAGCGGCAGCCACCACACCCAGGACGGCAGCGGGCTGTCGGCGGTCGCCACGCCGGGGGCGGTCGGGACCGTCAGCCCGCCCTTCAGCTCCGCGGTGTACGTGGCGGGCTGCGTCGGGGAGGCGTAGGCGAGGTCGGTGGAGGCCAGCACCAGCCGCAGCCGGTGGCCCTTGCGGACCTCGTAGTCGATCGCGGGCAGGGTGAGCGTGACGTCCTTGCCCTGCCGCGCGTTCTCGACCCGCACGGGGGTGACCAGCTGCGCGGGCAGTCCCGGCCGGGAGTCGCCGGGGGCGACGTCGTACACCTTGGCGAACAGGACGGCGTCCTCGCTGGTGGACGTGACGTGCACGGTCGCGGTGGGCGAGCCGGTGATCCCGAGGTCCCGGGTGAGCGGCGCGGATTCGAACGCCGCGTACTGGCCGGGGAAGTCGAGGGAGATGCCGACGCCGAGGGAGGACAGCTGGGACAGTCCGCCCGAGTCACCGAGGCCGGGCAGGGCGGAGATCGCGGGCGGGCTGGCTCCCGCCGGGTTGACGAAGTGCTGTTCGCCGCCGGCGAGGCGGAGGGTGCGCGGGCCGCTCGCCAGGCCGGGGTAGTGGTCGTCGGTCGCCCCGCGCAACCGCGTCTCGCCGTCGGTGGAGTCGACGCCGCCGGTGCGGGTGACGCGGAAGGCCGGACCCGTGTCGGCGCCCTTGTCGCCCTTGAGGTAGCGGTCGAACCAGGACTTCACGCGGCCCTGGACGCGGTCGGTCTCCATGTTGCCGCCGTCGTGGCCGCCGCTGATCCAGTCGACGTCGACGGGGGCGCCGTTGGCCTTGATCGCCTTCGCGGCGGCGTCGGCCTGGCCGAGCGGGAACAGGGAGTCGGTCTGGCCCTGCGTCAGCAGGGTGGGCACCTTGATGCGGTCGCCGACGGCCTCCGGGGAGCGGGCGTCCAGCAGGGCGCGGGCCTCGGCATCGGGCTGCCCGGACTGGGCGACGCGCTGGTACATCCGGCACAGCGCGGGCTCGAACCGGTCGCAGCCGCCGCCGGAGTTGAGGAACAGGCTCGTCCACAGCTTCTTGAAGACGCCGTTCGGGAACAGGGCGTCCGACAGGTTCCAGTACGTGATCGCCGGGGCGATGGCGTCGACCCGGTCGTCGTACCCGGCGGTGAGCAGCGAGATCGCGCCGCCGTAGGAGCCGCCGGCCATGCCGACGCGGGGGTCGCCCGCCTTGTCCAGTTGGACCTCGGGCCGCTCGGCGAGCCAGTCGACGAGACGGGACGCGTCGGCGACCTCGCCCTCGGGGTCGTTCAGCCCGATCTTCCCGGTGGAGTGGCCGAAGCCGCGGGCGGACCAGGTGAGTACGGCGTAGCCCTCGCGGGCGAGGTCCTCGGCCTGGCCGCGCACGTCCTCCTTGCTGCCGCCGAAGCCGTGCGCCAGCAGGACGGCGGGGCGGCGGCCGGCGGGGCCCGCGGTGAAGTAGGAGGTGTCCAGGCGGACTCCGCCGCCCATGGGCAGCGCCCTGTCGCTCACGTGCACGGCCGGTGCGTCGTCGGACGCGACGGCCGTCCACGTCCCCGCGCCGGCGAGCACGACGACGGCGGCCGCGGCGGTCACCAGCCGCCGCGGCCCCCGCAGCAGCCCTCGGACGCGGGGCAGTCGAAGATCCATGGCTCAACGGTACGGGCCGTCACCGACAACCGGAGCAGTCCCGGGGGTGGACCCGCCGACCTCCCATGGAGGTACGCGGCTCCGCCCGCCTACCACGGACGCGGTACACGGAGGGGACGCACGCGGGGACACGGGCCGGGTGCGGTGGCGTCAGGCCAGGTCGGCCCGGGCTGTCCGGGGCGCTGTCAGTGGGGGTCGGTAGGCTGCCGCGCACAGAAGAATCACAGAATCACGGCTACGGGTGGGGACTCATGAAGCTGAGGTACACGGCGGTCTGGGTGGGGATGACGGCGGCCGCCATGGTCGTCACGACCGCGTGCGGCTCGGGCGGTACGAAGACGGCGTCCGACGCCGTCGACAAGGCCGTGGACAAGACGGACATGATCATGGCGGCGCTGTCCCGCGCCACCGACCGCACCGAGCAGCTGGGCTCCGCCGAGGTGCGGATGACCACCACCCTGGGCTCGGGCAAGCCGATCGCCGCGGACGGCACGTACTCCTGGGGCGACGGTTACGCGTTCGACATCGAGATGGACACCAAGGCGGTCCACATGGAGCCGCTCACGGACTCTCCGACGGTGAGGACGCTGTTGGTGGACGGCGCGTACTACTACGACGTCGACCCGCAGCCCTCCGGCCCCCTGGCGGGCAAGGAGTGGATGAAGATCGACACCTCGGCCGTGTTCGGCGAGTCGGGCGCCGACGCGCTCAACTCGGCGGGCGGCGGGGCCAGCCCGTCGGCGTCCATGAAGAGCCTGAAGTACGCCGACGACGTCGAGGACCTGGGCAGGGAGAAGGTCGACGGCACGTCCACGACCCACTACCGGGCCGTGATCGACCAGAAGGGCATGGGCAGGTTCAAGGACGCCTACGCCAACGAGGACAACCTCTTCGGCTCGATGACCGGTGGCTCCTCCAGCATGACCATGGACGTCTGGGTGGGCGCCAAGGACCTCCCGGTGCGCATGACGCAGCGGTTCGGCACCATGAAGGTCACCATGGACTTCGACAAGTTCGGTGCCACCAAGGACATAGCCGCCCCGCCCGCCGCGCAGGTCGGCGACCTCACGGACGCGGTGAAGGCAGCGAGCTGACGGACCGGCGGACGAGCGGGCGGGGCGCCGGGGAGGGACGTCACCGGTACCCCTCCGTGTGGTCCGGGTGGAACCGGATGCGCCACTCGCGTTCGCCAGGGCCCGCCATGACGTTGAGGTAGTACATGTCGTGGCCCGGCTGGGAGATGGACGGGCCGTGCCAGCCGTCGGGCACGAGGACCGTGTCGCCGGTGCGGACCTCGGCGAGCACGTCGGCGCCGCCCTCCCGTGACGGCGACACGCGCTGGTAGCCGAAGCCGCCCGTGCCCTCGATCTCGAAGTAGTAGATCTCCTCCAGCTCTGTCTCCTCGCCCGGACGGTTCTCGTCGTGCTTGTGCGGCGGGTACGAGGACCAGTTGCCGCCGGGGGTGACGACCTCCACGGCGATGAGCGTGTCGCAGTCGAAGGTGCCCGCGGCGGCGAAGTTGCGTACGCGGCGGGCGCAGTCGCCGCTGCCCCGGTCCTCGACGGGTACCTCCGGCGCGGGGCCGTAGCGGGCGGGGAGTCGGCGCTCGCACTTCGCTCCTGCCAGGGCGAAGCGGCCTCCCGCGCCGGAGGCGATCTGGGTGTGGGTGTCGCGGGGTACGTACGCGAAGTCGGTGACGGAGGCGAACACGTCGGGCCGTCCGTCGAGTGGGAGGACGTCGTCCCCGGCGGTGACCGTACAGGCGCCGTTCAGCGGCACCACGAGCCACTCGCTGTCGCCGGAGTCGAACGTGTGCGTACCCCCCGGTTCCAGTGCGACGATGCGCAGGCTGCTGTGGGTCCAGCCGGCCCGCCCGGGGTCGATGTCGAGGGCGTACGGGCCGCGGGCGGTGCTGCCGTGCGGGAGGTGCAGCCCGTCGGCGCTGCCGGTTCCGGTCGTCGTGCGGCTCATGAAGGTCCTCACAGCGGTTCGCCCCGGCGGCCCCCTCGCCCCCGGCTGGACACAGGTCTAGCCGGGGCGCGCGAGTCATGTCAATCCTTTGTCCGGACATTCGGACGACGTGTCGACGTCATGGTGTCCGTAAGGCCACGAACGCATCGGTTCGGTTACGGGCGTCACGGGAACGCGAGCCGTTCGTCCCAGCACCGCGACAGCGCCTTGCCCGTCGTCACCCTGCGTCGTTCACCCCGCACAGGATGCGTGATCACCAAAGCGCAGCGCCCGGCTCCCCCGCCGGCCCGCCCCGGGCCGCCGCCGCGCGCTCGCGGGGAGGTAACCGATGACCGAAAGCCGGCTCTGGTCGTACAAGGAGATCGCCGCACACATCAAGGTGCAGCCGGACACCGTGCGCTCCTACCGCAAGCACGGGCTGCTGCCCCCGCCCGACCACGTGGAGGGCGGGAAACCGTACTGGTACGCGGACACCGTCCGCGCCTGGGTCGCCGCCCGGCCCGGCAACCGCGGCCGGCGGAACGGGTAGCGGTCGGCCGGACCGGACAGCGGTCGGCGGACCGGCGGAACCAGCAGGGGGCGCGGGCCGACCAGTACTTCGGGTGGCGGCCGGGCTCCTCGGATGCCGGGCACATCGGATGCCGAAGCGCTCCGGATGCCGCCCCGGGGCACCCGTCGGCCCGCGCCGGTGCGGCGGGACCTTTGCCTGATACCCCCTAGGGGTATAGTCTGCGTACCGTAGGCCCCATACGTACCGACGCACAGCACCGAGGAGTACCCGCATGACTTCCACCAACGACACGCAGAACGGCGTCACCACCGTCTACAAGGTGAGCGGCATGAGCTGCGGGCACTGCGAGGGCGCCGTAGGCAGTGAGATCTCGGAGCTGGCCGGGGTCAGCTCGGTGAAGGCCGTCGCCTCCTCCGGTGAGGTCACCGTCGTCTCCGCCGCCCCGCTCGACGAGGCCGCCGTCCGCGCCGCGGTGGACGAGGCCGGGTTCGAGCTTGTCGGCACCCTCTGAGCAACGAAACCGGATACGCCATGACCAGCAGCACCACGGCCTCCGGGCCCGCCCTCGGCACCCCGGCGCCGGACGACGACCCGTCCCGCGCCGAGGTCGAGCTGCTCATCGGCGGGATGACCTGCGCCTCCTGCGCGGCCCGCGTCGAGAAGAAGCTCAACCGCATGGAAGGCGTCACCGCCACGGTCAACTACGCGACCGAGAAGGCCAAGGTGGCGTACCCCCGGGGGGTCGCCGTCGACGACCTGATCGCGACGGTGGTCAAGACCGGGTACACGGCGGAGGAGAAGGTTCCGCCGCCGCCCGAGCCGTCGGCGCCGGGGACCGGACCCGGTGGCGTCGAGGGATCCGGGCCGGCCGGCGGTGAGGGGTCCGGGTCCGCCGGACCCGACGCCGAGCTCGCCGCCCTGCGGCAGCGGCTCGTCACCTCCGTGCTGCTGGCCGTGCCGGTCGTGCTGCTCGCCATGGTTCCCGCATGGCAGTTCGACAACTGGCAGTGGCTGTCGCTGACGCTCGCCGCGCCCGTCGTGGTCTGGGGCGGGCTGCCGTTCCACCGGGCCGCGTACACCAATGCCCGGCACGGCGCGGCCACCATGGACACGCTCGTCTCGCTCGGCACGCTCGCCGCCTTCGGCTGGTCGCTGTGGGCGCTGTTCTGGGGCGACGCCGGGATGCCCGGCATGCGGCACGGCTTCGAGCTGACGGTGTCCCGGACGGACGGGGCATCGACGATCTACCTGGAGGTGGCCGCCGGGGTGATCGCCCTGATCCTCCTCGGCCGCTACCTCGAGGCCCGCTCCAAGCGACGGGCCGGCGCCGCGCTGCGGGCGCTGCTTGAGCTGGGCGCGAAGGACGTCGCCGTACTGCGGGACGGCCGCGAGGTGCGGGTCCCGGTGAGCGCACTGGCCGTCGGCGACCGGTTCGTCGTCCGGCCCGGCGAGAAGATCGCCACCGACGGGACCGTGGTGGAGGGCGCCTCCGCCGTCGACGCCTCCATGCTGACCGGCGAGTCCGTGCCGGTGGACGTGGCCGTGGGCGAGACCGTCACCGGCGCCACCGTCAACGCCGGGGGCCGGCTCGTCGTCGAGGCCACCCGGGTCGGCGCGGACACCCAGCTGGCGCGGATGGCGCGGCTGGTGGAGGACGCGCAGAGCGGCAAGGCGGAGGTGCAGCGGCTGGCCGACCGGATCTCGGGGATCTTCGTGCCCGTGGTGCTGCTGCTCGCGGCGGGGACGTTCGGGGTCTGGCTCGGCGTCACCGGCGACACGGTGGCCGCGTTCACCGCGGCCGTCGCCGTGCTGATCATCGCCTGCCCGTGCGCGCTGGGGCTGGCCACGCCGACCGCGCTGATGGTCGGCACCGGCCGGGGCGCCCAGCTCGGCATCCTGATCAAGGGCCCCGAGGTGCTGGAGTCGACCCGCCGGGTGGACACGGTCGTGCTGGACAAGACCGGCACGGTGACCACCGGCCACATGACGCTCCACGACGTCTACGCGGCGGACGGGACGGACGAGCGGGAGCTGCTGCGGCTCGCGGGCGCGCTGGAGGACGCATCGGAGCATCCGGTGGCGCGCGCGATCGCCGCGGGCGCCCGGGAACGCCTCCGCACGGCGCACACCACCGGCGCGCGGGACGAGGCGGGCGCCCTGCCCACCGTCGAGCACTTCGCCCTCCCCGCCGTCGAGCACTTCGAGAACGTGCCCGGGCGCGGCGTGCGCGGGCGCGTGGCGGGGCGCGAGGTGACGGTGGGCCGGCTCGCCGAGGCCACGGCCACGCTTCCCGAGGAACTGGTACGGGCGCGTACGGCGGCGGAGGCCGAGGGGCGCACGGCCGTGGTGGTCGCGCTCGACGGCACGGCGGCCGGGGTACTGACGGTGGCCGACGCGGTCAAGGAGACCAGCGCCGAGGCCGTACGGCGGCTGCGCGCGCTGGGGCTGACGCCGGTACTGCTGACGGGGGACAACCGGGCGGTCGCCGAGGCGGTGGCGCGGAGCGTCGGCATCGACGAGGTGATCGCCGAGGTGCTGCCCGAGGACAAGGTCGCCGAGGTACGGCGGCTCCAGGGCGAGGGCCGTACGGTCGCCATGGTCGGCGACGGCGTCAACGACGCGGCGGCGCTGGCCACCGCCGATCTGGGCCTCGCCATGGGCACCGGCACGGACGCCGCGATCGAGGCCGGCGACCTCACGCTCGTACGGGGCGATCTGCGGGTGGCGGCGGACGCGATCCGGCTCTCCCGGCGGACGCTCGCCACGATCAAGGGGAACCTGGTCTGGGCGTTCGGCTACAACGTGGCCGCGCTGCCGCTGGCCGCGGCGGGGCTGCTGAACCCGATGATCGCGGGCGCCGCGATGGCGTTCTCGTCGGTGTTCGTGGTGACCAACAGCCTGCGGTTGCGGTCGTTCTCCTGAGCCGAAGGCCTACGGCATCGCATTATTACGATGAGCATTCTTCTGATGACGAGGTAAGAGACCCCCTAGAGTCAGGAGCGTGCCTCACATAAGCTCTTCACAAGGCTCGCGCATCTTCCTTACGCTGGGGTCTCGATCGCCATATCGAGGCACTTGCGCACCTTCGGGACATATGCAAGAGACGCAGATCACAGTGATGTGAATGTAACCATCGAAGGGGTTCGTGGGTCTAAGTTGGCGATGTCAGAAGCGTCTTGGGGGGCGCGACTGACATCTGGGGATGTCTTGGGGGACGTTCCCGGAAAGAGGTGCCTTCTGCTCGAGGCAGGCCCGTGGTCGGTCGAGAGCCGGAGGAAGCGTTGCCGGGGCACGTACACCGGGGAGCTTTGAGCGGCCCTCCCGCGCGTGCGCGTCCCGGCAGGCAGCAACAACAGTCGCGGCGCAGGCCGCGGCGATGCGGCACGGCGGGTTCTGCTCGTTGTGCTCACAGCGATTCAGGCGCTGTCCTCTAGGCGCCCGGCCGGATCCCGTGGGGGGAATCCGTACCGGGACACGGGAAGGCGCCCTGGTCGCCGGCCCGTGGGGGGACCGGTGTACCAGGGCGCCTTCTGTCGTTTGCGGGCGGGTGTGCGTGCGTGCCTGCGCGTGCTACCGGGGGCGGGTAGTGGCTGGTGGAGTTTTTCGCCCCCGCCGCCCCTACCCTTCCCGTCCCCGGGGGCTGTGCCCCCGGACCCCCCTACGGAGCTTCGCTCCGTTTTGCGCAGTTCCCCGCGCCCCTTAAGGGGTCAGCGCTCCTCCACCGGCACGAAGTCCCGCTCCACCACGCCCGTGTAGATCTGGCGCGGGCGGCCGATGCGGGAGCCCGGCTCCTTGATCATTTCGGTCCACTGGGCGATCCAGCCGGGGAGGCGGCCGAGGGCGAAGAGGACCGTGAACATCTCGGTCGGGAAGCCCATGGCGCGGTAGATCAGGCCGGTGTAGAAGTCGACGTTCGGGTAGAGCTTGCGCTCGGTGAAGTAGTCGTCGGAGAGCGCGTGCTCCTCCAGCTTGAGCGCGATGTCGAGCAGCTCGTCGGACTTGCCGAGGGCGGAGAGCACGTCGTGCGCGGCGGCCTTGATGATCTTGGCGCGAGGGTCGAAGTTCTTGTAGACCCGATGGCCGAAGCCCATCAGGCGGACGCCGTCCTCCTTGTTCTTCACCTTGCGGATGAAGGTGTCGACGTCGCCGCCGGACTCCTGGATGCCCGTGAGCATCTCCAGGACCGACTGGTTGGCGCCGCCGTGCAGCGGGCCCCAGAGCGCGGAGATGCCGGCGGAGATCGAGGCGAACATGTTCGCCTGCGAGGAGCCGACCAGACGCACGGTGGAGGTGGAGCAGTTCTGCTCGTGGTCCGCGTGCAGGATGAGCAGCTTGTCCAGCGCGGAGACGACGACCGGGTCGAGGTCGTACTCCTGGGCCGGCACCGAGAAGGTCATGCGCAGGAAGTTCTCGACGTAGCCGAGGTCGTTGCGCGGGTAGACGAACGGGTGACCGATCGACTTCTTGTACGCGTACGCCGCGATCGTCGGGAGCTTGGCGAGCAGGCGGATCGTGGAGAGGTCGCGCTGCTTCTCGTCGAAGGGGTTGTGGCTGTCCTGGTAGAACGTGGACAGCGCGGAGACCACCGAGGACAGCATGGCCATCGGGTGGGCGTCGCGCGGGAAGCCCTTGTAGAAGTTCTTGACGTCCTCGTGCAGCAGCGTGTGCTGGGTGATCTCGGTCTTGAACGAGGAGAGCTGGTCGACGGTCGGCAGCTCACCGTTGATGAGCAGGTAGGCGACCTCCAGGAAGGTCGACCGCTCGGCCAGCTGCTCGATCGGGTAGCCGCGGTAGCGGAGGATGCCCTGCTCGCCGTCGAGATAGGTGACGGCGGATTTGTAGGCGGCGGTGTTGCCGTAGCCGCTGTCCAGGGTCACCAGACCCGTCTGGGCGCGGAGCTTGCCGATGTCGAAGCCCTTGTCGCCGACGGTGCTGTCGACCACCGGGTAGGTGTATTCGCCGTCGCCGAACCGCAGTACTACAGAGTTGTCGCTCACGTCTTCCCTCACCCGACGTAGTGCCTCATCTTCGAGGTGCCCTGACTGTCTCTACCATCCCCCATTCGGCGCAGAAGCGTGCACTCGGGGTCGGCCGTTGGGCTCATTGGCGGCACTGAGTGCCGCCAACCTGCTCATCCTGCCGCCTTCACCCCGGTTCCGGAAGTGCTCTGTGACCTTCGCGACTCATTTGATCGATCATTTCTGTCCGGAAGGCGGGATCCGGCGAGCCGGAAGTCCAGCGCCGTGCAGCGGCGGCCCGCCGAGACCGTGCGCACCGCCTGGCCGATGGCCTTGCGGGAGCCGACGAGGACGACCAGCCGCTTGGCCCGGGTGACCGCCGTGTAGAGCAAATTGCGCTGGAGCATCATCCAGGCGCCGGTGGTCACCGGGATGACGACCGCCGGGTACTCGCTGCCCTGGGAGCGGTGGATGGTGACGGCGTAGGCGTGCGCCAGTTCGTCCAGCTCGTCGAAGTCGTACGGCACCTCCTCGTCCTCGTCGGTCAGTACCGTCAGCCGCTGTTCGACCGGGTCGAGGGAGGTGACGACGCCGACGGTGCCGTTGAAGACGCCGTTCTCGCCCTTGTCGTAGTTGTTGCGGATCTGGGTGACCTTGTCGCCGACGCGGAAGACCCGGCCGCCGAACCGCTTCTCGGGCACGTCGGGGCGGCCCGGGGTGACGGCCTGCTGGAGCAGTCCGTTGAGCGCGCCCGCGCCGGCCGGCCCCCGGTGCATGGGCGCGAGCACCTGCACGTCCCGCCGGGGGTCGAGCCCGAACCTCGCCGGGATGCGGCGGGCGGCGACGTCGACCGTGAGCCGCCCGGCCTCCTCGGTGTCGTCCTCGACGAAGAGGAAGAAGTCCTTCATGCCGTCGGTGACGGGGTGCTGACCGGCGTTGATCCGGTGCGCGTTGGTCACCACGCCGGACTGCTGGGCCTGCCGGAAGACCCGGGTGAGCCGCACGGCGGGCACGGGACTTCCGGGCGCCAGCAGGTCCCGGAGCACCTCGCCGGCGCCCACGCTCGGCAACTGGTCGACGTCCCCGACGAAGAGCAGATGGGCGCCCGGCGGCACGGCCTTGACCAGCTTGTTGGCGAGCAGCAGATCCAGCATGGACGCCTCGTCGACGACGACCAGGTCGGCGTCGAGCGGCCGTTCCCGGTCGTAGGCCGCGTCGCCGCCGGGCTTGAGTTCGAGCAGCCGGTGCACGGTGGACGCCTCGGCGCCGGTCAGCTCGGCGAGCCGCTTGGCGGCCCGCCCGGTGGGCGCGGCGAGCACCACCTTCGCCTTCTTCGCCCGGGCCAGCTCCACGATCGAGCGGACGGTGAACGACTTGCCGCAGCCGGGCCCGCCGGTCAGCACGGCGACCTTCTGCGTCAGCGCCAGCTTGACGGCGGCCTCCTGTTCGGGCGCGAGTTCGACCCCCGTGCGCCCCTTCAGCCAGCCGAGCGCCTTGTCCCAGGCGACGTCCGCGAAGGCGGGCATGCGGTCCTCGTCGGCGCGCAGCAGCCGCAGCGTCTGGCCCGCCAGGGAGAGTTCGGCGCGGTGGAACGGCACCAGGTAGACGGCGGTGACGGGGTCGCCGCCCTCGGGGTCGGGGACCTTCTCGCGGACGACGCCGGGGTCGTCCTCCGGGTTCTCCGGCTCGGCGGCGAGCGCGGCCAGGCACTCGATGACGAGCCCGGTGTCCACCTGGAGCAGCTTGACCGCGTCGGCGATCAGCTTCTCCTCGGGGAGGTAGCAGTGCCCCTGGTCGGTGGCCTGGGACAGCGCGTACTGCAACCCGGCCTTCACCCGCTCCGGGCTGTCGTGCGGGATGCCGACGGACTGGGCGATCCTGTCGGCGGTGAGGAAGCCGATGCCCCAGACGTCGGCGGCGAGCCGGTAGGGCTGGTTCTTCACCACGGAGATCGAGGCGTCGCCGTACTTCTTGTAGATGCGGACCGCGATCGACGTCGACACCTCGACGGTCTGGAGGAAGAGCATGACCTCCTTGATCGCCTTCTGCTCTTCCCAGGCGTCGGCGATCTTCCTCGTCCGCTTGGGGCCGAGCCCCGGCACCTCGATGAGCCGCTTCGGCTCCTCCTCGATGATGGTGAGGGTGTCCACGCCGAAGTGCTGGGTGATGCGGTCGGCGAAGACCGGTCCGATGCCCTTGACCAGCCCTGAGCCGAGGTAGCGCCGGATGCCCTGGACGGTGGCCGGCAGGACCGTCGTGTAGTTCTCGACGAGGAACTGCTTGCCGTACTGCGGGTGCGAGCCCCAGCGGCCCTCCATCCGCAGCGACTCCCCCACCTGCGCGCCGAGCAGCGCGCCGACGACGGTCAGCAGGTCGCCGGCGCCTCTGCCGGTGTCGACGCGGGCGACGGTGTAGCCGTTCTCCTCGTTGGCGTACGTGACGCGCTCCAGCACGCCTTCGAGCACGGCGAGCCGCCGTTCACCAGGAGCGCCTGCGGACTGGTTGGGCATGATCCGACGGTACCGGCGGGGTGTGACACTGCCCCGGCGTCCGGTCACGATTCCGTTTCGGCCGCCCCGCACCCTCTTGTCAGCCGCCCGTGTAATCGATTCCAATCCTCCATGTAATCGATTCCACGAGGAGGTGGAACGGCGATGGCGAGCATCAAGGACGTTGCCGCCGAGGCGGGCGTGTCCGTCGCGACGGTCTCGCGCGTCCTCAACGGCCATCCGTCGGTCAGCGCGGCCGCCCGCACACGGGTGCTGACGGCCGTCGACGCGCTGGGCTACCGCCCCAACGCCGTCGCCCGGTCGCTGCGCACCGACCAGACCCGCACCCTCGGCCTGGTCATCAGCGACGTCATGAACCCGTACTTCACCGAGCTGGCCCGCTCCGTCGAGGAGGAGGCCCGCGCGCTCGGCTACAGCGTGATCATCGGCAACGCCGACGAGCGGCCCGACCTCCAGGACCACCACGTACGGACCCTGCTGGACCGGCGCATCGACGGCCTGCTGGTCTCGCCGACCGACGGCGGCTCCCCGCTGATGCTGGACGCGGTCCGGGCCGGCACCCCGATGGTCTTCGTGGACCGCTGGATCGCGGGGCTCGACGTGCCCGTCGTACGGTCCGACGGGCGGGCGGCCGTACGCGAACTCGTCGCCCATCTGTACCGGCTCGGGCACCGCCGGCTCGCGATCATCGCGGGTCCGGCGGCCACCACGACCGGCCGGGAGCGCGTGAGCGCGTTCCGGGACGCGCTCGCGGAGCACGGGCTGCGCCTGCCGGACGCCTACATCGGCCAGGGCGACTTCCAGGCCGCCAGCGGCCGCCGGGCCACCGAGCGCTTCCTCGACCTGGACGAACCGCCCGAGGCCGTGTTCGCCGCCGACAACCTGATGGCGCTCGGCGCGCTGGACGCCGTACGGGAGCGGCGGCTGCGGCTGCCCGGCGACCTCGCGCTCGCCGCGTTCGACGACATCCCGTGGTTCGTGCACACCGATCCGCCGGTCACGGCGATCGCCCAGCCGACGGGCGCACTCGGGCGGGCCGCCGTGCGCGCGCTCGTCGACCGCATCGAGGGGCGGCCCCCGCAGTCGGTCACCCTCCCGGCCCGGCTCGTCGTGCGCCGCTCGTGCGGCGAGCCCCCGCCGTCCCCCGCCTCCGACCTGTCCCCCTCCCCCGTACGAAGGAGTACGCCGTGAGCAGCCGCAGTCCGGACGAGTTGCTGCGCATCGAGGGCATCCGCAAGACCTTCCCCGGCGTGGTCGCGCTCGACAGCGTCGACTTCGACCTGCGCCGGGGCGAGGTGCATGTGCTCCTCGGCGAGAACGGCGCCGGCAAGAGCACGCTGATCAAGATGCTCTCCGGTGCCTACACGCCCGACGCCGGGCGGATCGTGGTCGACGGCGAGGAGGTGCGCGTCCACGGTGCGCAGGACTCCGAGCGGCTCGGAATCGCCACCATCTACCAGGAGTTCAACCTCGTCCCCGATCTGACGGTCGCCGAGAACATCTTCCTGGGGCGGCAGCCGCGCCGGTTCGGGATGATCGACCGCAAGCGGATGGACGCGGACGCCGAGGTGCTGCTCAAGCGCGTCGGGCTGGACGTCCCGCCCCGCGCCCGGGTGCGCGAACTCGGCATCGCGCGGCTCCAGATGGTGGAGATCGCCAAGGCGCTCAGCCTCGACGCGCGCGTCCTGATCATGGACGAGCCGACCGCCGTGCTGACCTCCGAGGAGGTCGAGAAGCTGTTCGCCATCGTGCGGCGGCTGCGCGAGGACGGCGTCGGGATCGTGTTCATCACCCACCACCTGGAGGAGATCGCCGCCCTCGGCGACCGGGTCACCGTCATCCGGGACGGCCGCAGCGTCGGCCAGGTGCCCGCGACCACGCCCGAGGACGAGCTGGTCCGGCTGATGGTCGGGCGGTCGATCGAACAGCAGTACCCGCGTGAACGCACCGACACCGGCGAGGCGTTGCTCACGGTGGAGGGGCTGACCCGCGACGGGGTCTTCCACGACGTGGGGTTCGAGGTGCGGGCCGGTGAGGTCGTCGGCATCGCGGGGCTCGTCGGGGCCGGGCGGACGGAGGTGGTCCGGGCGGTGTTCGGGGCCGATCCGTACGACGCCGGTGCCGTGCGTGTCGCGGGCGCGCCGCTGCGCCGGCACGACGTGAACGCCGCCATGGCGGCCGGGATCGGGCTCGTGCCCGAGGACCGCAAGGGCCAGGGGCTCGTGCTGGACGCCTCGGTGGAGGAGAACCTCGGCCTGGTCACCATGCGGGCGGCGACCCACGCCGGACTGGTCGACCGCAAGGCGCAGCGGGCCGCCGCCGCCGAGGTCGCGGGACAGCTCGGTGTGCGGATGGCCGGGCTCGGCCAGCACGTGCGCACGCTCTCCGGCGGCAACCAGCAGAAGGTCGTCATCGGCAAGTGGCTGCTGGCGCACACCAAGGTGCTGATCCTCGACGAGCCGACGCGCGGTATCGACGTCGGCGCCAAGGTCGAGATCTACCAGCTCATCAACGAACTGACGGCCGCCGGTGCCGCCGTGCTGATGATCTCCAGCGATCTGCCGGAGGTGCTCGGCATGAGCGACCGGGTGGTGGTGATGGCGCAGGGACGGGTCGCCGGTGAACTCACCGCCGAACAGGCCACCCAGGACGCCGTGATGGCCCTCGCCGTCAGCACGCACACCAACGGAACGGACGGAACGGAGGCCTCCCGTGGCCACTGACACGCATCTGAGCGAGCCGGGCGCGCGCAGCGGCGGCACCACGGCCGGCCTGCGCCGGCTGCTCCTCGACAACGGCGCCCTGACCGCGCTGATCGTCCTGGTCATCGCCATGTCGGCGCTGTCCGGCGACTTCCTGACCACGGACAACCTGCTCAACGTCGGCGTCCAGGCCGCCGTGACCGCGATCCTCGCCTTCGGCGTCACCTTCGTCATCGTCTCGGCGGGCATCGACCTGTCGGTCGGCTCGGTGGCCGCGCTGTCGGCGACCGTGCTCGCCTGGTCC
The DNA here is from genome assembly GCF_036226765.1 of Streptomyces sp. NBC_00670. Taxonomy (NCBI): domain Bacteria; kingdom Bacillati; phylum Actinomycetota; class Actinomycetes; order Kitasatosporales; family Streptomycetaceae; genus Streptomyces; species Streptomyces sp. NBC_00670. The sequence continues at coordinate 2,618,983 of NZ_CP109017.1, forward strand.
GCGACCTCCCACGGGGTGCCGGTGGTGCTCGCCGTCGTCCTGGCGGTGGCGACCGGCGTGGCGGCCGGGCTGGTGAACGGTTTCCTCATCGCGTACGGCAAGCTGCCGCCGTTCATCGCGACGCTCGCCATGCTGTCGGTGGGCCGCGGTCTGTCGCTGGTCGTCTCCGGCGGCTCCCCGATCGCGTTCCCCGCCTCGGTCTCGCACCTCGGCGACACCCTGGGCGGCTGGCTGCCGGTGCCGGTGCTGGTCATGGTGGTGCTCGGCCTCGTCGCCGCGCTGATCCTGGGCCGGACGTACATCGGCCGTTCCATGTACGCGATCGGCGGCAACGAGGAGGCGGCCCGGCTTTCCGGGCTGCGGGTGAAGAAGCAGAAGCTCGCGATCTACGCGCTCTCCGGGCTGTTCGCCGCCGCCGCGGGCATCGTGCTGGCCGCCCGGCTCTCCTCGGCGCAGCCGCAGGCCGCCGACGGGTACGAGCTGGACGCGATCGCGGCCGTCGTCATCGGCGGCGCCTCCCTCGCGGGCGGCACCGGCAAGGCGTCGGGGACGCTGATCGGCGCGCTGATCCTGGCGGTGCTGCGCAACGGCCTCAACCTGCTGTCGGTGTCCGCGTTCTGGCAGCAGGTCGTCATCGGTGTCGTCATCGCCCTTGCCGTGCTGCTGGACACCGCCCGGCGCAAGGCGGGGGCGAGCACGCCGGCCGCGGGCGCCGGGGCGCCGGGCGGGAGGGGGAAGCAGGCGGCGACGTACGTCCTCGCGGCCGTGGTCACGGTGGCGGTCGTGGGCGCGACCTCCTTCCTGCACGGCGGTTCCTCCTCCGCCAACCCGAAGATGGGGCTGTCGCTGTCCACGCTGAACAACCCGTTCTTCGTGCAGATCCGGTCGGGTGCGCAGGCGGAGGCGAAGAAGCGGGGCGTGGACCTGACCGTCACGGACGCGCAGAACGACGCCTCCCAGCAGGCCAACCAGTTGCAGAACTTCACCAGTTCGAGTTACGGGGCGATCATCGTCAACCCGGTCGACTCGGACGCGGCGGGACCGTCCGTACGCGCCGCCGACAAGGCCGACATCCCCGTCGTCGCCGTCGACCGCGGCGTCAACAAGGCGAAGACAAAGACGCTCGTCGCCTCGGACAACGTCGCCGGTGGCAGGCTCGCCGCGAAGACGGTCGCCGAAGAGCTCGGCGGGACCGGAAAGATCGTGATCCTCCAGGGCCAGGCGGGCACCTCCGCCGCCCGGGAGCGCGCCGAGGGCTTCGCCCAGGGGCTCAAGGCCTACCCCGGCATCAAGGTCCTCGCCGAGCAGCCCGCGGACTTCGACCGCACCAAGGGGCTCGACGTGATGTCCAACCTGCTCCAGGCCCACCCGGACGTGCAGGGCGTGATCGCGGCCAACGACGAGATGGCGCTCGGCGCGATCAAGGCGCTGGGTTCGAAGGCGGGCAAGTCGGTGGCCGTGGTCGGCTTCGACGGCACGCCGGACGGGCTGAAGGCGGTGAAGGACGGCACGCTGTACGCGTCCGTGGCGCAGCAGCCGTCCCAGCTCGGGAGGATCGCGGTGGACAACGCGCTGCGGGCGATCGACGGCAAGAAGGTCGACGCGACGGTGAAGGTGCCGGTGAAGGTGGTCACGAAGGAGAACGTCGCCGGGTTCACCGGCTGACGCGAGCCGGGCCCGCCGACTGACGCCGAAGTGGCAGGCCTCCTACAGAGCCCCTACAGGGAGACGATTCATGTACGACTACGACCTGCTGGTCGTGGGATCGGCCAACGCCGATCTGGTGATCGGGGTCGAGCGGCGGCCCGCCGCCGGGGAGACCGTCCTCGGCTCGGACCTCGCCGTCCACCCGGGCGGCAAGGGCGCCAACCAGGCCGTCGCCGCCGCCCGGCTCGGCGCCCGTACGGCACTGCTGGCGCGGGTCGGCGACGACGGGCACGGGCGGCTGCTGCTGGACTCGCAGCGGGCGTCCGGCGTGGACACGGTGGGCGTGCTGGTCGGCGGGGCGCCCACCGGGGTCGCGCTGATCACGGTGGACCCCTCCGGGGACAACAGCATCGTGGTCTCCCCCGGCGCCAACGCCCGGCTGACCCCGGAGGACGTCCGCGCCGCCGGCGGTCTGCTGCACGCCTCCCGGGCCGTCTCGGCGCAGCTGGAGATCCCGCTGGAGACGGTCGTGGAGGTCGTACGGAACCTGCCGGACGGCACCCGCTTCGTGCTGAACCCCTCGCCGCCGCGGGCGCTGCCGGACGAGGTGCTCGCGGCGTGCGATCCGCTGATCGTCAACGAGCACGAAGCGCGGGTCGTCGCGGGCGACGGGCTGGGCGGCACGCCCGAGGAGTGGGCGGCCGCGCTGCTGGCGCGGGGGCCGCGCTCGGTCGTGGTGACGCTCGGCGCGGCGGGCGCGGTGGTCGCCGACGGCACGGGCGCCCCGGTGCGGGTGCCGTCGGTGACAGTGGACGCCGTCGACACGACGGGCGCGGGCGACGCGTTCACCGCCGCGCTGGCCTGGCGGCTGGGGGCGGGCGCGTCCCTGGCGGAGGCGGCGGCGTACGCGGCCCGGGTGGGCGCGGCGGCGGTGACACGGGCGGGCGCGCAGGCGTCGTTCCCGACGGCGGAGGAGGTCGCGGCGCTGTGAAGCGGACCGGGATACTCAACCGCCATCTCGCCGGCGCCCTGGCCGAACTGGGCCACGGGGACGGCGTACTGGTGTGCGACGTCGGCATGCCGATCCCGCCCGGCCCCCGCGTGGTGGACCTGGCGTTCCGCGCGGGCGTCCCGGCGTTCACCGAGGTGCTCGACGGGCTCCTTGAGGAGCTGGTGGTCGAGGGCGCGGTCGCGGCGGAGGAGGTCCGCACGGCCAACCCGGCGGCGGCGGACGTCCTGCGGGACCGTTTCAGCGCGCTCGAACTCGTCCCGCACGTACGCCTGAAGGAGTTGTCGGCGGGCGCCCGCCTCGTGGTGCGCACCGGCGAGGCCCGCCCGTACGCGAACGTGCTGCTGCGGTGCGGGGTGTTCTTCTAGGCCAGGTCGTGCCTTCTTCAGCACACGCTCGGAGGGGCCCGGTCGTCGACCGGGCCCCTCGCGCCTCCCCATGTCAGAACCCCCGCGGATCCCCCCAGATCCTCCCCCCAGTGGTCCTGATGCCAAGTACGACCGTCCACGGGGGCCGACGGTTGCACGGGTGCACAAGATTTTTTTCGGCACCATCGGGCGGGTGCCGAGCAGGGCGCCAGGGCGGGTACCGGGCGGGGTCCGGTCGGGCGCCGGGTCAGCCCTTCGGCGCCGCCGTCGACCCCCGCACCATCAGTTCCCCGCGCACCACCGCGATGTCCCCCGGCGGCGGTTCCTCCCTGCCCATCGCGATGCGGCCCGCGCGGGCGCCCGCCTCGGCCAGCGGGAGCCGTACCGTCGTCAGGGCCGGGACCGCGTCGATGGAGAACGGCAGGTCGTCGAAGCCGGCCACGGACACGTCGTCCGGGATGCGCAGCCCCGAGTCGCGCAGCGCGGCGCACGCGCCGAGGGCGACCGTGTCGTTGGCGGCGACGATCGCGGTCAGCCCCGGCTCCCTGCGCAGCAGTTCGAGCGTGGCCTCGTAGCCGGACCGGCGGTCGTAGCGGCCGTGGACGGTGAGCCGGGGGTCGTCCGCGAGCCCGGCGGCGGCGAGCGCCTCGCGGTGGCCCTCCAGGCGGTGCCGGGTGGTGGTGCGCTCCTCGGGGCCGGCGATGTACCCGGTGCGCCGGTGACCGAGGCCGATCAGGTGTTCGGTGAGCCTGCGTCCGCCGCCCCGGTTGTCGAAGGTGAGCGCGATGGCCTCCGGCGCCGGGGGTCTGCCGCACAGCACCACCCGGGTGCCGGCCGCCGCCAGTTTCCGCAGCTTCGCGGAAACCGCTTCCCGGTGGCTGGGCGTCTCCACCGCCCCGCCGGTGAGCACCACCGCCGCCGCCCGCTGCCGCTGGAGCAGCGTGAGGTACGTCAGCTCGCGCTCCGGGGAGCCGCCGGTGTTGCAGACCACCGCGAGCCGTTCACCCCCTGCCCGGCCGCCGGGGCCGCCGATCTCCGACTGGACGGCGCCGGCCATGATGCCGAAGAAGGGGTCGGCGATGTCGTTGACCAGGATGCCGACCAGGTCGGAGGTGGCCGCCGCGAGGGAGCTGGCGGGGCCGTTGAGGACATAGTCGAGCTCGTCCACCGCCCGCAGCACGCGCTCCCGGGTGGAGGCGGCCACCGGGTAGTTGCCGTTCAGCACACGCGACACGGTCGCGGGCGAGACCTGCGCGCGCGCCGCCACGTCCGCCAGGGTCACCGTCATCGTCGTCGTCCTCCGGTCGCGCGTCTGTTCTTCGCCGTCGTCGTCGTCGGCATCGTCTCCGGCGGTGTTGTCCCATCCGCTCTCGCGGTCTTGTCCGATCCGCCGCACTGAGGCTAGCGTCTCCCGTGATAGAAAGCGCTTGCTGTCACGCTCACCTGTGGGCGTACGCGGCGCCGGACGCGTACGGAGGGAATGACGTGACACGCAAGACGGTGCGGATCGCCATGAACGGCGTCACTGGACGCATGGGCCACCGACAGCACCTCGTCCGCTCCCTGCTGGCGCTGAGCGCGCAGGGCGGCCTCGATCTCGGCGACGGCACCGTGCTGTGGCCGGAGCCCGTCCTCGTCGGGCGCCGGGAGCACGCACTGCGCGCGCTGGCCGAGCGGCACGGCCTGGAGCACTACTCGACCGACCTCGACGCGGTCCTCGCCGACGACTCGGTCGAGATCTACTTCGACGCCCAGGTCACCTCCGCCCGCGAGGAGGCGCTGAAGAAGGCGATCGCCGCGGGCAAGCACCTCTACACCGAGAAGCCCACCGCCACCGGCCTGGCCGGCGCCCTGGAGCTGGCCCGTCTCGCGCACGCGGCCGGCGTCAAGCACGGGGTCGTGCAGGACAAGCTGTTCCTGCCCGGGCTGCGGAAGCTGAAGCGGCTGATCGACGGCGGCTTCTTCGGCCGGATCCTGTCCGTGCGCGGCGAGTTCGGCTACTGGGTGTTCGAGGGCGACTGGCAGGAGGCCCAGCGCCCCTCGTGGAACTACCGCGCACAGGACGGCGGCGGCATCGTCGTCGACATGTTCCCGCACTGGGAGTACGTGCTGCACGAACTGTTCGGCCGCGTCACCTCCGTCCAGGCGCTGACCGCCACGCACGTCCCGCAGCGCTGGGACGAGAACGGCAAGCCCTACGACGCCACCGCCGACGACGCCGCGTACGGCATCTTCGAACTCGACGGCGGGGCGATCGCGCAGATCAACTCCTCCTGGGCGGTCCGCGTCAACCGCGACGAGTTGGTCGAGTTCCAGGTCGACGGGACGGAGGGCTCGGCCGTGGCGGGCCTGCGCAACTGCCGTGCGCAGCACCGCTCCGCGACCCCCAAGCCGGTCTGGAACCCGGACGTCCCGGCCACCGAGGTCTTCCGCGACCAGTGGCAGGAGGTCCCGGACAACGGCGAGTTCGACAACGGCTTCAAGGCCCAGTGGGAGCTGTTCCTCAAGCACGTCTACGCCGACGCCCCCTACCACTGGGACCTGCTGGCCGGCGCCCGCGGCGTCCAGCTCGCCGAGCTGGGGCTGAAGTCCTCGGCCGAGGGCCGCCGCATCGAGGTCCCGGAGATCGCGCTGTGAGCATCCGACTCCCCGCCGCCGACGGCACGTCGCGGACCTACGAGCCCCGCCGCGAGCCGCTCGCCGTCACCGCCGGCACGCCCTTCACCTCCCGTACGGTCTTCTCGGCGGCGCACGTCGTCGCCGATCCGTACGCCGACGTGACCCCCGACTCCCCCGCCGCCGTCGACTGGGACGCCACCCTCGCCTTCCGCCGCCATCTGTGGGCGCACGGCCTCGGGGTTGCCGAGGCGATGGACACCGCGCAGCGCGGCATGGGCCTGGACTGGGCCGGTGCCGCCGAGCTGATCCGCCGCAGCGCCGCCGAGGCACGGGCGGTGGGCGGCCGCATCGCCTGCGGGGTCGGCACCGACCAGCTCACCACCGCCGGTTCCCTGCCCGCGATCCGGGCGGCGTACGAGGAGCAGCTCGCGCTCGTCGAGGAGTCGGGCGCACAGGCGATCCTGATGGCCTCGCGCGCGCTCGCCGCCACCGCGAAGGGGCCCGAGGACTACCTGGAGGTCTACGGCCACCTGCTGCGCCAGGCCGCCGAGCCGGTGATCCTGCACTGGCTCGGCCCCATGTTCGACCCCGCCCTGGAGGGCTACTGGGGCTCCGCCGACCTGGACACGGCCACCGGCACCTTCCTGGAGGTCATCGCCGCCCACCCGGACAAGGTCGACGGCATCAAGGTCTCGCTGCTCGACGCCGGGCGCGAGGTCGATCTGCGCCAGCGCCTGCCGGACGGGGTGCGCTGCTACACCGGCGACGACTTCCACTACCCCGAGCTGATCGCGGGCGACGCACAGGGCTTTAGCCACGCCCTGCTCGGCATCTTCGACCCGCTGGGCCCGCTGGCGGCACAGGCGGTACGGGTGCTGGACACCGGGGACGCGGCGGGCTTCCGCGCCCTGCTCGACCCGACCGTGGCCCTCTCCCGCCACCTCTTCCGGGCGCCCACCCGCTTCTACAAGACGGGCGTGGTGTTCCTGGCCTGGCTGGCCGGGCACCAGAGCCACTTCGCGATGGTCGGCGGTCTTCAGTCGGCCCGTTCCCTGCCGCATCTCGCCCGCGCCTACGAACTGGCCGACGGTCTGGGCCTGTTCCCCGACCCGAAGCTGGCGGAGGAGCGGATGCGAACCCTGCTCGCGCTCTACGGAGTGAACCAGTGACGGATCCCGACCCCACGCGTCTCACGCGCTTCAGCATCAACCAGATGACCGTCAAGCAGCTATCCCTGCCGGAACTCGCCGACGCCTGCGTTGAGTTGGGCGTGCCCGGGGTCGGCCTGTGGCGGGAGCCGGTGCAGGCCTACGGCGTCGACGCGGCCGCCAAGCTGGTGCGGGGGGCCGGGCTGTCGGTGACGACGCTGTGCCGCGGCGGCTTCCTCACCGCCGTCGAGCCGGCCGCGCGGGCGGCCGCGCTGGCCGACAACCGGCGGGCGGTCGACGAGGCCGCCGCGCTCGGCACCGACACGCTGGTGCTGGTGTCCGGCGGGCTCCCCGCCGGTTCGAAGGATCTGCGCGGGGCGCGGGAGCGGATCGCCGACGCGCTCGGCGAGCTGGCCCCGTACGCCGCCGAGCGGGGCGTACGGCTCGCGATCGAGCCGCTGCACCCGATGTTCGCCGCCGACCGGTGCGTGGTGTCCACGCTGGCGCAGGCCCTGGACCTGGCGGAACGCTTCCCGGCCGACCAGGTGGGCGTCACCCTGGACACGTACCACCTGTGGTGGGACGACGCGGCCCCGGCGGGGATCGCCCGTGCGGGGGCGGCGGGCCGCATCCACACCTTCCAGCTCGCCGACTGGACCGTGCCGCTGCCCGAGGGCGTCCTCAACGGGCGCGGGCAGCTCGGCGACGGGGCGGTCGACCTGCGGGAGTGGAAGGGGTACGTGGAGGCGGCCGGGTACACCGGGCCGATCGAGGTCGAGCTGTTCAACGAGGACCTGTGGGCGCGGGACGGCCGCGCGGTCCTCGCCGAGACGGCGGCGCGGTTCGTGGCGCACGCGTTGTGAGCCACACACCGCCCGCTCCGGCACCGGGGCCGTACGACCGGAACCGTACGGCCCCGGTGTCGCTCATACGTGCGGGCGACGGCCCCGCTCCTGGGGCGGGTAGGACTGGTCGGCGCCCGGGAGCGTCGGCTCCGGCAGCGTCGCCACCTCCTCCTTCGCCTTCTCCAACTGCTCGGCGGTGTCGTCGGGCAGCCGGGGCACGTGCCGGTGGGCGGAGTGGAAGCGGAACGCGGAGGTGAGGTCGCCGAAGGTGTCCCGGCGCCAGTCGCTGATGTTCGGCTCCGCCACCCCGGTGAACCGCTCCAGGAACTGGAGCGCGGAGGTGTGGTCGAACGCCTCGGAGGAGACCCAGCCGCCCACCGTCCAGGGCGAGATGACGATGGCCGGCACCCGGAAGCCGCCGCCGATGGGCAGTCCCTGCACGAACTCGTCCTTCGTGCCCTCGGGCGGGACGGGCGGCGGCACGTGGTCGAACAGGCCATCGTTCTCGTCGTAGTTGAGGATGAACGCCGTCTTGCGCCACACCTTCGGGTTGGACGCGATCGCCTCGATCTTGGAGGCGACGAAGTCGGCGCCCGCGGCGGGCAGATAGTCCGGGTGCTCGGACTGGTAGCTGGTCGGGATGATCCAGGAGACGGCCGGGAGGCGGTCGCCCCGGGCGTCGTCCTCGAAGGTGCCCGCGGGCTGCGGCCGCATGCCGCGCTCGTAGAGGTCGGAGCCGGGTTCGGCGTTCTTGAACGTGGCGAACTGCTCCAGCATGTTGCAGCCGTAGTCGTCGTCCTCCTGGTACACCTTCCAGCTCACCCCGGCCGCCTGGAGCCGTTCGGCGTACGTCGTCCAGCGGTACGGCATCGGCGCCTTGTTGGTGAGGACCGGGCCGCCCTGTGTGCCGCCGGGGTCGATGGTGCCGGTCATCCAGTACAGGCGGTTGGGCCAGGTGGGGCCGAAGACCGAGCAGAAGTAGTTGTCGCAGACGGTGAACGTCTCGGCGAGGGCGAACTGGAAGGGGATGTCCTCGCGCGTGTAGTAGCCCATCACGTACGGGCCGTTGACGCCGTCGGCCTTGCGGTGGGCCGGGAGCCACCGGTCCATCTTGCCGCCGTTCCAGGCGTCGTGCTGCACGGACCAGGCGTGGCTGGTGGAGGGGATGGCCTGGGCGCTGGAGGAGTGGGTGTCGAGGTGGAACGGGAGCAGATAGCCGCGCGGGTTCTGGGCGTCGGGCTGGAAGAAGACGGAGCGGCCGGTGTCCAGCTTGAGGGCGTGCGGGTCGTGGAAGCCGCGGACGCCGCTCAGGGTGCCGAAGTAGTGGTCGAAGGACCGGTTCTCCTGCATCAGCATGACGACGTGCTCGATGTCGCGGAGGGAGCCGTGCTTCGGGGGGCCGGCGGCGACGGCCTTCTGGACGCTCGGGGGGAGAAGGGTGAGGGCGGTGGCGCCGCCCAGGGTGGCGGCGGCGGAGCCGAGGAGTCTGCGGCGGGTGAGCGGCGGGGGTGTCATGCGGTGCCCTTTCTTGTCGTCGGGGCGGTGCGGGGGGTGCCGGGGCGTGGGTGGTACGGGGCCTGCCCCGCCGTTCACTGTGCGCTTGGGGTGGGATTGTTGTCAGGGGCATGTGGTGAACTTGGCGTCAACGTTCGGTTGTGCGGGTGGGGGTTTTGCGCGGTTTTCGGCCCCCGCCGCCCCTACCCTTCCCGTCCTCCCTTCAAGGGGCTGCGCCCCTTTGACCCCCTCGGCGCCTTCCAGCTCGGGGGGTTCTGTGCGTTTGCGGGTGGGGGCTTGATTGGGTTGCTCGCGCCCCGCGGCGGAGCCGCGAATGAACACAGCCCCGCGCCCCTTGCGGCCGCGCCCCTTGCGGGGCGCGGCCCTGGCGGGGCGCGGCCCTCCCCTCTGCTCTGCGAGGTCTCTTGACTGGAAGTTAGTTTCCGGTTATTCGTGGCTGCACGGAAGTTTCCTTCAGTGATGTTCGTCGGTTCGTCGGAAGGGGCGCGTGTGCGTGACATCGAGGGTGAGGGTGGTGAGCCCGGCGAGGCTCCCGCGCGGCGGACCGTGCTCGCCGCCACCGCGGGGCTGACCGCCACGCTCGGGCTCGGGGCGCTCGGCAGTGGGCGGGCCCACGCCGACGTTCCGCACGACGACCGGCTGCGGGCCCTGATCGCCCGGATGAGCCTGGAGGAGAAGGTCGGCCAGCTGTTCGTCTCGCGGGTCTACGGCCACTCGGCCACCGCACCCGACCAGGCCGACATCGACGCCAACCTCGAGGAACTGGGCGTCCGCACCGCCGCCGAACTGGTGGAGAAGTACCACGTCGGCGGCGTCATCTACTTCACCTGGGCGCACAACACCCGCGACCCGCACCAGATCGCCGCCCTCTCCAACGGCATCCAGAAGGCGTCCCTCGCCCGGCCGAACGGCCTGCCGGTGCTCATCGGCACCGACCAGGAGCACGGCATCGTCGCCCGCGTGGGCAAGCCCGCCACCCTCTTCCCCGGCGCCATGGCCCTCGGCGCCGGCGGCTCCCGCGCCGACGCCCGTACGCTCGGCCGGATCTCCGGCACCGAGCTGCACGCGCTCGGCATCCGCCAGGACTACTCCCCCGTCGCCGACGTGAACGTCAACCCCGCCAACCCGGTCATCGGCGTACGGTCCTTCGGCGCCGATCCGGACGCGGTGGCCGGGATGGTCGCCGCCGAGGTGAAGGGGTACCAGCAGGCCGGGGTCGCGGCCACCGCCAAGCACTTCCCGGGGCACGGCGACACCGCCGTCGACAGCCACACCGGCTTCCCCGTCATCACCCACAGCCGTGAGCGGTGGGAGGCGCTGGACGCCGTGCCGTTCCGCGCGGCGATCCGGGCCGGCATCGACGCCATCATGACCGCCCATCTGATGGTCCCGGCGCTCGACGACTCCGGCGACCCCGCCACCCTCTCCCGCCCCATCCTCACCGGCATCCTGCGCGGAGAGCTCGGCTACGACGGCGTGGTGGTGACCGACTCCCTCGGCATGGAGGGCGTACGGACCAAGTACGGCGACGACCGCGTCCCCGTCCTCGCGCTCAGGGCCGGCGTCGACCAGCTCCTCAACCCGCCCTCCCTCGACGTCGCCTTCCACGCCGTCCTCGACGCCGTGCACGAGGGTGAGCTGACCGAGGAACGGCTCGAGGAATCGATCCTGCGGATCCTCCGGCTCAAGGCGAAGCTGGGCCTGCTCGCCGAGCCGTACGTCACCCGGCGGGGCGTGGACCGGGCGGTGGGGACGGAGTCCCATCTGCACACCGCCGACCGCATCGCGGAGCGGACGACCACGCTCCTGGTCAACGAGCACCGCCTGCTCCCGCTGTCCCGCCGCACCCACCGCCGGGTGCTGGTCGTCGGCGCGGACCCGGCCTCGCCGTCCGGCACCGACGGTCCGCCCACCGCCGTCCTCGCCGGCGCCCTGGCCGAACTCGGCTTCTCCGCGGCCGCGTTGTCCACGGGTACGGCGCCCTCCGCCGCGACGATCGCCAAGGCCGTGGCGGCGGCCGACGGCATGGACGCGGTCGTCGTCACGACGTACAACGTGACGGCGGACAGCGCCCAGGCGTCGCTGGTACGGCAACTCGCCGCCACCGGGGTGCCGGTGGTCGCCGTCGCCGTCCGCAACCCGTACGACGTCGCCCACCTCCCAAAGGCCGACGCCGTCCTGGCCACGTACGCCTGGACGGACGTCGAACTCCGCGCGGCGGCCCGCGTCCTGACGGGCCACGTCCGCCCGAGGGGCCACCTACCGGTGGCGGTCCAACGGGCGGACGACCCGGAGAAGGTGCTGTACCCGATCGGATACGGCCTGGGGTACTGAGGGGGCGCCCCCGGGGAAGGGGGGCGACGGCCTACGGCCGAAGCCCCCGCTCCACCCCCCGTCGATCCAGCCTCGCGTCGAACGACGCCAACGGCTTCGCCGGCACCTCGCCGCTCTTCACTCCCGCCGGAGCGACCCCCGCCCAGCTCAGGATCCGCGCCGTCGCCAGCTCCTTCTGCGCGGCCGGCAGCCCGGCCACGTTCGCGCCGTGGTTCATCCCCGGCGCCGTGAACACGTACGAGTCCTTCGCCCCCGCGCCGACCCGGAACCGCTCCGCGCCCCACGGGTCGTTCTGCCCGTACACGAAGAGCATGTGCCGTGCGTGGTGGCGGACCCACCCGTCCACGTCCCGCATCGCACCCCGCTCGAACCGCATCGGGATCGAGCGCGGGACGAAGTTCCGCGGCGGCTGGTAGCCGTACCGGATCAGGCTCTTCTCGATGTACGGGAAGTGGATCGTGGGCGCCCCGAGCTGCGTGCCCGCCTGGTAGTAGTACGGCGTGTACTGCTCCAGGCCCTGGTCGGTGTAGGCGGAGAAGCCGGAGATCGTGTCGACGGAGGTCCAGATCGCCTCGTCGGTCGCGGACTTCGCGTCGGCCGGGATCGTGGCGCAGTCCGAGACCAGGCTGTACTGCCAGAAGCCCCAGACGTAGTCGAGGACGACCGCCTCGTACGCGCGGTCGAGGCTGCCGATCGTGGTGAAGGTGTAGCCGTTGTCGGCGGCGTAGTCCGCGTACTTCTTCTCCAGCGCGGTGCGCCGCACCAGCGCCTCGCGCTGCACGCCCTCCAGCCGTGCGCGGCAGTCGGCGGTGCCGACGGAGGTGAAGAAGCGGTCGTACGCGGAGTCCTCGTCGTTGACGACGTCGTTGGGGGCGACGTACGCGACGACGCCGTCCATGTCGCGCGGGTAGAACCGCTCGTAGTACGTGGCGGTCATGCCGCCCTTCGAACCGCCCGTGGATATCCACCGCTCGGTGTAGATCCGCTTCAGCGCCTTGAAGATGCGGTGCTGGTCGCCGGCCGCCTGCCAGATGTCCAGCTTGGACCAGTCCGCGGGTGCGGGCCGCGACGGGGTGAAGTAGCGGTACTCCATGGAGACCTGGTTGCCGTCCACGATCTGGGTCGGCTCGCGGCGGCTGGGGGTGGTGGAGACGTTGTAGCCGCCGGTGTAGAAGACCGTCGGGCGGGAGACGTCCTTGTGCAGCACGGTGATCCGCTGCTGGAACGTGCCCCTGGACGGGTGCCGGTGGTCGACCGGCTGGGTGTAGTTGAGCACGAAGAAGCGGTAACCGGTGTACGGCTTCTCCTCGATCAGGCTCATGCCGGGAATGGCGAGCAGCCGGTCCTTGATGTCGGTGCTGTCCGCCCGGCCGGTGGTCCCGGCCCGGTCACTGGTGCTGCCGGCGGCCGGTTGGGCGGCGGTGGCCGTGCCCGCCGTGCCCAGCGTGCCGATCAGCACGGTGAGCGCCAGCAGCCATCTGAGCGCCTTGCGCATGCATCCTCCTGGGAGTGCAGATGTCCGCCGGAACCTAGCGGAGCAACTTACGCTCCGCCAGGGGTCGTTCGACAGGCATCTCGTCCTCCGGCCCGGCCAGGAACGGGCGCAGCACGGTGAGCAGGGCGTGCGGGCGGTGCAGCGGGACGATGTGGCCGCAGCCCTCGATGACGTGGCCGGTGAGGTCGTCGGCGACCGGGCGGCTCCGGGCGAGCTGCGCTTCGCGGTGCTGCGGCGCCGGATCCCGGGCATCTCGCAGAAGATGCTGTCCACGACCGACAACCCGAGCCCCGTGAGCCGGTAGTGCACGGCCGGCGGCACGGTCGGCTCCACGCGCCGCGCGACGAGCCCGTCACGGACCAGGCTCTGCAATCGGTAAGGATGGGCCCGGCGCCGACGGGGTCAGCAGAGGATCCAGCCCGAGCTGACCGAGGACGAGTCCACCCTGCCTCTGATCCATACGCAGCGGTGGCCGACGTGTACGGAGAGCGGGCCCGCGTGGTACGTGAAGCGGCCCTTGTCGACGACCGGGCGGCTGCCGCGGGCCTGGATGCTCACCGACATCGTCTTCTTGCCGCGCTTCTTCTTCGGGTAGGTCAGGGCGCAGAGGTAGTTGCCGCTGCGGAAGATCTGTACCGAGCCGGTGTGGAAGGGGAGGGTGCGGATTCTGTGGCCGGGGCAGAGGGGGGCGGCGGCGGTTGCGGGGGTCGCCAGGGCGAGGAGGCCGGTTGTGGTCGCGGCGGCCATGGCGAGTGCGGCGGTTCGGCGTATTGCGCCGCGGGTCACGGGGGTGTCCTTTCGAGGGGTGGGGCGGGGTGGGTTCGTACGGGTGTACGGACGCGTGGGGTGGGTGGGTGGTTGCGCATGGGGGGCTCCGCCCCTTGGACCCCGGGGTGCGTTGTCGGCTGACCCGCCGGTGGGGGCTGGTCGCGCAGTTCCCCGCGCCCCTTACGGGCGGCCCCTAACGGGGCGCCCCCACCGGTTCGCCCACGAACGTGCGCCAGAGTTGGGCGTAGCGGCCGTTCGCTGCCAGTAGGGAGTCGTGGGTGCCGTCTTCCACCACTCGGCCCTGGTCCATGACCACGACCCTGTCCGCGCGGGCCGCCGTGGTGAGGCGGTGGGCCACGACCAGGGTGGTGCGGCGGCCGGCGAGGCGGTCGGTGGCCTGGTTGACCTGGGCCTCCGTGGCCAGGTCGAGCGCGGCGGTGGCCTCGTCGAGGAGGAGGACGTCGGGGTCGACCAGCTCCGCGCGCGCCAGCGCGATCAGCTGGCGCTGTCCCGCGGACAGGTTGCGGCCGCGTTCGGCGACCGTGTGCAGATAGCCGCCCTCCAGCGTCGCGATCATCTCGTGCGCGCCGACCGCCCGTGCCGCCGCCTCCACCTCCGCGTCGGTGGCGTCGGGGCGGCCGTAGGCGATGGCGTCCCGGATCGTGCCGGGGAAGAGGTACGCCTCCTGCGGGACGACGCCGAGCCGGTGCCGGTAGGCGGTGAGGTCCAGCTCGCGTACGTCGGTGCCGTCGGCCAGGACCCGGCCGCGGGTCGGGTCGTAGAACCGGGCGACCAGCTTGACCAGCGTCGACTTGCCCGCGCCGGTCTCGCCGACGAAGGCGACGGTCTGGCCGGCGGGGATGGTGAGGGAGATGCCGGCGAGGGCCTCCTCCTCGTCGCCGTAGGAGAAGTGGACGTCCTTGAAGACGATCTCGCCGCGCAGCCGCCCCACCTCGGCCGGGGTCCCGGCGCTCTTCGTGGAGGTCGGCTCGCGGAGCAGTTCCTGGATGCGGCCGAGCGAGACCGTGGCCTGCTGATAGCCGTCGAAGACCTGGGAGAGCTGCTGCACGGGGGCGAAGAAGAGGTCGATGTAGAGCAGGTACGCCACCAGCGCGCCGGTGGTGAGGGTGCCCGCGCCGATCCGGTGGGCGCCGACGATCAGGACGGCCGCGGCGGCCACGGAGGACAGCAGCTGGACGAAGGGGAAGTAGATGGAGATCAGCCACTGGCCGCGGATGCGGGCCTGGCGGTAGCTGAGGCTGCCGGCGGCGAAGTGCGCGCGGCCGTCGCGCTCGCGGCCGAACGCCTGCACGATCCGCAGCCCGGACACCGACTCCTGGAGGTCGGCGTTGACGGCCGAGATGCGCTCGCGCGCCAGTTCGTACGCCTTCACGCTGGCCCGGCGGAAGAAGACCGTGCCGATGATCAGCGGCGGCAGGGTCGCGAAGACGACCAGGGCGAGCTGGAGGTCGAGGACGAGCAGGGCGACCATGATGCCGAGGAAGGTGACGACCGAGACGAACGCCGTGACCAGGCCGGTCTGGAGGAAGGAGGAGAGGGCGTCGACGTCCGTCGTCATCCTCGTCATGATGCGGCCGGTCAGTTCGCGCTCGTAGTAGTCGAGGCCGAGCCGCTGGAGCTGGGCGAAGATCTTCAGGCGCAGTGCGTAGAGGACGCGTTCGCCGGTGCGGCCGGTCATCCGGGTCTCGGCGACCTGCGCCGACCACTGTGCGGCGACGGCGAGCAGCGCGAGCGTGGCGGCGGCCCAGACGGCGCCGAGGGCGAGCTTGTTGACGCCCTGGTCGATGCCGTGCCGGATCAGGATGGGCAGCAGCAGGCCCATCCCGGCGTCGACGGCGACCAGCGCGAGGCTGATCAGCAGCGGCTTGCCGAAGCCGCGCAGCAGGCGGCGCAGCCCGTAGGACTCCTCGGGCCGTACGGCGGCCGCCTCGTCGACGTGCGGGGTGTCCGTGGCCGGGGGCAGCGCGTCGACCTGGGCGAGGAGTTCGGGGGTGGCGGGCATGCCGGACAGCGCGGTGTCCTTGGGCTCGCGGTCGCCGGTCCACAGCCGGGGGGTGAGGCCGCGCTCGGCGTCGAACTCGGCGTCCAGTTCGGCCCTGACGGAGGTGTCCTCGTCCTGGGGCGCGGTGGGCGGGGTGTGGCCCGGGGAGACGCCGCCGAGTTCGTCGGGGTCGGTGAGCAGCCTGCGGTAGAGGGGGCTGCGGGCCTGGAGTTCCTCGTGGGTGCCGAGGTCGGCGAGGCGGCCGTCGTCGAGGACGGCGATGCGGTCGGCGAGGCCCAGGGTGGAGCGGCGGTGCGCGACGAGCAGCGTGGTGCGGCCGCGCATGACCTCCCTGAGCGCCTCGTGGATCTCGTGTTCGACGCGGGCGTCGACGGCGGAGGTGGCGTCGTCCAGGACGAGCAGGCGGGGGTCGGCGAGGATCGCGCGGGCCAGGGCGACGCGCTGGCGCTGGCCGCCGGAGAGGGTCAGTCCGTGCTCGCCGACCTTGGTGTCGTAGCCGCCGGGCAGCTCGGCGATGAAGCGGTCGGCCTGGGCGGCGCGGGCGGCGGTCTCGATCTGCTCCTGGGTGGCGTCGGGGCGGCCGTAGGCGATGTTGGCGCGGACGGTGTCGGAGAAGAGGAACGAGTCCTCGGGGACCAGGCCGATGGCGGCGCGCAGCGACTCGAAGGTCAGTTCGCGCACGTCGTGGCCGCCGACGAGGACGGCGCCGTGGGTGACGTCGTAGAAGCGCGGCAGGAGGAGGGAGACGGTGGACTTGCCGGAGCCGGAGGAGCCGACGACGGCGAGGGTCTCGCCGGGGCGGATCTCGAAGCTGAGGCCCTGGAGGACGGGGCGGCCGTCCTCGTAGCCGAAGGAGACGTCGTCGAACTCGACGGTGGCGGGGGCGTCGGCGGGAAGTTCCTTGGTGCCTTCCCGGATCGACGGCTCGGTGTCGATCAGCTCCAGGACGCGTTCGGCGCCGGCCCGGGCCTGCTGGCCGACGGTGAGGACGACGGCGAGCATGCGGACGGGGCCGACGAGCTGGGCGAGGTAGGCGGAGAAGGCGACGAAGGTGCCGAGCGTGATGTGTCCGCGCACGGCCAGCCAGCCGCCGAGCGCGAGCATCGCGACCTGACCGAGCGCGGGCACGGCCTGGAGGGCGGGGGTGTACCGGGCGTTCATGCGGATGGTGCGCAGCCGCCCCGCGAACAGCCGCCGGCCGACCTCCCGCAGCTTGCCGGTCTCCTGGTCCTCCTGCCCGAACCCCTTCACCACGCGGACGCCGCTGACGGCGCCGTCCACCACCCCGGCGACGGCGGCGGCCTGCGCCTGCGCGTACCAGGTGGCGGGGTGCAGCCGGGAGCGGCTGCGCTTGGCGATGAACCAGACGGCGGGGGCGACGGCGAGCGCGACGAGGGTGAGCGGCAGGGACAGCCACGCCATGATCACCAGGGAGATGACGAAGAGCAGGACGTTCCCGATGGTCATCGGGAGCATGAAGAGCAGCCCCTGGATGAGCTGGAGGTCGCTGGTGGCGCGGCCGACGACCTGCCCGGTGGACAGCTCGTCCTGGCGGCGGCCGTCGAGCCGGGTGATCGTGTCGTACATCCCGGTGCGCAGGTCGTGCTGCACGTCGAGGGCGAGCCGGCCGCCGTAGTAGCGGCGGACGTAGGTGAGTCCGTAGACGAGGACGGCGGCGCCGACCAGGGCGCCCGCCCAGGGGCCCATGGAGCGGCTGTGGTCGCCGATCACGTCGTCGATGATCACCTTGGTGATCAGCGGGACGAGGGCGAGCAGCCCCATGCCGGCGAGGGAGGACCCGAGCGCGAGGACGACGTCCTTCGGGTACCGCCACGCATACCCGCCGAGCCGCCGGGCCCAGCCGCGCCCCGCCCCTCCCTGCTGCTGCCCCTGCTGCGCTGCCACGCGGCCGCCCTCCGTCGCTCCTGCCGGCCCGTCCGGCCCTGCTCGTCCGGAAGACACCAACATCGGTGACGTGGCATTTCATCCCGCCGCAACAATCCCGGGGCCAATGGCGGAGGGGGGTGGGGCGGAGGTCCTAGGTCACGGCTTCACAGCTTCACAGCTTTACGGAGAGGTTCCCCACGGTGGCGGTTATGGTCAGCTCGCCGCCGATCGCGTGCAGGTACGCGGCCATCGTCGAGGTGTCCAGACGGGCGAGACCCCGCTCGATCTGGCTGATCCGCCCCTGAGTGACGCCCATGACCTTGGCGACCTGCGTCTGAGTGAAACCCTGAGCCTTGCGGAGAGCGGCCAGTTCGTGCCCCCGCTCGGCGTCGACCATCTCCGCCTTGAGGACGTCGATGCGCTCGCGCTTCTCCGGGGTGATGTCGGCCGTCAGGTCGGCCATGGTACCGAGTTTCATCTGCCCTGCCCTTCCTTCTTCTCCTGCTCCAGCGCCTTGAGGTAGGCCGTGTACTTGTCGTCGGCTTCCTTGACCGCCTTGGGATACCAGGCTGCCCACTGCCGCCCCGCTGCCTTGTTACCCGCCACGAGAAAGATGGCCCGCCGCTCGGGGTCGAAGACGAAGAGCATCCGGATACTCACCGTCCCGCCATTGCGTGGACGCAACTCCCGCATGTTCCGGTAACGGCTCCTCTCGATCGCGCCGACCGTCGGGCGGCGGAGCGCCGGCCCCACTTCCTGGAGCCGTTCCAGAGCGGCTATCACGTGGAGATGGCTGTCCGGGTCTTCTTTTGCGAGTGTCTTGATCCAGTCCAGCACGTCTTCAAAGAAGCGCAGCTCATAGGGTTCGGCCACACCAGAAAATTAGCATGAACTAATACTCCGGACAACCGAACTCCGCCACACCGATGCCTTTCGCCTGTCGCCGGTACACGGACCCGCCCGCGAGTGATCAGGCCCCTCCCTGCCGCGGCAGCCGCACCGTGAGCCGGTAGAAGCGGGTGGTCTGCGCGGTGTTCTGGTTGTCGTCGCTGACGAGGAGGACGTTCAGGCGGCCGGTGTGGTGGTCGTGGCCGGTGACGGCCATGCCCTCGATGTTGTCGAGGAGGGGGTTGGGCTGGGGCTGCTTGGCGGTGGCGCCGAGGGTGGGGCAGTCGACGAGGTCGGCGAGCGGGGTCTTCTTGGCGAGCCGTACGGACTTGTGTCCGGTGAGGTTCTCGATGCCGCTGGTGTCGGTCGCGTGCCGGAGATCGGCGAGGTGGAGGCGGATGGTGTTGCCGACGCCGGAGGTGAAGCCGCGCTCCAGGACGAGGAGGCGGCCGTCGGGGGTGGCGGTGATCTCCGGGACGCCGAGCCCGTCGTCGGCGCGGTAGGCGTACTGGGCGCCGAGCCGCCATTGCGTACCGTGCCGCCGCCAGGTCTGCAGGCGGACGATCCCGGCGCTGTCACCGCTGAGCGCGTACTCCATGGAGGCGACGAGGGTACGGCCGTCGGGCAGCAGGGTGAGCCCCTCGAAGGTGCCGTTGGCGGTGGCCCGCCCGGCCGGGGCGACCTGGAGGGAGGCCGGCACGGGCAGCCGCCCGAGCAGGCGCCCGTCCCGGGAGTACCGCCGGACGGACGGCTCGGTCTCGGAGGTGACGAGCCGGGTGCCGTCCCGGTCGACGACGACGCCCTCGGAGTCGAGCGCGCCCCCGCTCTCGTCGGCGAGCGCGACGACGCCCTTGGGCCGCAGGGTCTTCGCGTCCAGCCGGAAGAGGGAGGACCGGTCGGAGAGCGCGACGAGCGCCCCGTCCCGGTCCCGCGCGAGGGCGGAGAGGTTCCCGACGTAGGTGCCGTCGTACGACGTCTTGTCGAGCACGTCGGAGAACCCGGCGAGCGAGACGGCGGACGAACAGGCGTTCCCGTACGAGGAATGGGCGACGGCGGGCCCGGCGGCCGTGAGACAGGCGGCGGTCGCGAGACAGACGGAGGCAGCGGCAAACACGCTTTTCAGACGCATGCGGATCACGGTAGGACGGCCGGATGACGTACGGGAGACCGCCGCGTGCACGGTCCCTTGCGGGGATGGCCTCGCGGCGCGTCGGCGGGGCAGGATGAGCGCTGTGATGCGCAACGTCCGCGAGGATGCCGAACTGCTGGTCCTGGCCCGTCGTTACGTCATGCCCGGGCGGCGGTACATGAAGCTCGGTGGGGGTCTGCTGCGCATGGAGGAGGCCGCGTACGGCCGGTTCGTACGGGAGCTCGGTGAGGACGCGGGGGTCGTCACCGACGGCGAGATCGGCACCCTCCTGGAGGGTGGATGGCGGGAGCGGAGGACCGCGGCGTGGCTCGTGGCCGTCTCCCGGCGGACCGGGTTCCGGGAACGCCTGGGGGAACTGCTGCTGGCCAGTGAAGTCCCCTGCGCCGGTCTGGCCTACTGCGTGGCACTGGCCGGCTTCGGCACGCCCCGCGACGCCGATCTGCTGGCCGACTACCTCGACCGGTACCTCCGCCGCCCCGATCTCGGCTACGACCAGACCGTGGTCATGGGCGCTCTCCTCTTCGTCGACCTCAACCTGGGCAGCGACCGGGCCGCCCGGTTCCTGCGCCCGGGCGGCCTGTGGGAGCAGTGGCACCACGACGCGCCCCACATGCGACAGCGCGGCACCACGCACCCCGCCACCTATCTGAGCCTCGTACGCCGGCTCTGCGCCGTCGTCGACGAGTGCGCCGAGGCGGGCTGACGGCGCCGTCACGCTCCGGTCGGCGGACCCGGCGGCGGGGGCAGGGGCGGTTCCGTCTGTTTCAGGCGGCCGTAGACCGCGTCGAAGGTGAAGCCGGAGACGAAGCCGACCGTCAGGACGAAGAAGAGGAGGCGGCGGGCGCCCTCGCCGGTCAGGATGTCGGGGGAGGCGGCCAGTTGGGCCGAGACGAAGAGCAGGAACGCGACGGCGCCCGCCGACATGCCGAGCGCCGCCGTGCGCGCCCAGTGCTCCCCGCGGTCGAAGGCGTTGCGGGTGATGGCACCGGAGGTGCCGGTGGCCAGCGCGCCGACGATCAGCCCGGTGAGGTTGACGGCGGCGCTCGCGTCCAGCGCGTAGGTCAGCGGGATCATGCCAAGGCCGAGGCAGAGCAGGAGCAGCCCCACCGTGATGCCGAACGCGCTGCGCCAGGCCGCGCGGCGGACGGCGCGGGCGTCCTGGCGGCGCCGCTCGTCCTTGCGCTCCCGCTGCGCGGCCAGTATCCGCACCAGCCGGGCCGCCGTGTCCCGCCCCCACTCCGCGCCCATCGCCGACACCTCGTCCGGCGTGGGGTGCCGCTCGACCCTGTTCATCACGTCCCACACCCTGCGGCCGGCCCCGCCGAAGCACGCCGCCGCGTAGACGGGGATGCCGAAGGCGAGGCAGACCATGCCGGTGATCAGCGTCGAGCGGCCGCCGCCGATCAGCACGACACCGTGCACCTCGGCGAGCGAACGGTAGTAGCCGCTCTCCCACTCCTCCCCCGACTCGTGCCGTACGTCGTACAGTTCGGGCCGCTCGTCGAGAAGCGGGAAGTCCGTGTCGACGTTCCCGTACGGCGGCCGGACGTGGATGGACCCGGGCGCGGGTTCGCCGTGGGCGAGGTAGCCGGTGATGACCCAGTCCTCCACGAACTGCGCCTCGCTGGAGTAGACGACGAGATCGCACCCGGCCTCGGCGAGCGCCGCGCCGATCTCCCCGCACGCCCCCTCGACCCGGTCCCCGGACACCAGCGGCGGCTCGTACACCCGCACCGGATCCGCGCTCCCCACCACGGCGATCAACGGCCTCAACCCGTAACCCCCCGACCACGTTGAGCAACTCCCGCCCCACGCAGGCTACTTATCCACCCCGCCCCCTCCCTCAAACGGCCCGGGCCGATCCCCTCGGCAGTCCACCACCGGCCTCCCACCGGTCAGGACGTCCGCCGCCCCCGCAGCGGGCGGAAGAATGCGCGGATCTCCTCGGCGAGAGGTTCCGGCGCCTCCATGACACCGAGGTGCCCGCCCCGCGGCATGGTCGCCCACCGCGTCACGTCGAAGACCCGCTCGACCCAACTGCGCGGCGGCATCACGTCCTTGGGGAACGACGCCACCCCCATGGGAGGCCGGACGCGGGCCCCGGGCCCGAAGTGGTTCGGGCGCAGGGCGTTCTCGCGGTAGAACCGCATGGAGGAGCCGATGGTGCCGGTGAACCAGTAGATCGAGATGTTGGTGAGGAGGGCGTCCATGGTGAAGGCGCGCTCCACGTCGCCGTCGCAGTCGCTCCAGCCGCGCGTCTTCTCGACGATCCACGCCGCCAGACCCGCCGGCGAGTCGGTCAGCGCGTACGCGGGGGTCTGCGGCTTCGTCGACTGGAGGCGGTGGTAGCCGCCCTCCGCCTCGAACCATGCCGCGGCCCTCTCGTGGAACGCCCTCTCCTCCGCCGACAGGGGCGGTTGCCCCTCGCCCAGCGGGGGCCGGTAGAAGCCGGGGACGAACGTCACGTGCAGCCCGGACACCCGTTCGGGGAAGCGGGAGGCGAGCCACATGGAAACGGCGGCGCCCCAGTCGGAGGACTGGGTGCCGAAGCGCGGGTAGCCGAGCCCCGTCATCAGCCGCGTCCACATCCCCGACACGCGCTCGGGGCCGGACCCCGGCCGGGTCGGCCGCTCCGAGAACCCGTAGCCCGGCAGCGAGGGCACGACGACGTCGAAGGCGTCGGCCGGGTCTCCGCCGTGGCCGCCGGGATCGGTGAGCAGGGGGATGAGCCCTGCCATGTCGAACCCGGTGCCGGGCCAGCCGTGCGTGAGCACCAGCGGGTGGGGGTCGGGACCCTTTCCGCGTTGGTGGATCAAGTGGATGCCGACCCCGTCCAGTTCCGCGACGAACTGCGGAAACGCGTTCAGCCGGGCCTCCTGCGCCCGCCAGTCGAAGTCGGTCCGCCAGTACTCCGTCAGGCGTTGGAGGAAGGTGAGGTCGGTTCCGTCGGCCCAGTCCATGTCCGGCAGGGAGTCGGGCCAGCGGGTGTGGCGCAGTCGGCAGTGCAGGTCGTCCAGCCGGTCGTCGTCGATGGAGATGGTGAAGGGCGTCTTGCGCATGGGATTCTCCGCCTCCGCTAGACTTTCGGACTATGAGTCCAGAACAACGTAACACCGTTTCGGACCGTCAGTCCAAAATTTCCGGCGGACGCCTGGGACGCCCGCCGGCGTCCCGCGACGGCGTGCTCGCCGCCGCGGACGCGCTGTTCGCGGCCGACGCGACGGCTCAGCCCGTGTCGATGGACGCCATCGCGGCGGCGGCCGGCGTCGGCAAGGGCACGCTGTTCCGGGCGTTCGGTGACCGCGACGGCCTCCTCGACGCGCTGGCCGCCGCGAAGTTCCAGCCGCTCCGCACGGCCGTGGAGTCCGGCCCGGAACCTCTCGGGCCGGGCACTCCGGCGCCCGACCGGATCGTCGCGTTCCTGGACGCGGTGCTCACCTTCAAGCTGGAGAACCGCAACCTCATGCGCGCCCGCGAGGTGGCCGCACCCGGGAATCTGCGGTCGGAGCGCTACCGCTGGATGCACGCGCTCCTGCGGGGGCTGATCCGGGAGGCCGCGCCCGCACGCAGCGAGAGTGACGCCGGGTACGCCGCGCACGCGCTGCTCGCGGTGCTGCACATCGACCTCGTCGACGAGTTGCTCGACACGGGGCGTTCCGTCGCGGACATCCGCCGCGCGCAGGCGGCTCAGGCGCGCGCGGTCGTCGGCGGAGCGCCACCCCGTTCCGAGTGAGGGTCGACCGTACCGAGCGACCCGAGCCGGTCCCCTCGACTCTCGGCGACGCGGTGCACGTCGCGGAGGGACTCGCACATGCGGGCGAGCAGGTAGCGGAGCTGGACGGACGTCGCTGCGCGGTCGCCCAACAGCTCATCGGCGTGCCGGAGCAGTCCGACGGCCATGGAGAGCTGCACGGCTTCGACGGCGTCGGCGGCACGGGAGAGCGGCCCGTCGCCGTCCGTGATCAGGTAGCAGGGCTTGCCGTCCTCCCCGGCCCACGGCAGCAGCCGCGCCTCGCCGGTTCCGGCGGCCCTCATCGCCGGGCTCCCGTCGCGAGCTCGGCCGCACGGCTTGCCGCGAGCTCGGCGGCGTACTGCGCGCGCCACAGCTCCCGTCGCCGTTCCAGCGCGCGGCGGCGGGCCTCGGGGCAAAGGCCGTCGGCGAAGCAGCAGGGGCGGGCGGGCCGTTCGGCCACGCCGGGTGCCACTGCCGGTTCCGGCACGGAGCGGTGCCGCCCCTCCAGGGGAAACAGCGAACGCAGCAACGGCTCGACGAGCCGGGCGATACGGTGACGCACGTCGTCAACTCCTTGGCACCCATGAGGATTGATGGCCATGCCCCCGGACCGGTCGCGCGGTCGCGGGGGTCTCGCTTTCTGTAGCGATCCGCTCACAGAGTGGAGCGGACGGAGCTAGGCTCGCCAGGGGTTGAGACGTGACGAATGATCTGTCACACGAGGAGGCCCGGTTGGGCAGCATCTACGGCGACTGGCTCAAACAGCAGCGCGAGCAGGCAGGGCTGACGCAGCAGCAGTTGGCGGACGCGGCGGTGATGACGCGTTCGCACATCGCCCACATCGAGGCGGGCCGACGGACGCCGTCCAAGGAGGACGCCCGCCGGTTGGACAGGGTGCTGAACACGGGAAACGTGCTCAGCAGCTTCCTCCCACCGGAGGAGGCGGCGGTCGCCGACTACTTCGAGTCGGCCCGCCTGCTCGAACAACAGGCGGTGGTGATCCGGGAGTTCGCCCTGTCGTTCGTCCCCGGCATCCTCCAGACGGAAAGGTACGCACGTGCGGTCCTGAGCACGTCGTTCCCTCCGGTGGGTGAGGAGGAGTGTGACAGGCTCGTCGTCACACGGCTCGCACGGGCCAAGCTCCTGGACACTCCCGTCACACCCGTCGTGTGGGCCCTGTTGGACGAGGCGGTACTGCGGCGCACGATCGGCGGCCCCGACGTCATGGCCGAACAGATCACGCACCTCGTCCGCCTGGTCGAGGCCCATCGCATCCGCCTCCACGTGCTTCCGTTGGCGGCGGGCTTTCACCCTCTGCTCGAAGGCATGGTGACGCTGATGTGGTTCGAGGACCAACCGCCGCTCGCCTACAGCGAAGGACTCCTGATGGGGAAGTTGCACGACGCCCCATCCGTAGTCCAGCAACTGCAGCATCGATACGATCTCGCCCTGAGTGATGCACTGCCGCTGAAGGACTCACTGGCGCTGCTCAGAACGACGGCGAAGGAGTACGGACACCATGGCTGACAACACGAGCATCCCGAGCCCCTCCATACGCGGCGGCTGGCGCAAATCCTCCTACAGCAACAGCGAGGGCGGCAGCTGCCTGGAGGTGCTGGACGGGCACCCCGCCGGGATCCCCGTCCGCGACTCGAAGCTTGCGGACAGCCCCGTACTGCTCTTCTCGCGGACCAGTTGGACCTCGTTCCTCGCTACCGCGACACGCGGTACCGGAGGTACACGACCCCGCAACTGAACGTACGACTCTCGACGAGGTCGAGGTCCACCCGGCGTTCGTCCCGGGGGAAGAGCGGCGTGCCGCCGCCGACCAGTACCGGGTAGACCCTGATCCGGTACTCGTCGATCAGGCCCAGCGCCGCCGCCTCGGCGGCGAGCGTCGCGCCGCCGATCGCGAGGTCGCCCTCCCCGGGTTCGGCCCGCAGCCGCTCGATCTCCTCCGCCAGGCCGCCGGAGGCCAGGCGGGCGTTGCCCCGGACCTCCGTCAACGTGGTGGAGAACACCACCTTGG
Source organism: Streptomyces sp. NBC_00670 (assembly GCF_036226765.1). Taxonomy (NCBI): domain Bacteria; kingdom Bacillati; phylum Actinomycetota; class Actinomycetes; order Kitasatosporales; family Streptomycetaceae; genus Streptomyces; species Streptomyces sp. NBC_00670. The sequence goes on from NZ_CP109017.1 coordinate 2,644,441, forward strand.
GGAGTGCGTTCCAGATCGCGGCGAACTCCCGCTCCAGGTCGTTGAGTTCGGGCTTTCGGTCCGCGTCCTCCCAGTACCGCATCGTCTCGTACAGCCGCCGCCCCAGCAGATGGACGTCGAGCCCGCGCACCTCGTCGGTGGCGAGGCGGAAGACCTCCTCATCGGGCACGGACCAGTCGAAGCGGCCGTCCGGCCCGACGATGTAGCCGTCGAGCGAGACGCTCATGGAACAGGTCACGCTGCGCATCAGAAATCCTCCTCGGTTCCGGGTACGCACTTACGACCGCGAAACGCTGCACAACTCATCGCACCGTTCGCCGGGCCGGTGGCGCCACGGATTCACAGACTGCCGCAAGCCACGGCACAGCCCGCGCCCAACCCCGCCCGGCACCGTGCAGTGGTGACATCTGCCACCGATTCACTCTCCGATGCCCCCGGTCGCCGTCCCGCGGCCCCCGTACCGCCGGGCGGCGAACCGCCCCAAGTCGCCGCGCCGCGCTGGTCGTTGCCCGCGCTGCTCGCGATCCTCGCGCTCGCCGGTGTGCTGTACGCGTGGAACCTGTCGTCCTCCGGGCTGAACAGTTTCTACAGCGCGGCCGTGCTCAGCGGGACGAAGAGCTGGGAGGCGTGGTTCTTCGGCTCGCTCGACGCGGGGAACTTCATCACCGTCGACAAGCCGCCCCTCGCCCTGATGGTGATGGGGCTGTCGTGCCGCGTGTTCGGCTTCGGCACGTGGCAGATGATGGCGCCGATGATCGTGGCCGCGCTCGCCACGATCTGGATCCTGCACTCCTCCGTGAAGCGGGTCTTCGGGCACGGGGCCGCTGCCGTGGCGGCGCTCGTCCTCGCGCTCACGCCGATCACCGTCGCCATCAACCGGGACAACAACCCCGACACCCTGCTCGTGCTGCTGATGGTGTCCGCCGCCGCGCTCGGGCTGCGCGCCACGCGCGAGGGCCGGCTGCTGCCGCTGCTCGGCTCGGCGGTCTGCTTCGGGCTCGCCTTCAACACCAAGATGCTCCAGGGGTACATCGCCCTGCCCGCCGTCTTCGCCGTGTATCTGTACGCCTCCCGGCTGGGCTGGGCCAAGCGACTGCGCAACCTGCTGCTCGCGGCCGTCGCGCTCGCCGTGGCCTCGTTCTGGTGGGCGACGGCCGTCTCCCTCGTACCGGCGGACCAGCGGCCGTACATCGGCGGGTCGACGGACGGCACGGCCTGGGACCTGATCCTCGGCTACAACGGCCTCGGCCGCGTCCTCGGCGGCGAGGGCAACGGCGGGGGCGGCGGGGGCGGAGGCGGCGGCTTCTCCGGGAGCGCGGGCCTCGGCCGGATGTTCAACGACGTCCTCGGCGGCCAGATCTCCTGGCTGCTCCCCTTCGCGGGCATCGCGCTCGTCGGCGCACTGGTGCTGCGCGGCCGGGCGCCGCGCACGGACCCGACGCGCGCCGCGCTGGTGCTGTGGGGCGGCTGGACGCTGCTGCACTACCTGACGTTCAGCATGGCCGAGGGCACGATGCACCCGTACTACACCACCGCGCTCGCGCCCGGCATCGCGGCGCTGTGCGGGGGCGGCGGGGCGCTGCTGCTGCGGGCGTTCCGGGCGGACCGGCGGTGGGCGTGGGTGCTGCCGCTCGCGCTGGCGGTCACCGGGGTGTGGGCGATCGTGCTGCTGCGCCGGGCCGACGGCTGGAACACGTGGCTGTGGCCGGTGGTCGGGGTGCTGATGGCGCTCGCGGTCGTCGGACTGCTCCTCTTCCGCTCCGGCACGCGCGTACGGCTGCTGGGCGCGTCCGTCGCGGCGGCATTGCTCGCCTCGCTCGCCGGCCCGGCGGCGTACGCGGCCTCGGTGCCGTCGGGTTCCGGCGGCGGCATGGGCGGGACGAACCCGACGGCGGGTCCGTCCACGGGCGGCGGCATGGGCGGCGGCCCGGGCGGGGGCGGCGGCCAGGGCGGCTTCCCGGGCGCGGGCGACGCGGAGGCGGGCGGCGAGGCGCCGGGCGGTACGGGGCAGGGCAGCGGCGAGGCTCAGGGCGGGGGCTTCCCCGGCGGAGGCATGCCGAGCGGGATGCCGAGCGGCGCCCCCGGCGGCTCGGGCGCCAACGGCCAGGCGCCGGGCAACGGCCAGGCCTCCGGCGACGGCGAGATGCCGGGCGGCGGCACGCCACCGAACGGCACTGGCGAAGCCGGTGACCCCGGCGCGAGCGGCGGCAGCGGAGCCCGCGGCGGCATGGGCGGCGGCCCCGGCGGCGGCGACGTCAGCACCGAGCTGATCGCCTACCTGAAGAAGCACCGCGACGGCGCCACCTGGCTGCTCGCCGTCTCCAGCTCCTCCAGCGCGGGACAGCTGATCGTCAGCACCGGCCAGCCGGTGATCTCCATGTTCGGCTTCACCGGCACGGACAAGGCGATGACCGTGGCCAAGCTCAAGGAACTGGTGAAGAAGGGCGAACTGCACTACATCCAACTCGGCGGCGGCATGGGCGGCGGCCCCGGCGGCAACAACGACGTGAGCTCCGCGCTCACCACGTGGGTCCAGAAGCACGGCACGGCGGTGAAGGAGAGCGCGTACAGCAAGACGGACACGTCGACGACGAAGTCGAACTCGTCGGCATCGGAGTCGAATTCATCGAACGCCAACCAGTCGACCCTCTACCGCCTGGACGCATCCGACCTCGACTGACGCCCACCCGGCACCCCAACGGCCCCCGCCCCTCCGGTCGGGGGCCGTTCCCGTGCCCCGATTCGCGGCGAAACGGAGGAGATCGTCGCCTCCGGTCATCGAATTGGCACGTCCGGTTCATTTACAGGTTCCCATGTCCATGTCACGCTCCCGTCTGCCGCCTCCTTTCAACCCGCGTAGACAGGAGCCCCCCATGTCGGCGACACACCCCCGTCGGAAGACGAAGACGGTGGCCTGGGCCACCGCGGCCCTCCTGGTCGGCCTCACCGCCCCGGCGCTGACCGCCACCCCGGCCTCCGCCACGACGACCGACTACGACTCGACGTACTACAAGAACGCCGTCGGCAAGTCCGGCACGAGCCTCAAGTCGGCCCTCCACACGATCATCAGCAGCCAGACCAAGATCTCGTACTCCGCCGTCTGGAACGCGCTGAAGGTCACCGACCAGGACCCGAACAACAGCAACAACGTGATCCTGCTGTACAGCGGCGTCTCGCGCAGCAAGTCCCTCAACGGCGGGGACGTCGGCGACTGGAACCGCGAGCACACCTGGGCCAAGTCCCACGGCGACTTCGGCGAGGTGACGGGCCCCGGCACCGATCTGCACCACCTGCGCCCCGCCGACGTCCAGGTCAACAGCATCCGCGGCAACCTGGACTTCGACAACGGCGGCAGCACTGTCACCAACGGCGGCGGCAGCCGCGTGGACTCCGACTCCTTCGAGCCGCGCGACGCGGACAAGGGCGACGTCGCCCGCATGATCCTCTACATGGCCGTGCGCTACGAGGGCGACGACGGGTTCGCCGACCTGGAGCCCAACGAGAAGGTCAACAACGGCAGCAACCCGTACATGGGCAAGCTCGCCGTCCTCAAGGCATGGAACGAGCAGGACCCGCCGAGCTCCTTCGAGGAGAACCGCAACGACGTCATCTACGACACCTACCAGCACAACCGCAACCCGTTCATCGACCACCCGGAGTGGGTCGAGTCCATCTGGTAGGCACTGCCGCCGCCGGAGCCCCGGCGCGCCAGTGGGCGGATCGACTCCGGCTCCGGCTCCGGCGCTGCGCCTGCGCCTGCGCCTGCGCCTGCGCCTGCGCGAGGGGACCGGACCGGGGCGTCACCTCACAACGTCCCGGCCCGGGCCACCCACCGCGTCGGCTGCCCCGTGGCCTCGGCCACCGTCTCGAAGTCGCCGTCGTAATGCAGCACGGTCAGCCCCGACAACTCGGCCGTGGCCGCCACAAGCAGGTCGACGGCACCGGCGCTGCGATGTCCGCCGGACTCCGTCAGCCTGCGTTGCACGGCACGTGCCCGCTGGTAGACGCCGTCCGGCATGGGCACCCAGTTGAAGAGTTCCGCGAACAGCTCTTCCTTGGCCAGGCGGTCCATCAGGGAGCGCGCGGAGTAGAGCATCTCCAGTTCGGTGACGTCGCACAGCGCCACCACGCCCTCGGCCAGGTGGTCGTTCCACTGCTCTCGCACCTGCTTGCCCGTCAGGATGCGCACCGCGGCAGACGTGTCGATGAGGTACTTCGCCGAGCTCATCGGCGGTAGTTCTCCTTGTCCAGCAACAGGTCGAAGTCGCCCCGCTCGCCCATCGCCGCGAGCTCCTCGAGCGCCTTGAGTCTCCGCCGGCGCTTGGCGACCTCCAGCAGGGCCGCGTTGACCGTGTCCTTCTTCGTGCGGGTGCCCAGTATTTCGGCGGCCTCGTTCAGGGCTTCGTCATCGACTTCCACGTAGAGATTCGACACGACATATCCTCCCTATGGCTGGCACATATGAAGGATATCGGTCAGGGAGGCGGAGAGGTGCCTCCGGACCCGGCACTCATCCCTCCGAGTGACCCGGCCGTTGGGTTCACCGCCCGTCGGCGTCCCCCCGCTCCCCCGCGATCCCCCGCGTCATCAGTGTCGTCAGTTCGTACGCCGTGTGGGACGCGGCGACCGACGTGATCTCGGCGTGGTCGTACGCGGGGGCGACCTCGACGACGTCCGCGGAGACCAGGTTGCAGGGGGCCAGACCGCGCAGGATCTCCAGGAGTTCGCGGGAGGTCATGCCGCCCGCCTCCGGGGTGCCGGTGCCCGGGGCGTGGGCGGGGTCGAGGCAGTCGATGTCGATGGAGACGTAGAGGGGACGGTCGCCGATGCGCTGCCTGAGCTGGTCGGCGACCTCGTCCGCGCCGCGCCGGTAGACGTCCGCCGACGTGACGATGCCGAAGCCCATCTTCTCGTCGTCGGTGAGGTCCTGCTTGCCGTAGAGCGGGCCGCGCGTGCCGACGTGGGAGAGGGCGGAGGTGTCGAGGATGCCCTCCTCGACGGCCCGCCGGAACGGGGTGCCGTGGGTGTACGCGGCGCCGAAGTACGTGTCCCACGTGTCCAGGTGGGCGTCGAAGTGGAGCAGCGCGACCGGGCCGTGCTTCTTGGCCACCGAGCGCAGCAGCGGGAGCGCGACGGTGTGGTCGCCGCCGAGGGTCATCAGGCGGGCGCCGGTGCCGAGCAGGTCGTCGGCGGCCGCCTCGATCGTCTCGACGGCCTCGTTGATGTTGAACGGGTTGACGGCGATGTCACCGGCGTCCGCGACCTGCGCGAGGGCGAACGGGGAGGCGTCCTGCGCCGGGTTGTAGGGGCGCAGCAGCCGGGACGCCTCGCGGATCGCGTTGCCGCCGAAGCGGGCGCCGGGCCGGTAGGAGACGCCGGAGTCGAACGGCACGCCCACGACGGCGACGTCGGCGCGTCCGCCGACCTCGTCGAGCCGGGGCAGCCGGGCGAAGGTCGCCGGGCCCGCGTACCGGGGGACGCGGGAGGAGTCGACGGGGCCGCGGGGCGTCTCGCTGCTCATGGGGTGCTGCCTCTTTCTGCGTGCGGTGAGCTGCCCGGACGGACGGGTGTTCGGGGTGCCGAGACGGCCGCCGGCCGGGGCGCGCACACGGTGGCGTGCGCGGACACGACGATAACGGGAGCGCCGGGTCCGCGGTCCCGGCGTGACGAGCGTTACGGCCGCCCCTTTCCGCCCGCCCTGGACGCCGGTCCCTACCCGTCGGTACCTTGGTGTCTGAGCAAGCGCTTAGACAAGCTCGCGCAGGTGACGTTCGAGGGAGGCGGCAGTGCGCCGTACGGTGTTCAACGAGGATCACGAGGCGTTCCGGGAGACCCTCCGCGCCTTCATCGAGGCCGAGGTCGTACCGGCGTACGACGAGTGGTTCACGCAGGGCATCGTGCCCCGCGAGTTCTACTACAAGCTCGCCGAGCTGGGCCTCTTCGGCATCAACGTGCCCGAGGAGTTCGGCGGCGCCGGCCTGGAGAGCCACAAGTTCGAGGCCATCCAGTACGAGGAGACCGCCCGCGCGGGCGTGACCTTCGGTGGCTCCGGCGTGCACGTCCTGCTCGCGCTCCCCTACATCAAGATGCTCGCCACCGACGAGCAGAAGAAGCGGTACCTGCCGAAGTTCGTCTCCGCCGAGGAGATGTGGGCGATCGCGATGACCGAGCCGGGCACCGGCTCCGACCTCGCCGGCATGAAGACCACCGCGAAGCTCAGCGAGGACGGCACGCACTACGTCCTCAACGGCGCCAAGACCTTCATCACCGGCGGCGTCCACGCCGACCGCGTCATCGTCTGCGCCCGCACCGCCGCGCCCACCGCCGAGGACCGCCGCTTCGGCATCTCCCTCTTCGCCGTCGACACCAAGTCCGAGGGCTACTCCGTCGGCCGCAAGCTGGACAAGCTGGGCCTGAAGACCTCCGACACCGCCGAACTCGCGTTCGTCGACGTCAAGGTCCCGGCCGAGGACCTGCTCGGCGAGGAGAACAAGGGCTTCCACTACCTCGGCGCCAATCTGCCCTCCGAGCGCTGGGGCATCGCCTTCGGCGCGTACGCGCAGGCCAAGGCCGCGATCCGGTTCGCCAAGGAGTACGTGCAGGACCGCACGGTCTTCGGCAAGACCGTCGCCAGCTTCCAGAACACCAAGTTCGAGCTGGCCGCCTGCCAGGCCGAGGTGGACGCCGCCGAGGCGGTCGCCGACCGCGCCCTGGAGGCCCTGGACGCCGGTGAGCTGACGGCCGCCGAGGCCGCCTCCGCCAAGCTGTTCTGCACCGAGGTCGCCCACCGCGTCATCGACCGCTGCCTCCAGCTCCACGGCGGCTACGGCTACATGAACGAGTACCCGATCGCCCGTCTGTACGCCGACAACCGGGTCAACCGGATCTACGGCGGCACCAGCGAGATCATGAAGTCGATCATCGCGAAGAACATGGGGCTGTGACCGGCCCCGGCACCGGTTCCGACCGCCGTCCCAGCCACGGCCCCGGCCCGGCACCCCGCACGGAGAACACGCAGGATAGAACTGACATATGAGTCAGGCACTTCAGTCGCTGCTCGATCTGCTCGACCTGGAGCAGATCGAGCGGGACATCTTCCGCGGCCACTTCCGGCCCGCCGTCGTCCCCCGGGTCTTCGGCGGGCAGGTGGCCGCGCAGGCGCTCGTCGCGGCCGGCCGCACGGTCCCCGAGGACCGGCACGCGCACTCGCTGCACGCGTACTTCCTGCGGCCCGGCGACCCGGGCGCGCCGATCGTCTACTCCGTCGACCGCATCCGCGACGGCCGCTCCTTCACCACCCGGCGCGTGGTCGCCGTCCAGCACGGACAGCCGATCTTCCACCTCTCCGCCTCCTTCCAGGTGTACGAGGAGGGGCTGGACCACCAGGCCCCGATGCCGTCCGCCCCGGACCCGGCGACCCTGCCCACCTCCGCCGAACGGCTGCGTTCGTACGAGCATCTGCACCCGGCGGTGGTGGAGCGGTTCCTGGAGGTCCGCGAGGCGGTCGACCTGCGCTACGTCGACGAGCCGCCGTACGGCCGCTTCGGCGAGCCGCGCGAGCCGCACTCCCAGGTGTGGTTCCGCACCAACGGCAAGCTGGAGGGCGCGATCGACACGCCCCTGCTGCACGTCGTCCTCGCCACCTACGTCTCCGACATGACCCTCCTGGACTCCGTCCTGCTCGCGCACGGCCGGGGCGGCTGGGCCGTCGGGGACGTCGTCGGCGCCTCGCTCGACCACGCGATGTGGTTCCACCGGCCGTTTCGCGCCGACGAGTGGCTGCTGTACGACCAGGAGTCGCCGTCGGCCTCCGGGGGTCGCGGTCTCGGTCAGGCACGCATCCACACCCAGGACGGCAGCCTGGCGATATCGGTGATCCAGGAAGGCGTGGTCCGCGTTCCGCGGGAACACTGACATGCATGGCGCACACGGACACGGAACCGGACCGGGACCCGGCTGAGGACACCGGTCAGCAGGACGGCGGCGGCGAGAGCACCTTCACGGTGGTCGTCGCCGCCCTCGCCAATCTCGGCATCGCGGTGGCCAAGGCCGTCGCGGGGCTGATCAGCGGCTCCAGCGCGATGCTGTCGGAGGCCGCGCACTCGGTCGCCGACACCGTCACCGAGGTACTGCTGCTCACCGCGCTCAAACGCAGCGCGAAACCCGCCGACGAGGAGCATCCGCTCGGCTACGGCCCCGAGCGCTACATCTGGGCCCTGCTCGCCGCCGTCGCCACGTTCGTCGGCGGCGCGGTCTTCTCCCTCTACGACGGCATCCACACCCTGACGGCGGGCGAGGAACTGGGCGACCCGCTGGCCTCGTACATCGTGCTCGCCGTCGCCTTCGTCCTGGAGGGCTTCTCGCTGCGCACGGCGGTGCGCCAGGCGCGCGGGGAGGCGTCCCGGCTGAGGGTGCCCTTCGGACGCTATCTGCGGCGCACCAGCGACACCGCGGTCAAGGCGGTGGTCATGGAGGACTCGGCGGCCCTGGTCGGCCTGCTGCTCGCGGCGGGCGGCCTGCTGGGCGGGCAGCTCACCGGCTCCGGGGTGTGGGACGGCGTCGCCTCACTGTGCATCGGCGGGCTGCTGCTGTACGTCGCCTGGGTGCTCGGGAGGTCCAACGTCGAACTGCTGATCGGGCGCCCGCTGCCGCGGTCCGTGCGGGAGCGGATCCGGGCGGAGCTGGTGGCGGTGGAGCACATCGAGGCCGTGCTGGAGCTGACGACGCTGGTGCAGGGGCCGAAGGAGGCGCTGGTGGCGGCGAAGGTCGACTTCCGGGACGTGTCGACGGCGGCCCAGATCGAATGGGCGTGCGAGCAGGCGGAGCAGCGGCTGCGGGCGGCGGTCCCCTCGGTGAGCCGGGTGTACCTGGACCCGACGCCGGGGTTCGCGCAGCGGCGGGCGGAGGGGCTGAACCCGTGGCCGTGAGGACGGGGCCGTGAGTGCGGGGTTCAGCCCCTCCCGGCACCGTCAGCCGAGCAGTCCCGCCTGGTCCAGGAGGTAGGCCGTCATCGGGTCGTAGTGGCGGGGGCTGGTGACGTGGTCGTCGAGGGGGACGGCGACCTGGAGCGTGCCCTCGGACTCGGCGAGGAAGAGGGCGGGGTCGTTGCAGTCGGCGTAGCCGATGGCGTCGACGCCGTCCTGGGCGGCGCGGCCGGCCCAGCCGTGGTCGGCGACGACGAGGTCGGGCGCCGGGTCGCCGTCGCGCTCCAGGCCCGTCAGGATCGCCCGCATGGGTTCACCCGAGTGGGTGTGCCAGAGGCTGGCGCCGTGTTCGAGGACGGCGACGTCGGCGAGCTGCCAGACGTAGCCCTCGTCGGTCTGCAGGCCCTCGGGGATCACGACGATGTCGCAGCCGGCGGCGCGCAGGGCGGCGGCGGTGGCGCGGTGGACGTCCAGGAGGCCGCCGGGGTGGCCGGTGGCGAACAGGACGCGCTGGCGGCCGTCGGCGGCCTTGCGGAGGCGGGCGGCCATGCGGTCCAGGGCGTCGACGGTGAGGTCGGGGTCGATGGTGTCCTGGCCGTAGCGGTACTCGGGGTCGTCGTTGACGCCGACGCGTTCCGCCATGACCGCGAGGACGTCCTGCTCGTCGGTCCAGCGGTCGCCGAGCTCCAGGCCGAGCCAGAAGTTGCGGTCGCCGTTGGCCAGCTTGCGGTAGTGGGAGAGGTTGTTCTCGCGGGGGGTGGCGACGTCGCCCGCGATGCGGGTGCGGACGAGGTGATCGACGAGGTCGGCGCGGCTGGGGGGCGTCCCGGGTATCGGCATGCCCCCATTGTGTACGCTGCCTCGCCCCCGCCGCCCTTGCCCTTCCCATCCCCGGGGGCTCCGCCCCCGGACCCCCAAAAGACCGCGCAGTTCCCCGCGCCCCTTGAAAGCAGGGGGCGCCCCCGGGCTTTCAAGGGGCGCGGGGAACTGCGCGAACGGCCACGACGCACCCGCAGCCGCCACACCACAGAAGCCCCGGAGCTATAAGGCGCCCTGCGCTCAGCCCGCCGCAGGCGAGCCCGCCGCCGAGGCGAACGCGCCGCGGGCCATCGCCCGCAGAAGCTCCGCCGTCGCCGCGCGACCGGGAAGCGCACCGCGACGACCCAGATGCGGCGTGCTGTTCAGCAGGCCGAACACCGCGTGGACCGCCGCCCGGGCGACCGGTTCCAGAAGCCCGGGGTACACCTCCCGCAGCACCTCCACCCACAGCTCCACGTACTGCCGCTGCAACTGCCGCACCAGCTTGCGGTCACTGTCGCGCAGGCGGTCCAGCTCGCGGTCGTGCAGAGTGATGAGCGGACGGTCGTCGAGCGCGAAGTCGATGTGGCCCTCGATGAGCGAGTCCAGCACCGCCTCCGGGTCGCCGGCCGTCTCGGCGGCCCGCCGCCGGCCGCCGGTCAGCAGCTGCCCGCTGATCCCGACCAGCAGCTCCGCCAGCATCGCGTCCTTGCCGGCGAAGTGCCGGTAGAGCCCGGGTCCGCTGATGCCGACCGCGGCACCTATCTCGTCGACGCCCACGCCGTGGAACCCGCGTTCGGCGAAGAGGCGCGCGGCCTCCTTGAGGATCTGCTCGCGGCGGGTCGGGGCGTCGGTTCTCGTGGCCATGAAAACAATTCTAGACATCCACGTTAGCGGTCGTTAACCTGGACGGAGTGCGTTAACGCTCATTAACACGTGAGGGGACCGCAGGATGCAACAGGCACCGGAGCTGACCAGCGCGGCAGACCCCGCGTCGGCGGCCTGGCGGGCCAACGAGTCGGCGCACCGCGCGCTCGTCGAGGAGCTGCGCGGCCGGCTCGCCGCGGCCCGCGCGGGCGGCGGCGAGCGGGCCCGCGCCCGGCACACCGCGCGCGGCAAGCTGCTGCCGCGGGACAGGGTGGACACCCTGCTCGACCCCGGCTCCCCCTTCCTGGAGCTGGCCCCGCTGGCCGCCGAGGGGATGTACGACGGGCAGGCCCCGGCGGCCGGGGTGATCGCCGGCATCGGCCGGATCAGCGGACGCGCGTGCGTGGTCGTCGCCAACGACGCCACGGTCAAGGGCGGCACGTACTACCCGATGACGGTCAAGAAGCACCTGCGCGCCCAGGAGGTCGCGCTGGAGAACCACCTGCCGTGCGTCTACCTGGTCGACTCCGGCGGAGCCTTCCTGCCGATGCAGGACGAGGTCTTCCCCGACCGCGAGCACTTCGGGCGGATCTTCTACAACCAGGCCCGCATGTCCGGCGCCGGCATCCCGCAGATCGCGGCGGTCCTCGGCTCCTGCACGGCCGGCGGGGCGTACGTCCCGGCGATGAGCGACGAGGCGGTGATCGTCCGCGGCCAGGGCACGATCTTCCTGGGCGGCCCCCCGTTGGTGAAGGCGGCCACCGGCGAGGTCGTCACCGCCGAGGAGCTGGGCGGCGGCGAGGTCCACTCGCGCACCTCCGGCGTCACGGACCACCTCGCGGAGGACGACGCGCACGCGCTGCGGATCGTCCGCAACATCGTCTCCACGCTCCCCGCGCGCGGCGAGCTGCCCTGGGAGGTCACCGCGGCCGTCGAGCCGAAGGTGGACCCCTACGGCCTGTACGGCGCGGTGCCGGTCGACTCGCGGACGCCGTACGACGTACGGGAGGTCATCGCCCGCGTGGTGGACGGCTCGCGGTTCGCGGAGTTCAAGGCGGAGTTCGGCCAGACCCTGGTCACCGGCTTCGCCCGGATCCACGGCCACCCGGTCGGCATCGTCGCCAACAACGGCATCCTGTTCTCCGAGTCGGCCCAGAAGGGCGCGCACTTCATCGAGCTGTGCGACCAGCGCGGCATCCCGCTGGTCTTCCTCCAGAACATCTCCGGCTTCATGGTCGGCAAGGACTACGAGGCCGGCGGCATCGCCAAGCACGGCGCCAAGATGGTCACGGCGGTCGCCTGCACCCGCGTACCCAAGCTCACGGTCGTGGTGGGCGGCTCGTACGGGGCGGGGAACTACTCGATGTGCGGCAGGGCGTACTCGCCGCGCTTCCTGTGGATGTGGCCGAACGCCAAGATCTCGGTGATGGGCGGCGAGCAGGCCGCCTCCGTCCTCGCCACGGTCAAGCGGGACCAGCTGGAGGGGCGCGGCGAGGAGTGGCCGGCCGAGGCGGAGGAGTCCTTCAAGGCTCCGATCCGCGCCCAGTACGAGCAGCAGGGCAACGCCTACTACGCCACGGCCCGCCTGTGGGACGACGGCGTGATCGACCCGCTGGAGACCCGCCAGGTGCTGGGCCTGGCCCTGACCGCGTGCGCCCACGCCCCGCTGCCGCCCGCGGCCGGCGGCTTCGGCGTCTTCCGGATGTGAGGGGGAGCATGACCATGTTCGACACGGTGCTGGTGGCCAACCGGGGCGAGATCGCCGTCCGCGTGATCCGCACCCTGCGGGCGCTGGGCGTGCGCTCGGTGGCCGTCTTCTCCGACGCGGACGCGGACGCCCGGCACGTCCGCGAGGCCGACACGGCCGTGCGGTTGGGCCCGGCCCCGGCGGCCGAGAGCTATCTGTCGGTGGAGCGGCTGCTCGAGGCCGCCGTCCGCAGCGGTGCCCGGGCGGTGCACCCGGGATACGGCTTCCTCGCGGAGAACGCCGGGTTCGCGCGGGCGTGCGCCGAGGCGGGGCTGGTCTTCATCGGCCCGCCCGCCGACGCGATCGCCCTGATGGGCGACAAGATCCGCGCCAAGGAGACGGTGAAGGCGGCCGGGGTCCCGGTGGTGCCCGGCTCCAGCGGCTCCGGACTCACCGACGCCGAGCTTGCGGCCGCGGCCCGCGAGATCGGCGCCCCTGTGCTGCTCAAGCCCAGCGCGGGCGGCGGCGGCAAGGGCATGAGGCTGGTGCGGGACCCCGGGGCGCTGGCGGAGGAGATCGCCGCCGCCCGCCGCGAGGCCCGCGCCTCCTTCGGCGACGACACCCTCCTCGTCGAACGCTGGATCGACCGCCCCCGGCACATCGAGATCCAGGTGATGGCCGACGCGCACGGGAACGTGGTGCACCTGGGCGAGCGCGAGTGCTCCCTCCAGCGCCGCCACCAGAAGATCGTCGAGGAGGCGCCCAGCGTCCTGCTCGACAAGGCCACGCGCGCGGCGATGGGCGAGGCGGCGGTCCAGGCCGCCCGCTCCTGCGGCTACCGGGGCGCGGGCACGGTGGAGTTCATCGTCTCCGGCGGCGACCCGTCGTCGTACTACTTCATGGAGATGAACACCCGCCTCCAGGTGGAGCACCCGGTGACGGAGTTCGTCACGGGTCTCGACCTGGTCGAGTGGCAGCTGCGGGTGGCGGCCGGGGAGCCGCTGGCGTACCGCCAGGAGGACATCCGGCTGACCGGCCACGCGGTGGAGGCCCGGCTCTGCGCCGAAGACCCGTCCCGCGGGTTCCTCCCGTCCGGCGGCCGGGTGCTGGCGCTGCGCGAGCCGCAGGGCGACGGGGTGCGCAGCGACTCGGGGCTCAGCGAGGGCACGGAGGTCGGCAGCCTCTACGACCCGATGCTGTCCAAGGTGATCGCGTACGGCCCCGATCGCGCGACGGCGCTGCGCAGGCTGCGGGCGGCCCTGGCGGACACGGTGACACTGGGCGTGCCGACCAACGCGGGCTTCCTGCGCCGGCTGCTGGCCCACCCGGCGGTGGTGGCGGGCGAGCTGGACACGGGCCTGGTGGAACGCGAGGCCGACGGCCTCGTGCCGACCGAGGTGCCCGAGGAGGTGTACGAGGCCGCCGCGGCCGTACGCCTGGACGCGCTCGCGCCCCGCGCGGAGGGCTGGACCGACCCGTTCTCGGTGCCCAGCGGCTGGCGCATGGGCGGGCAGCCGGCGCCGGTCTCCTTCGACCTGCGCGTCACGGGATTCGACCCCGTGACGCACGCCCCGCGCGGCACGCGCCACGTCACGGCCGACCGCGTCACCGTGACGCTGGACGGCGTGACGCACACCTTCCACCACTCCGGCGACTGGCTCGGCCGGGACGGCGACGCCTGGCAGGTCCGTGACCACGACCCGGTGGCCGCCTCCCTCACCCGCGCCGCGCACGCCGGGGCGGACGCCCTGACCGCGCCCATGCCCGGCACGGTGACGGTGGTGAAGGTGGCCGTCGGCGACGAGGTGGCGGCCGGGCAGAGCCTGCTGGTGGTGGAGGCGATGAAGATGGAGCACGTCATCTCCGCCCCGCACGCCGGCACGGTCGCCGAGCTGGACGTCACCCCGGGCACGGCGGTCGCCATGGACCAGGTGCTCGCCGTACTGGCACCGCTCGAGGAGGGCGCGGAATGACCGCTCAGGAACTCCCCATGGCCGTCCCCGCGCCGGGGCTGCCGGCCAGGGTCCGCATCCACGAGGTCGGCGCGCGCGACGGGTTGCAGAACGAGTCGGCGACGGTGCCGACGGCGGTGAAGGCCGAGTTCATCCACCGGCTCGCCGAGGCGGGCCTGACGACGATCGAGGCCACGAGCTTCGTGCACCCCAGGTGGGTGCCCCAACTGGCCGACGCGGAGCAGTTGTTCCCCCTGGTGAGCGCGTTGCCGGTGGCGCTGCCGGTCCTCGTGCCGAACGAACGGGGCCTGGAGCGGGCGCTCGCGCTGGGCGCCCGCCGGGTCGCCGTCTTCGCCAGCGCCACGGAGTCCTTCGCCCGGGCCAACCTCAACCGCACGGTGGACGAGTCGCTGGCGATGTTCGCCCCGGTGGTGTCCCGCGCGAAGGCGGAGGGCGGGCATGTCCGGGGCTATCTCTCCATGTGCTTCGGCGACCCCTGGGAGGGCCCGGTCCCGGTGGCGCAGGTGGTCCAGGTCTGCCGGGCCCTTCTGGACCTGGGGTGCGACGAACTGAGCCTGGGCGACACGATCGGCGTGGCCACCCCCGGCCATGTCACGGCACTGCTGTCCGCGCTGAACGAGGCCGGGGTGCCCACCGGCGCCCTCGGCGTCCACTTCCACGACACCTACGGCCAGGCCCTCGCCAACACCCTGGCCGCCCTCCAGCATGGCGTCACCACCGTGGACGCCTCCGCGGGCGGCCTCGGCGGCTGCCCGTTCGCCAAGTCCGCCACCGGCAACCTCGCCACCGAGGACCTGGTGTGGATGCTCCGGGGCCTCGGCATCGAGACCGGAGTCGACCTGGACCGTCTCGTCGCCACGAGCGAGTGGATGGCCGGGCACCTGGGCCGCCCCAGCCCGTCCCGCACCGTCCGCGCCCTCACCCCCCGGGCCTCTCAGGCCGCCTCCCACAAGGAGCAGTGACCCATGGACCACAAGCTCTCCCCCGAGCTGGAGGAACTCCGCCGCACGGTCGAGGAGTTCGCCCACGACGTCGTCGCCCCCAAGATCGGCGACTTCTACGAGCGGCACGAGTTCCCGTACGAGATCGTCCGCGAGATGGGCCGGATGGGCCTGTTCGGGCTGCCGTTCCCGGAGGAGTACGGCGGCATGGGCGGCGACTACTTCGCGCTCGGCATCGCCCTGGAGGAGCTGGCCCGGGTCGACTCCTCCGTCGCCATCACCCTGGAGGCCGGGGTCTCGCTCGGCGCCATGCCGCTGCATCTGTTCGGCACGAAGGAGCAGAAGCGGGAGTGGCTCCCCCGGCTCTGCGCGGGCGAGATCCTGGGCGCGTTCGGCCTCACCGAACCCGAGGGCGGCTCCGACGCGGGCGCGACGCGCACCACGGCCCGCCTGGACGAGAAGACGGACGAGTGGGTGATCAACGGCACCAAGTGCTTCATCACCAACTCCGGCACGGACATCACGGGCCTGGTCACGGTGACGGCGGTGACGGACCGCAAACCGGACGGCAGGCCGGTCATCTCCTCGATCATCGTCCCGTCCGGCACCCCGGGCTTCACGGTCGCGGCCCCGTACTCCAAGGTCGGCTGGAACGCGTCGGACACCCGGGAGCTGTCCTTCGCCGACGTCCGGGTCCCGGCGGCCAATCTGCTGGGCGAGGTGGGCCGGGGCTACGCACAGTTCCTGCGCATCCTGGACGAGGGCCGTATCGCGATCGCCGCGCTGGCCACGGGTCTCGCGCAGGGCTGTGTGGACGAGTCGGTGAAGTACGCCAAGGAGCGCAGGGCCTTCGGCCGGCACATCGGCGAGTACCAGGCCATCCAGTTCAAGATCGCCGACATGGAGATGAAGGCCCACACCTCCCGCCTCGCCTGGCGTGACGCGGCCTCCCGCCTGGTCTCCGGCGACCCCTTCAAGAAGGAGGCGGCCCTGGCGAAGCTGTACTCGTCCACGATCGCGGTCGACAACGCCCGCGAGGCCACGCAGATCCACGGCGGCTACGGTTTCATGAACGAGTACCCGGTGGCGCGGATGTGGCGGGACGCCAAGATCCTGGAGATCGGCGAGGGCACGAGCGAGGTGCAACGCATGCTGATCGCCAGGGAGTTGGGGCTGACGAGCTGACGCCGACGTACAGGTGAGGACCCCGCCCCCGGACGCGGCATGCACAGGGGAAGGACCCCGCCCCCCGGACCCGGCATGAGGTTAGGCTAACCTACTTTCGAACTCGTCCGGCGGGCCACCCCCGCCCCGTTCGAAGGCAGCCACAGCATGTTCAACGCCCGTGTCTCCCGTCCCACCCGCCGCGGCGTCCTCGCCGCCGGCGGTGCCCTCGGCCTCGGTGCCGTGCTCGCGGCCTGCGGTGACGAGGACGCGAAAGCCGGCGGCTCGGGCGACGGGTCCGGGGCGGGCACGTCGGGTTCGTGGACCTTCAAGGACGACCGCGGCCGGGCCGCGAAGGCCGGCAAGGTCCCGTCGAACATCGTCGCGTTCGTCGGCGTGGCCGCCGCGCTGCACGACTACGGCGTGAGCGTGAAGGGCGTCTTCGGGCCCACGAAGACCAAGGACGGCAAGGCCGATGTCCAGGCCGGTGACATGGACGTCAGCAAGGTGACCATCCTGGGCAACGAGTGGGGCCAGTTCAACATCGAGAAGTACGCGGCCCTCGGCCCGGACCTCCTCGTCTCCACGATGTTCGACGACGCCGGCACCCTCTGGTACGTCCCCGAGGAGTCCAAGAAGAAGATCGAGGCCGTCGGCGCGCCGAGCGTCGGCATCTCCGTCTACGACCGCCAGCTGCCCGAGCCGCTCCAGCGGATGCTGGCGCTCGCCAAGACGCTCGGCGCGGACACCTCCTCCAGCGAGATCGCCGCCGCGAAGAAGCGGTTCGAGGACGCCGCCGCCCGGCTGCGCGCCGCGGCCAAGGCCCACCCCGACATCAAGGTCCTGGTCGGTTCCGCGAGCCAGGACATCTTCTACGTCTCCGGCACCAACCTCTCCATCGACCTGGAGTACTTCAAGGCCCTCGGCGTCAACTTCGTCGAGCCGGCCGAGGCCGCCAAGAAGGCGAGCGGCGGGTGGTTCGAGAACCTCAGCTGGGAGAACGTCGACAAGCACCCGGCCGACCTCATCATGATGGACAACCGGACCTCCGCAATCCAGCCGGCCGACATCACCGAGGCCACGTGGAAGAAGCTGCCCGCGGTCAAGGCGGGCCAGGTCATCCCGCGCAACCCCGAGCCGATCCTCTCGTACGACAAGTGCGCACCGCTGCTCGAAGACCTCGCCAAGGCGATCGAGAGCGCGAAGAAGGTGAGCTGAGCGCCCCGACGGTACGAGCGACCGCGCGTGTTGGCCGGCCCGGGGCGGGAAATGCCCCGGGCCGACCCTCGTTCAGCGCGCCCGGCGGGCCACCGTGAAGTGGTCGACCTGCTCGACCGTCTCCGCGATGCCGCGGACCTTCAGCGTGGCGTAGTGGCCGCGCGGGGCCGGGGTGCAGAGCGTGCGGACCTCGGCCCTGATCCTGCGCGAGAGGTCCCAGGGGTGGGCGCCGACCCGGAGGAACGGGTCCTTCACCGCGGCCGGGACCTGCCAGGAGACGGTCATCTCGGTGCGCGGATCGGTGCCGTAGGCGAGGTGGCGGCCGAAGGGGGCGACGAGCGCGCCGTCGGCCGTGTCCTTCCCGGAGGACTCCCATATCAGATCTCACAGCACCGTGCCCGAAATCGGGCAGGAATCTTGCGAATCCGTCGGGCTTACTCCAGGATCTAGCGGGTGCACGACGAACTTGTTGACCATCTGACGCGCTCCACGCCCCTCAGTCGGGGCGAGGCGCTGCGCGTGGTCCAGGACGTGCTCGCCTACTTCGACGAGAGCACCGAGGCGTACGTCCGCCGCCGGCACCGCGAACTCCAGGCCCAGGGCCTGGTGAACGCGTCCATCTTCGAACGGATAGAGGCGGACCTGAAGTACCGCGCGGTCTCCCCGCCGGACCTCACGCTCCGGCAACTGCGCCGCATCGTCTACGGCTGAGCCGGGGCCCCGTCCTTCCGGATCCCTCAACTCGTCTCAACGCATCTCAACGAACGTCAACGAACCTCACGGGACAAAAGGTTACATATGTGCGGAATCGTCGGATACATCGGTAAGCGCGATGTGGCGCCCCTGCTGCTTGAGGGTCTGCAGCGGCTGGAGTACCGCGGCTACGACTCGGCCGGCATCGTCGTCACCAGCCCCAAGGCGACCGGCCTGAAGATGGTCAAGGCCAAGGGCCGGGTGCGCGACCTGGAGGCCAAGGTCCCCGCGCGCTTCAAGGGCACCGCCGGCATCGCCCACACCCGCTGGGCCACCCACGGCGCCCCGTCCGACGCCAACGCGCACCCGCACATGTCGGCCGACAGCAAGGTCGCCGTCGTCCACAACGGCATCATCGACAACGCCGCCGACCTGCGGAAGAAGCTGGAGGCGGACGGCGTCGAGTTCCTCTCCGAGACCGACACCGAGGTCCTCACCCACCTCGTCGCCCGCTCCGAGGCGACGAAGCTCGAGGACAAGGTGCGCGAGGCGCTGCGCGTCGTCGAGGGCACGTACGGCATCGCCGTCATGCACGCCGACTTCCCCGACCGCATCGTGGTGGCCCGCAACGGCTCCCCCGTCGTGCTCGGCATCGGCGAGAAGGAGATGTTCGTCGCCTCCGACGTGGCCGCGCTCGTCACCCACACCCGGCAGATAGTCACGCTGGACGACGGCGAGATGGCCACCCTCAAGGCCGACGACTTCCGCACCTACACCACCGAGGGCACCCGCACCACGGCGGAGCCCACCACGGTGGAGTGGGAGGCCGAGTCGTACGACATGGGCGGCCACGACACCTATATGCACAAGGAGATCCACGAGCAGGCCGAGGCGGTCGACCGCGTGCTGCGCGGCCGCATCGACGACCGGTTCTCCACCGTGCACCTGGGCGGCCTCAACCTCGGCGCCCGCGAGGCGCGTGCGGTGCGGCGGGTGAAGATCCTGGGCTGCGGCACGTCGTACCACGCCGGCATGATCGGCGCGCAGATGATCGAGGAGCTGGCCCGCATCCCCGCCGACGCGGAGCCGGCCTCCGAGTTCCGCTACCGCAACGCGGTCGTGGACCCGGACACGCTGTACGTCGCCGTCTCGCAGTCCGGCGAGACCTACGACGTGCTGGCCGCCGTGCAGGAGTTGAAGCGCAAGGGTGCGCGGGTGCTCGGCGTGGTCAACGTGGTGGGCTCGGCGATCGCGCGCGAGGCGGACGGCGGCATCTATGTGCACGCCGGGCCCGAGGTGTGCGTGGTGTCCACCAAGTGCTTCACCAACACCACCGTCGCGTTCGCGCTCCTCGCGCTGCACCTGGGGCGTACCCGGGATCTGTCGGTGCGGGACGGCAAGCGGATCATCGAGGGGCTGCGGCGGCTGCCGGGGCAGATCAACGAGGTGATGAAGCAGGAGGAGGAGATCAAGCGGCTGGCCGAGCAGTACGCGCAGGCCCGCTCGATGCTCTTCATCGGCCGCGTGCGGGGATACCCGGTGGCCCGGGAGGCCTCGCTGAAGCTGAAGGAGGTCTCGTACATCCACGCGGAGGCGTACCCGGCCTCCGAGCTGAAGCACGGGCCGCTGGCGCTGATCGAGCCGGCGCTGCCGACGGTGGCGATCGTGCCGGACGACGATCTGCTGGAGAAGAACCGGGCGGCGCTGGAGGAGATCAAGGCGCGCAGCGGGAAGATCCTGGCGGTGGCGCACCAGGAGCAGGCGAAGGCCGACCAGACGATCGTCGTCCCGAAGAACGAGGACGAGCTCGACCCCATCCTGATGGGGATTCCTCTCCAACTCCTGGCGTACCACACGGCGTTGGCGCTTGGCCGGGACATCGACAAGCCGCGTAACCTGGCGAAGTCGGTGACGGTGGAGTAGGGGCTTCCGGGGAGTGCCCCGCGCCCCTGACAGGTGCGCGAGGACGGAACGGAACGATGGCGAGTCACACGTCGGTGTTTGGCCCCGGCAACTGGGTGGCGGTCCCCGGAACGGGGGACGGACCAGAGCGGGCCTGGACGAAGGAATTGCTGAACTCCGGGGAGGGGGACGCCTTCTCGTTGTTGCGGCTGGCCGCGGGGGGCACCTCGCGGCCGGCCGGCTCCGCGGACGACCGGATACTCGTGCTGGACGGCGCGCTGTCGTTCGCGGACGGCGACGGACCGGGCGGCCGGACGCTGCACAAGGGCGCGTACGCCGCCCTGCCGGCCACCGGCGGGACGACCGTGACCAGCGCCGGAGGTGCGCTGGCCCTGGTGCTCTCCGGCCGCCGGCTGGGACCCCCCGCAGAGGACGTCTTCGGTCCGCAGGGGTGGCAGCGGACGGGGCCGGGGCAGTGGTCCCGGCTGCTCCTCGACGTGGTGCTCGACGAGAGCTTCGACGAGCGGGTCGTGGGGCTGGCCCACTTCGAGGCGGGTTCCTTCGCTCCCAGGCATCCGCACCGCACGGCACACCGGTTCCTGTTCCTGGACGGCGAGGCCGACGACGAGTGGGTCCTCCCCGACGGAAGCCGGCACACCGCGCGCCGGGCCGCGGGCGACTTCGTCGATTACCCCTTCCCGATCGAGCACCAGACCTTCAGCAGGACCGGCTGCACGATCCTCTTCCTGCACGAGCCGCTGCCCGCCGGGGCCTGACCCCGTTCAGGACGGTTCCCCCGTGCGCGCACGGCGCCGCGCGGGAACCGTCCTGGCGGTGGTCCCGGGGACCGCCCCTCCCCGGGCCGGGCGGCACTCAGCCCGTCGCCGTCACACGACGGCCGGCCGCCCCGCGCCGTACGGTCGTCGGCCAGTGGGCCAGGGCCGCCGTCGCCGCGTACCAGGCGACCGCGCCCGCCGCCACGGCGAACCAGCCGCCGACCTTGCCGAGGGCGTCGCTGTCCGCGAGGACGGCTATGGCGAGCAGGACCAGGGAGACGAAGAACAGGCCGTAGGTGCCCTGGTCGAGTACGCCGTTGCCGGCCGCGCCGAGGGTCAGGGTGAGCGCCACGAGGGCGAAGAGCAGCAGGAACAGTCCGGCCGCGTTGTCGGAGATCTGGTCACCGGCCGAGACGGCCCAGGTGAACCAGAGGGCGCCGAGCGCCGCGAACGCGGTGCCGCTGCCGGTGTCATGGTCGCGGAAGGCCAGCAGGCCGACGAGGAAGAGGGCAACTCCCCCGACGTAGTGGGCGAGTGACACGGCGTTGGCCGCCGTCACGCCGTCGATCACGCCGGTGTTTCCGAGGCCGAAGGCCAACAGGGTGATGCCCAGGGCGAGTCGACCGGCGACGGTGGTCGTGCTACTTCCCGCGGAGACGTCATTGTCCACGACGGGCTCCCTTCATGCGTGCTTGTGAAGTTGTGCGGTGACCGGTATATGCCCTTCACATGCACACGAACACCTCTACGCGCGGGTAATTTCACAGCGCGTCAGGGCGGGACTCCGCAACGCCCGCGCCAGGGGAGGCCCAGGGGCCCCTCAGGGGATGACGACCACCGGGCGGCGGGCGCGTTTGGCCAGACGGCCGGCGACCGAGCCGAACAGACGGCCCACGAGCCCGTGCGTGGAGCCGACGACGATCGCGTCGGCCTCGTACTCCTGCCCGACCTCCTCGAGTTCGTGGCAGATGTCGCCGCCGCGCTCGACCAGGATCCAGGGCACCTCGGAGAGATAGTCCGCACAGGCCAGTTCGAGCCCGAGCACCTCGGTGCGGTGGTCCGGGACGTCGACGAAGACCGGTGGCTCGCAGCCGGCCCACACCGTGGTGGGCAGCCGGTTGGCGACGTGCACGATGATCAGGCCGGAGCGGAAGCGCTGGGCCATGCCGATCGCGTAGGAGAGGGCGCGCTCGCTGGAGGTGGAACCGTCGAAGCCGACGACGACACCGTGCTGAAACGCGGGATCGCAGGACGCGCGGCTCTCGTCCGACGCCAGTGGGTCGGCCGAGGCGGGCTCGGCGACCGACCGTTTGCGGTCCGCGGGTTCGAAGAATTCGTGACCGGCCATGGGTGTCTCGGCGTTGTGATCCTCGTCGGTGACGGCGGTGTGCGGGAAGACGACGGTGCGCGGCTGAGCCCGTGTCCGGGAAACCTCTTTCCCGGCCCATACCCCAAAGGGTACGGCGGCACGCCTTCCCGGCCCAGGGAACGGGCCCGGATCCCGCACTGGCCGCGCGGGGTTCCCCGGAGCATGCACGAGCCACCGCCCCCGGCGCAACGGTTCCTGTGTCCTACAGGCGTCACCACGGCGGCTTCACGGCGACTTCACAGCATCTTCCCGGACATCCGCCGTTTTCCGGACACCCGCCCGCACACACACGGCCGCCTTCCCCGCAAACGCAACCCGATCATCGCAGTGACCGCCGGCGGCACCCCGCGTTGAACCCCGTGAGCCATCGCCCCAGGGAGCCCTTGTTGCCCGCACCCCGTCCGTCCCACGGCCGCCGCCCGCGCGGCCGCACCCGTCCCACCCATGCCCCCGCACAGGACACCGTCGGCGATCTCGTCCGCTGGGCCGCGTTCAGCTGCGTCCTCGTGCCCGTCGTCCTCGTCTGGTACGGCACCTCGCTGGCCGGCGCCACCGGCGCCGCCCTGGGCCTCGCGGCCGTCACCGCCGTCTGCCGGGCCCTGCTCCGCCGCTCCGAACGGCACGCCGCCCAGGCGGCCCTGGAGGCCCTTGAGTCACAGCGGCCCCGCCCCGCCCACGCATCCCCCGAGCCACGGGGGTATCAGGAGTCGCGCGGCAGCTCAGGGGGGCGCCAGGCCGCCCACGCGCGCACCCGGCAGCCCGCTCACGCCGGGGCGTCCCAGGGGGCGCACAGGGGCGGTCGCCGGCCCCGCCGGAATACGCCGGTCGACTGACCGGTTTCCGCGCACGCGCCCGCATGTTTTCGGCCAACTTCCCAGCCATGTGCATGCACCCCCCGAAGACCCCTCCACAGCCCGTTCGACCTGCACCGAAAGGGTCTGGCGAGGCGCGCGCACCCTATGGGGACCGGCCACCGGGACGAGGCGCACTTCCCTGCACGGTCCGCGAGTGCAACGCTTCGTGATCGAATGCTTTACGCCAAGTTGCCATGTCGACAATCTGCCGGATGGTGAACCGGCCACGCCGGCGCCACACGACACAGTAGATTCGATCATGACTGTCTTACGGCGGGGGACTCGTGCTGGACCGAGGGGAAACGTGTTGGAGCGACAGACCCGAAGCATGGAGGGCGCCGCGACCACCGAGGGGGGCTTAGCAGTATGAGCCACGACTCCACTGCCGCGCCGGAAGCCGCGTCCCGGAAACTCTCCGGGCGCCGCCGCAAGGAGATCGTCGCGGTGCTGCTGTTCAGCGGTGGCCCCATCTTCGAGAGTTCCATACCGCTGTCGGTGTTCGGGATCGACCGCCAGGACGCCGGAGTACCGCGCTACCGCCTGCTGGTGTGCGGCGGCGAGGAGGGCCCGCTGCGGACCACGGGGGGCCTCGAACTGACCGCACCGCATGGGCTGGAGGCGATATCCCGCGCCGGCACGGTCGTCGTGCCGGCCTGGCGTTCGATCACGTCACCGCCACCGGAGGAGGCGCTCGACGCACTGCGCCGGGCGCACGAGGAGGGCGCGCGGATCGTCGGGCTGTGCACCGGCGCCTTCGTGCTGGCCGCCGCCGGACTGCTGGACGGCCGCCCGGCCACCACCCACTGGATGTACGCGCCGACGCTGGCCAAGCGCTATCCGTCGGTGCACGTCGATCCCCGCGAACTCTTCGTGGACGACGGCGACGTGCTGACCAGCGCCGGTACGGCCGCGGGCATCGACCTCTGCCTGCACATCGTGCGGTCGGACCACGGCAACGAGGCGGCCGGCGCGCTGGCCCGCCGGCTCGTGGTGCCCCCGCGCCGCAGCGGCGGCCAGGAGCGCTATCTGGACCGTTCTTTACCAGAGGAGATCGGCGCCGACCCGCTCGCCGAGGTCGTCGCCTGGGCCCTGGAGCACCTCCACGAGCAGTTCGACGTGGAGACGCTGGCCGCCCGCGCGTACATGAGCCGGCGCACGTTCGACCGCCGGTTCCGTTCGCTCACGGGCAGCGCGCCCCTGCAGTGGCTGATCACCCAGCGGGTGCTGCAGGCGCAGCGGCTGCTCGAGACCTCCGACTACTCGGTCGACGAGGTCGCGGGCCGCTGCGGGTTCCGCTCGCCGGTGGCGCTGCGCGGGCACTTCCGGCGGCAGCTGGGCTCGTCCCCGGCCGCGTACCGGGCGGCCTACCGGGCGCGCCGGCCGCAGGGCGACCGCCCGGCGGACGCCGAGGGCGCCCCGGCGGCGGTCGCGGGCCCCGGCGGCCCGCAGCCGGTGTCGCAGGAGCCGCCGGCGCAGGTGCCGATGCAGTCGCGGCGCACCGCGGCGGCGAGCGCGCTGGGCGCCGCGGCCTCCGTCTCGGCCCCGGCACCCGTGCCGGAGCACGGGCACGGGCACGGGCAGGGGCTCGGCCGGCACGCGCAGGAGATGTACTACGCGGGCAGCGGCCGCGCGGGCGCCCCGGGCTCACGCGGGGCGCCGTAACCGCCGCGGAACGCGTCCGCACGCGCCGAAGGGCGGGGCGGGGCACGCCGTACGGACCCGGTCCGGCACGGCGGTCCCGTCCCGCCCGCGCGCGTGACCGGTGTACGGCGGGTCCGCCGCGCCGCCGCGGGCCATAAGGTAAGGCGCATGAACGATCGCATGGTGTGGATCGACTGCGAGATGACCGGACTCTCGCTGTCCTCCGACGCGCTCATCGAGGTGGCCGCGCTGGTCACCGACTCCGAGCTGAACGTACTGGGCGAGGGGGTGGACATCGTGATCCGGCCGCCGGACGCGGCCCTGGAGACGATGCCGGAGGTGGTGCGCGAGATGCACACCTCTTCGGGCCTGCTGTCCGAACTGGCGTCCGGTACGACGATGGCCGACGCGGAGGAGCGGGTGCTCGCCTATGTGCGGGAGCACGTCAAGGAGCCCGGCAAGGCGCCCCTGTGCGGCAACTCCGTCGGCACCGACCGGAACTTCCTGGCCCGGGACATGCCGACGCTGGAGGGATACCTCCACTACCGCATCGTGGACGTCAGTTCGGTGAAGGAGCTGTCCCGGCGCTGGTACCCGCGGGCGTACTTCAACAGTCCGAAGAAGAAGGGCAACCACCGGGCGCTGGCCGACATCCAGGAGTCGATCGCGGAGCTGCGCTACTACCGCGAGGCGGTCTTCGTCCCCCAGCCCGGACCGGACTCCGACACGGCCCGTACGATCGCCGCGAAGCACGTCCTCCCCAGCCCCTGACCTGCGTCTCCGGCCCCCGCGGCGGGTCCGGACGCCCCCCGCGAAAAGGCGTGCGCGAGCACCCCTCGGGACCCTGTACACTTTTTCTCGGCCGGTCGGTGGAACACCAGGGAAACCGTCGGTCATGGTGGGTGTAGCTCAGATGGTAGAGCACCTGGTTGTGGTCCAGGATGTCGCGGGTTCGAGTCCCGTCACTCACCCTCTTCGATCAAGGGGTTGCCCCGCTTCTGCGGGGCAACCCCTTGGTCTTTCTTCTTTTCCTCCGCCGCGGTGGTGCGTCGGGCGCCGGGGTCACTTCTGCTTGACGTCGGTGCAGTAGACGTCCCTACCCGGCAGGTGGCCCGTGGTCAGGAAGTCGACGGTGGCCCTGTCCGCGCAGGCGGAGCCCTCGTTGTAGACGTAGTGGCCGCCGTTGTCGACGCCGACCAGGACGGACTTGCGGCCGAGGGCCTTGTGCAGTCCGAGGGCCCCCTCCCACGGGGTGGCGTTGTCGCGGCGGTTCTGCAGGATC
This sequence comes from Streptomyces sp. NBC_00670, assembly GCF_036226765.1. NCBI lineage: Bacteria > Bacillati > Actinomycetota > Actinomycetes > Kitasatosporales > Streptomycetaceae > Streptomyces > Streptomyces sp. NBC_00670. Next base: position 2,670,530 of record NZ_CP109017.1, read on the forward strand.
AGGGTGTTGCGCGCGCCGGTGCCGGTCACGGTGACGGGCGCCTCCACCGGCTTCTTCCAGAAGGCACAGGCCCAGATGTTGGCCGGCATGCCCGCGGTGAGCGGCCACTTCTTCCGGTCGGCGGCGGTGCGGGCGGCGTAGCCGTCGGCGCCGTGCGGCCATTCGGCGTCGCCGCAGACGAGGGCCAGGAACATGGTGGCCTGGTTGTCCGCGGGGACGCCCGGGGAGGACGGAGTGCCGGCGAACACCTGCTCGAGCACCGCGCGGTCGGTGTCCGTGAGGCTCCCCTTGGCCAGGTCGTCGGCGGCCTTCCAGACCTGGGTGAGCACCGGCAGGGTGTCGTTGTGCAGCAGCAGGCCGTAGGTGACGTTCCGCAGGGTCGCCCCGTCCAGCGACAGAGAGGTGCCGGGGACGGGGACGGGCTCGCGGTCGAGCCGGTCGGCGAGCGCGAGATAGGTGCGGGTCACCTCCTCGACGGTGCCGCCCAGCCCGAGGGTGGCGTCCTGCGCCGCGGCGACGCGTGCCGCGTCGGGGAACCGGTCGGCCATGCCCTTGCCCCAGGTGTCCGCCACCTCGTCGGCCCAGACCTTCGCCGGGTTGACGTTGCCCTCCAGGATCATCCGGTCGGTCCGCCGCGGGAACAGCGACCTGTAGACGGCGCCGAGGTAGGTGCCGTAGGACTGGCCCCAGTAGGAGATCCTCCGCTCGCCGAGCGCCTCGCGTATGCGGTCCATGTCCCGGGCGGTGTTGGCGGTGGTGTAGTACTTCAGGTCGTCGCCCACCGCCGTGGCGCACTGCTTGGCGTCGGCCTTGGCGAGGGCCACGTTCCTGGTGATCGAGCCGTCCGCCGCGGGGAAGGGGAAGAGACCGGTCACCGTGGGGTCCTTCAGACCGCAGCTCTGCGGGGTGCTGTGCTCGACGCCGCGCGGGTCGAAGCCGATCAGGTCGTAGCGGTCCCGCACGGACTTCGGCAGTGTCGGCGCCATGGTCGCGGGCATGTCGAGGCCGCCCAGGGCCGGTCCTCCGGGGTTCAGCAGCAGGACGCCGCGCCGCTTGCCGGGCTTGGCGGTGGACAGCCGGGAGACCGCCACCTCGATCTTCTCGCCGCCCGGCTTGCGGTAGTTCAGCGGGACCTTCAGCGTTCCGCAGGTCAGCCGGGGATCCCGGCTCGCCCCCTCGGCCGGCCGCGGACAGGCGCCCCAGGTGATCGCGGTCCGGTGCACGGCCTTCCCGGCCGCCACGGCCTCCGCCGCCCGCGCGGTGTCCTGGCCCCCGACGGCGCCCGCGGCCAGTCCGGTACCGGCCAGCGCGCACACGACCAGGGCCGCGGCGGACCGGCGGCCTCCGGCGAGACGGGGCCCTTCCGCACTGCGCACTCGTTCCATGACGTCGCCCTCCACTGCTCGGCAGGGCCGAACCGCTCGATCCGACCGCTGTGCTGTCGGGGACGAGTCAACGCGAGAGCACCGGTGCGGCACATCACCGCTCGGTGGACACTTGCCGATAGCTCGCTCGGGGGACGTCGGGGAATGTCCACCCACCGACGGGGGACGCCGGGCACCGGCCAGGCCCTAGGACGACGCCCGGACCACCAGTTCCGTCGGCAGGACCTCGTGGCGGCGTTCGGCGGGGGTCGTGGGCGGGGGGCGGTGGTCGGCGATCTCGTGGAGGAGGAGGTCGATCATCGCGCGGCCCATCTCCTCGATCGGCTGACGCACGCTGGTCAGCGGCGGGTCCATGTGGCGGGCGATCGCGGAGTCGTCGTAGCCGACCAGGGCGACGTCCTCGGGTATGCGGCGGCCCGCCTCGCGCAGTGCCTGGCGGGCGCCGGCGGCCATGACGTCGGAGCCGGCGAAGACCGCGTCGAGCCGGGGGTTGCGCTCCAGCAGCCGCGTCATCGCGCGGCGGCCGCCCTCCTCGGTGAAGTCGCCCGGCTCCACGAGGTGCCCGTCGGCCGGGATCCCCGCGTCCTGAAGGGCCTCCCGGTAGCCGTCCAGGCGCCGCTGGGCGCCGTACACGGCGAGCAGGCCGGTGATGTGGGCGATCGTGCGGCGGCCGCCCGCCAGCAGGTGTTCGACGGCCGAGCGGGCGCCGGCGTAGTTGTCGGAGTCGACCGAGGCCAGCGTCTCCGCCACCGAGCGCGGGCCGCTGATCACGGCCGGGATCTCCAGCTGCGAGACCAGGTCGGGCAGTGGGTCGTCGGCGTGCACGGAGACCAGCAGTACCCCGTCCACCCGGTGGGCGGCCAGGTACTGGGCGAGCCGACGGCGCTCGCGGTCGCCGCCCGCGAAGATGAGCAGCAACTGCATCTCGGTGTCGGCCAGTTCGGCGCCCACCCCGCGCAGCATGTCGGAGAAGTACGGTTCGGCGAAGAACCGGGTCTCGGGTTCGGGGACGACCAGCGCGATGGCGTCGGTGCGGTTGGCGGCCAGGGCGCGCGCGGCGGTGTTGGGGACGAAGCCCAGTTCGGCGACGGCCGCCTCCACGGCGGCGCGGGTGGCGGCGCTGACCCGGGGCGAGCCGTTGATCACTCGGGAGACCGTGCCGCGGCCGACGCCGGCCCGGGCGGCGACCTCCTCCAGGGTGGGCCGTCGACCGCCCCGGCTCCGCCCACCGTTGACCGCCATAGTCGACGCCTCCTGTTCTGTCGCCATCAGGCCAGGAATGTAACAGCCTGGGGCGGCGCCTCGTACGGGCCCGTCGTCACCCGTCACGGCTCATCGTCCCTTGTCGGACCGGATACGACCCCCTCCGGGCGGCGGAAAAAGCCGGGAGGGGGCGCGGCCGGTGTCCGGCCACGCCCCCTCTCTCGGGTGGCGGGTGTCAGCCCTCGGTGCCGGGCAGCGCGTTGTCGCGGATCACGCCCGCGTACCAGTGGGCGCTGTCCTTGGGGATGCGGCGCTGGGTCGAGTAGTCGACGTAGACGGCACCGAACCGCTTGGAGTAGCCGTAGGACCACTCGAAGTTGTCCAGCAGCGACCACAGGAAGTAACCCCGTACGTCGGCCCCGTCGGCGACGGCCCGGCGGACGGCGTCCAGGTGGGCGTGGAGGTAGGCGATCCGCTGCGGGTCGTTGACCTTGCCCTCGGGCGAGACGTAGTCGTCGAAGGCGGCGCCGTTCTCGGTGACCATCAGCGGCAGCGACGGGTGGGACTTGGCCAGGCCGGTCAGCAGGGTGTGCAGACCGCCCGCGTCGATGGCCCAGTTCATCGCGGTGAGGTTGTCGTTGGCCAGGTGGAAGGCGATGTGGTCGGAGCCGGTCCACGGGGAGTGCTCGCTGGCGCCGTGGCCGTCGTTCTTGGTGGTGCCGGCGCCGTCGACGGGGTGCGAGACCACGGTCGGCGAGTAGTAGTTGACGCCGAGGACGTCGATCGGGCGGGAGATCTCCGCCAGGTCGCCGTCCTGCACCAGCTCGCTCCAGTCCACCAGGTGCGAGGTGTCGGCGATCAGGTCCTCGGGGTAGGCGCCGTCCAGGATCGGCCCGGTGAAGACGCGGTTGCCGACGGCGTCGATGCGGCGGGCGGCGTCGGCGTCCTCGCGGCTGTCGGTGAGCGGGCGGACCTGGTGCAGGTTGAGGGTGATCGAGGTCTGCGCGGTGGCCGGCAGGTTGTCGCGCAGTACGCCGACCGCCTTGCCGTGGGCGAGGTTGAGGTGGTGGGCGGCGCGCAGGGTGGCGGCCGGGTCGGTGCGGCCGGGGGCGTGCACGCCGGAGCCGTAGCCGAGGAAAGCCGAGCACCAGGGCTCGTTGAGGGTGGTCCACACGCCGACACGGTCGCCGAGGGCGCGGGCCATGATCTCGGCGTAGTCGGCGAAGCGGTAGGCGGTGTCGCGCTGCGGCCAGCCGCCCGCGTCCTCCAGCTCCTGGGGCAGGTCCCAGTGGTAGAGGGTGGCGACGGGGGTGATGCCCGCCTCGAGGAGCTCGTCGGTGAGACGGCGGTAGAAGTCCAGGCCGCGCTCGACGGCCGGACCGCGGCCGGTGGGCTGGACCCGGGACCAGGAGACGGAGAAGCGGTACGCCTTCAGGCCGAGGTCCTTCATCAGCGCCACGTCGTCGCGATACCGGTGGTAGTGGTCGGCGGCGATGTCACCGGTGTCGCCGTTGCGCACCTTGCCGGGGGTGTGGCTGAAGGTGTCCCAGATGGAGGGGGTGCGGCCGTCCTCGGCGGCGGCGCCCTCCACCTGGTAGGCGGCGGTGGCGGCGCCCCAGACGAAGCCGGTCGGGAAGGAGAGAGAGGTGGTGGCGGCCGGCCGGGCAGTGGTCTCGGGTCGTACGGCGGTCATGGTGAGAACGCTCCCAAAGTGGCGTGAGAAGGGCCGGACGGTGATCCGGCGGTGGGGGGGAAGGCGGGTGGCGGAGGGGGCGGGGGCAGGCAGCGTCGCCCCCGCCCCCGTACGGCCCGTGTGCGGGACGGGCCGTACGGCCGGGACGTACCGTGCGGGGGCGGCCGCACGGTGCGCGCCGGACGGTGGGTGTGCCGGACGGTGGCGTGCCGGACGGGTGTGCCGGGCGGTCGGTGTGCCGGGCGTCAGCCCTTGACCGCGCCCGACATGATGCCTCCGACGATCTGCTTGCCGAAGATCACGAACACCAGCAGCAGCGGCAGGGTGCTGATCAGCGCGCCCGCCATGACGATGCTCTGGTCGGGCGTGTACGAGGCGCTGAGCAGGCCGAGCGCCACCTGGATGGTGGGGTTCTCCTGGTTCAGCGCGAGGAACGGCCAGAAGAAGTCGTTCCACGCCTGCACGAAGGTCAGCATGCCGAGCACCATCATCGCGGGCCGGGCCACCGGCAGAACGATGTTCCAGACGATGCGGATGTTGCTCGCCCCGTCCACCTTGGCCGCCTCGATGAGCTCGTACGGCAGCGCCTCGACGAGGTACTGGCGCATGAAGAACACACCGAACGCGCCGACCAGGGTCGGGAAGATCACCGACTCCAGCTTCCCGTTCCAGCCGATGTCCGACATCATCATGAACAGCGGCACGACGCTGAGCTGCGGCGGGATGGTCAGGGTCGCGATGACGGCGGTCATCAGCACGTTCCGGCCGCGGAAGCGCATCTTGGCGAAGGCGTAGCCGGCCAGGGTGCAGAAGAACAGCGTGGCGGCGGTGATGCAGCCGGCCACGATCGCCGTGTTGACGATGGCCTCGCCGAGGTTGGCCTGCTCCCAGGCCGTCTGGAGGTTGTCGAACAGCTTGCCGCCCGGAATGAACGGCGGCGGTGTGTCGAGGACCCGCTGCTGGTCGTGCGAGGCGGCCACCAGCGTCCAGTACAGCGGGAAGACGGAGCCCAGGCCGACGATGATCAGGAAGATGTAGGTGAGCGGGCCGCCCTTGAGCTGCTGGCCGGCGCCGATCTTGAAGCGGTTGCGGCCCTTGCTCGATGTGGCGTGCAGGGGCGCCGGGGGGACCCCCGGCGCGGCGGGCCTGGTGGGACTTGTCGTGGTCATCGATGTCACTCCCGTCAGACCGCGCTCTTGCGCACGAACCGGCTGATGATCCAGTTGATCAGGGCGATGAGCAGCAGCAGGACGAGCATGGCCCAGGCCACGGCCGCCGCCGGGCCCAGGTGCCCGAGCTTCCAGCCGTAGTTGTAGAGGTAGATGCTCAGCGTCTCGTACTGGTGGTCGCTGCCGCCGACGGAGCCGAGGGTGCCGCCCTGGAGCAGCAGCGGCTCACCGAACAACTGCATGGAGCCGATCGTCGAGATGACGATGGTGAACAGGATGGTCGGCCGCAGCGAGGGGATGGTCACCTTGCGGAACTGCTGCCAGCGCGAGGCGCCGTCGATCGAGGCGGCCTCGTAGAGGTCGGTCGGTACCGCCTGCATGGCCGCCAGGTAGATGAGGGCGTTGTAGCCGGTCCAGCGCCAGATGATGATGATGGAGATGGCGATCTTGGACGTCCAGTGCCCGTCTCCCCAGTTGGTGTCGCTCGGGGCGCCGAAGAAGTGCAGCACCCAGTTGAGCATGCCGCCGTCGGCCCGGAAGACCAGGGCGAAGACGAGGGCGGCGGTCGCCACCGAGGTGGCGTACGGGGTGAGGATGAGCGTCCGCCAGAAGGTGCTGGCGCGCAGCTTGTAGTTGAGCAGGTGGGCGAGGCCCAGCGCGACGAGCAGCTGCGGGACGGTCGAGATGACGCCGATGACGAACGTGTTGGAGACGGCCGTCCAGAACTCCGAGTCCTGGAGGATCTTGGTGAAGTTGTCGAAGCCGACCCACTCGGACTGGTTGAGGCCCGTCATCTCCACCCGGTGCAGGGCTATCCAGCCGGTGTAGATGAGGGGGTAGAGACCGAAGGCGCCGAAGATCAGGAAGAAGGGCGCGATGTAGGCGTACGGGGACGCCTTGTCGTCGAAGCGCCACAGGCGGGAGCGCCACGCGCTGCGTTCCTTCGACGCGCCGGAGCCGCCGGGCGGCGGGCTGTAGGCCTTTGTGGGGGTTGTCGTTGCCACGGAGGGAGTCCTTCCCTGGGAGGTTGCGGCCGGGTAGGGGGCGGGATGCGCGTGCACGGGCGACCGTCCCGCCGCTCCCTGCGCTGTTCGGTACGGTATCGGGCCGCCCGCGCAGCGGCCTGCCCCTGTCTTCCGCCGACGGAACCGGATCCACCCCGCGCCGGCGGGGCTCGGGGTACGGGGGTCGACGGACGGTCGGGGTACGGGGCCGGTGGGTGGACGGAGGTCGGGGTCGAACGGTGACGGCTCCGGTCGGCCGCCGACGGCCGCCCCCGACCGTCACCGGACGGCAAGCCGGTCAGGGACCGCCGTCCGGTGACGGACGGGCCCCCGGCGCGGTCGTCCGCCCTCGGCGGGGCGGACAACGTTGCCGGGGCTCCCCCGTCGTACCGGCACCGTTCCCCCGCGCCGGTCCGGTACGACGAGCGAGCCCCCTGCCGCTCGGGCAGGGGCCTCCGTACCGCCCGGGTACGACGGCCCCGTCACCGGGGCGCACACCCGGCCGGCGGGTGAGCGCCGGCCCGGTGGTGCGGATGCCGTCGGCGGCCGAAGCCGCCGGTGCGGCGCGGGCAGCCCCTGGGGGCCACCCGCGCCGCCGTGGTTCAGCCGATCGCCTTGTCGATGGTGTCGACCGCGTCGCTCCACGCCTTGTCGGGCTTGGTGCCACGCTGCGCCATGTTGTTGATCTGGCGGGAGATCGTGTCCTTGATCACGCCGTCCTTCGGGCCGAGCACCGCCGCGGGGATGGCCTTGGCCTCCTCGGCGTAGATCTCACCGATCGGGGCGTCGTTGAAGTACGGGAGCTTCGCGCTCTTCACGTCGGGGAGGTCGTAGGCCTTCGTGTTCGACGGGAAGACACCGATGGTCTTGAAGACCTTGGCCTGCTGCTCGGGCGCCGTCAGCCACTTGACCAGCTCCTGCGCCTCCTTCACGTGCTTGCCGGCCTTCGGCACCGCGAGGAAGGAGCCGCCCCAGTTGGCGGCGGTGTCGCCGGGCGCACGGGCGATGTCCCACTTGCCCTTGTAGTCGTCACCGGAGTTGACGGAGATCTGCGCGGCCATCCACGCGGGGCACGCGATCGTGGCGATCGAACCCTTGCGCAGCGCGGCGACCCACGGGTCGTCGAACTGGGCCAGGCCCTGGGTCAGCTTCTTGTCCGTGGCCTCGACCGCGAGGTTCCAGCCGTCCTTCACGGACGCGCTGTCCTTGTAGATCGCCTTGCCGTCGGTGCTGTAGTACTGCTCCGGCGAGGAGGAGACGACCGCGTTGTACATCGCGCTCGCGGAGTCCATGAAGTACGTCTTGTCGGGAGCGTTCTTCTGGTACTTCTCGCCGAGCTTGATGTAGTCCTCCCAGCCGCCGGCGACGGCCTTCGTGACGTCCTTGCGGTCGGTCGGCAGACCCGCCTTCTCGAACAGGTCGCGGCGGTAGCAGAGCGACATCGGGCCGATGTCGGTGCCGGCCCCGATCACCTGGCCGCCGTCGGTGGTGACCTGCTTTTCCTTCCAGTCCACCCAGTCACCGACGTTGATGACCTTGCTCAGGTCGACGAACTTGTCCGCCTGAGTGGTGGTGACCTCCTTGGTGCGGCCCACCTCGATACCGACGACGTCCCCAAGACCACTGCTCGAGTTCAGCTGCTGAAGCAGCTTCGGGTAGTAGTCCTCCTCCTTCGCCGTGGTCTCTTCCTTGACCGTGATGTTCGGGTGCAGCTTGTGGTACTCGTCGAACAGCTTGGCTTCCTTGTAGCCGAACTGCCCGAAGTCCGCCAGCTTGAGGGTGATGTTCCCGTTGGAGTCCGAGCTGTCCGAGTCGTCGTCGCTGCTGCAGCCGGTCAGCAGCAGCGCGGAGGCCGTCAGGACCGTTGTGGTCACGGCCGCTGCTCTGCGGCCTCGACCGCCGCCGGTACGGGTGATGCGCATTCCACTACTCCTTGTTCCAGTGGGGAACGGGACCTCAGGAATCGGCCTGCCGGGGAACCGGCAGTCCGGACCTGCCCTCTCGGTTCGAGCAGCGGCCAGTTCACAACACTGGGCGTGCGGTGAAAAGATGCTGGTCAACAGTGGGTGTTGCGAGGTAGAGGGAAGGGCCTTTGGTGTTCTGGTCCACACGGGAGTAACCCCCCGAGGACCCGTGGGACCGCTCCCACGCGGCATGCCGGAAGACTGGTTCCTGCCGGGCCCAGTGTCAAGACTTGAAAACGGCGTCGTTGCGCAAGCGTGTTGTAGGCGTCACGTTTATGTGTCGTCACAGCACGTGTAACCAGCGCGACATACGGCCGACACACGCCGGATTCCCGCAGGTCACCGGTGCCTTGGGCCCCCCGGCCCGGGTACCCGGACGGTCCGCGGAGCCGGTTCGGGAAATTTCTGGGTCAGAATGAGGCCCGCCCCCCACTGATCGCCGAGAGGTGAACGATGAGCCCTGCCGAACAGCCGGCGAAGAGCACGGACGTCCGGCGCCCCACCCTGAACGCCGTGGCCGCCCTCGCCGGCGTCGGGCGCGGCACCGTCTCCCGGGTGATCAACGGCTCCCCCAAGGTGAGCGACCGCTCCCGGGCCGCGGTGGAGCGGGCCATCGACGAACTCGGCTACATCCCGAACCGCGCCGCCCGCTCCCTGGTCACCCAGCGCACGGACTCGGTGGCGCTGGTCGTCCCCGAGGCGGAGAACCGGCTCTTCTCCGAGCCGTACTTCTCCGGGATCATCCGCGGGGTCTCCGCCGGACTGGCCGGCGCGGGGATGCAGTTGCTGCTGGTGCTGGTGCGCGACGAGAAGGAGTACGCGCGGCTCGCCACGTATCTGTCCGCGCAGCGGGTGGACGGCGTGCTGATGATGGCCGTGCACAGCGACGACACGTTGCCCGACCGGCTCGAGGAGCTGTCCGTGCCGACGGTCCTGGCCGGCCGGCGCGGCGACGGCGAGCCGCTGGGGCACGTCCGCGCGGACAACGGGGGCGGGGCGCGCAGCGCGGTCGAACACCTGCTGGCGGGCGGCCGCCGGACCATCGGCACGATCACCGGGCCGCTGGACATGGACGTGGCGCAGTCCCGGCTCGAGGGGTACCGGGGGGCGCTCGAACGGGCGGGGCTCACGGTCGACGAGGACCTGATCGTCCAGGGCGACTTCACGGAGGACGGCGGCCGCTGGGCGATGCGGGAGCTGCTGCGGCGGCGGCCGGAGGTGGACGCGGTGTTCGCCGCGTCGGACGTGACGGCGTCGGGGGCGGTGCTGGAGCTGCGGGCGTCGGGGCGGCGGGTGCCGGACGACGTCGCGGTCATCGGCTTCGACGACTCCATCGTCGCGCGGCACATCGACCCGCCGCTGACGAGTGTGCGGCAGCCGCTGGAGGAGATGGGCCGGACGATGGCGGACCTGCTGCTCGACGAGATCGCGCAGCGGGGGTCGGGACACCGGGGGGTCGTCCTGCCGACGGAACTGGTGGTCCGGGAGTCGGCGTGAGGGGCCCCTCCCCCCGCCGCCCGCCCGCCGATGCCGGCGTGGGTGGGTCTTCGGTGGGGGGGCGTGTGCCTCCGGCGGCGGGGGGCGGGGGGCTCTGGTGGGGGGTGCGTGTGCCTCCGGCGGGGGGTTTCGGTGGGCGGGGGCGCCTACGGGGGTGGGGGTTCGGTGCGTTGGCGGGTGCGGGGTGCGTCGTGGTCGCCCGCGCAGTTCCTCGCGCCCCTGAAGGGGCGGGGCCCTGCGCGTGCGGCTCCGCCGCGCGGGCGCGAGCAACCGTGCCCCGTAAGGGGCGCGGGGAACTGCGCGAGAAGTCCCCACCCACCCGCACTCCCCCTCCGTCCCCACCCACCCGAGCTCTCCCGGGGTCAAAGGGGCGGAGCCCCTTGAAGGGATGGGAAGGGTAGGGGCGGCGGGGGCGAGAAAGCCGTGGGGCGCCCACTGGGGTGGAGGTTCGGCGCGTTGGCGGGTGCGGGGTGCGTCATGGTCGCCCGCGCAGTTCCCCGCGCCCCTTACGGCGCGCCCCTCACGGCGCGCAAAAACCGTATCCGTGTGCGAGGGGTTTCGCCGTGGGAGCGCTCCCATGCATAATGGGCCGCGCAACCGACCCGTGGGAGCGATTCCATGACCGAGCCGATGTCCGTGTCCTTCCCTCCCGCCTTCGTCTGGGGAGCGGCCACTTCCGCGTACCAGATCGAGGGAGCGGTCGCGGAGGACGGCCGTACGCCTTCCATCTGGGACACCTTCAGCCACACCCCGGGGAAGACGGCCGGCGGCGACCACGGCGACACCGCCGTCGACCACTACCACCGCTACCGCGACGACGTCGCGCTGATGGCGGAGCTCGGCCTGAAGGCGTACCGCTTCTCCGTCTCCTGGTCCCGCGTCCAGCCCACCGGCCGCGGCCCCGCGGTCCAGCGCGGCCTGGACTTCTACCGCCGTCTGGTCGACGAACTGCTCTCCCACGGCATCAAGCCGGCCCTCACGCTCTACCACTGGGACCTCCCCCAGGAGTTGGAGGACGCCGGCGGCTGGCCCGAGCGGGACACCGCCTACCGGTTCGCCGAGTACGCGGCGATCCTCGGCTTGGCGCTCGGCGACCGCGTCGAGCAGTGGATCACCGTGAACGAACCCTGGTGCAGCGCCTTCCTCGGCTACTGCTCCGGCGTGCACGCCCCGGGGCGCACCGACCCGGAGGCGTCGCTGCGCGCCGCGCACCACCTCAACCTCGCGCACGGCCTGGGCACGACCGCCCTGCGGGCCACGATGCCGGCCCGCAACACCGTCGCCGTCAGCCTCAACTCCCAGGTGATACGCCCGCTGTCGCAGGACCCGGCCGACCTGGACGCGGCGCAGCGGATCGACGACCTGGCCAACGGCGTCTTCCACGGCCCGATGCTGCACGGGGCGTACCCGGAGACGCTGATCAAGGCGACCCGGTCGGTCACCGACTGGGGCTTCATCCAGCAGGGCGACCTGGTCCTCACCCACCAGCCGCTGGACGCGCTCGGCCTGAACTACTACACGCCGGCCCTGGTGAGCGCCGCGGAGAACGCGCCGTCCGGTCCGCGTGCCGACGGCCACGGCGCGAGCGAGCACGCCCCCTGGCCGGGCGCCGACGACGTGGCCTTCCACCAGACGCCGGGCGACCGAACGGCGATGGGCTGGACGGTCGACCCGACCGGGCTGCACGAACTGGTCATGCGCTACGCCCGCGAGGCACCCGGACTGCCGCTGTACATCACCGAGAACGGTGCCGCGTACGACGACGTCCCGGACGCCGACGGCACGGTGCACGACCCGGAGCGCATCGCCTACCTGCGCGGCCACCTCTCGGCGGTGCGCCGCGCGATCGACGAGGGCGCCCCCGTGCGGGGCTACTACCTGTGGTCCCTGATGGACAACTTCGAATGGGCGTACGGCTACGAGAAGCGCTTCGGCGCGGTGTACGTGGACTACGACACCCTGGCCCGCACCCCGAAGTCGAGCGCCCACTGGTACGGCCGGGCCGCCCGCACCGGCACGCTCCCGCCTCACCCCTAGACCACCGTGCCCGCGCCACAACCCGCCCCGCCCGGCGCGGGCACGGTCATCGCACCCCGCGGTGGGCGCCCCTGAAGGGGCGCCCCGTAAGGGGCGCGGGGAACTGCGCGACAAGCCCCCACCGGCCGTCAGCCGACCACGCACCCCCGCGGCCCAAGGAACGCGCAGGGCAGGGGCGGCGGGGGCGAAGAAAAAAGCCCCGGCCCGGCCGGCGTAAGCGGACGCCGGCCGGGCCGGTCACGGGGGACGGGGCGCGGTCCTGGTGGGGGGGTTTCGTGGGGAAGCGGACCGCGCCCCGCGCTGAACGGGAGCTGCCCGGCGGAGGGCGCCGGGCAGCTCCTCTCCCGGAGGAGGCCTCAGGGAGAACTCCCGCAGGTCACAGCCGGCCCCCTACTTGTACGCCCCGAAGGCCTTCGAGAAGTCGAACGCCCCCTGTGTGATCGAGCTGCACGTCGCGTCCGCCGTGTTCTTCGCCCCACCCGCACACTGCTTGTCCCGCGTCGCCGACCACATCGACAGCCACCCCAGCCCCTTCGACTTCGCGAAGTCCACCAGCTGCGTGGCGTCGTCGACCTTGAACACCTCCGTCGACACGTCGTTGACGCCGATCATCGGCGTGACCGCGACCGCCTTCCAGGCCGCACTGTCCGACAGCCCGAGCACGCTCTTGATCTGGGCCTGGGTGGCCGTGGCCGCCTGGATCGCGTAACCGCCCATGTCCCCGTTGTACGAGGCCCCGTAGTCCATCGCCATGATGTTGACGGCGGAGATCTTCACGCCGTTGGACTTGGCGTTGGACAGCAGGTTGACGCCGTCCTGGGTCAGCCCTTCCGGCATGACGGGCAGGGTGAAGGAGACGTCGAGCCCGGAGTGCGACTGCTGGAGCTTGGCGATGGCCTGGGCGCGCCGGGTGTTGGCCGCGGTGTTCGGCAGCGCACCGCCCTCGATGTCGAAGTCGACCTTGGTCAGCTTGTACGTGTCCACGACCTTGCCGTACGCCGCCGCCAGCGCGTCGGCCGAGGAGCAGGTCGTACCGAGCTCGGAGCCGGACGCGCCGCCGAAGGAGACGCGGACGTCGCCGCCCTTGTCCCGCAGCTTGCCTATCTGCGCGGCGACCGCGTCGCTGCCCAGGTCGCTGACGCCGCCCCACTTGGGGGTGCAGCCGCCGCCGTCGGTGACGAAGGCGAGGTTGTAGTCCTTCACCCCGGTGGCGTCGGCCGCGGCGAGCAGGTCGAAGGCGGGGTAGAGGGAGGTGTCGACGTACGGGGCGAAGCCGGCGCTGCCCGCGCTGCCGTTGCCGGTGTCCGGGGTCGACGGGCTGGAGCTCGGCTTGGGGTCGGAACTCTGCGACGGCGTGCTCTTGGTGGGCTCCGCGGTCGGCTCGGAGGTGGCCGTCTCCGAGGGGCGCCCGCTCGGCTCGGGGGTGGCGCCGTCGTCGGCGGAGCAGCTCGCGCCGTCGATGCGGCAACCGGTGGGGTCGCCCTTGCCGTTGACGACGAAGCCGACGGTGACGGACTCGTTCGCCGCGAGCCCGTCCTTGTCCCAGGACGGGGCCGTCACGGTGACGTGCTGCCCGCTCACCTTCGACGTGGCGTTCCACAGCGAGCTGATCTTCGCACCGGAGGGCAGGTCGAACTCCAGCGTCCAGTCGGACTCCTTGGAGCCGCTCTCGTTGGTGACGACGTACTGGGCGGTGTAGCCGGTCTCCCAGGTGCTGGACTTGGTGTAGACGGCACCGACGCCGGCCGCGTGCGCGGTACCGGTGAGCGCGAAGGCGCCGCCGCCCGCCACGGCCGCGGCGACGACGCCGCCGATCACCTTGTTCCTGCCGCTGACCTTGCGCCGGTGCGTACTGCTCATCAGGTGCCTGCTTTCGACTGCTCACGGGAGTGGGGGTGCGGCAGAAAGCTAGCGGGCCGGATTCCGGCGGATCGCCCGAATCCGGACGGGGGGTGGGGATCTTAGGGTGCGCTTAAGGAAGGGATCGGAGGGGGTTAAAGGTAGAGACCAATCTCGGCGCGGAGGGTTCGTTCGGGGTGCCTAAGAGCTCGGGTGCGTGGCGTTGTTCGGCGGGTGCGGGCTCGTCGTGGTTGCTCGCGCCGTTCCCCGCGCCCCTGACGGGGCGCTCCGCTTGCGCTTGCGCATGCGGGCCCGGTGCCCTCGGCGGCCGCCCGTCGTCGTGCCGCAGCCGTCGAGCTGTATCCAGATGCGGACCTCCGTGCCGCCGAGCACCGACGAGCCGATGCGGACGTCGCCGCCCGTCGACTCGGCCAGGCGGCGCACGATGTCGAGGCCCAGCCCCGTCGAGCCGTCGTTGCCCGAGCCGCGGCCGCGGGCCATCGCGGCGTCGGGGTCCGTGATGCCGGGGCCGGCGTCGGAGACGAGCACGATCACCGCGTCCTCCGCGTTGTGCACGTCGACCGCGAAGGCGGTGCCCTCCGGGGTGTGCCGGAAGACGTTGCCGAGCAGGGCGTCGAGCGCGGCGGCCAGGTCGGCGCGGGCCACGGGTATGCGTACCGGCCGGTCGATGCCGGCCGTGCGCACCTTGCGTCCCTCGTCCTCGGCGAGCGCGGACCAGAACTCCATGCGTTCGCGCACCACTTCCGCCGCGTCGCACCCCGCCCCGGGGCCGGGCGCGGCCGTCTGCGGCTTGGCCTCGCGGGCCGTGCGGATGATGGTGTCGACCTCGCGCTCCAGCTGGGCGACGGCGGCCCGGGTCTGGTCGGCGGCCGGACCCTCGCCGAGCGAGGCCGCGTTCAGCCGCAGCACCGTCAGCGGGGTGCGCAGCCGGTGCGACAGGTCGGCGGCCAGTTCCCGTTCGTTGGCGAGCAGTTGGACGACCTGATCGGCCATGGAGTTGAACGCGACCGCCGCGAGCCGCAGTTCGGTCGGCCCCTCCTCGGGCACCCGGGCGCCCAGCTTCCCCTCCCCCAGTTCGTGCGCGCCCTCGACCAGGCGCTGCGCGGGCTGCACCATGCGCACGCCGAGCCGGTCGGCGACGGCGACCGAGCCGACGACGAGCGCGGCGCCGACGGCGGCGAGCACCGCCCAGGCCGTGCCGACGCCGTTGGTGACCTCGGCCTCGGGCACGTACACCTCGACCACGGCGATGGCCCCGGAACCGATCGCGACGGGTTGCAGCAGGGTGAAGCCGCCCGCCACCTCACTGGTGGAGGCCCGGCCCAGCTTCCGGGTGGCCTCGATGTCCTTGTCGGCGGCGCGCTGCCGGCCGAGGTCGAGCGCCTTCGCGGCGCCCTCGCCCTCACCGCCGGCCCCGCCCTCGCCGCTGACGCCGGCACCGCTGTCGTCGGTCGGTGACGCCGCCGGTATGTGCACCGCGATGCCCTCGTCGTCGGAGCCGGCCGAGGCGACGACGCGCTCCAGCTGGTCCCGCTGGGTGGTGATGGACAGCGCGGGCGCCACCGCCGCCGCCTCCCGCTCGGCGTTGGAGAAGGCGCGGTCGCGTGCCATCTCCTTGATGACCAGGCCGAGCGGCACCGCGAAGGCGACCACGACCATGGTGGTCACCGCCACGCACACCTTGACCAGTGCCCACCTCATGACAGCGGCTCCGCTCTCGGCGGCTCCAGCTTCACGCCCACGCCGCGCAGCGTGTGCAGATAGCGGGGCCTGGCCGCCGTCTCCCCCAGCTTCCGGCGCAGCCAGGAGAGGTGGACGTCGATGGTCTGGTCGTCGCCGTAGGACTGCTGCCACACCTCGGCGAGCAGTTCCTTGCGGGGGACGACCACGCCGGGGCGGCCGGCGAGGAAGGCGAGCAGGTCGAACTCGCGCCGGGTCAGGTCCAGTCGGACCCCGTCGAGTTCCGCCTGGCGGCGCAGGGGGTCGATGGCGAGCCCGCCGACCCGGATCACCGTGGACACCGGTGCCTCGCCCGCGCCGGACCGGGCCCGGCGCAGCACGGCGGCCATCCGGGCGGAGAGGTGCTCGACGGAGAACGGCTTGGTCAGATAGTCGTCGGCGCCCGCGTTGAGCAGCCGAACGACCTCCGTCTCGTCGTCCCGCGCGGTGGCCACTATCACCGGTACGTCGGTGATGCCGCGCAGCATCTTCAGCGCCTCGGAGCCGTCCAGATCGGGCAGTCCGAGGTCGAGTATCACGACGTCGAACGAGAAGTGGGCGACCTCGCGCAGCGCCGCGAGCGCGGTGCCGACACTGCGCACGGTGTGCGCGGCGTCGGTCAGATGCCGGATGAGCGCGGAGCGTACGAACTGGTCGTCCTCGACCACGAGCACACTTGCCATGCGCCGCACCGTACGCCATGCGTGCGGGGCCGTCCGGAGCCTGTGGACAACTCCACGACGCACAACGGACATTCGAGACTGTGTGCGACTGGTGAGACACCCGTGGGGCGGGTGAGGCAATATGACAGCGATGTACAGAGGACTCGTTCACGTTCTGGCGTGGTCGCTCGCCACCGGCGCGGCGGTCACGCTGTCGTGGTGGGGTGTCCACACGGTCATGGCGGGGACCGCCTACGACCCGCCGCGCGCCCTGCCGATCACGGCGGCCGGTGCGACGCAGGAGGCCCGGGCGCTGGCCAGCGCGACCAGCCGCGCGCCGAAGCCGACGAAGAGCCCGTCGCCGTCCCGCGAGCCGAAGTCGCCCGCGCCGTCCGGCACTTCGGCCCCCGCCTCCGCCCCGTCCTCCTCGCACGCACCGGCGCATTCGTCGAAGAGTTCGCCGCCGCCGGACACGTCCGGGCAGGTCAAGGGCTACGACACCGACGGCGGCCGGGTGGTGTTCGACATCGGCGAGACCTCGGCGACGCTGGTGTCGGCGACGCCGGGGGCCGGCTGGTCGATGCAGGTGTGGAAGACGGAGTCGTGGATCCGCGTGGAGTTCACCTCGGGCGCGGACAAGGTCTCGGTCTTCTGCACCTGGCACGACGGACCGCCGCACGTGGACATCGGCACCTACTGACCCGCCTGCACCCTCTTAATCGAACACCGAGGGCGGCGGGGCCGGCGAGGCCACCGCGTCCGCGTCCGTGACCGGGCGCGCCCCGCCGGTGAAGTCGATCAGCGCCCTGCCGTGTTCGACCCGCGCGGAGTGCGGGTCCGAGGCGGCGCGGCGGGTGAGTTCGGCGACGGGCAGGGGCAGGCCGGAGGCGACGAGAATCGCGTTGCCGAAGCGCCGGCCGCGCAGCACGGCCGGTTCGGCGACCAGCGCGAGTTCCGGGAAGACGGCGGCGGCCGTGGCGATCTGCCCGCGCAGATGGGCCAGCGGCGGACCGTCCGTCAGATTGGCCGCGTACAGTCCGCCGGCGCGCACCACCCGGCGCACGTCGGTGAGGAACTCCGTCGAGGTGAGGTGGGCCGGTGTCCGCGCCCCGTCGAACACGTCGGCGAGGACGACGTCGGCCCAGTCGTCCGGCAGTTTGGCGAGCCCCTCGCGGGCGTCGAGGGTGCGGACGCGGATCCGCGCCCGGGGGTCCAGCGGCAGCGCCTCGCGCACGAACCGCACCAGGGCGCCGTCGCGTTCGACGACCTGCTGGGTGGAGCGGGGCCGGGTGGCGGCGGTGTAGCGGGCGAGGGTGAAGGCGCCGCCGCCGAGGTGGGCGACGCGCAGCGGCCGGCCGGGCGGGGCGGCGAGGTCGATCACATGGCCGAGGCGGCGTTGGTAGTCGAAGGTGAGGCGGGTGGGGTCGTCGAGGTCGACGTGCGACTGCGGGGCGCCGTCGAGGAACAGGCTCCAGGCGCGGGGGCGGTCGCGGTCGGGCGTCAGCCGGGCGAGCCCGCCGTCGACGGCCTCCTCGACCTCGGCTCCGGCCCGCCGGCCGCCGTCCCGGCCCCCGTCGCGTCCGCCGCGCCCACCGCCTTCACCGCGTCCGCCGCGCCCGGGTTCCGCGGCCTTCGCGGCCCTGTCGGCCCGCGGGGTTCCTGCCGCCTTCGCGCTCCTCGCCATCCGTCCATTATCGACGGGGCGCGCGCCGGCTCGGCGTGGAGGGCCCCCGCCCGGGGCGACCGTCCGCGCAGGTCACCGGCAGCTGTCCGCCGCCCGGAGCAGCCGGGCGGCCTCGCCGAGCGCGTCCCGCAGCACCGCGGGGTCCGTGGCGGGCTCGGTGCCGCCCGGCGGCAGCAGCCACCCGCCGCCCGCGCCGGCCGGTTCGGGGGCGGCCAGGGCCGCGCCCCGGCCGTCCGTCTGCGTACAGGTGCTGCCCGGCACGTCCCAGGCGTCCGCCGTCCCGGGCGGCACCAGGAAGCCGAGGGTGTCGCAGTCGTCGTCGTGCAGGACGGGGCCGACGCGGTCGCCGGTGCCGCGGCGCAGGATGTCGACGGCCTCGAGTCCCTGCCGCGCGGGAACGGTCACCACATCGGGACCGCCCGGCGACGACAGCGACCTACGGGGATCGATCCTCTTCATCCCGGCCTCCCACACGGCGTACCCCTCCTGACGGCTGAGCGGTCGGGAGCACGGGCGGCTCCCGGTCCACGGGGTTCAACGCGCGAGTCCGTCAACGGCTACGGCGCACACACCGCGCAAAGGATGGCACTTCATGGCAGATCAGGGATGAGATATCCGGTTTGTAGCCAAACCTCGCATGACGGGATCCGGCGGACGGGTACGGTCCTGCTCCGTCGGACGGTTCGACGGAGTGCGAGAGAGGGCCCGGCCATGGCGTCGTCAGCGGTGACCTCGTCCCAGTCCCCCAGGCCACCGAGGCCGAACCTCGCCTTCCGGCGGCTGCGCGGGCAGCGCTCGCCGGGCGAGTTCGCGGCGGCGGTGCGGCGGGCCGCCCGGGAGATCGGCGAGCGGGTGGGCTGCGACGCCCGGTACATCGGACGGGTGGAGGCGGGGGAGATCCGCTGCCCCAACTACGCCTACGAACGGGTGTTCCTGCACATGTTCCCCGGCCGGACGCTGACCGATCTGGGGTTCGCCCCCCGCTCCTCCGTACGCGGCCGGCCCCCGCGCCCGGCCGACGAGGCGCCCCCGCCCGCTGAACCGGACATCAGTACACCCACGCACACGGCGTCGTACGGCACGCGCGCGTACGACGGCCCGCACCGACCGAACCACGAGGAGAGCGACGTGCAACGTCGCGCATTCATGACAGGCGGCACCGCGACCGTGGCGGCCGTCTCCCTGGGGCCCTTCGGGCTCGTCCCCGACGCCGCGGCCGCCGCCGGACGCCCGGCCCGCCGGGCGGGCGCCGCCGAGGCGGACCTCCTGGAGGAGGCCGTACGGCGGATCCGGCTGCTCGACGACCGGCACGGCGCCGAGGGCCTCCACCGGCACGCGGCCGCCCCGCTGCGCACCGCGTACGCCCTGCTGGACGCCGGTACGGCACGCCGGTCGACGGCGGACCGGCTGTACGCGGGGGCGGGTGAACTGGCCCTCTCGGTGGGCTGGCTGGCGCACGACTCGGGCCGCTTCGACGACGCGCGCTCGCACTACGCGGAGGCACTGGCGACGGCCCGGATGGCCGGGGACCCGGCCCTGGAGGCGCACGCGTTCTGCAACACCTCGTTCCTGGCCCGGGACGCGGGCCGGCCCCGGGAGGCGGTACGGGCGGCGCAGGCGGGCCGGCGGGCGGCCCGGCCGCTGGGCTCGCACCGGCTGCTGTCGCTGCTGGCGCTGCGCGAGGCGGGCGGCCGGGCGGGGCTCGGCGACCGTACGGAGTGCGAGCGGGCGCTGGACCGGGCCAAGGCGCTGTTCGCCCGGGGCCCGGCGCCGGCGGACCCGGAGTGGATGTCCTTCTACGGCGAGGCCGAGCTGGAGAGCCTGGAGGCGCGGTGCTGGTCGACGCTGGGGGACTTCTCGCGGGCGGCCCGGCACGCGCGGCGGGCGGCGCGCCTCCAGGACCCGCACTTCGCGCGCAACATCGTCCTGTACACGGCGGAACTGGCCGACGACCTGGCCCGGGACGGCCGCCCCGACGAGGCCGCGGCGGCGGGCCACCGCGCCCTGGACCTGCTGGACGAGGTCCGGTCCTCCCGCGTGCACACCATGCTGTCCGCCACGACGGGGCTGCTGCTGCCGCACCGCGGGACGGCGGAGGTCGCGGCGTTCCTCGACCGCCACGCCGACGTCGCGCGGCCGGCGCGGTGACCCCGGGCGTACCGCGCCCCTCAGGGCTCGGCCGTCACCCCACCAGGTGCCCCACGTCGTTCCACGACTCGATCGCCGCCTCCCCGTACGCCCATCCCAGGACGGACAGCGACGCGGGGCTCAGCCGCACCCGGGCTCCGAACGACAGCGGCAGCCCCAGCCACCGCGCCCCGATCGCCCGCAGTATGTGCCCGTGGGCGAACAGCAGTACGTCCCGTTCCTGGCCGCGCACCCAGGAGACGACGTCGTCCGCGCGCGCGGACACCTCCGCCGCGGCCTCGCCCTCGGGGACGCCGTCGCGCCAGATCAGCCACCCCGGCCGTACGCCCTGGATCTCGTCCGGCGTCATGCCCTCGTAGGCCCCGTAGTGCCACTCCAGGAGCGCGTCCCAGGGCTCGGCGCGCTCGCCGAAGCCGGCCAGTTCGCACGTCTCCCGGGCGCGCAGCAGCGGGCTCGTGCGCACCACGGCCTCGGACAGGCCGTCCAGCGGCGCCCGGTGCAGTCGTTCGCCCAGCAGTTTGGCGCCCTGCCGGCCCTCCTCCAGGAGTGGTATGTCCGTCCGGCCCGTGTGCTTCCCGAGCAGGGACCATTCCGTCTGTCCGTGCCGGGCCAGCAGGATGCGCGGTGCCATGAGGGACCTTTCGATGACAAAGGATGCGTCCACGCGCAATCACGCGGGGCCGACGCAGGGTTCGATGACAAAAGAAGAGGCGGTTTCCTCCATCATCGCTCACCCTGTCGGAGGCACCCCGGGCACCTCCTCGGGGAACCGGTCGGGCAACCCGGGAAGGGATCTCTGCGTCTTCGAGTGCCGGGGGGACCCACGGGGACGTGCGCAGGCACCGTAAGGTGGACCGTCATGCCACCGGGCACCCGTAGCGACGAGAAGGGGGAGGGCGATCGGATGCCGCAGACCGAGTCTCCGGGCATCGAGGCGGGTCCGCAGCCCGGGCCGGAGCGCGAGGAGCGCCCGCGGCCCCGGCCGCGCCAGGAGGACGCCTCCGCGCCCCGTGCCCGCTGGTGGACGGAACTGCCCCTGATCATCGTGGTCTACGCCGCGTACTCGGCGGGCCGGCTCATCGTGCGCGGGGACGTGCCCGGCGCCGTCGACCACGGCCTGGCGATCCTGCGGATCGAGAAGTTCCTCCACATCAACGCCGAGCACCCGCTCAACCGGCTGTTCACGGACCACGCCTGGCTCGGCGTCCCGGCCGACTTCTGGTACGCGTCGCTGCACTACGTCGTCACCCCCGCGATCCTCGTGTGGATGTTCCGCGCGCACGCGGAGCAGTACCGCATGGTCCGCACCTGGCTGATGACGTCCACGTTCCTCGGTCTGATCGGCTTCACGCTGCTGCCGACGTGCCCGCCCCGGCTGCTGCACCCCGCCCACGGGTTCGTGGACACGATGGCGCAGTACAGCTCGTACGGCTGGTGGGGCGGCGAGGCGAGCGCGCCGCGCGGCATGGGCGGCATGACGAACCAGTACGCGGCGATGCCGAGCCTGCACGTGGGGTGGGCGCTGTGGTGCGGGGTGATGCTGTGGCGCTACGGCCGCACACGCACGCTGAAGGTGGCGGGTGTGGCCTATCCACTGCTCACCACGATCGTGGTCATGGGCACCGCCAACCACTATCTGCTGGACGCGCTCGCCGGGGTCGCCGTGATGGGCGTCGGACTGCTGCTGGCCGGGCCGGTGATGCGGGTCGCGGCCATGCTGCGGGCGGCACTGGTGGCGCGGCTTGCGCCGGTCCTGGCGGCCGCGCGCGGTGGCGGTTCCCCGGTTGTCAGTGGTGGATGCCAGACTTCGGCGGGTGAGCGAATTCCCCGACAGCGCGAAACCCGCCACGGGCCGGGAGCCGAACCGGGTGCCGCCCCCGCGGACGCCGGGGACGGCGCTGCGGCACCTGCTCGCTGAGCTGCGGGGGCCGGCTGCCCCCGGGGCGGGTGAGCCCCCGCCGCCGCCCAAGGCGCTCGACGCCCGGGCGCTCGCCGCGCTGGCCGCCAACCCGGGCTGCGACCGGCGCGCGCTGCTCGACGGCGCGGGGGTGGACAAGGCGGCGCTCGCGGACGCGCTGGGCGCGCCGTCGTCCTTCGGCCAGTCGCAGTTCGCCCTCACGCGGGGCAACGCGTTCGAGAAGCGGGTCAAGGCGGACGGCGGCGCGGAGCTGCTCCGGCTGGTGCACGAGCGGCTGGATCCGGGCGCCCCGCCGCCCGAGACCTCCTCCGTGCCCGACCTGACGGCGGTCGGCCCGGCCGGGCGCACGGCGCGTACGGCGCTGGCGCTGCGGGAGGCCGTCGCGGCGGGCGGCTGGACGCTGCTCGACCACCCCATGCTCGCGCTCGACGTGGCCGGCTCCCCCGCGTTCCTGGAGCCGGACGCGGTGGTCGTCCATCCGGACGGGTCCTGGACGGTCGTGGAGATCAAGTCCTTCCCGATGCTGGACGGCTCGGCCGACGCGGCCAAGGTGGGGGCGGCGGCGCGGCAGTCCGCGGTGTACGTGCTCGCGCTCGAGGAGATCGCGGCGCGGCTGGAGCCGGTGCCCGTGGTACGCCACCGCATCCTGCTGGTGTGCCCGAAGGACTTCTCCAACCTGGCCACGGCCGCCGCGGTCGACGTCCGCAAGCAGCGGTCGGTGACGCGGCGGCAGCTCGCCCGGCTCACCCGCATCGAGGAGATCGCCGGGGCGCTGCCCGAGGGCACGTGCTTCGGCCTCGACCTGCCGCCGGAGCGGCTCTCGGCCGCCGTGGAGTCGGTTCCGGCGACGTACGCGCCGGAGTGCCTGTCCACGTGCGAGCTGGCGTTCCACTGCCGGGAGCGCTCGCGCGCGGCGGGTGCGGTCACCGCGCTCGGCCGGGCGGCGCGGGCGGAGCTCGGGGGTCTCACGACGGTCGACGAGGTCCTCGCCGCGGCACACGGCGAGGCGGGCGACCCCGCGGACCCCGCGGTCGCGGCGCTGCGCCGTGCGGCGGACCTGCGGGCAGAGGCACTGCGCCATGCGGCGGGTGCGGCGACGGGGAGTGCGGCATGTTGACGCGGGAGATGCGGGCGTCATCCCCCGCACCCGACCACGCCTGCGCGGTGCGGGCGTCACGCCCCGCGCCCGGACACGCCCGCATGGCGCGGGCTTTCCGCCCCGTGCCCGGAGCCGGTCGGCTCGTACTCCGTCGAGGTGTCCCATGTCTCTGATCTCCACGCTCGCCCGGCTGGAGGCCGTGCGGGAGGGACGGGCGCAGGCCTTGGCCACCGTGCGGCACCGGTACGTGTCCGCTCGGCCGTTGGTCATCGTGCCGTTGACGACCGCCGGTGAGGCGGGGGCTCCGCTCGGGGCGCTCGTCGGGACCGAGCGGGACGCGCCGCGGCTGCTCGTCGTGCCGCAGCCCCGCGACCGTGACCTGCGCTTCGCGTTCCTCGCCGAGCTGGCCGACGTCGTCCTGCCGTACATCGACGGCTTCGCGGACGCCGTGGAGCCCGCCGAGCGCACCGAGGCCGACCCGGAGACCGGCAAGCGGGTCAAGGTCGAGGTCGAGCTGTGCGCGGACGCACCCCAGCTGATCGTGCCGAGCCGCGCGGGCGTCGACTTCGTACGGCTGCTCGGCCGCTCCATGCGGTTCCGCCGCACCGCCGAGCAGGACCCCGAGACCCCGCACCCCGCACCGCCCCGCGTGCCGCTGCTCGGCCGCTGGCTCACGCACTTCGCGGAGCGGGCCCGCGTCCCCGGCTCCTCCCTGCTGCCCGCCCTCACCGAGCTGCTGTCCCGGCACTGGGCGACCGGCCAGAGCAACCTGGAGGACCAGCACCTGGGCGCACTCCTCGCCTGGATCGACCCGCCGGACGGCACGACCGGCGCCGAGGCCGCCCTGCGCGCGGAGCTGGCGAGGGACGCCGCCGGACAGCTCCTGCACCCGCCCGCCGGCCCCGCCACCGACCCCGCCTTCGACAACAGACTGCTCGCCCCCGCCATCGAGCGCTACGACCGCGCCCGCACCCGGCTGGCCGCCGCCGAGGACGGCCTGGAGGCGGACGACCGGCTCGGCGAGCTCACCGCCGCCGAGCGCGAGATCCGCGCCCTGGTGGAGAGCCGTACGCGCCCCACCTGGGACGCGGTCTGGCACGGCATCGACCTCCTGCGCGCCCTCCCGGAAGGGGCGCACGTCGCCGACCGCTGGACCCGGGACCGCTGGTCGTTCACCGGCCACCGCGACCGCGTCCTGGCCGGCGAGCCCCCGCAGCCGCGCCTGGACGACGCGGTCACCGCTGCCAACAAGCTCGCCACGCGCGAGCGCGAGCAGGCCCGCCTGGAGGCCCAGGAGGCACTGGACGACCCGCTGGTCATGGCCGGTCGGCGGCTGGCCGGGGAGGCGTTCGCCGGGGAGGTCGTCGAGGTGGTGATGGCGTACAGCGAGAGCAAGCGGCCGAGCCCCCGCCCCCTGGTGACCGTCCGCACGGACGACCGGCCGCACCTCGGGGAGCGCGCCAAGGTGTACCGCTCGCTGGGCGGCAAGCCGCAGACCGCCGAGTTCGTGGGGCTCACGGAGGAGGAAGAGGGCGTGTCGGTGACCCTGCGCATCCTCGACAAGATGGGGCGCGGGCGGGAGCCCGAGGAGGGTTCCGTCCCCGAGAAGGGCGACCGGCTCTGTTTCACCCTGTTCGAACACGAGCAGCGCGGCGGCGCCAAGCTGCCGGACCCGGAGGACACGCCGTGGACGCACGGCGGTCCGCCGGGCGAGTCCGCGGCCACGACGGCGGAGCGCCCGGACGCGGTGACCGAGGAGGACGTCCTGTGACGACGGTGCACGAAGCGGTCGCCGGTTTCGACCCCGGCGCCGAGGCCGCGCGGGCCACCGACGCGATCCTGCGCGACACGCTGCACGGCACCCACCGCGGCGTCGTCGTCGACTCGCCGCCCGGTGCGGGCAAGTCGACGCTGGTCGTCCGCGCCGCGCTCGAACTGGCCGCCGCCGGGCGCCCGCTCATGGTGATCGCGCAGACCAACGCCCAGGTCGACGACCTCGTCGTCCGGCTCGCCGAGAAGAACCCCGACGCGGCGGTGGGCCGGCTGCACAGCAGCGACGCCGACCCGTACGACAAGGCGCTCGACGCGCTGCCCGGCGTCCGCAAGTCCGCGAAGGCGGGCGACCTCGCGGGCCTGGACATCGTGCTGTCGACGGCCGCGAAGTGGGCGCACGTGAAGAACGTCGAGCCGTGGCGGCACGCGATCGTCGACGAGGCGTACCAGATGCGCTCCGACGCGTTGCTGGCCGTGGCCGGGCTGTTCGAACGCGCGCTGTTCGTGGGCGACCCGGGGCAGCTGGACCCGTTCGCGATCGTCGGCGCGGAGCAGTGGGCGGGGCTGTCGTACGACCCGTCGGCGTCGGCGGTGAGCACGTTGCTCGCGCACAACCCGGAGCTGCCGCAGCACCGGCTCCCGGTGTCCTGGCGGCTGCCGGCGTCGGCGGCGCCGCTGGTGTCCGACGCGTTCTACCCGTACACGCCGTTCCGCAGCGGCACCGGGCCCGGTGACCGGCGGCTCGCGTTCGGCGTGCCGGCCGACGGTTCGGGCCCGGACGCGGTGCTCGACGAGGCGGCGCGCTCCGGCTGGGGCCTGCTCGAGCTGCCGCCCCGGCACACCCCGCGCACGGACCCGGAGGCGGTACGGGCACTCGCGCTGGTCGTGCGCCGGCTGCTGGACCGGGAGGGGGCGTCGGTCTCGGAGCGGGCGGCGGAGCCGGTGCCGCTGACCGCCGACCGGATCGCGGTCGGCACCGCCCACCGCGACCAGGCGGCGGCCGTGCGCGCGGCGCTCGCGGAGCTGGGGGTCACGGACGTCACCGTGGACACGGCGAACCGGCTCCAGGGCCGGGAGTTCGACGTGACGGTCGTACTGCACCCGCTCTCGGGCCGCCCCGACGCGACGGCGTTCCACCTGGAGACGGGCCGTCTGTGCGTCCTCGCCTCCCGCCACCGGCACGCCTGCATCGTGGTCTGCCGCGCCGGCGTCCCCGACCTCCTGGACGCCCACCCGTCCACGGAGCCGGTCCAGCTCGGCGTCACGGTGAAGTTCCCCGACGGGTGGGAGGCGAACCACGCGGTCCTGTCCCACCTGAACGAACACCGGGTGACCTGGGAGGCCTGACCAACAGGCGATCACCACACCCCCACCCCTCCGCCGGGCGGAGCCCGGCACGCCGCCGGAGGCGGCAGACGAAAGCAGCCCCGGACGGGTGGGAAGCGAACCACGCGGTCCTGTCCCACCTGCACGAACACCGGGTGACCTGGGAGGCCTGACCAACAGGCGATCACCACACCGCCACCCCTCCGCCGGGCGGAGCCCGGCACGCCGCCGGAGGCGGCAGACGAAAGCAGCCCCGGACGGCTGGGAAGCGAACCACGCGGTCCTGTCCCACCTGAACGAACACCGGGTGACCTGGGAGGCCTGACCAACAGGCGATCACCACACCCCCACCCCTCCGCCGGGCGGAGCCCGGCACGCCGCCGGAGGCGGCAGACGAAAGCAGCCCCGGACGGCTGGGAAGCGAACCACGCGGTCCTGTCCCACCTGCACGAACACCGGGTGACCTGGAGGCCCTGACGCGTGGGAACACCCGGGCCCGCCCGTGCATTGAACGTGGGGTGGGCGGGGGCCCTCCCTGACGGTCCCCGCCCTCTTGCGCGCCCACGAGACAATGGACGGTGGCCCTCTCCCTGCCGGGCGGGGACCGGACGTACGTACGAGGAGGAGACGTCATGGCGGAGCCCACGCCGCGCCGGAACGAATCGCGGCTACGCCCCGCGCCCCTGCTCTTCGAGCCCGCGGAGGACACGGCCGACCCCGAGCACTTCTTCGACCTGGAGTCGATGGACGACCCGCGCGCCCTGCTCTCCCGGGCCACCGAGCTGTCCCAGGCGTTCCGCGCCGCCGCCGACCGTGCGGTCGAGTACCAGGCGATCGCGGCGGCACAGCTGGCGGACCCGCGCCGCTTCGACCGGCTGACACCGGCGGCCATCGCCGAGCGGGCGCAGTGGACGGAGGACTACGCCAAGAAGATGGTGGAGTTCGGCCAGGACCTGCTGCGGGGCGTCGAGGCCCACGGCCCGGCGGACCTGGGCTGAGAGACGATCCGTCGCGGGGCCCTCGCACGGGCGTCGCGCGAACCCCGCACGCGCGTCGCGCGGGCCCCGTCGGCCCTCGTGGGGCAATTGCCGGGCGCACGGTACCCCGCCCCCGCTTCCCCCGTCCCCGATTCCCGCAACTCACCGGATCGGGT
Organism: Streptomyces sp. NBC_00670; assembly: GCF_036226765.1. Lineage (NCBI taxonomy): Bacteria > Bacillati > Actinomycetota > Actinomycetes > Kitasatosporales > Streptomycetaceae > Streptomyces > Streptomyces sp. NBC_00670. The sequence continues at coordinate 2,697,824 of NZ_CP109017.1, forward strand.
GAGTCACGCGGGGTACAGATGGACGGCATGAGTCTCAACCCGTTCCCGGACCCGTCCGACGTCGCGGGCGTCACCGCGGAGGGCGCCGCCTGGCTGGCCTCGGCCGGCCCGTACCCCCGCAGCACGCTCGCCCTCTGGGAGGAGCGGCCGGACGCGCCGCTCGTCCTGCCCTGCGGCACGGTGTTCGACGTCGTCAACGTGCCCGCCGTCTTCGGCCGGAGCCTGCTCGACCGGCTGTGGGACGAGGGGCCCGGCTCCGGCCCGGTGGCCGTCCACCGCGGGCGCACGCTCCTGTTCACCGCCCCCGGCACCGCCCGCCGCCTCCCGTCACTGCTCGACGCCGAGGAGTGGGACGGCGGCGGTGCCGTGCCGCCGCTGCTCTGCCACGGCACCGGCGACGCCGTCACCGTGCCCGCGCTGCGCCCCGCGTCGGGTGCCGGGCGGCCGCCGGCCTCGCGCTGGCTGGTCGCCCCGGACACCCGTGATCCGTGGCTGCCGGGGGCCGAGGCGGTGTGCTGGGCGGCGATGCGGGCGGCCCGGGCGGCGGCCTCGGCGGCGGTGCGGATTTCGATTTTTCCTCCCGTCGATCAGGGTGCTAAGGTCTACGACGTCAGCAGGCGCCGCTAGCTCAGTTGGTTAGAGCAGCTGACTCTTAATCAGCGGGTCCGGGGTTCGAGTCCCTGGCGGCGCACACGACGGAAAGAGGCTCCTCGCTCGGCGAGGGGCCTCTTTCGCATGCCCGGGACCATCGTCCGGCTCACTGTTCCGGCGCCGCCGTGACGGACACCGTCCACTCCCCGGACGCCGTGCGCCCCTCCACCGCCACCCGTACGCCCTCCCCCGGCACGGTGAAGGTCTCCCCCAGGGACACCGGGGCGTCCGCGAGCGGCGGGTAGACCGACTCGTCCCAGCAGGCGCCGGTGCGCGGGTGGGCGTCGACGACCTGGACGGGGCCGTCGCCGGACTCGGCCTCGTTGCGCACCCGGTAGACGAGGATGCCGCGGGTGCAGGCGGCGGCGTCGTTGCCGACCGGGTCGCGCGCCTCGATGGCGAGCACGCGGTCGGGGCCGGTGCGCACCACCGCGAGCTTCGTCCCGCGCCCCGCCGCGGCGAGGGGGCGCGCCCCGATGCCGGGCGCCGCCGCGGGTGCGCCGGCGGCGCCGATCGCGCCGGAGACCACCGGGGTCCCGGCCGACGTGAAGGCTCCCGCCGGTGTGGAGACGTCCGCCAGCGTGGAGACGTCCGCCGCCCCGGCGGTCCCCGTCGACGGTCCCGCGTCCACCGGCTCCAGAGTCAGCCGGGTGCTGCCCGGGCCCTTCACGCAGACGACCTGGCGGGGGTCGAGCCAGCCCAGCTTCCACTTGTGCCAGGCGAAGAGGTCCGGGGCGAGTCCGAACTGGCTGCCCATGAGGTCCCAGTCGCCGACGTAGGTGTCCCAGTCGCCCTTGCCGTCGACCGGCCGGTGGTAGAGGTCGGGCAGGTCGAACACGTGCCCAGTCTCGTGGGCGAGGACCAGCCGGTCCGGCGGGTGCCGTTCGAAGACGGTGACGACCCGGCGGATGTCCTTACCGTCGGCGCGCAGCGGCCGGTCCAGGTTGACCACCTTGGTGGCGTCGGAGTCGACGCCGGGCGCGTCGGGGTCGGCGACGAAGTAGACGACGTCGTAGCGCGAGAAGTCCACGTGCCGGTCGGCCGCGGCGAGCGCGTCGCGGAGATAGGCGGCCCGGCGGCCGGGGCTCCAGTCCCGCCGTATGGCGTACGCGGTGGAGGGGTGCGGCATCTGGATCCAGTGCGGCAGCGGGTGCGTGCGCAGAGAGAACCGGCCGTAGGAGGCGCGCTCGAAGAAGCGGTTCGTGGCCGGGAAGTAGTCGTCGGTCAGCTCCTTCGGGGTGGTCTCGGGGCCGGCGTCGGGGAAGGAGAGGAACACCATGACGGCGTCGAGCGGGCGGGTGGGCCGCGGATAGGCGGCGTTCCAGGAGTCGAGCCCCTCGGAGTGGTGCGCCTCGGTGCGCTGCAACGCGCAGGGGGTGGCGCCGGCCTCGGCGAGCGCGGGGCCGGTGACCAGGGAGGTCGCGGCGAGCGCGGTCATCGAGGTGAACACGGCCGCGGTGCTGCGCAGACGGGGCGCCCCGTCACGGACGAATCCCTTCAGGGGCCCCACGAGGGGCAGCAGGCGCGGCAAGGCGACCTCCGGGTGCGAGGGGGGAGTCGCACCCAGCCTGGGGTGATTAGTCGTATTTCTGCCTGTTTGCCTGCACCGGACGAGTGAGGCGACTTGCGGGGGTGGTGGCGCACGACGAAGGCGACGGCGCACGAGAGGGCGTCGGCGCACGGCAGGGCCTCGCCGTACGACCGGGCGACGGCGTGCGCCCCGCTCGTCCTCCCGGCGCGCGGGGTGGACGCTCGGGCGCCCCTCCGCACGCACGCCCGACCCGCGCCCCGATGCACCGAAGGCTCACGGAACGTCACATGCGGTCGGCATGTGAACGAACCGGACCAACGGCGAGCAGAAACGATCCCCCAGGTTCGGCCGACCCCGGAAGGCCCCGGACGGCGGCTGGAAGGCAGGGGGTACAACCTCTATGATCGGCACACTTTCCTGCGAGATCCGTACGATGAACGAGTGCACTGCGGGAGCGAGCGGTGAGCGGAACGTCCGAAGGACCGGCACCCGCGGCAGAGCCCGGCCGAACCGACGTCACGGAGTGTGACGACAACGGATCCGTCGCCGCGTTCGCCGAGGCGCCGCTGGCGATGGCGGTCGTCGACCGCGAGGGGCGGGTGGTCACCGCCAACAGGGCGCTGGCCGCCCTGCTGGGCAGGGCCGCGCCCGGCACGGGTACGAGGGCCGACGGCGGGAGCGCCGCCGAGCGCTGGGCCGGCGACGACGCCGACGACGGCCTCACCGGCCGGGCCGCCGCCGACCTCGTCGACCTCGCCTCCGACGCCCGTACCTGGCACACCTACCGGGAGGTGCTGCGCGGCCGGCAGTCCCGGCTGCGCTGCACGCGCCGGCTCAAGCACCCCGACGGCCATTCGCTCTGGGTCCAGGTGACCGTCACCCCGCTGCCGCCGGCCCGGCGGGCGGTCCTGCTGTCGGTCACGGACATCAGCGCCCGCCGCGAACTCCAGGCCCGGCTACGGCACTTGCAACTGCACGACCCGGTGACCCGGCTGCCCAACCGCACCCTGTTCTTCGAACGCCTGACGGCCGCGCTGGAGGCGGAGTCCTACGCCGAGGGCACCGGCCGGATCGGCCTGTGCTACCTGGACCTGGACGGCTTCAAGGCGGTCAACGACACCCTGGGCCATCGCCTCGGCGACCGCCTCCTCACCGCCGTCGCCGACCGCCTCACCCGCTGCGCGGCGGAGACGGTCCGGGGCCGCCAGGGCGACGCCGCCGGCACCGCGAACGCCGAGGGCGGCGCGCCGGTGGCCGGCGGGGCGCCCCTCGTCGCCCGGCTCGGTGGGGACGAGTTCGCGTTGCTCGTGGAGGGGTCCACCGGGACCGATCAGCTCGCCGAGCTCGCCGAGTCGGCGCTGGAGGCGTTGCGCGCGCCGTTCGAGCTCGCGGAGCACCGGGTGTCCGTGTCCGCCTCGATCGGCGTCGTCGAGCGGCGGGCCGCCGGGACCACCGCGACCGCGCTGATGCAGGACGCCGACACGACGCTGTACTGGGCGAAGGCCGACGGCCGGGCGCGCTGGACGCTGTTCGATCCGGAGCGCAACGCGCACCGGATGACCCGTCAGGCCCTCGCCTCCACCCTCCGCCCCGGCATCGAACAGGGCGAGTTCGCGCTGGAGTACCAGCCGCTCGTCGGCATGACGGACGGCCGCGTGCACGGCGTCGAGGCACTGGTGCGCTGGCACCACCCGCAGTTCGGGGCGCTCGCGCCGAATCGGTTCATCTCACTCGCGGAGGAGGACGGCTCGATCGTCCAGCTCGGCCGCTGGGTGCTGACCACCGCGTGCCGGCAGGCGCGCCGCTGGCAGCTGGACCACCCGGACGCGCCCCCGCTCTTCGTCAGCGTCAACGTGGCGGTGCGCCAGATCTGGGACTCCGACCTGGTGGCCGACGTGGCCCGGACGCTCGCCGAGACGGGCCTGCCCCCGCATCTGCTCCAGCTCGAACTGACCGAGTCCGCGCTGACGGGCTCGGCCGGCCGCCCGCTCCAGGCCCTCGAAGCCCTCAGCGACATGGGCGTACGCATCGCCATCGACGACTTCGGCACCGGTTACTCCAACCTCGCCTATCTCAGCCGGCTCCCGGTGAACGTCCTGAAGCTGGACGGCTCCTTCGTCCGCGGGTTCCAGTACGAGGCCCCCGGCGCGGGCACCGGCACACCGGGCCCCGGGCCCGGCGAGCCGTCGGCCAGCCCCGCCGACGAGGTGATCGTCGAGGCGATGGTGCAGCTCGCGCACCGGCTCGGGCTGACGGTGATCGCCGAGTGCGTGGAGACCTCGGCGCAGGCCGCCCGTCTGCGCGCCATCGGCTGCGACACCGGCCAGGGCTGGCTGTACTCCCGCCCGGTCCCGCCGGACCGCATCTCCGACCTGCTGGCGACGGCGGCGGTGGGCAACGCGTAGGCGCCGCCCACGGGTTGGTCAGCCGGCCGTCGGCAGTCCGTACGCGTCGGCGATCAGCCGGCCGTCGGCAACCCGTACGCGTCGGCGATCAGTTCGTAGGACCGCACCCGTACGTCGCCGCTGTGCGCGTTGGCCGTGAGCATCAGCTCGTCGGCGCCGGTGCGCTTCTGGAGGTCGTTGAGGCCGGAGACGACCTCGTCGGCGGTGCCGTGCACGACGTTGGCGTTCCAGGAGTCGAGGAAGTCCCGCTCCATCGGGCTGAAGTCGTACGCCTCCGCCTCCTCCGGCGTGGGCACGAGGCCGGGGCGGCCGGTGCGCAGCCGGACCATGTTGAGCGCGGCGGCCAGCACCTGCCGGCGGGCCTCCTTCTCGTCGTCCGTGGCGAGCGCGGAGACGCCGATCAGCGCGTACGGCTCGGCCAGCACCTCGCTCGGCCGGAACGTCTCGCGGTAGAGGTCCAGCGCGGGGACGGTGTTCTGCGCGGAGAAGTGGTGGGCGAAGGCGAACGGCAGTCCGAGCGTGCCGGCGAGCCGGGCGCTGAAGCCGGAGGAGCCGAGCAGCCAGATCGGCGGCCGGTGCGGGGACTGCACGCCGCCGGGCGAGGTCGCCTGGACGGGGCCGGGCACGGCGTGGATGCGGCGGTAGGGGTGGCCGTCGGGGAAGTCGTCGTCGAGGAAGCGGGTCAGCTCCATGAGCTGCTGCGGGAAGTCGTCGGCGCCCTCGTTCAGCCGGTCGGTGCGGCGCAGGGCGGCGGCGGTGGCGCCGTCGGTGCCGGGGGCGCGGCCGAGGCCGAGGTCGACGCGGCCCGGCGCGAGCGCCTCCAGCGTGCCGAACTGCTCCGCGATGACCAGCGGGGCGTGGTTGGGCAGCATGACGCCGCCGGAGCCGAGGCGGATGCGCTCGGTGTGGGCGGCGAGGTGGGCGAGGATCACGGCGGGCGAGGAGGAGGCGACGCCGGGCATGGAGTGGTGCTCGGCGACCCAGTAGCGGTGGAACCCGCGCGACTCCGCGAGCCGGGAGAGCGCGACGCCGGTGCGCAGTGCGTCGGAGGCGGTGCGGCCGGCGCCGACGGTGACCAGGTCGAGTACGGAGAGGGGCACGGGGGCCGTGCCGTGTGCGGTGCCGCGGATTCCGTCCGCCGCCGTGCCGTCTGCCACCGGGTACCTCCTGCTGCTCGTACGCGTACGCGTCACGCTGTGACCGTGTGCGTAACAGGAGGGGGTCCCCGGTTATTCCGGCCGCAGGGGCTTTCCGCCCCCGCCGCCCTTACTCGCGCCCACCGCGGCGGAGCCGCGCAGAAGGTACAGCCCCGCGCCCCTTACGGGGGCGCCGCACCCCTCACACCTGCACGATCGGTTCTCGTGTGAACAACGCGCCCAGCCTTGGCGCGTTCACCCGGCGGTCGGCCAGGCGCAGTGCCTCCCACACCGTGACCTGGTTCGCCGTGAGGACCGGTTTGCCGAGCGCCTGCTCCAGCTCCTCCACGCACGCCGCCGTGTGCAGCGCCGTGTTCGGCAGGAGTACCGCCTGCGCCTGCGCGTGGTCGCCCTCGCGGGCCAGCCGCAGGACGTCCTCCGGGCCCCACCGGGCGACCTCCGCCGCCGTCCCGACGCCCGCGCCCCGTACGGCGACGACCTCGATGCCCGCCGCGCCCAGGAAGTCCGCGAACAGCCCGGCGACGTCCTCGGGGTACGTCGCCGCGACGGCGACACGCTGCGCGCCGACCTCCTGGACGGCGCGCACGAACCCGAAGGACGTCGCGGAGGCCGGCATCCCCGCCGCGCGGGCGAGGTCGCGGATCTGGTCGCGCGCGCCGTCCCAGCCGTGCACGAAGCTGCCGCTGGTGGAGGCGAGGACGACGGCCTCCGCACCGGACAGGCGCAGCCGTTCGATGCCGGCGGCGAGGTGCTCCGGGGAGCCGAGTTCGCGGAGGGCACCGACGTGGTGGGCGTCCTCGCCGATCTCCGTGTGCACGAGGTCGACCCGGACGTCGCTGCCCAGAAGCTGCTCGATGCGGGGGTAGTCGTCCTCGGCGGAGTGGCCCGGATAGAGGAGTCCGAGTGCGGTCATGCCCAACCTTTCTGCTGCTGCCCGTCCCTGGCCCGTCCCTGCCCTCTGCCCGTTTGGCGCGAAACGGAACGGTCTCCTTTCGGACAACGTTGGATCACATCTCCCGGTCGGCCCGCATGCCTCGCGGAGATCGGGCAGGGGCCACTACTGGCCTGCGTCCGGCAGGCCAGTGGTAGCCGTTCCCAGGAGGCCGAGTGTCCACATCGGAGTTCCCCAACCTGTCCCGCCGGGGTTTTCTCACCAGAACCGCTGCCGTCGGTGGCCTGATCGCCGTCCCCGGACTGCTGACCGCGTGCAGCAAGACGGACACCGGCAGCGACGGCGAGGGCTCGAAGCTGGAGCAGCTCAAGAAGCAGGGCTACGTGAAGGTGGCCTACGCCAACGAGGCGCCCTACGGCTACAAAGAGGACGGAAAGCTCAAGGGTGAGGCACCCACCCTGCACCGCGAGATATTCAAGGCCCTCGGCGTGGACGAGCTGCGCCCGACGTTCTCGGAGTGGGACGGCCTGATCCCCGGTCTCCAGGCCGGCAAGTACGACGTGATCAGCGCCGGTATGGCGATCATCCCCGAGCGCTGCGAGAAGGCGCTGTTCTCGGAGCCGGAGTTCATCTCGCCCACCGCGATGATGGTGAAGAAGGGCAACCCGAAGAACCTGACCGACCTGGCGTCGGCGAAGAAGGCCGGGGTCACCATCGGTGTGATGTCGGGCGCGGTGGAGAAGGGCTACGCCACCTCCGCCGGGATTTCCGACGGCGACATCAAGACGCTCCAGAAGCCCCAGGACGGCGCGGACGCGGTCAAGGGTGGCCGGATCGACGCCTTCCTGCTCACCAGCATCTCGCTGAACTGGCTGGCCAAGAACAACAGCGGCCTGGAGGTCACCGAGGCGTTCGTCCCGGAGATCGACGGCACCAAGCAGTACAGCCCGGGCGGCGCCGTCTTCCGCAAGGGCGCCGAGGAGCTGCGGGACGCGTTCAACGAGCAGCTGAAGAAGATCACGTCCGACGCGGACCGCTACGTCGACCTCATCGGGGAGTACGGCTTCGGCAAGGAGACGATCCCGCCGGCCAACCTGAAGACCGCCCAGCTCTGCAAGGCCTGACGGGAACCGCTGCCCATGGGTGACTTCTACTCTTATTTCTTCGACCATTTGTCGAACGTGTGGTCGGGGCTGGCGGTGACGGTCGAGGCCACCGTCTTCGGGGCGGCCGTCGCCCTGGTGCTGTCCTTCGTGTTCGGTTTCATGGCGGACAGCCGGCTCGTGCTGGTGCGGGGGGTGGCACGGGTGATCGTGGAGTTCTTCCGCGGCACCTCGCTGTACGTCCAGCTGTTCTGGCTCTACTACGCGCTTCCGCTGCTCTTCGGCTATGAGCTCGCACCGCTGTTCTGCGGTGTCGTGGCGTTCGGCATGAACTACGGCGCCTACGGGGCCGAGGTGGTGCGCGGTGCGCTGAAGGCCGTGCCGAAGGCGCAGTTCGAGGCCGCCGTGGCACTCAATCTGACGCCGGTCCAGCGGATGCGCCGGGTCATCCTGCCGCAGGCGTGGGTGCAGATGATCCCGCCGTTCACCAATCTGCTGATCCAGCTGCTGAAGGCGACGCCGCTGCTGTGGCTGATCACCGCGGCCGATCTGACGATGGTCGTCCAGCAGATGCGTGACCGCACCGGCGCGACGACCTGGGCGTATCTGACGCTGCTGGTGATGTACTTCGTCCTCGCCTATCTGCTGACCCTGTTGATGAACGTCCTGGAGCGGCGCGCCAAGGTCCGGCTCGGGCAGCGCCCGGACGCCCGCGGCCTGCTGCGCACCCGCAGCGCCGAGTCGGCGCGCGCGTCCGAGATGGCGGGAGGCTCCCTGTGAACTACGACTGGGACTGGGGGGCCGTCGGGGACTCCTGGCCACTGCTGTGGGACGGCTTCAAGACGACCCTGCTGGCCACGGTGCTCGGCACCGTGGTCGCCACCGTGCTGGGGCTGCTGGTCGCCATGGCCGGGCGGGCGCCGACCCGGCTGGTGAGCGTTCCCGTGCGGGTGCTCACCGAGTTCGTCCGCTCCACGCCGCTGCTGGTGCAACTGGTCGGCGCCTACGCGGTCTTCCACACGGTCGAGCCGCTGACCATCGGCATCGTGGTGCTCGGAATCCACTACGCCTCGTACATGTCGGAGGTGTACCGGGCGGGCATCGACGCCGTGCCGAAGGGGCAGTGGGAGGCGTGCCGGGCGCTGTCCCTGTCGCCGCGCCGCACCTGGCAGGCCGTGATCCTGCCGCAGGCCGTGCGCAACGTGCTGCCCGCGCTCGGCAACTACGCCATCGCCATGTTCAAGGAGACCCCGTTCCTGGCCGTCATCACGGTCCAGGAGATGGTCGCCGGAGCCCGCGAGTACGGCGCCACCCACTTCACCTACGCCGAGACGTTCACCCTGGCCGGGCTGATCTTCCTGGCGGCGAGCTATCCGACCTCGCTTCTGATGAGAAAACTGGAGAAGCGCCTTGGCCACTGACCCCCTGCAGAAGACTCCGGCCTCCGAGCCCGCTCCCGGCGCGGCGGACGCCCCCGGCGACCTCGTGCGCTTCGACCACGTGGTCAAGCGCTTCGGGGACCACACCGTCCTGGACCGCCTCGACTTCGCCGTCCAGCAGGGCGAGCACGTCACGCTGATCGGGCCGAGCGGCTCGGGCAAGACGACGATCCTGCGGCTGCTGATGACCCTGGAGCGCGTCAGCGACGGCGTGATCTGGGTGGACGGCGAGCCGCTGTCGCACATGCGGGCGTCGGACGGCACCCTGAAGCCCGCCAACGAGAAGCATCTGCGCCGGATGCGCGCGCAGATCGGCATGGTCTTCCAGCAGTTCAACCTGTTCCCGAACATGAACGTGCTGCGGAACATCACCGAGGCGCCCGTCAGCGTCCTGGGCCTCGGCCGCGAGGAGGCCGAGGAACGGGCGCGTGGCCTGCTGGAGCTCGTCGGGCTCGCCGACAAGATCGACGCGCATCCCTCGCAGCTCTCCGGCGGCCAGCAGCAGCGGGTGGCGATCGCCCGGGCGCTGGCCATGCGGCCGAAGATCATGCTCCTCGACGAGGTGACCTCGGCCCTCGACCCCGAGCTGGTGGCGGGCGTGCTCGACCTGCTCCGGGAGATCGCCCGGACCACCGACATCACCCTGCTGTGCGTGACCCACGAGATGGGCTTCGCCCGGGACATCTCCGATCAGGTGCTGATGTTCGACTCCGGTCGTGTCATCGAGTCCGGCCCGCCGGAGAAGCTCTTCGGCGAACCGGAGCACGTGCGCACCAGGGAATTCCTCAGCGCGGTGCGGTGACGGCCGAGCGCGGGGGCGGCAGGGGGACGGCCGCGCGGGAAGGGCGGTCGTCCGAGGTCACGGCCGACCGGGGATGACCGCGGCATGTGCCAGGGTGGTGCGCCGCTGCTGAGAGGCCCGTACGCCCTCGCGAATCTCCGCAACAGCCGCACCCCCGCCCCCGCTCCGGCCCTATCGTGGAGGGCACAAGCCGTCCGGAGAATGGCCCGGAGCGCAGGGGGAGACCGTGGCGCTGACCCAGGAACCGACCGCCCCGTACCGCTCGGCCCAGGACGCGCTGCGCGTCCTGGAGTCCGTCTCCCGGCGCCCCGCCGGGGTCACCGCCGCGGAACTGGCCCGCCGCACCGGCCTGGGCGGCGACCGGCTGGCCGCGCTGCTGCGCATGCTCCGCGACGAGTCCTACGTCGCCCGCACCGCCGACGGCGCCTACGTCACCGGCGCCGCCCTCGGCCTGCTCGGCACCGCGCACGGCCGGGAGCGCGCGGTGCGCGTCAGGCTCCAGCACACCCTGGACCGGCTGCGCGACTCGGTCGGCGCGGCGATCTACGTCAGCCGCTACATCGACGGCGAGGTGCGCATCACCCAGTGCGCGCAGAGCCCGGCCGCGCCCGCGGTGCACGAGTGGGTCGACTTCCGCTCCGCCGCCCACGCCAGCGCGATCGGCAAGAGCCTGCTCGGCCAGCTCGACGTGGGCGGCCGGCGCGACCACCTCTCCCGGCACCGGATGGCCCGGCTCACCTCGCGCACGATCACCAGCGAGCGCGCCCTGCTGTCCCGGCTGGCCGCCCAGCCGCCGACGGTGCCGGTGCTCGACCTCCAGGAGTACGCCGTCGGCACGGTCTGCGCGGCGGTGCCGATCACCGCGGGGTCCGCGGTGGGCTGCCTGGCCCTGTCCCTCCCCGCCCGCCAGGCCCACCGCCTGCGCCAGGCGGCGGACCGCCTGAACCGGAGCGCGGCACCGGTCCTGCTCTCCCTGACGCTCTGAGCCGGCCGCCGGGCCGCCCGTGGTCGGCAGCACCCCCACGGACCAGGTACTATTTTTCTCGTCGCCGGAACGCGAAAGCGCGACGGCGGGAGTCATGCGCCGCTAGCTCAGTTGGTTAGAGCAGCTGACTCTTAATCAGCGGGTCCGGGGTTCGAGTCCCTGGCGGCGCACCGAAGAGAGGCCCCTCGCACAGCGGGGGGCCTCTTTCGTAAGCCGGCAGTCAGGACCCCCTACCCCTCCAGCTCCGCCATCCTCCGCCCCCGCAGCCACTCCGCGACCCCCTCCGCATACGCGACCCCCACCACCCGCACCGCGCACACCTCCACCCCCACCGCCTCCGCATCCCCCGCCACCGTCCTGGTCACCGCATCCCCCACCGCGCCCCCGTCCCGCAGGCTCACCCCGCCCCGTACGGCCGAGCCGCCCACCGGCACCCTCGGGACCACCCGCGCCAGCGCGGCCTCGACGCACTCCTCCAGATAGCGCCGGTAGTCCTCGACGCCGCGCACCGCGCGCGCGGCGTCCCGCACCCGCCACGTCACCCACACCGTCACCGACAGCTCCAGCCCGTTCGCGTCGCACACCGGCACCGGGCCACTCCGCCAGTGCCGCAATCGCGCCTCGACCCGGCGCCGCGGCACCCACGAACGCACCCGCATCCACCCCGCGCGCCCCACGCGCCCGCGCGCGAGCCCCCCGCACCCGACGAGGCCCAGCAGTCCCGCCCCGCCGTACGCCACCCACTGGGCCGGCCCGAGCCCCGAACCCGCCCGCCACACCGGCCCCGCCAGCGGCGGCAGCACCCCCGCCCACCAGGACGTGAGCACACACCCCGTCGCCCCGCACACTCCCGCCAGCACACCGAGCGCCCCGGGCAACACCCGTACGGACCGCTCACCACCGCCCCCGCCCTCACCCACCGGCGGTGGCGGCACCACCGGTGGCCGGGGCACCTCCGCCACTCCCCCGGCCCCCGCGCCCCCGGCCTCGTCCCGGAACAGCAGATGAACGGGGATCTCCCACGTGGACTCGCCGTGGATGACCCGTCCGTGCCGCGGCCCCTCCGTCCGGGAAGTCGTCGTACTCATCGATGCCCTCCAAGCCTCCGCGCCACGGGCGTGCCCTCTCCGCACGACGGCCAGTTTCCCGGCGTTCCGGACAAACCGCACGCCCACCGCGCGAACGGTGTACGCACTCGCCGGTGGTCCGGAGCACCCCGCGGCGTCCGGTAAGGTTTCCGGGGTCAGCAGGCGCCGCTAGCTCAGTTGGTTAGAGCAGCTGACTCTTAATCAGCGGGTCCGGGGTTCGAGTCCCTGGCGGCGCACGACCGGAAAGGCCCCCCGTGGGAGCGGGGGGCCTTTCCGCGTTCCCACGAGTCCCACGCGCCCGGCACGTTTCCGGGCGACACGTTTCCCGGCAGCGAGACGAATAGACGTCTCAATACGAACATACGACCGGAAACCCCTACGTTCCGCGTATTGCGTTCATGCCGGACACCGTAGAACCCTGTACACGACACGCGGCCGCCCCCCACGGGCGGCCCAAACGGCTGTCTCAGCACGGCAGTTGGGGGGATACCGGTCACCGCACGCGGGAGAGGGGTCCCGCACGCCGGCCGGTGCACGACCGAGACCACGCACCCGTGTGCGTGCAGGGGGATGACTCATGACGTCGACGCCGACAGGCGCCCGGCAGCACTATCACCACACCCACACCCACACCCGAGACCGAACCCAAGCCCGCATCCAACCCCGGACACCCACACCCACCCCCCTGCCGAAGTACGACTACGAGCACCACAGCAGACTCGCCGGCCCCCTGACCCAGCCGGATCCCGACCGGCCCTACCGGGTCCGCTACCGCTCCCTCCTCGCCCAGGAGCCGCACCGTCTGCGCGCCGCGCTGATGCTGGGCGCGGCGCCCCTGCTCTCCCTCGTCCTCCTGGGCTGGCTGCTCCAGCCCGCCCACTGGACCCGCCGCGACCATCCCGCCCACGGCTACCTGCCGGTCCTCGACGTCGTGATGCTCGTCGCGATCGGCCTGATCGAGTTCTTCCGCTGCCTGAACGTGCTGTCCAACGCGCACGCCACCCTGGTCGCCCGCGATCCCGTCCCCGTGGTCCCCGAGACCGGCACCCGCGTCGCGTTCCTCACCAGCTTCGTGCCCGGCAAGGAGCCGCTGGAGATGGTGACGAGAACCCTCCAGGCGGCCGTCCGGCTGCGGCACCGCGGCCTGCTGCACGTCTGGCTGCTCGACGAGGGCGACGACCCGGGCGTGAAGGAGGTCTGCGCACGCCTGGGCGTGCACCACTTCACCCGCAAGGGCGTCGCCCGCTGGAACCGCCCCACCGGGGCCCACCGCGCCAGAACGAAACACGGCAACTACAACGCCTGGCTGGACGCGCACGGCGCCGAGTACGACTTCTTCGCCTCCGTCGACACCGACCACGTCCCGCTGCCCAACTACCTGGAGCGGATGCTCGGTTACTTCCGCGACCCGGACGTCGGCTTCGTCATCGGCCCGCAGGTCTACGGCAACTACGACACGTTCGTCACCAAGGCCGCCGAGTCCCAGCAGTTCCTCTTCCACGCCCTGATCCAGCGCGCCGGGAACCGCTACGGCGCCCCGATGTTCGTCGGCACATCCAACGCCGTACGCATCCGGGCGCTCCGGCAGATCGGCGGGCTGTACGACTCCATCACCGAGGACATGGCCACCGGTTTCGAGATGCACCGCCACCGCAACCCGGCCACCGGCCGCAAGTGGCGGTCGGTCTACACGCCCGACGTGCTCGCGGTCGGCGAGGGCCCGGCCGCCTGGACGGACTTCTTCACCCAGCAGCTGCGCTGGTCGCGCGGCACGTACGAAACGATTCTCAAGCAGTTCTGGAAGGGCTTCTACTCGCTGCCGCCGGGCCGGTTCCTCAACTACACCATGATGATCGTCTTCTATCCGCTGTCGGCGCTCAACTGGATTCTGGCGGCGCTGAGCTGCGCTCTGTTCCTCGGGCTCGGCGCCTCCGGTGTGAACATCGACCCGACGGTGTGGCTGATGCTGTACGGCAACGCCTCCGCGCTCCAGGTCGGGCTGTACGTCTGGAACCGCCGGCACAACGTCTCGCCGCACGAGCCGGAGGGGTCGGGCGGGGTGGCCGGCATGGTGATGTCGGCGCTGTCGGCCCCCGTCTACGCGCGCTCGCTGGCGGACGCGGTGCTGCGCCGGCGCAGCCGGTTCGTGGTGACGCCGAAGGGCGACTCGGCGAGCCCGGACACGCTGTTCGGCACCTTCCGCATCCACCTCTTCTTCGTCGCCGTCTTCGGCGGGTCGATCGCCGCGGGGATCGTCCGCGGCCACGCCCACCCGGCCATGCTGACCTGGGCCTGTCTCGCCCTGCTGATCACCGCCTCGCCGATCCTCGTCTGGCGCTGGTCGCTGCGGCGGGAGAAGGGGAGGGCACGCGCATGACCGGTCACGCGGTCTTCCGCCGGCGCGCCCGCCGGCTGGGGTTCGGCGCGGTGGTGGTGCTCGCCCTCGCCGGGATGAACGGCCCCTGGCTGTACCGGTACGGAACGGCGCGCTACCACGAGTACGCGATCAACCGGTCGTCGTACAAGGCCGAGAACGGGCACTGGGACATCGTCGAGTTCCCCGAGGAGTACCGGCAGGACACCATCCACGCGGCGCTGCTGCACACCGGGAAGGTGCTGCTCGTCGCCGGGTCCGGCAACAAGCAGGAGAACTTCGACGCCAAGAGGTTCGACACCCGGCTGTGGGACCCGGTGAAGGGGACCATCAAAAAGGTCCCCACCCCCACCGACCTGTTCTGCACCGGTCACACCCAGCTCGCCGACGGCCGTCTGCTGATCGCGGGCGGCACCAAGCGGTACGAGAAGCTGAAGGGGGACGTCACCAAGGCGGGCGGTCTGATGATCGTCCACAACGAGAACCCGGACAGGCCGATCACCCTGCCCGCCGGAACGGTGTTCACGGGGCGCTCCCACCACAAGACGTATCTCTCGAAGGACCCGGTGCTCGTGCCCCGCGCGAAGAAGGTGTTCGACCGCAGGACCGGGACGTTCCTGCACAACGACGCCGGGCTCGGCCGCGTCTACGTCGAGGCGCCGCACAAGGGCGCGAAGTACGAGACCGGCACGCAGGACAACTACCGGGTGCGGGGGCTGACCGGTGCCGACGCGCGCAACACCTATGGGATCGCGCAGAAACTCGCCCTCGACAAGAAGGACTTCCAGGGGATCAGGGACGCCTACGAGTTCGACCCGGTCGCCGAGAGGTATATCAAGGTCGACCCGATGCACGAGGCCCGCTGGTACCCGACGCTCACCACGCTGAGCGACGGCAAGGTGCTCGGCGTCTCCGGGCTCGACGACATCGGGCAGCTCGTCCCCGGCAAGAACGAGATCTTCGACCCGCGCACCAGGAAGTGGACGTACACCAGGCGGACCCGGCAGTTCCCGACCTACCCGGCGCTGTTCCTGACCCGCACCGGACAGATCTTCTACTCGGGTTCCAACGCGGGGTACGGCCCGGACGACGTGGGCCGGGAACCCGGCCTGTGGGACGTGGCCTCGAACACCTTCACACCGGTGCCGGGGCTGAGCGATCCGGAGCTGATGGAGACCTCCGGGACGGTGCTGCTGCCACCGGCGCAGGAGGAGAAGTACCTGGTCGTCGGGGGTGGCGGGGTCGGCGAGTCGAAGCGGTCCAGCCGGCGGACCCGGTTGGTCGACCTCCGCGCGCGGCATCCGCGCTTCGTGGACGGGCCGTCGCTGGAGAAGGGGACGCGCTATCCGCAGTCCTCGATCCTGCCCGACGACACGGTGCTGATCTCCGGTGGCTCGGAGGACTACCGGGGGCGCGGCGGCTCCGACATCCTCCAGGCCCGGATCTACGACCCGGACACGCGCTCCTTCCGTCGGGTGGCCGACCCCCTGGTGGGCCGCAACTACCACTCGGGGTCGATCCTGCTGCCGGACGGGCGGGTGATGTTCTTCGGCTCGGACTCGCTGTACGCGGACCGGGCGAACACGAAGCCGGGCAGGTTCGAGCAGCGGATCGAGATCTATACGCCGCCGTATCTGTACCGGCGGGGCAAGGGGGCGCGGCCGGAGCTGTCCGGCGGGCCGACGACGATCCGGCGGGGCGGGTCGGGGACGTTCCGCAGCGCCGACGCGTCGGCGGTCCGGGCCGCCCGGCTGATCCGCCCGAGCGCGTCGACGCACGTCACGGACGTGGACCAGCGGTCGGTCGCGGTGGACCTCAAGGTGTCCGGGAACCGGGTGACGGTGACGGTTCCCCGGAGCCGGAACGTGGTGCCGTCCGGCTGGTACATGCTGTTCGCCACGGACGCACTGGGCACGCCGTCGAGGGCACGGTGGGTCCGGGTGCCGTGACGGACCCCGATGCCGTGCCCCTGCGCACGCCCGCCCCCCGGCTCAGCGCGCGTTGCCCGCCCGCAGCCAGGCGAGGTAGTCGGCGGCGGCCCGCTCGGTGTCGTACTCGGGCCGGTAGCCGGTGTCCTGCCGCAGCCGGTCGATGTCGAAGACCATGTGCGGCGCCCCGCCCCCGGCCGGGAGGTCGACCCGGGCGTCCGGGACCACCTTCCTGATCGCCGCGGCGATCTCGCCGTTGGTCGTGGCCCGGCCCGAACCCACGTTGTACGTACGGTGGTTGAGCCGGTCCGCGAGCTGGAGGAGGGCGATCGCCCGGCCGGTGTCCTTGACGTAGTTCAGGTCGAGCCCGTCCTCGGCGTGGGCCGGCCCCATGAGCCCGGACAGGTCCGGCGCGGTGCCGCGGGCGGCGGCGTGGACGAGGGCGGGGGCGGCGAAGAACGGGTCGGAGTGGCCGAGCGGGCCCCAGGTGCCGGAAATCCGGTAGTTGACGATGTCGAGGTCCGCGGCGTCGGCGAGGTACCCGCCCAGCATCTCACCGACCTTCTTGAAGGTGGGGATCGAGACGGGCGCGCTCAGCGTCAGCGGGGCGTCCTCGCGCAGCGGGCGGTCGTGCGGGATGCCGCCGTAGACCCCGATCGTGCTGGCCAGGCCGAGGCGCCGGACGCCCCACTCCTGCGCGGCCTGCACGATGTTCAGCAGCCCGTCGAGCGACCGCCGGGTCGCCTCGACCGCCGCCTCGGGCGCTGGCTGCCAGGGGTACGACCCCGCCAGGTGCACGATGCCCGTGATCCCGTGCCGGTCCCCGAGCCCGAGCAGGGTCTCGCGGTCGGTGACGTCGGCCTGCTCCACGACCACCCCCTCCCCGTCCAGGAAGGAGGGGAGCGGGCGGGCGTTGCGCTGGACGACGAGGCACTTCTCGCCCTGGTCGAGCAGCGCGCGCACGGTGTGGGATCCGATGAAGCCGAGGCCTCCGGTGACGAGGATCATGGCGTACCCCTTCGGGCGGAAGTAAGCGGAACGTTGTTCCAATTACTTTACGGAACGATGTTCCGTTTCGCAAGCGGGGGGCGTGCGTGTGGCATGGCCGGGCGGCCGGCTCGCCGGGGCCGGATCAGAAGCCCGGTGCGCTCACATGGGCCACCTTCTCCAGCGTCGCCAGGTCCTCGGCGTCCAGCCGGAGGGCGTCGACCGCGAGGTTCTCCTCCAGATGGGCCACCGAGCCGGTACCGGGGATCAGGAGCATGCGGTCGTAGTGGGCGAGCAGCCAGGCGAGCGCGATCTGCGAGGCCGAGGCGCCGTGCCGTGCGGCGACCGACGCGATCGCCGGGTCGGCGGCGAGCGCCTTCGGGCCGCCCGTGAACGCCGAGCCGAGCGGGTAGTAGGGCACGTAGGCGATGCCGTGCTCCCGGCAGAGGTCGACGACCGCCTCGTCCGTGCGGTTGGCGATGCCGTACGCGTTCTGCACCTCGGCGACCGGGGTGAGCGCGAGCGCGGCCTCGACGACCTCGGCGGAGACGGTCGAGAGCCCGATGAGGTCGAGCTTGCCCTCGTCGCGCAGCTCGGTCAGGGCGCCGAGCTGCTCGGCGAGCGGTACGGGGTCCGGGCCGCCGCCCCCGACGCCGAACCGCATGTTCACCAGGTCGATCCGCTCCACCCGCAGGGTGCGCAGGTCCTGCTCGACGGTCCGGCGCAGCTGCTCCGGGCGGGAGGCGCGCACCCAGCCGCCCTCCGCGTCCCGGACCCCGCCGACCTTCGTGGCGATGACGAGGTCGTCCGGGTAGGGGTGCAGCACCTCGGCGACGAGTTCGTTGACGACGTCGGGTCCGTAGGCCTGCGAGGTGTCGATGTGGTTGACGCCGAGCTCGATCGCGCGGCGCAGTACGGCGCGGGCGGCGTCCGGGTCCTTCGGCGGGCCGAAGACCCAGGGTCCGGCGAGCTGCATCGCGCCGAAGCCGACGCGGCGCACGGTGCGGTCGCCGAGGGGGGCGGTCTGGCTGATCCTGCTGATCTCGTTCATGCCTCGACTGTCGGACGCGGGCGCCGCACCCACCAGTGGTGGCCGCAACCTGGGACGCACAGACCCACCCTCGGACGCGGGGACCCCCCTTCTCCACCGCACCCCGGCCGTACCGTGGAGGCATGGCGAACAACGCTGAGCTGCGGGAGTTCCTGCGTACCCGGCGGGCGCGGGTGCGGCCCGAGGACGTCGGGATCGAGACCGGCGGGCGGCGCCGTGTGCCGGGGCTGCGGCGCGAGGAGGTCGCGATGCTGGCCGGGGTGAGCACGGACTACTACACCCGCCTCGAACAGGGGCGGCGCCGGATGCAGCCGTCCGACCAGGTCCTCGACGCGCTCGCCCGCGCGCTGCGGCTGGCCGACGTCGAGCGGCGGCATCTGCACCGCCTCGTGCGGTCGTCCGTCGCGGCGGCCGCGCCCGACGGGCCCCGGCTGCCGCCCCTGGACGAGGGGATGCGGATGATGCTCGACAGCATGCCGATGCCGGCGATGGTCATCGACTCGCGCGGGGACGTGCATGCGATGAACCGGCTGGGGCGGGCGTTGCTGGTGGGGCTCGAACCGATGCCGTCGCAGGCGTCGAGCCATGTGCGCTGGCTGTTCCTGGATCCCGCGGCGCGGGAGCTGCTCGTCGAGTGGGAGGTGATCGCGCGGGTGAGTGTGGGGGTGCTGCGGGAGGCGGCGGGCCGGTATCCGCGG
Source organism: Streptomyces sp. NBC_00670 (assembly GCF_036226765.1). Lineage (NCBI taxonomy): Bacteria > Bacillati > Actinomycetota > Actinomycetes > Kitasatosporales > Streptomycetaceae > Streptomyces > Streptomyces sp. NBC_00670. The sequence goes on from NZ_CP109017.1 coordinate 2,716,915, forward strand.
GATGCGCGGTTGCGGGAGGTCGTGGGGGAACTGTCCCTGGCCAGCGCGGAGTTCCGGGGGTGGTGGGCGGAGCACGAGGTGGAGGTGCGGTGCCGGGGGATGAAGCGGTTCCGTCATCCGGTGGTGGGGGCGCTCGAACTGCACGTGGAGGCGCTGCGGTTGGAGGACGGGGAGCGGTGGGTGTACGCGTACGGGGCACGGGCGGGGTCGGCTTCCGAGGAGGGGCTGCGGTTGTTGGGGGCGTGGGGGGCTGGGGGGTTTTCTTCGCCCCTGCCGCCCCTGACGGGGCGCCTCTAGCGGGGCGTCGCCCGGGCCAAGGACAAGGCGTAGCTCGGCCACCAGGCGCCTGCCGCCGGGCCGCCCTTGCAGGTGCCGTCCGATTCGCCGGGGTGTTTGATCCAGAGGTAGGCGGTGACCGAGGGGTCGCCCGTCCGGACCGTGGGGGGTGTGCCCAGGGCTCGGCCCGGGGGGTTGCACCAGCGTTCGGTGGGGGCGCCGGACTCGTACGGGCCGTTGCCGTTGCGGCTGGTGTCGACGACGAACGGTTTGCCGTCGACCTTCGCCGACAGCTCCTTGCCGTACGCCACCGACTCCCGCGTCCGGTAGAAGTTGGCGACGTTGACCGCGAAGCCGTCCGCCCGCCCGATCCCGGCCCGGCGCAGCGCGGCGGGGACGCGGTCGGGGCGGCCCCAGCCCGCGTTTCCCGCGTCGAGGTAGACGGAGGTGTTCCGCAGCCCCACCAGCGTGGCGACCGCGCCGTTCAGCAGGTCGTACCGCTCCTCGTGGAGCTCGCGCGGTGTGCAGCCGTCGACCATGTGCGGCACCGCGTCCGGTTCCAGCACCACCAGTGCCCGTCGGTCCCCGATCCCCCGGGCCACCGCCGCGACCCACGCCCGGTAGGCGTCGCCGTCCGCCGCGCCGCCCCGCGAGAACTGTCCGCAGTCGCGGTGCGGGATGTTGTACAGCACGAGCACCGCCGTACGGTCCGCCTCGCGCGCCGCCTCGGTGAAACCGCGCGCCTCCGCCTCGGGGTTCTCGGGGCCGATCCACTCCGCCGTCGGCTGCTCGGCGATCCTGCGGAGCCGTGCGGCCTCGGCGGTCCGCCCGGCCTTCTCGTACGCGGCGACCTGGCGGGCCGCGGTGCCGTCCGGGTTCACCCAGAACGGGTCGCCGTCGCCGTCGGGCCGCTGCCCGACCGGAGCGCCCACCGCCCGGGTCCCCTCGACGCCGTCCCCGCTGTCGGACGAGGAACACCCGGGCGCCAGCAGCATCCCGGCCCCCGCCACGGCGACGGCCACGGCCGTCCGCCCCCTCCGGTACATCCAACCCCCCACGGGTGTAGCGCAGTTGGCACCAATCCTGACATATCCCGCCGTCTCACGCTGCCTCACGCTGTCTCAGGTGAGGATCCCGGTGAGGTACGCCGACACCACCACGTTGGCCGTGTACGTCCGGCTCGCCTCGTCGAACGTGCCGCCGCACGTGATCAGCCGCAGCTCGGCGCGGCCGGCCTTGTGCGGCCCGTACGCCTCGCGGGCGTCGAAGTGGTCGCGGGCCAGCACCTGGACGCCCTCGACGGTGAACTCGGCGACCCGGTCGTCCTCCCGTACGACCCGGATCCGCTGTCCGGGCCGCAGCGTGCTCAGCCGGTAGAAGACGGCGGGCCGCGTCTCGGTGTCGACGTGTCCCACGATCAGCGCGGTCCCGACGGCGCCGGGTCGCACCCCGTCCTCGTACCAGCCGACGACGCCGGGCTTGTCGAACGACGGCGGCACGATCGCGCCCTGTCCGTCGAGGCCGCGCGGTACGACGGGGGCGCGGATGTCCAGCGCGGGGATGTCGAGCCGTCGCGGGGCCGCCGCGGTGAGCGGGCGGGCGGCGGGCGGCAGGGCGACGTCGACCGGCCGGCCGACCGCGGCCACGTCACCGGTGGTGGGCGCCGACACCCCGAGCCGGAGGTCGGTCAGGGCCTGCCCCCACAGCCACAGTCCCAGCAGCACCAGCGCCCAGGTCACCCCGGTGACCACCCGGCCGGTGCCCGGGGCGCGTCCGCGGCGTACGTTCATGGCACTCAGCCCCTGCCGGGCCGGCGGACCCGCGCCGCGAGCACCGCCGAGACCACGGCGACCCCGGCGAGCAGCAGACCGGCGACGAGCTGACGGGGGCCGGGCCCGGTCTCCCCGCCCCCGGCGCGCGGGGCGGACCCGGAGCCGGTGACGTGCGCCGCGTAGCCGCCACCGGCGGGAACGGGCGCGACGGGGGAGGCCGGAGCGGCGGAGGCCCGAGCGGAAGAGGCCGGAGCGGGGGAGACCGGAGCCCGGTCCGGCGAGCGGCCGGCGGACGCGACGACCCGGCCGCCACCGCTCCCCGCACCACTCGGCGCACCACCCGGCGCACCGTACGCGGCCGGAACCACCGGCCCCGACACGAGGGCGACCGCCCCGACCACAAACACCCCGGCACGCACAGCGACCGAAACCGAACCCATCGTGAACCTCCAGACACCTGGAGATTCCCCCGCCGCCCCCCGCCCCGCATCCGGAGCCCGCAAGGTCTACGCCGAACGAGTGACGCGACGTTTGGGCAGCACCAGCGGGCCGGTCAGATCCTGTCCACCAGATCCGCGATCGAGTCCACGATCTTCGACGGCCGATACGGATAGTCCTCGACCTGGTGCGGCCGGGTCAGCCCCGTGAGCACCAGGAACGTCTGCATCCCGGCCTCGATGCCGGCGAGGACGTCGGTGTCCATCCGGTCGCCGATCATGGCGCTGGTCTCGGAGTGCGCGCCGATCGCGTTGAGTCCGGTGCGCATCATGAGCGGGTTGGGCTTGCCCGCGAAGTACGGCTTCTTCCCGGTGGCCTTGGTGATCAGCGCGGCCACGGCGCCGGTGGCGGGCAGCGGGCCCTCGGTGGAGGGGCCGGTCTCGTCGGGGTTGGTGCAGATGAAACGGGCGCCGTCGTTGATCAGCCGGACGGCCTTGGTCATGGCCTCGAAGGAGTACGTGCGGGTCTCGCCGAGGACGACGTAGTCGGGCTCGTGGTCGGTGAGGACGTATCCGATGTCGTGCAGCGCGGTGGTCAGCCCCGCCTCGCCCAGGACGTACGCCGTGCCGCCGGGCCGCTGGTCGTCGAGGAACTTGGCGGTGGCCAGGGCGGAGGTCCAGATGTTCTCCAGCGGCACGTCGAGCCCCATGCGCCGCAGGCGGGCGTGCAGGTCACGGGGGGTGTAGATGGAGTTGTTGGTCAGCACGAGGAAGGGCCGCCCGGACTCCCGCAGCTTCTTCACGAAGGCATCGGCCCCGGGAATCGGCACCCCCTCATGAATGAGCACCCCGTCCATATCGGTGAGCCACGACTCAATGGCCTTGCGCTCTGCCATGTCCACATCTCCCGCCATAAGCCCAACCGTGTCCCCCCAGCGTATCGATCACCTATTCCCCCTCCGTTGAGGGCAGCGCCCCGCAGGGGCGCGGGGAACTGCGCGAGAAGCCCCACCGGCGCTCAGCCGACAACGAGCCCACGGGGTCCAAGGGGCGGAGCCCCTTGAAAGGACGGGAAGGGTAGGGGCGGCGGGGGCGAAATCCCCCCACGAGCACCCACAGACACCCCACCGCCCCCCATCTGCCAAGGTGACCCCATGACCCGCAACACCCACGAACCCCTCCGCACCGCCCTCATCGGCTACGGCCTCGCCGGCTCCGTCTTCCACGCCCCCCTCATCACCGCCACGGAAGGCCTCACCCTCGACACGGTGGTCACCGGCAACCCCGACCGCCAGGCCCAGGCCCGCACCGAACACGGCCCCCACCTCCACCTCACCCCCACCCCCGACACCCTCTGGCCCCGTGCCCACGAGCTCGACCTCGTCGTCATCGCCTCCCCCAACCGCACCCACATCCCCCTCGCCACAGCCGCCCTGGAGGCCGGCCTCCCCGTAGTGGTGGACAAACCACTCGCGGCCACGGCCGCGGAAGCCCGCACGCTCGCCGCCCTCGCGGAGACCCGCGGCCTCCTCCTCTCCGTCTTCCAGAACCGCCGCTGGGACAACGACTTCCTCACCCTCACCAAGCTCCTCGCCGACGGCACCCTCGGCGACATCACCCGCTTCGAGTCCCGCTTCGAACGCTGGCGCCCCCGGCTCAAGGGCGGCTGGCGCGAGTCCGGCGACCCCGCGGAGATCGGCGGCCTGCTGTACGACCTCGGCAGCCACGTCGTCGACCAGGCGCTGCAACTCTTCGGCCCCGCCGCGACCGTCTACGCGGAGTCGGACGTCCGCCGCGAGGGCGCGCAGGCGGACGACGACACGTTCATCGCGCTCACGCACACCAGCGGCGTCCGCTCCCACCTGTACGTCTCGGCGACCACCCCCCAGCTCGGCCCCCGCTTCCGCGTCCTCGGCTCGAAGGCGGGCTACGTCAAGTACGGCCTGGACCCGCAGGAGGCGGCCCTGCGCGAGGGCGCCCGCCCCGGCGCGACGGACGAGCCCTGGGGCACGGAACCGGAGGAGGCGTGGGGCCGCGTCGGCAGCGGAGAGTCCCCCGCGACCGGCGGCGGCCGTCCCGAGCCGACGCTTCCCGGCGACTACCCGGCGTACTACGCCGCGATCGGCGCCGCCCTCCGCGGCACCGCCGAAAATCCGGTCACCGCCCTACAGGCCGCCGCCGCCCTGGACGTCCTGGAGGCCGCCCACCGCTCGGCCCACGAGAAAATCACGGTCCGGCTGTAGCCACCATCGCTCCCCCGAGAACAGATATCGTTTCCCCACCCCAATCCGATATCGTTCATCGTGTACATCGTCGTCCAGGAGGTTCCGGCATGTCGCGCACCGTGATTGATCTCGACGATCAGATGGTCTCCGAAGCCATGCGCATCTACGGGACGACCATAAAGGCGAAGGCCGTCCGGATGGCGATGGAGGATGCGGTCAAGCGTCATCTGCGCCGGGAGTTCGCCGAGGCGGTACGCAGCGGAGAGCTGGACTTCGGCGAGATCGTGGCCGCCACCGGGACCCGCGACGCCGCCGGGACGGACGACTCCGCCGGCCCCACTCACCGCACGGGGCCGGGAGCCGCCGCGTGACCGAGCGGTTCCTGGCGGACAAGTCGGCTCTGGCCCGCTGGAACCAGCCGGTGGTGGGCGCGGTGCTGGACGATCTCGACGAGCGCGGCCTCCTTGCCATCTCCGCGCCGATCGAGTGGGAGCTGACCTGCAGCGCGCGTAACAAGGCCGAGGGCGAACGGATCCGACTCCTGCTGTACGGCTTCGATCTGCTGCCCACCACGGACGAGGTCTGGGACCGTGCGCTCGCCGTCCAGCGCGAGGCGCTCGCCCGCGGCGTCCACCGCTCGCTGTCGATGGCCGATCTGCTGATCGCCGCCACGGCCGAACGACACAAGGTCACCGTCCTTCACTACGACGGTGACTACGACACCATCGCGTCGATCACCGGACAGCGCACCCGCTGGGTGACCCCGGCAGGCACGGCCGACCGCTGATCAACGGCCACCGGCCGCCTCAGGCTCCGTCGTGAACGGTTGCAATAGGCGCCTCGGGTGGAGCAGGGCGCGGCCGATGGGGTCGGTGGGGTGGGGGTCGAGGCCCGGGCCGGGGAGCATCTCGATGTCCTCGACCGGCACGACCGTGCCGCAGGCGGGGCATTCGCCGTACGGGCCGAGCTCCTGGTCCGTGCCGCACGTGGCGTGCCGGAAGACGCGGAGCTGCGGCCCCGCGAGGTGCTGCCGCCCCCACAGGCCCAGCGCCCGCACCGTGGGCCACAGTGCGAGGCCGCGCGCGGTGAGCACGTACTCGTCGCGCGGCGGCGACTGCTGGTACCGCCGCTTCTCGAGGATCCCGTGGGCGATCAGCGTCTGCAGCCGCGTGGCGAGGACGGCGCGCGGGATGCCGAGGTGGGTGAGGAAGTCGTTGTACCGCCGCACGCCGTAGAGCGCGTCGCGCACGACGAGCAGCGTCCACCGCTCACCGATGACCTCGAGCGCCGTGGCGAGCGAGCACTCCTGCGACGCGTAGTCCTTGCCCAGTGCCATGCCTCTACTGTAACCACTTCTCCCCTCCTTGGTTCGATGACCGAACCTACCCGTGCTAGGGTCACGGACATCCAAGGTTCGTTCATTGAACTCACTCGCCTCGGGCCCGACGCCCGACGCCCGCCCCGCAACCGAAGGACAGGCCGTCATGCCCCAGTTGGACCGCCCCGCGTCCGGCACGGTGGACCCGGCGTCCACCCCCGCCGCGCCCCCTTCCCCCACCGCGCCCGCCACCCCGCGCCCGGCCGCCACCCTCGCCCTGACCAGCGCCGCCACCGCCACCGCGCTGATGACGTACACCGTGCCGCTGGTGACGCTGCCCGACACCGCCGCCGCCCTGCACACCTCCCTGTCGGCCCAGGCCTGGCTGCTCAACGGCACCCCGCTCGGCCTCGCCGCACTGCTGCTGGTCGCGGGCAGCCTGGCCGACGACTACGGCCGCCGCCGCGTCTTCCTGGCCGGCACCCTCGCCCTCGGCATCACCACCGCGCTGGGCGCCCTCGCCGGCTCCACCTGGCTGTTCACGCTGGCCCGCGTCGCCCAGGGCGCGGCGAGCGCGGCCCTGCTCGCCAGCAGCCTCGGCCTCCTCGTCCACGCCTTCCCGACCCCGCGCGAACGGCTGCACGCGACCGGCGTGTGGGGCGCGTTCGTCAGCGGCGGCATCGCGGTCGGCCCGATGCTCGCCGGCGCCCTGCCCGGCTGGCGGCTCGTCTACGGCGTCCTCGGCGCCGCCGCGCTGGTGATCGCCGCGCTCTCCGCCCGGACGCTCACGGAGTCCCGCGCCCCGCGCGGCGGCCGCCCCGACCTGCCCGGCGCCGCCGTCTTCAGCCTCGCCCTGGTCTCCCTGGTCGCCGCGCTCACCCTGGGCCGCGACGGCTGGCTGCGCACCCCGGTGTGGCTGCTGCTGGCGGCGACCGTCGTCCTGCTCGCCGTCTTCGGACTGGTCGAACACCGCTCCCGCACGCCGATGATCGACCTCTCCCTGCTGCGCCGGCCGCGCTTCCTCGGCTCGTCGGCGGCCGGACTGTTCACGGGCCTCGCGGTGATCGGCATGTTCAGCTATCTGCCCGCGCTGCTCCAGCGGGGCATGGGTCTGACGGTGCTGGACTCGGCGTGGCTGATCCTGCTCTGGTCCGGGCTGTCGTTCGCGGTCGCGCTCCAGGCGAAGCGGCTCGCGGGCCGGGTCGCGGCGCGCCACCAGCTGGCCCTGGGCTTCGTCCTGCACGCGGTGGGCGTCCTGACCATGCTGGGCGCGTTCGGCGCGGGTTCATGGACCCGGCTACTGCCCGGCCTGGTGGTGAGCGGCGTGGGCAGCGGCCTGCTCAACGCCGCGCTCCCCCTGGTCTCGGTCGACTCGGTCCCCCCGGACCGCGCGGCCATGGGCTCCGGCGCCCAGCAGACCTTCCGCTACATCGGCTCCTGCGCGGGCGTCGCCCTGACGATAGCCCTGGTCACCTCCTCCGGCTCCCTCTCCCACGGCGCGAACGTGGCGATGCTGGTGTCGGTGGCCCTGGCGGGCGCGGGCGCGGCAACCGTGGCGACGCTGAAGTAGGGCGCACGTGGGGGCGCGCGTAGGGGGGCGCCCCCCACGAACAACAACCCCCCGACCTGGAAGGCGCCCCCGCCCGAAGGACACCGGGGTCGAAGGGGCGGAGCCCCCTGTACGACAAGGAGAGGGGGCACCCCACCCCCCTCACCAATGTCACCCCCCGGGCGTACCGTGTGCCCATGCGCCCCGACACGCCTGCCGAAAACGTCGACCACCCCACGGAGGCGGCCCGCCTGGAGCGGACCGCCGGCCTCTACCCGGAGGACGCCGAGGCCCTGCTCCTCCAGGCCGCCGCCCACCGCGAACTGTCCGGCGACCGCCCCGCCGCCACCGCGCTCTACGACCGCCTGCTCGCCTCCTCCCACCCCTTGGAGAACCCCCACCTCGTCCGCGCCCTGAAGGCGTCGAACCTGTGGGAGTACGGCCACGAGGCCGAGGCCCGCGCGATCATCGACGGCGTCCGCGCGGCCGCCCCGCGCGACCCGGCACCGTGGGTGATCGTCGCGGAGTCCCTGGAGCAGCACGACGAACTCCAGGCGGCGCAGGAGACGTTCACCGAGGGCGCCACGCTGCTGATCGCCGGGGAGGCGGAGCCGCCGCGGTCCGCGCACCCGCTCCTCTTCGGCCGTCACCGGGTGCGCCGCATGCTGGGCGCGGCGCACGACGAGTGGGACCTGCTGGCCGACACCCTGCACGACCTCCCCGTCTCCCTGGACGAGCTGCACGACCCCAAGCGGATCTGGTCCCTCGGCTCGGACAACCCGGCGGAGCTGGAGGCGGAGATCTCCCGCCTGCGCGCGGAGCTGGGCGCGTACCGCCAGGAGCTGTCCCGCCCGTTCCCGGTGGCGGTGCTGCACTGGCCGAAGGAGGAGCTGACGGAACTGCTGGCGGCGTACCCGACGCTGGAGACGGAGTACCCCTCGCACGAGGAACACCTGGCGACGACGGAACGCTCGCTGCGCGAACTGTCCGCCTCCGGCACCCCCAACCTGGGCATCGTCACCGGCACGGTCCCGTCCTACGAGGCCTTCGCCGCCTCCGAGGCGACGTCCCCGTCGGACCCGGCCCTCCTCCCCCAGTACGCCACCACCCTGGCGGCCCGCGGCCGCGCCACCCCGTGGCCCCCGCAGCGCGGCACGGCCTGCTGGTGCACGTCGGGCACCCCGTACGAGACGTGCCACGGAACGGAGGCGTGAGCGAGGACGACAAGGAGCCTCCGAGCAGCCTCAGAGCCGGTCGCCGCTCCGCCCGCGCGGCGGCCCGTCCAGCAACGTCATCCCGTACCGGGTCAGCAGGTCCGCATGATCGTCGTCATGACGCCCGTCGGCGGCGGCACCGACCGCGCGGAAGTACTCCTCGACGGCTCCGGGGTTGTTGATGACCAGCACCTCCGCCGTCTCGGTGAGCGGCTGGAAGGTGTGCGGAACGAGCCGGGGGCCGAAGACGTAGGCGCCCGCCTCGGCGTCGTGGACGTCGCACGCGTCGAGCGAGGCCGAGCCGACCCAGAACCGGACCCGGCCGGAGAGGATCACCCAGCTCTCGTCCTCCCGGCTGTGACTGTGCTGGGGCGGCGCGTCCGCCTGCCGCATGGTCAGCCGCACGACGCTCACCACCCCTCCCGTCTCGGTGTGGACAGAACCTGACATGAATCACCCCTGGTTCCCCGTCGTCCTCCTCGCCACCGCACTGTGGACGACGATCGGCGCACACGGCACCCGAGCGGCCCTGCGCGCCCGCCGCTCCCTGCGACTGCTGGGCGTTCCCGGCGTCCGCACGCAGGGCGAGGTGGCCAACGCCGCCCGCCGGGTGGGGTCGTCGTACCACGCGCCCCAAATCCGCTACCAGGCACCACCATCGGGACGCCCACACGCCCCCGCCACCCACACCTACCGCGAGGTCCCCCTCAACCACGACTCCCCCCACGCCCTGCACCGCGGCACCCCCGTACACCTCCGCTACGACCCACGAGACCCCGCCCGCGCGGTGGTCGTCCGCACGGCGAAGGCGTACTCCCCCACGACGAACCTGGTGTGGTGCGCGACGTTCACGGCCTTCGGGGCGGCCGCGGGAACACTCGTACTCCTACGAGCGGTCCTGGGCACCGCCTGACAGAAACGCGCATGGTCGGCGCAGCGGTTCTGATCGTCAGTACCTCGCGGTCCGCCCCGGCGAGGGGGACCCCGGGACCTTCAGCGCGGACGCAGGGCCCCGATCGACTCGTAAAAACGGTAAGCGACGTAGAAGTGTCCGTAGAAGACGAAAACCGCGGCAGCCGCAGGAAGAAGGGATACGCATCCGCCGGAGGTTCCTTGTTCGGTGGACCGGGAATCCAGCAGTTCGGTGCAGCAGATGTAGACGAAAACGCCCACTACCACAGGAGCGAGGAATGCGACGACAAGAGCCAGCACCGATGCGACTCCCTTGATCGCCGCCGCCAGGCCCTCGGACCCCGAAGCTCCCGATGCGTCGGGCAGTTCGAGCCACGTCGTGAAGAAGAAGGCATCGGCCATGACAGCCAGGGCCAGTGCCACGAGAACGGCGGTCACCGTGTCTCCGACGACACCCGGCGTCCCCGCGCCCCGGCCGGCCTCCGGTCGCCCGCCGGGGACCGGAGGGACAGCCTGCCGCCGCCGGGGTGTTCTGCGCAGGAACTGTTCCGTGACCCAGTGCTCGACGAGGAGACCGGCGACAGCAACCACGAAGCTGCCTTGCGCAAAGGTCGTGTTCTCGAACTTCCAGTAAACGAAGAAGACGGCGCCGACGAAGAGCAGTCTGAACAGATTGCGCATGACCCCCCGGTTTCCCCGGTGCCGCGAGCACAGCTCACGTCAGAAGCCGCAGCAGAAGCGGCCCGGCATACACCGATTCGCGGCGCGACAGGCCCAAAGGTTACGACGCGGGGAAACCAACAGGAAGAAGCAGGAACCACATTGCACGAGCGAAACCGCACTGCGAGGACCAACAGGCCGCGGCCAGCCGGAAGTGAGTGGGACGGGCGGCCCACGCCCGGCTGCCACACGCGCCCCAGCGAGTAACGGTGCAGGTAACCCGGTCAGGCTTCCGTGACCGGCAACGACGTACGGGCGAACCAGGTTCGTGTCTCCTCCTCCGGCAGCGCACGCAGCAGTTCGGCCGTGCCCGGGAGGTGGGGGAAGAAGCGGTCGGCGTTCCAACTGCGCGGGTACAGCGGTTCGTCCAGGACGAGCAGACGGCGGCCCTCCACCACGGGTATGTCGTCGGGCAGCCCCTCGTTCCAGATCCGCTCGCCGTCCGGGGCGAGGAGTTCGAACGTGCCGACGGCCACGGCGTCACTGCGCCCGCGCGCCGGCTCCGGGTCCGTGGCCAGCCGGACGCTCTCGGCCGTGGGGGCCGTACCGGGCACGTGGCCGCTGCCGACGAGGACGTGGGCGAGGAGCGTGTGCAGCTGGAAGTTGTCCCCGATGCCGCCGATACGCACCTCGAACCCGCGGCCGGTGGGCCGGTGCAGGACCACCAGGGGCTCGTCGTCCAGGATCGCCAGCGCGTACTCCAGACACTTGAGGTCGTGCCGCTCCAGCGCCGCCAGTTCGCGGCAGGCGGGCAGGAGTCCGTCCCCGTACCCGCGCCGCACCTCCGCGCTCCGGCACAACACCGCGAGCGCGGGCGGCTGCCACTCCGCCACCGTGCACCAGGCCAGCGCCAGCCGCGTCGCCTCGTACTCGTCATCGCCGAGGCGGGTCAGCAACGCGTCGTCGATGATCTTCCCGTCGGCCTCCGGCAGTTCCTCCCCGGCGCCCCCACCCGCACGCCACCGCCGCACGAACTCCATCGCGTCCGCGAGATCCTGCCGCACCCCGGCGAGTATCGGCTCCGCACACCGCACCGGATCCGCGCCGCCCTCGACGCAGAACCCGGCCGCCGTCGCCAGCAGCACCCGCGGTCCGGTGGGCGGGAACCCCGGTATCAGCGCGGCCAGCCGGGGCCCCGCCATGACCCGCTCGGCCTCCGACGCCTGCGGCAGTCCGTTCAGCACGGTCCCGAACGCCCGCTCGGTCCGCCCGCCGTCCCGCGCCTCGACCGCCTGCTCCAGCTCGGACAGGACGGCACCGAGATCCGAGTCCTTCGACTTCCTCTTGAAGATCACGCGCACACCCTAGGCCCGCCCACTGACATCGAGTCCCCGCTTTCGCTCACCTGTGCGATCTCGCCACCGGCCACGCCCCTCCACGACGGAACACGCCACACCCACTGACGGGTTACGCTTTATGTGATCCGTACCCCGCACCCCATACGGTCGTCGGCGTGGACACACGAGACACGAAGGCACCCGCGACCGGCGACGCCCACGAACTGCCCAGCAACCGGGGCCGCTGGGGCGAGGACGACGAGCGCGGCACCCTCAATCTGATCACCGACGAAGCCCGGGCCAGGGGCGCCGCCGAGGTCCGCTCGGGCCGCACGGTCTCGCTCGCGCTGCCGATCGAGCCGACGCCGCTCCTCAGCGGCCCCTTCGCCCCCACCACCCAGGACACCTCACCGGTCCAGCAGGTGCTGGTGTACACCGGCTCCCCGGCGATCGCGACGGCCGAAGTCATGATCGTCACCAACCACCACCCGCGCTCCACGCACCTCGACGCCCTGGCGCACATGCCGCGCGAGGGGCAGGTCTACCCCGGCCGTCCCCTGGACGAGAGCGTGACGCCGGCCGGTGCCCGGCACGGCTCCACGACCGCGTTCGCCGACGGGTTCGCCACCCGTGGCGTCCTGCTCGACCTGGCCGTCGACGGCCCGCTGCCCAGCGGCCACGCCGTCACCGCCCGCGATCTGGAGGCGGCCGAGGAGCGCGAGGGCGTCAGGCTGGAGTCGGGCGACGCCCTGGTGGTGCGCCTCGGCTGGCCCATGACCCCCGACCCCACCCGCCCGATGCCGGGCATGAGCCTGGACGCCGTGCGGTGGATGCACGCCCGCGGAGCCTCCCTCTACGTCGGCGACATGGGCGACGCGCACCCCCCGCTCGACCCCGCCTGCCCCGCCCCGCTGCACGGAGTCGGCCTGCCCCTGCTGGGCATGCCGCTGATCGACGCCGCCAGGGTCGACGAACTCGCCTCCACCTGCGCGGAGTTGAACCGCTACGCCTTCCTCCTCACGGTCGCCCCGCCCCGCGTCCACGGCCTGACCGGCGTCCCGGTGAACCCGCTCGCGGTCTTCTGAGCACCGCACCGCACCCTCGCCCCCCGGCCTCGACCCCCGGCCTCGGCGTCCGGCCTCGGCGTCCGGACCGGACCGGACACCATGAGAATCTGAACCTCATGAGGACGTCGAACATCCCCCCGGACGGCGGCGGCGAGCACCGATGACCACCGCACGGCCACTGGACGCCGAGGCCATCCTGACCGCCACCGAGGCCGTGCTGCGCCGCCACGGCCCCGAAAAGGCCACGGTGCGGGACGTCGCCCGGGCCCTCGGTGTCAGCCACGCCAGCGTCTACCGGCACTTCCCGTCGAAGGCCGCGCTGCGGGAGGCCGTCACCCGGCGCTTCATCGCCCGCGCCCACGAGAGCCTGGGCCCCCTGGCCGGGGACACCCGCCTGGCACCCCCCGACCGCCTGCGCGCCTGGCTCACCGCACTCTTCACGTGCAAACGGAACATGACGTACGAGGACCCGGAACTCTTCGCCACCTACAGCATCCTGGTGGCCGAACACAGAACGGCCGCCACCGACCACGTGGCCGACCTCCTCGGACAACTGAGCGGCATCATCACCGACGGCATCCGCACCGGCGACTTCGCCCCCACCGACCCCACAGCAACGGCCAGAACCCTCTTCAACGCCACCATGGCCTACCACCACCCCGCCCACGCCCCCGACTGGCAGTCCCCCGAAACAGAACCCGCCCTCCAGTCCGTCTGCACCCTCCTCCTCACCGGCCTGACGGCCCGCGACTGACGGGCCAGGCCCAACGCCCCCGCCGGACGTGCATATCCGGTTGGCCGCCCGCCCCCGACCTGCGACGATGCCTGCGTTTCCCCACCGGAGGACGCTTGTTCGTTTTCGTATGCGCAGGCTGCGGCGCCGGCCTGACCACCCCGCTGTCCCAGGTCGCCCTGCCGCCCCACGCCCACCAGAGACACGGGAACGCCACGCAGCTCCCCGCACTCATGGAGCGGGGAACGTTCGCCGTGGACCCGGACCCGTGGGGGCCGCCGTGGCGGAGGTGGGAGGAGATCGGCCCGAAGGAGGCGGCGGCCCACGGCGTCTACGCACCGGTCCACTCCGTCTCCTGCGGCGCACCCGGCACGATCGTCATCGCCCCCGCCGATACCCGCGGCACCGTACTGGTCCCGGAGCGGAGCGGGAACGCGTGCTGCGGCCTCACCGGAGCCGACGGCCCCAACACGGCCTGCGCGACCTGCGGCCTGCGCGTCGCGACCAGAGTCGACGACTGCTCGCACTGGCAGGCGGTACGGCTCACCCCGGACGCCGTACACCGTCACCCCGTCGACGACACCGACGCCGTACCGCTCACCTGGGCGGAACTGACGGCGCGGAAAGAGAGCACGCCCCCGCTCCAGCCGATCGCCACATGGGGCGGTGGGCGTGGGCTCGACCACTACTGGTCATGGAGCCCGCAGTGGGAAGCGGCGGTCGGCCAGGCACTCGCCCACCTGCTGGCGGCCTCGGAGGGCCACCCGACAACCGTCCCCGACGGCCTGACCGCGCACCTCTTCCGACGCGCCCTCGACACCCTGCTGCCCCCGGGCCCACCACCCCGGCACGCCACCCTGGCAGGACCGGCCCACCCGGCCCCCGCCCCGACCGCCGGCATCCTCCTGGTACCGACCCACCCCCAAACAGGCGCCCCCTGGGCCCCCACCACCCCAGCCCCCTCAACAACCCACCTGGTACCCCTGCCGTTCGGAATCTGGCGGTGGCTGGCCTCCCCCCGGCCACACCTGCCCACCCCGGCGTCAGGCGTCCTCCCCGCCGAAGTCCGCCGCGACGACCCACCCCCACCACACCCCGGCCACCTGTTCCGCCCCGACTGGGAAGTCTTCGAACGCACCGTCACCCGCCTGCCGGCAGCCCGCAGCCCCTGGCTGCTCGCAGCCCTGGACAACCTCACGCCGGACACCCGCGCCCGCCTCTTCTAGTCCGACGCGTATCGCCCGAACACGCGTATCGTCCGCACATGGACACCGCCGCGTCGCCCCGCGTCCTCGTCATCGGGCTCGATCCGTACCGGGTGCCCGGGCCGTGGGACCCCGAGCCGGTGGCCAGGGCGATCGAGGCGGGGCTGGTCGAGTTCGCCGAACATGGGGTGGGCGTCGAGACCTGCCTCATCGGTCTTGACGGGAGTGACGACGTGGAAGCGGTCGTCGGGAACGCGCTGCGCGCCCATCCGTGGGAGTGCGTCACCGTCGGCGGTGGCCTGCGGCACTCGGACGATCAGCTCGAACTCCTCGAGCAGGTGATCAACCTGATCCGGCGGCACGCCCCCGACGCGGCCATCGCGTTCAACAGCACGCCGGCCAACACCTACGAGGCCGCCGCCCGTTGGATCGAGTGAGGGCAGCGGACCGCCGCCCCGCTCACGCCCCCAACGCGCCGGACCGGTGGCGGGCGTGCAGGGCACGCAGCCGGGACAGCTGCTTCTCGAAGACGTGCGCGTCGGCGGCGCCGGTCAGCGGCACCGGCAGCATCACCAGGGAGCCGTCCCGCAACAGGGCCGCGACCCGCATGGCCGGGGTCCTGACGCGGGCGTGGGCGGAGGACACCCGCAGATCCTCGAAGCGGACGATCTCACCCCACCCCAGCCGCCGCCACCGCACCACCATGCGGAACCGCAGCCCGTCCGGACCGGCCTCCAGCCGCCGCCTGAGCAGTCCGGCGGCGCAACCGAGGGCCGCCCCGCCCGCCAGCACGGCAAGGACCGCCCAGTCCAGGACCGGCTCGACGCCCCATCCCGCCGCGCACCCCGCCACGACCGCGAACAGCAGCGTCCCCGCGGTCCACCAGCGCGCGGCCGTGCCTTCCCACCGCAACACCAACTCCACCTGTTCGCTCACCTGTGCGATCTTGCCACCCGTCACGCCCGTCGGACAGCCCTCGCCCGCTTCACCACTCCGCGAAGCCCCACACACCAACCACCCCGCCCCCGTCACCGCGAGGTGAGCGGCCGGACGGCCCAGCTCGGAGTCGGCGGCGACCTGTACGCCCGACCACCTACGGCAGCTCCGACGTCCTCACCGCCACCGATGTGCCCGCCCCCCGGGCGGCCGCCGGCACCCTGCGCGTCGGCGTCGACACCGTCTTCCCCCTCACCGAGGCCGCGAAGGCCCACACCACCGGCCTCACGGGCCACGCCCCGGGCACACTCGTCCTCATCCCCTGAGCCCGTCCGGCCCGAACGAGTCGTAAAAGGTGAAGGCGCACGGCGCGGCACCACACGCATCAAGGCGCTCCAACCTGGCCACCCCGTCCCGCCAGGTGGGTATCGCCCCATCCGACACCCACCAACACACATGACTCGGCTCCCCCGACCTCTCGAACCAGTCGTGCCGCCTGCTCAACGCCGCCCGGTGCAGCCCGGAGTAGACGGCGTCAAAAGCAGAACGCACCCCACTCCAGACCGAGAGCGTCGCGGCCAGGGCCACGCTCTCCGCCGCCCGCCCCTTCCCGTACCACCCCGGCACGACGAACTCCCCCCACACACCCCAATCCACGTCGAAGTGCGACCCCCGCCCCCCGCCCACCGCCTCGGCATGACCGACGTACCCGGGCCGCCCGCTGATCTCCCGATAAACGCCCTCACCCACCTCATAGAACTCCCGCGTGAGAGCCCCGCAATCGGCGAGCGGCAACTTCAGAACACCGAATGTGTACAGAGCAAGCTGAGGCATACGTTCCTCCCGGGCGGCCAACGGCGAGCCGAAGGTAGCCGCCTCCAGAGCCCCTGTCGAAGTTGCGTTGCCCCCGTTCAAGTGGCCTGCCCACGCACCCGCCCCCCGGCAACGGCGAGCGCCAAGAAACACACGCCCGCCGCCACACTCGGGGACCTACTGCTCACGATCTACCTGCCGCACCCCCACTCCCCTGCCCGGCATCATCACGGCAAGAGTGCTGCGCGCTTCACGCCGCAGCGTGCGGCGCCGAGCGAAGGTCGCAGTCAGAGCAAGAACAGAAACCGTGCACCCGTAGAACACGGCAGCAATCGTGGAGAGGAGCCCGACCCACATCGGGCACGCACCTTTCTTCCCCCACTCAGCCCACCCGACTCACAACCGGGTACGGGCATGGATGCGTTTCCCTTCCACCATACGAACGCCGTCAACACCCCCACCAAAACCGCCCGTTGCCGTCCGAAGGCACCCCACCCGCACCCGGCAACGGCGAGCCCCACCGAGACACGTCCCCCGGCCGCCCCGCTTGAGGGCCGCCCGGCCATACGGCTCCTCGCGGTGGAGGGGCGAGAGTCAAGAGTGCAGCGCAGCGAAATCGGCGCAGCCGACGCCCGAAGGGCGCTCTTGACGCTCACCCCGCAACCGCCACCCTGCAAACCCCGGGCGGCCCCGGTGCCTCGCAACCCGGCGGCGCCCGCAGCGACTTCATACACGAATACGTCACCGGCTCGCCCTCGCCCCAGACCCCATGCCGCTTGTCTCGTAACACGGTGTCGCCACTCTGGTACGCGCGATAACCTGCATGGTGGTGAGGGCCGTTGGCGGCACAGTGAGGCGATGTGCGAGGGGGACCGTGGGACGGCGCGACGTACAAAGGCACTACGACCAGCTCGCAGCCGAGTACGACGAACACTGGGTTTACGGCCCGGAATACGTCCCATGGATGTCCGGCCAGATCGCCAAGGCATTGCAGCTCAAGCCTGCCGACCTGATCGCCGACATCGGCTCCGGCACGGGCCTGTTCGCCAGGGAGTTGGCGCGGCAGCTACGGCCTCAACACCCCGTCCTGTGCGTCGAGCCCTCCGAAGCAATGCTCGAAGGACTTGGCACACCTCCGCCACCAGAACTGACACCAGTCGTCGCCTCTGCCGAGGACATCACCGAAGGCCGTATTCGGCTGCCGTACGAGGCACTCGACGCCATGTGGCTGAAGGAGTCGGTGCACCATGTGGCCGACCAGGCGCGCACCCTGCGTGGCCTCGCCGACCGGCTCGCTCCCGGCGGTCGGCTGCTCGTGGTCATGCTCCCGGCCACCATTCAGTACCCCTTGTTCAAGGCGGCCCTCGACCGCTTTGAGGAACTGCAGCCGGACCCGGCCGACATCCAGGAACACCTTCATCGGGCCGGACTCGTCACCCGGCTCGATCACGTCGAGCACGAACTCCGCATCGACCGGGAGAGGTACCTCGGCATGGTCCGCGCCCGCTACATGTCCCTGCTCTCCACTTTCAGTGACCGCGAGATCGAGGAAGGCATCGAAGAGATGCGAGCCGCCCATCCAGAGCCCGTCCTGGTCTTCCCCGACCGCTTCGCATTCGTCCTGGGCCGACGAGTGGAGGCGAGCGCATGAGCACTGTCGTCGATGAACGGCTGAAGCGTCTGAGGCGGGAACTCGATGATCACACCCGGATCGCCGATCGACTCGGACTGGACCTGGAACGCCCGTTACGGTCCCTGAATGACGGTTACCCCGAGAACGCGGTCGCGCTGGTGGGGAAGCTGACCGAGAAGCTGCTCAAGGAGCTGTGGCGGCACCATGGTGTGGAGGGCGATCCCTCCACCAAAGCACTGAACGACCTGGTAAAGCGCTGTCGCCCGTACATCCGCAGCAGCACAGTGCTGGATGCGCTCGACGACATCCGGCGTCTGCGCAACCGCTCCACACACGACGGTTATGACATCAGTGACGAGGACGGACTGCTCGCGGTCCGCCGACTCGTCGACGTACTGGTCTGGTTCACCGACACAGGAAGCGCAGCGCTACTCGGGGGCGAACCCGACGTAGCCCCCGAGGTGGCGGGCCGCTGCGAATTCCTTGCCGGACTCCATGTCACCCTCGGCTACCGTCAGGCCAAACGCTTCGTACTCAGCCCGGACACCGTCTACCTCTTGTTCTGCCGCGAGTCGGGGATGCGGCTGGAGTACGTGGAGCTGATGCTTTCGCGTGACGCCGACGACCTCGGGACCGTCCTCACCTCTCACGGCGGTGAACTGCTGCGCACGAGGTTGCCCAAGCTCACCCGGTTCGTCGTGGTGGACGACGACGGGGGCACCCCTGGTGCCTTGCATCAACTGCTGGGCACAGACTTCAGGATCGTGCGCTACGACGGCTTCCTCGACACCATCGTCAACCTCGACACCCATCTCGCCGGGCTCGCCGACAGCACCGCCCCAGACACGACACCCGCGCCGCGCACACCCGTTGTCGCGACTGTCCTCACCACTGACCCTCATACCGGTGAAGCTGCTGTCACGGACTCCGGTGACGCGGCGGGATTAGTGGCCGACCTGGCACGCGGTAGCGCCAACGTCCTGGTCACCGGCCGACCAGGCAGCGGAAAGAGCACGCTGCTGTGGGCCTTGGCCGCCGACCCAGCTATCCGCCGCTTCCGGTTCTACTTCGACCTTGGACTCAAGCCGAAGGACGAACCCTTCTCCGAGTACGCGGCCCGTCTCCTGGCACCAGCAATGGCATCGGACCGCTCCCGCGCATACGACCTCTTCCTGTATCTGATCCGCTCCGGAACCGCGCTTTGCGTGCTGGACGCAGTCGACGAGGGCGTGCCGGAACCGAGCCCTACGGGCTTCCTGCGCCTGTTCACCGATCTCTCGGCCGTGCTGTCGGCGGAGTCAGCAGTGGTCATGAGTTCCCGGGTCTCCTTCCTGGCGGACTCTCCTCAGGTACGGCAGCTTCTCGACAGCGGCGCCGGCCGTTCCGAACAGCTCGTCGAGCAGATGTACGCGAACGGCGTGGATCCGTCCCGTGTGCCGCACTTCCACGTCGTACGCCTCGCCGAGCCCGCCGCCACCCCGCTGGAAAGGCGCCTCACCGCGGAACTCGGTCTGCCGCCGGGGCAACCCCTTGCAGACATCCTCGGCACCCACCTCACGCGCACACTGACCGAACAGGGGCGTCCGGAGCTGGAGCAGCAGCTTCCCGCCACACTCGGGCGGGCGTTCCTCGCGGACCGCACCGTCTTCTCCCTGCTCGACCTCCACCGCGAGCTGGGCGCGGAGGCCTTCACCGAGGGGCGCCTGGACCCGGCAGCCTGTGTCCTCGCTCCGCTGCTGCGCCCAGCGGGACCGGACCACGTCGCGTTCGTGCACAGCGCGTACCAGGAGTTGCTGGCCGCCCGGTATCTCTCCGACCCAGCCCACCTTGCCGCTACGGCGAATCTCTCCGACGACGTCTTCCTGACAGAGCAAGTACGCGCCTTCCTCGCCAGCCCATCCGGCGCCGGAAGAGACGACGACGAGGACGGCGGCTTGGTGCGTGACGACTGCGTACTGCCCACTGGCGCGTACCTTGTCGGTCCGGCCGAGCGGCTGCTGATCCGCCGCATCGAGCGTCCCGTCCGTTTCGACCGCCGAGCAGTGACCGTCGCCCGCTACCGGCGCTTCCTGAACGCGCTGGAGGCGGACGGCACCTCCCGGTGGGACCACCCGGACCAGCCGGCCAATGTCACTCACCGCCCTTGGACGGACCGGCTTCGCCATCCCGATTACTACGAGAACCCGTTTTACGACGACCATCCCGCGGTCTGCGTCAACTGGTGGAGCGCCTACGCCTTCGCCGCGTTCGAGGGGAAGCGGCTGCCGACCTCCCTCGAATGGGAGGCGGCCGCACGCGGCGCCGACGGGCGGCTCTTCCCCTGGGGCGATGTCCCGGACAGCGGCCGCATCAACTGTGCCGACGCATGGGTCGGCCATCCCGTTGTGACATATCAGGCGTGGTACGAGGACTTCGCAGGCGACGCCGTCCGGCGAGCCGGCGCCACACCGGCCGATGAACGCCCCGGCAACCGCTCCCCGTTCGGTGTCCTGGACATGGTGGGGAATTGCTGGGAGTGGAGCTCCACCACCCTGGACGACTCCGCGGAGGCGGTGATCTGCGGTGGCAGCTACGACAATCCGATGCGCGCGGTGCAGACCAGCACCAAGGGCGTCTACCGCAAGCGCGGTGGAAGCAACGCGGTGGGATTCCGCTGTGTGCAGGACATCGACCCGGCGGACGCGTCCACTACGGCACGGGCAGGGACCGCTACCGCCCTCGCGGAGGGGACGACAGCATGAACAACGACAACAGTGGCGGCCCCGGCTTCGGCAGCGGACCGCGCCACGGGACCATCGTTGACCGGCGGCCGAGCGGCGGCGGAACGAGCGGCGCGCTCGGTACCTACGTGGTCCGGGACGCCGAGGAAGAGCGGTACTACAGCTTCGACTACCGGCAGATCGTGACCGAGGGATTCCGCACTATCCGTACCGGCGAACGCGTCCGCTTCCACATCAGCGCGCAGAGTCCCGACCGGGCCGAGTTCGTCATCCGTCTCGACCAGCCCGACCCGGCCGAGTTCTACCGGTGACCGGACCCGACCCAGCACCGCCCCTCATCGACGTGACGGGCGCTCGGCAGGAACTGACTGTCGTGCTGCCCGCCCGGCTGCTCCATGCTCCCGACTGGCCCGAGGGCCCGTTCCCGTTCGAACTCGGGAACCGCCGTACGAACGCATCAACCAGGTCCACCTACTTCGCACCCGCCTCCGCACGTGTCCTCTACGGCGCGCCCGGGCAGCCTCGCCGCTGGCATCTGCCGCTCGACGTCAAACACGACGGGCTGCGCCTACTGGGTCTTGAGCTGCTCCGCGCAGCCACCGCTCGGGACCCCAGACACGCTCTGGCCGTCCTGCACTTCACTGTGGAGCGGCCACTCCTGCCGGTACTGCGTGCCATAGGTGAACGGCGGCCGGTCCACGAAGCCGTTCCACCACCCGGGCTGACCGGCCCCTTCGACCCCGCCGAGCTGCTCGCCGGTATCGCCGACGTCCAAGACCCCACCCCGCCCTTCGCCCTCACTCACCCGTACACCATCGCCTTCCTGACGCCGACGGCGGAACACACGTCCACCTTGCGCGACGGCCTCCAAGGAGAGCTGCCTGCCACGGCCGACAACTGGCTGTGGCAACTGGCTTCCCGCTCCACCCCTCAAGACTTTCCCCTGGCCCCGGAGACCGCCGCTGTCCAACTCAGGGATGCCCTGAGGATCTCTGCCGACTGGAGCGCTCTGGTGCTACGGCAGGGCGCCGCCTTCCTCGGCCATCGCCCCGACACCGGCGAGGGCGACTTCTATGAGTTCGGCGCACTGCACTCCCGCACGGTCTACCTCGACGCGCTGCTACTGGGATCCCTTCAGCGCGACCACATCGACGAACTCACCGACGAACTCTCGGACGTGTTCACCTCTCCACGCCGCCTGGCCCGCCGCGTCGCCGCGATGGAACGCAACATCGCGCTCTTCCGCAGCGGCTACTGGCGCCAGCACCTCACCGCGCACGGCCCCGCGAACGAGCTCCTTCTCGCCTTCCAGAACCAGCACCGCCTGCCGGCCCGCTTCACAGAGATCCTCGCCGAGGCCGCCGACTACAGCCGCCTGGTCCAGACCCAGGAGAGCCAGCAGATCAGTGGCGCCCTGGGCGTCCTGACCATCCTGGGCCTTCCCCTGGGCACAGCCCTGGGCATCCTCCAAGTCCTGGACGACCACTCGATGTCCCACCTTCTGGCAGCCCTGGCCCTGTCAGTTGCTGCGACGGCTGGCGTGCTGACTACGCGGTACGGGCGGCTGGTGCTGTCGTCGTTGCGCGGAAGCGAGAGCCGACGGTAGAGCATTCGCGATGTGAGAACGAGCACGGAGCGTACTGGGGATATGGAATGACCTCACGCAGCGCGTGCTAGGCAGCGCTCCTCGGCGGGCAAGGAGTGAGCTAGTCGGCTTCCCAAGCATGTGCCTGCCAGCCAACCGCAGGACTACCCTCTGCGGTGTGCCAGAAGATCTCGCGTGGGAAGCGCCAGAGGGGTCCTGGGCCTCATCCGCGGCCCGGCGCCGCAACATGCAGGCGATCCGCAGCCGGGACACGAAGCCCGAGCGGCTGATCCGGCGCCTGGTGCACGCCAAGGGTCTGCGTTACCGCGTCGCTGCCCGCCCTCTCGGAGATCTGCGTCGGACGGCGGACCTAGTTTTCCGTCCGACAAAGGTCGCCGTCTTCATAGACGGCTGCTACTGGCACGGATGCCCGGAGCATTACGTGCCCCCGAAGACGAACTCCGGTTACTGGTCGGACAAGGTTCTGCGCAATGTCGAGCGCGACCGGGACACCGACCGCAAACTGGCCGAGGCCGGTTGGCTCGTGCTCCGTTTCTGGGAGCACGAGCCGTCTGACTCATGCGCTCAGAAGATCGCTGACACCGTTCTTTCGCGGCGTGCCAGCCTGGCCGCTCCGCGAAACGGGAATTTCCAACTGTCCGACTGAGTCAAGCTGCGGGGCCCCCAGGTCAGAATCCATGATGTAGTCCTTCAAAAGTTCCTCACGGTGCTCAGGGCGCAGAATGGCCGCGATCGCCCGGCCAACGGCCTCGGCTACCGGCGGCGGGAACGCGTTTCCCACCTGCCGGTAGCGCGCGGTCTTCTTGCCCTGGAATTTCCAGCCGCGCGGGAATCCCTGAATGATGGCGGCCTGCTCGACGGTCAGCATCGGTCCGGCATCCCGGAAGAGATCCCGTTCCGGATCGCACTCTCCCCGGTCGTTGGCGACCCCCATAGCGTTGACGCCCAAAGCCCCCCACGCCCGCTTGGCCCGCGTAGGTCCGAGGTCAGCTCCGCCATGCTTCCGTGAGCCGCCTACCAAGGTCGGCGCGACTCCCCGCCCAGCTGCTGCTGCCTTCTCCGCGTCCTCCAGCCAGTCATCGAAGACGTTCTTGCCGGTCCGGTCCCCCGGCCCGGCGGGCTCGCCCCACTTGTTCTTGTCCCAGAAGTCCCGGCAGCGCTCCTTCATGGTCTTCTCAAGCACCCGCGCCACAGTGGCCTCTTCTTCATCCAGGCGGACAGGCCATGAGAATTCCGAACCGTCACCGGAAAGGTAGTCTTCATGAATCGCTACAAGAATCGCCCTGGGACGCAGTTGCGGAACGCCGAAGTCTTTGGCATCCAGCCGGCGCCAGACCTTCCGCATCTCCACATCCTGACGCGCAGGCGTCCACCCCGGCCTCATCTGAGGAACAGAGTAACCAAGTTCCCTCAGGCCCTCCAGAATCTCCTCGCGGTATTTGATGAAAACCTCTGGAGGCTCCAGGATTCCTCGCACGTTCTCAATCATCACCGCCTTGGGGCGGAGTTCCCTGATGATTTCCAGGGCGGCAGGGAAGAGGTCACGCTCATCGTCTTTTCCGAGTTGCTTACCCGCCAAGGAGAACGGAGGGCACGGAACGCCCCCCGCGAGCAGATCGAGATCACCCGGGTTCAACTTCAGATTCCGATACTCGTCCGATTTCAGGAATTCCTTGACATCCATCGGGCGAAGATCGTTGGCGCGCCTGGCATTCCAGCCGGGCCATCCAGCCACATTCGCGCTCAACGTCTCAACAGCGCTTGGCTCCCACTCAACGAGGGAGAGGTGGTCAAAGCCGGCGTTGTGGAGCCCAACGGCTTGCCCGCCGGCCCCCGCGCAGATCTCGATCGAGGTCAGTGGCGAGGCGAACTGCGGGCGCTTCCGGCCGTTGGCGCGCATGGCGCTCCTCCTGGTATCACTCACGGTGTGGTTCCATCAAGCGACCGTAGGTAGTCAGCGGTCTCTTGACACCAAGAGTCTCCCATTTCCGCATCGTCGCGGCGGCAACGGTGAGCGGGCCCAGCCGAAACCCGGCCCAGCCAGATCAAGCTGAGCCGGGAGACCAAAACACAGAACCTACCTAGTGCCCATGTGCCGGAGCAAGACCTCGATGTCGCTCGGTGCCAGCCCCGCAGCGACAGACGGTTCCTCTTCAAGATCGGCAAGCTGCTGCACAGTGGGGTCGTCCAGGATGCGGCCCATGAACTCTAGCTTCTGGTCGAGACGTACCTCCACCACCTGGTCCACGGTGTCCCGCGCCGCGAGAACCGTCACCCTCGTGTCCGTGCCCGGTGCCAGGCCAAGGCGATGAATCCGGTCCAAACTCTGCAGGAAGCGCCCTGCCATGAAGTCGCGATCAACGTAGACGGCATCGTGACAGACGTGATGGAGGCTGATCCCCTCGCCGAGCGTGGCGGGGTTGGAGATCAGCACCATGCAGCTCGGATCCTCGCGGAAGCGGCGCAGCTGCTCCTCACGGTCCACCGTGCCCCCGTAGACGACGGCAGGACCGTACTTCTCCAGCATCCGTTCCAAGGTCGTCAGGCTTCGGACGAACGTCGTCCAAACCAGCGTCTTGCGGCCCTGGGCAGCGTTCTCGGCAACGATCGTCACCGCCTCTTTGTACTTCGGCGACAGCTCGTAATCCGGCAGGTCCTGCATCAGCGAGTACAGGGAGCTGCCCTGCGGGATATCGAGCGGCGGGAGCTGGTACGCCAGGGGCTCATACCGGCTGCCACCCTCAAGGAGCAGGGCCGGACTCGTGGCCGCCATCAACAGCCGGAGCGCCGTCTTTCCAAGCGCACTGAGGTCGTCCCTCGCCGTGCCGTTGTTCATACCGCCGACCAGTGAGGCGTAGATCTCCTTGTGCAGTGGCGGCAGGTCGACGTAACGCATCCGCAGTTGCATGGGCGGCAGGCCCAGCTCCTGCTTGGTGGTCCTCGTGAACAATGGACGCAGCACGGAACTGGCATAAGCCAGGTCCCCTCCGGCCACGGCCTGGACCACCGTGCGCTGCCCGTGACCGGGCCACACGAAGCCCAGCAGGTTCTCCAGGTCCTTGGAACCGTTCGGGGCCGGCGTTCCGGTAAGAATCATCCGCCGTGTCGCGAGGGGCCCCAGTGCCATGCAGGCGGCACCGTACGTGCCCCGGGCGCCGAGCTTCATCCTGTGCGCCTCATCGAGGAGGATCATGGAAGGTGCGGCCTTCAGCCAGTTGGCAAGCCTGGGAAGCGAACGGTCCAGCCGCTCGTAGTTGACGATCAGCACCTCGGCCCACTGGTCCATCGACCCATCGAGGACGTGCGTGCGCAGCGGGTATCGGAGGCACACCGCCGTCTCGTAACGCCAGGACTCGTAGGCTGACTTCGGGCAGACCACCAGGAGGCGGCTCACCTTGCCCTGTTCCTTCTGGGCCGCGTACACCGCCAGACCCACTCGGGTCTTCCCCGCGCCCGGCACGCTGAAGTTCGCTCCGTGCTGGAGCGAAAGGAGCTTGGCGATGTCACGTCGCTGGAACTCGCTGAGTTCTGCCTGCCAGGTGTCCCCCAGCAGATGCGGCACCTGCTCCGGAGCCACCTCCCCGTGCGAGTCGGCACCGGCGAGCCGCGCCTTGACGGTGTTGGCGTCCTGGACGACGCCGGCCACGAGGTCGCGCAGTTCCGGTGCCCATTCGACTCCGGAGTGATGCGGCCATGCGCTGAGAGCCCCCAGGTTGGCCAGCAGCTCATCGAGAGCGACCGAGACACTGAGGGGGCCCAGTTGGCCACCCGTGCGGAACCGGGCGGCCAACTGGACGAGGTCCTGACTGTATTCGTCAGTGGTCCTCAGGATGACCTGGGTCCGCGTCTCGTCGAATCCGAGACGCAGGGAGGTTCCGGTCGAGTCCGTCACTGCGAGTCCTCCGAGGACACTGCCCTGAGCAGCCAGGTCACCCCGTCACCGGGGCTGGGCAGCCCCCGGCCGGCCTGCTGCGCGAGCTTGCGCATGCTCGCCCGCAGCTTCAGCACCGCTTCGTCGAAGGCCTCTTCATCCAGGCTCCGGGAGGTACGGGCCTGCACCAGGTCCATCACGCACTGGTCGATGCTCGCGCTCGCCTCCGCAAGGCGCGCCGGCGCGAGCTGCTTGCGCTTGCGCAGCCGTGCGCTGCGCCCTGCGGACTCGATCGCCTCGTCGAACGCCTTCTTGGCGTCATCGAGGACGGTCTGCTCCTTCTCCTTGTCACTGTCGGCCAGACCCCCTCCCTTACTGCGCACGGCAGCGGCAGCCCTCAGAAGCTGATCGTTGAGCGCCCGGGCCGCCGAGACGGCCGAGGAGGCACCCGGGACCGTCAGTCCCAGCCCGGGAATGGACACGGCGTCCTCGACCCCCGTGCCGGACGCCTCAGTCCTGAGCGGGGCAGGGAGCGTGTGAGCCAGGTAGTCCTCCTTCAGGAAGTCCTCGTCGATGTGCCGGACGTCCGTCTTGGAGAAATCGAGAAGGATCGCCGCCAGCCGCCATTCCTTGAGAACGTCCGCCTGGTCCCGGTCGACGCTCTCCAGCTTCACGTACAGCCGGTGAAGCTCCTTCAGCCGCTCCTGCGCTCCCTCCCAGTCGACCAGCCTCAGCGCTACGCCCCCGCCGCTCTTGCTGCGGTCGATCAGCTCCTTGATCGTGCTGAGGATCCACCGCTCCTGGTGATACGTCTTCACCTGGATCCGGAATGCCTTGGCGATCTGCTCAGGCGTCCTGCCCAGCGACGCCTGCTCCTCCATGGCGAGCAGCCGGTTGATGTAGGTGTAGTCGCGGCGGTGATCCATACGCAGCTGGAGCGACAACTCGACCGCGTTGATTTCCGCCCAGGTGAACGACTCGGGGAGCACACCCACGCGCATCGTCTGCTCGCGGAGCTCCCGCAGCGCGACGGCACGCGTGTTGCCGTTCACCAGCACGCCCTGGTGCGTGACGAGGCCCGGATCGTTCTGCCCGAACTGCTCCAGGCTGTCCTTGAGCTTGTCGAAGTCAGGGTCACGCAGGTTGGGATCGGTGGGCGACGCCTGAAGGAGAAACGTGAGGTAGTCCTGGCTGTCCCTGCTCCAGGGGTCCTTGTCGAGCGCCTCGTCGGAGTCCGCGTTGTGACTGCGCTGAGCGCGGATCCGGTGCGTCCCCGGGTTGAGGTACAGCCCATCAAGCGGAAGGTCGATCACTTCCACGTTGGCGTTTTGCCCGTTCCAGTCGACCCTGACGGTCTCCCTCGTCCCGCCGGCGGCCTTGGCCTCCTCGACCTTCTTCTTGATCGTTTCGCTGAACTCGGCCGCGCGCGGCGGCGGCGGGAACTCCCGCAGCATTACTTCCCCGTCCCTCTGCGTTCGTGTTGGTCGTTCGTCTTCGCTGTTTCTGCTCAGCTGTCCGCGTCACTGGGTGCATCGGCATCGTCGAGCGCACCGGCGACGGCCTTGCGGGCTTCTTCAGGCAGGGTCCGGTAAAGGCCCCACAGCTTGTCGATCGGCTCCGGCGTCCGCTGGTCAGCCGCGATCCAGCCGGCCAGGATCCGCCGCTCCATCGAGGACAGGTCCTCTACGAGCTCAAGCAGCGCCCCCAGGTCCACCTCACGGTCGGTGCTGCCCGAACCACAGCGCTTGCACTCGGTGACGAGCTGATACTCCTCCGACCCGTCGGCCAACAGCACCTTGCGGCGGGCGATGTTGAGTACGGCCTGCGTGAGGTCGTCGTCCCCGTACGCCTCACCGGCCGCGATGCCGCAGGACCGGCAGAGGTAGCTGTCGCCCTCGAACGTCTTCTGCCGCTGCGCCGCCGTAAGGCCGTTCTTGTGCTTAGGCCCCTTCGCCTGGCCGGGGATCCAGACTTCCGCACCACGGGAGACGAACCGCTGCTCATCCTGCTTGAGCGACGGGTCGTCACGGCTCGTGTCGATACGCCAGCCGCGGTCGCGCAGATCCCTGATCCGCCGGTCGATCTGTGCAACGTCCGGGAAGGCGGTGCGCAGATCGGCCTTCGTGAAGATGCCGTCTTCCTTCACCTCGGTGAGGAGCCACAGTGCTGCACGCACCATGCTTCCCACCTTCCGGTTCCCATCCGTCTTCTTCTGCCACGACGGCAGCGTCATTAGCGCCCTCCAGATCGCTCGCATCGCATACCGCCTTGAATGCGCACATCAAGAACAAACGGCATGCAAGTGGAATACGCCCCCCACTGGCTGGCGGTTCCAACGATCTCCAGTCTTCCACTACGACCCGAATGCGCGTCCAGCCCTAGAACGCTTGCTCTGGAATTAGCAAGAACAGCGCCCGCAACCACGGGCACAATGGCGGCATCACACAAGCAGGCTGACGGTGCATCGGCAGCCGAAACGGGGAGCAGCATGGCGCGCAGCGGATCCACGGCAGGCCGGGTTACCTGGGCAGACAAGACGTTCCGCAGCGACGTGCGCCCGCACATGCGGAACCTCGCCGAGGCCTTGCAACTGCTCTGTCGACACCTGGTTGCACGTCAGTCCGGCACAGGAAAGCGCACCGGTCGGCGGCTCACTCAAGCGAAAGCCGCCGAACGCATCCACTGCTGCGAGAGTTCTTTGTCCAGGTATCTGAGCGGACAATCCATGCCACACCTGCAGATAATCGAGAAGCTCTACCTGGAAGCCAGTCGCGATGCTGGCGGGGAGCACCGCGTGGAGACGACCCTCGATGCGCTGACACTGCTGCACAAGGAAGCGGAAGCGGAACGGCACCGTCTCGGAGATGAAGAACTGGCCGCCGAGGTCGATGCCATGGCCGAACAGCTCAAGGCAGTGGACGCCGAGCGCACGGCTCTCCGCAAGGAGGTAGCGGGGCTGAAGACGGCGGTTGAGGAACTCAAGGCCAGCGAAGCCGGCTTGCGAGCGCGTCTGGCGGCGCAGACGGCGCCGGGTCCGCTGCCGGTCCCCCGCCGCAGGGGGGACCGGCAGCGGATGCGGCGGGACATTGCCGCCGTACGCAACCTTGCCGTCCGGGCCGCAGAGCTCGACGCGGGCGGCCGGGCGGAAGCCGCGCTCAGGCTGCTACGCCGCTCCGCCGATGAGGTCCTCAATCCCCTGGAGACAGCGGGACTGCTGCTGCTGCTTCGCCAGCAGCAGCACAACGACCTCGCCGAGAACTTGATCCACGTCTATGGTCGCGACCAGGGCCGCGAAGACGTACTGAACGTGGCGCTCTCCCTGCACGAGCAGGGGGCGCCTGACGACGCCGGCGCGGTACTGCACGCGGCACTGGACTGAACGCCGGCAGCGAGGCCAAGGACGAATCACGATGGTCACCGTGCGCAGGCCGCCGGTACGGTCGGTCAATCGGATGGCCGCACCGGCGGCCGTCGCGTCTAGAGAGCGATCCCGTGACCAGTCAGCAAGCGACAACGACACTGTGGCGTCCCACGGGCCCCAAGGAGCTGCAGCTGGTGCGCGAGCTGAACTGGCGCGCTTGGCCGCCCCGGCTCCCCGAGCAGCCGATTTTCTACCCAGTTCTCAACGAGGACTACGCCGTGAAGATCGCGCGAGACTGGAACGTCAAGCACGACGGTGCCGGCTTCGTCACCCGGTTCGACGTCGAGTCCGACTTCCTGCGCAGGTACCCAGTCCAGCAGGCAGGCGGGAAGACCATCCTTGAGCTGTGGGTACCTGCTGAGGAGCTTGCGGAGTTCAACGCTCACATCGTGGGTGAGATCCAGTTGGTGCACGAGTTCCACTGAGCCGACGGGACACTCGCTGTCTGGCGGGCACACGGCCGGCCAGCGGGAGGCGGTGATGCCGTCATCCCCGATCAGGCTGCCTCCGTCTCGGCCTCGTAATGCATCTGGGCCCGGTCCAGCACGTCATCCGGGTCCAGGCCGCGTGCGGATGTCCAGTGCAACAGGTCGGCGATCAGCTCCACGGCTGACTCCTCCAGGACCACTTCGCCCCGTCGCCCGAGCAGCGTGGCCCCGATGCGTTCCTGATAGGACTCCAGCGCCTCGACGGCGCGCTTCACGCGCAGGCACGCGGTCTCGGAGCCCAGCTCGATTTCGCACCACACCGCCTTGCCGAGAGCCGTGACAACGGTCCCCCAGTCCACCGCCATCGCGGCGAGCATGTGCAGACCTCGACCGCACTCCGCGTTGCAGTCCGCGGTACGCAGAGCGGGCAACGACTGGCTCTTGTCGTGCATCTCGACGCGCAGCCTCTCGCGCTTCCACTCCAGGATCAGGGTGGCCGGCGTTCCCTCTCCGACGTGCTTGATGACGTTCGTTGCCAATTCCGTGACGACGAGCTGTGTCTCGTCACCTCCCGACGGCACACCCCACTGCCCGAGCTGTGCGGAGGCGGCGTGCCGCAGCAGGCTCACCTGTTCCGGCAGGGCCTCGAAGGGCAGAACACAGCGGTGCTGACGGTCCCTGGTGTCGATACCGGGCATGAACGACTCTCCCTCCCGCGCCACGCACCCGCTGCGCCCGCCGTATCCATACGGCTGCGTTGCGTAGCTGCCTGCCAAGGAGAATGACACAGAGAAGTCTCGCTGTGTAACTTCTCACGAGCCTCTATCGAGTGAATCCCGTAGTGAGCGGGCTGCCGCGCTGCCTAGCCTGTTCAGGCCCCGAGCGGCTGCCCGGGTTATGCGCTGGAGGAGCCTCATGTCCGTAAGGACCACCACACGTCGTCGTCAACTCGGAGCGGTGCTGCGCAAGTTGCGTGCCCGCAAGGGCATGACGCTCGAAGAAGCCGGCGCGCTGGTCGGGGTGTCGAAGGCGACGGTCAGCCGGTACGAGACGCAGGCGGGGCCGGTGAAGTGGATCGTCGTCGATGCGCTGTGCCGTGAGTACGGGGCGACGGACGCCGAACGTGAGGCGGTTGTGCGCATGGCCAAGGACGCCAAGCAGCAGGGGTGGTGGAGTTCGTTCGCCGACTCGATCCCGGAGAGCATGAACGCGCTGCTCACACTGGAGGACGAGGCAGTCCGCGAGGATCACTTCTCCTGTGTCTACGTTCCCGGCCTGCTCCAGACCCGCGCGTACAGTACCGCCCTTCAGAAGGCGAACGAGGTCCCGCTGGAGCCGGCCGAGATCGAACGGCTGGTGGACATCCGCATGAAACGGCAGGAAATCCTTACCCGGCCAAAGCCGCCTCGCCTGTGGGCGATCCTCGATGAGTCCGTGATCCGCCGGGTCGTCGGATCACCGGAGACGATGAGGGAACAGCTCGACCGGCTCCTCGAAGCGAACGAGTCCCCTCACATCACGCTCCAGGTACTGCCGTTCGCCAAGGGAGCCCACTCCGCCGCCCTCGGCAGCTTCGTAACCCTCGGCGGCACCGAGCCAACCCTCGATGTCGTCTACGTCGACTTCCACACCGGCTCGCTCTTCATGGAGACGGACGAGGAACTGGAGCGATACAGACTTGCGTTCGAGTACCTCCGCGCACAAGCGTTGGACATGGAGGCCTCCTCCGCCCTGATCCACCGCGCGCGCAAGGAGTTGTAGATGCCCGGCCCTTCTCCCGCCCCTCACGAACTCACATGGTTCAAGTCGTCGTACAGCGGCGGCAACACCACGGAGTGCGTGGAGTGTGCGCCCGCCAACGACGGCATGCGTATACGCGACTCGAAAGTTGGAGACGAGCTTGTCATCGGGGTCCAGCAGAAGGCTTGGGCCAACTTCTTGGCATCAATCTCCGGAAGCAAGCTGGCAAGTGTCAGCGATCTGTAAGCGCCGAAGCCCTTCGCGCGGACGACGGCGCAGCGTCTGAGCCCGGGATTCGGCGGGGTCCTCCCGGGTCTCAGGCCCCGTCGTCGGACCCGTCAGCCTCGTCGGCCTTCTCGTCGTTCCCGCCGTCGATGACCGTCAGGTCCGTGCGCGGACCGGCGTACGGGTCCGGCGTGCCGGCGGGGATGTTCTGGACGGCCTGACCCTGCGCCGCCCCGTTGCCGTTGAAGACGAAGTCGGGGCGGATGCGCCAGTTCCGGCCCTCGGGGTAGATGAAGCCCTGCGAGGCGAGCTGCTTCAGGCTGCGCGAGACCGACGCCTGCGACATGCCCACCTGCTCCGCGAACTTCGTCTGGCTCTCGACGAGGACGAGGCCGTGGTCCTTGCGGTTCTGCAGGGCGCACATCTTGTGGAACAGCCGGTACGCGCTGGCGCTGAGATCGGCGTCGGCGAGGGCGTTGTGTGCGGCGTATCCCATCGTGGTGAAGCCTCCTCCCCTGAACCAGAGGGTGTGCGCGGCTGAGACCGACGAGTGAACGGTGAAGTCGTTCACCTCACCCGTCTTCTTGTTCACGGTCTCGATCCGGGTCATTCGCCGCGCCGCCCGCACAGGGTACCCCCAAGGGTGAATGAGGAGCATGCAGCGCTGACTGAGATGTGCCAGCGCTGACGTTTTCGATCCAGTGCTGGATAGAGTAGCGCATTCATTCAGTTATGAATGAGATTATGCGGATGCGTATCGACGGCGCCGCGTTCTCGCACGTCAGAGGGCCGGCCGCCGTCCTCCGTCTTGATAAGCAAAGGGGCCCGCCGTACCTCTGCCCCTGGGGCATCTGGCGGGCCGCCGTGATCAGCTCCCCGGTCGTGCGGGGTGCTCGTCGTCTACGAGATGGCGTGGCTGATGCCGGTCCGGGGCTGAGCGAGGCACACGTGGCGGGTGGTCGTTCGGCGCACCCGGCGTCGTGGCGGGCTTTCGTGGGTTGCGGCTCCGTGCCGTGCGTGCACTGAGCGCCGGGTTACAGGGCACCGGGGCCGCCCGGGGCTTGGATGATGGCGGTTGCGGGACGAGCGTCAAGAGCGCCCTTCGGGCGTCGGCTGCGCCGATTTCGCTGCGCTGCACTCTTGACTCTCGCCCCTCCACCGCGGAGAGCCGTATGGCCGGGCGGCCCGAAGGGAGGCGGCGGGGATGCCTCGCGGGTGGTGCTCGCCGTTGCCGGGTGCGGGGGTGTGGGGTGGCGGGGCTGTGGGTGCGTGGCCCTTCATCGTCGCCGGGTGCGAGGGTGTCGGTCAGTGGGGCTTGGTGGCGTTCTGCTCTTGCAGGAGGCGGAGCAGCACCTCCGCCTCCGTGCGGAGGCGGGTCGCTCGGTCGGTGTGGGTGGGGGACGTGAGTTGGGCGGCGGCTTCGAGGCGTTCGGTGGCTTCGGACCGGACGATGCGCGCCGTCTCGTCCTCGGTCAGTTCGCGGCGTGGTGCCTCGGTGGCGCCGGCGCCGGTCGGGGACTGTTCGATGGCCGGGCCGTGGGTGGCGGTTGCGTCCACGAGGACCGCTTCCGCGTTGTCCAGTGCGGCGAGTGTCGACCGGAGGGCGCTCACCGCGGCCTTGTCGCGGGCGCGCATCGCTTCGGGGAGGGCCTGGCGCATACGGAGGCGTAGGGACATGAGGGGGACTTTAGGGGCGGGGGTTCGGGGGCTACAACGGGGTTCGCCGGGGGTGGGTTCCGGTCGGTGCGGGGCCGTTCCCGGTGGAGGGCCCGGGATTGAGGAACGATTGTTCTTGACTGATCGTTCCTTAACTGGCTACCGTGGTGGCATGGGCAGGCCGAGAGCGTTTGACGAGGATGAGGCCGTGCGTGCCGCCGTGGGGCTTTTCGGTGGGCGTGCGTATGACGGTGTGTCCGTCGACGATCTCGTCACCCACCTCGGCGTGCACCGCAACAGCCTGTACAAGACGTTCGGCAGCAAGCGCGGTCTGTATCTGATCGCGTTGCGGCGTCATCTCGCCGATGACGTAAGGCCGTTGGTCGACGCTCTTGCCGGTGCGTCGGACGCCGCGGGCGCGCTGCGGCTCGTCACGTCGGCCGACCTCCGGCTGCTGCTGCTCGCGGCGGTCGAACGCGCACCGGTCGACGAGGAGGTCGCCGCCGAGGTGACGGCCGCGCTGGCCGCCGTCGACCGGGCGATCGCCGACGCCCTCGGCATCCCCGCCGACCTGGCCGCCGCCCTCACCGCCGCCGCGCTGGGCATCCTCCTGCGCGGCAACCCCGACAGCGCCGTCACCGCACTGACCCGGCACCTCGACCCACTCCCCTGAGAGGGACAACGACATGGCACTGATACGCATCGACGGCGACGACCTGATCGTCATGATCGAGGGTCTCGACAAGCTCTGGTCCTTCAAGAGCAGTCTGACCATCCCGCTGGCCAACGTCCGCGGGGCGACCGCCGATCCCGGTATCGCCACCGAGCCCAAGGGACTCCGCGCCCCGGGCTCCCACCTGCCCGGGGTGATCACCGCCGGCACGTTCCACCAGGACGGCGAGAAGGTCTTCTGGGACGTCAGGGACCCGGCGAAGGCCGTCGTGATCGAACTCGCCGACGAGCGGTACGCGCGCCTCGTGCTCCAGGTCGACGACCCCCGCGCGGCCGTCGCCCTGGTCGAGAGCGCCCTCGTGTGACGACGCCGTCAGACGTTTCACATATCCGCAGCGGTTGTCCCGTTCCTGCTTGACCCTCGCCGCACCGCGGCTACGGTGACAGTGATTGGTATGACCTTTTGCGTATGGGGGGGGATTCACGGTGCCGTTATCCCAGCTGTCCCAGCGGTCCCAGCGGACTCAGGTAGTGATCGTCGGAGCCGGGCCGGCCGGTCTGGTGCTCGGGAACGTGTTGCGGGCCGCGGACGTCGGCTGCGTGATCCTGGAGCGGCAGGCCCGCGTCCACGTGGAGCAGCGCGGCCGGGCGGGGTTCCTCGCACCGGCCGGCGTCCGTGTCCTCGACGAGCACGGGCTGGCCGGCGGGCTGCTCGCGAAGGGGCAGTCCCACGGGACGTGCGCGTTCCGCGGCGAGCACGGGCAGTTCGAGCTGAACTACGGCGAGCTGGGGCAGCGGGAGGTCCACACCGTGTACCCGCAGCAGTTCCTGGTGACCGACCTGATCGCCGAGTTCCTGGACCGGGGCGGGGACATCCGGTTCGGCACGACGGTCACCGGGATGCACGGCCTCGACGGCGACAGCCCGTCCGTCGACTGCCTGGGCCCCGACGGGGACGCGTACCGGCTCTCCGGGGCGTACGTGGCCGGGTGCGACGGCCAACGCGGGGCCGCGCTGCGGGCGTTGCCGGACGGGGCGGCCCGGTCCTTCCGCCGCTATCACGGCGTGACGTGGCTGGCGCTGCTGGCGCAGGCGCCGCCGAGCATGGAGGCGGTGACCTACGCGGTGCACGACCGCGGGTTCGCGGGCCACATGGCGCGCACCGCCACGGTCACCCGGTTCTACCTCCAGGTGCCCCGCGGGGAGGACCCCGGGGAGTGGAGCGACGCGCGGATCTGGGACGAGCTGGGGACCAGGATGCGCACCGAGGAGTACGGGCCACTGCGCGAGGGGCCGATCCTGGAACGGACGACCGTGGACCTGAGTTCGGCGGTCAGCGTCCCCATGCAGTACGGGCGGCTGTTCCTGGCGGGTGACTCCGCCGGACTGATCAGCCCGTCGGCCGCCAAGGGCGCCAACCTCGCCATCATGACGGCGCGGACGCTGGCCGCGGCCCTGACCGACGCGCTGACCAGGGACGACGAGCGCGGGCTCGTCGGGTACTCCGACGCGTGTCTGCCGCGCATCTGGCACGCACAGGAGTTCTCGCACTGGATGATCGACCTGCTGCACGGTCCGGCGGGGGACGGCGAGGACGCCGTCTTCCTGCGCCGGCTCCAGCGTGCGCGGCTGCTGAGCCTGCGGGACCGGCGCAGCCACCAGGATCATTTCGCCGAGAACTACGTGGGCATCTGAGACGGGTCCCGTCCCCCGGATCCGGCAGGCCGGGGGACGGGTCCTTGGGCTACTTCAGATGGCGGGTTCGGACTACTTCAGGTGGCGGGTGAAGAAGTGGGCCGCCCCCTCCCCCGCGAACTGCGGGACGCCCGTGTGGCCGCCCATGTTGGCGTGCAGTGACTTCTCCTTGGAGCCGAAGGCGTCGAAGAGGTCCAGGGCGGCCTGGCGGTCGTTGCCCTCGTCGTCCCACTGGAGCAGGACGTGCAGCGGGATGGTGACCCGCCGCGCCTCGTCGAACATGACGCGCGGCACGAGGCTTCCGGCGAAGAGGCCGGCGGCCACGATGCGCGGCTCGACCACCGCCAGCCGGATCCCGAGGGAGATCACTCCGCCCGAGTAGCCGACCGGGCCGCCGATCCCGGGCAGCGACAGCGCGGCGTCCAGCAGGGCCTGCCATTCCGGGACGGCCTTCTCGACGAGCGGGAGGACGAGCGCGTCGATGATCTCGTCGGCGACCGGCTCACCGGCCTGCATGACCCGGCGCAGCTCGGCGCGGGCCTGCTCGGCGGCGGGCCAACGGGGCCGCTCGCCGCAGCCGGGGAGTTCGATGGTGGCCGAGGCGAAGCCGTCCGCCGCGGCGTGCCGGGCCCGGGCCGCCAGGCGGGGGTACATCCGGTTCAGTCCGAGGGTGGGGTGGCCGAGCAGGATCAGCGGGACCGGTGCGGAGGCGGTTGCGGCGGCGGGCGTCCACAGGATGCCGGGGATGCCGTCGAGGGTGAACTCGCGCTCGAGGACGTCGGTGGCGCTGCCGTTGCTGTCGCCGTTTCCGTGGCTGTTGCCGTCGTCGAGGCGGCGTTCGGAGGTGAAGTGCATGGTCGTGCCCTTTCGGGAGTGCGCGTGTACGGCGCTCCCGGGCGACGACCTATCGCCCGACCGTGACCCCGGAGGGGAGCACCCATGTCGAAACGTTCACGGGTACCACCTCCTCGTTCTTCGGCACGGCCTCGGCGGAGAAGCTAGCAGGGGGCGGCGCGGGGGCGCCAACGGGTTTTCCCCAAAGGCTCCGGACGGCTGTGACAGGACCAAGACCTCGTGAGGGATCGGCTGTGACCCGGCCGGAGATAGAAATGTCGCAGACCGCACGCACCGCACGCACCGCACGCACCGCGCTCAGCGCAGCACCGCTCAGCACTCGTCCAGGGGGACACCATGAAGACGGCGAACCTGGCCATCAGCGCCGCGAACGCCTCGCCCGACGGGACCGAGGGCCGGATCAACGTCGGCGCCTACACCAACGTCAAGCTCTACCCCACCCACACCACGAAGTAGGGTCCACGCGCGCCGAGGGCCGCACCTCCGCTGCGGGGGGTGCGGCCCTCGGTGATGTCCGGCGTCAGGCATCCGACGGCGGGCGCCGGACCGGACTGTGCCGAACCGTGCCGGTTACGGGTGCGTGGGTGCCTGGTCCTTGATGTCGAGGACCCACAGCTCCCATAACCCGTCGTTGTACCAGCAGAAGTAGTTCTGGTAGCCGTTCGCGAGGTACTCCAGTCCGTCCCTCTCGCACTCGCGGTAGTCCGTGGTCCCCCCGACCACGTAGTAACCCCAGTTGGCGGGCGGCGAGTCGGCGGCCGCCGAGCCGGCGCTCAGCGGTACAACGGCTGCGGCGGCACCGACCACCATGGCGGCGGCAGCGATACGGGATCGCCACGACTTCATACGTCTCTCCCTTACGAACGGTGCCGCACCGAACGGCACCGAACCGGCCGCCGGTCACCGGCTCCTGTGAGGTCTGCGGGAGGTAAGACGGGTGATCCACTACGTGCGTTCGGGGTGGCTGGGGATTTTTTCCGTGGCGCCGTGACCGAGCCCCCGGATCGCTCGTCGTCCCGCGCCCTCGAGTCACTACGATGGGGCGTGGCATCGCGTGCCGGTCATCGGTCGGGTGAGGCATGGAGGTGCCGGGAGATGCCTGTGGAGGCATTCTTTGGCCGTCGAGTTGAATCACACGATCGTTCACGCCCGGGACAACCGGGAGTCCGCCGAGTTCTTCGCGGGGCTGCTGGGGCTCGAAATCAGTGGTGAGTGGGGGCCGTTCGTCGCCGTCGCGTTGAGCAACGGTGTCACCCTGGACTTCGCCACCGTTCCCGGGGACGACATCGCACCCCAGCACTACGCGTTCCTCGTCTCCGAGGAGGAGTTCGACCTGGCCTACGCGCAGATCAGGGAGCGTGGCATCGAGCACTACGCCGATCCGCACCGGCGGCAGCCCGGCGCGATCAACCGCAACGACGGTGGGCGCGGGGTGTACTTCATGGATCCGGCGGGGCACGCCATGGAGCTCATCACCGTGCCCTACGGCGGTTGGCCGGCTTAGTACTCCAGCAGCGGATCATGCCGACACCGCCAGGCCGTCACCCGCCGCTGCCACTACCGAGAACGCAGCTCAGGACACGGAACGCTGCCGGCGTACTGAATCCGGCATTCACCGCGGCGGCTGCCGTGTTGTCCCACGGCCGTGGATCAACGTGTCGGCTGCCTCCGCGAAGGCGCGGACGCGCGCGGTGTGACGGTCAGTCGGCCAGACCAGGACCCATTCCAGGGCGGGTGCGTCGCTGATGGGGAGGTAGATGATGTCGGGGCGCGCGTAGTAGCGGCGGGCGTGGGCGCCGGCGGGGAGGGTGCCCTGTCCGGCGCCCACGAGGGTGAGTGCCTCCTGGAACGTCCCGGCCGTCGGATCTGCGCGGGCAGGAGGGGCGTCGGCCGGCCGGGGCGGAATCGCGGTGTGACCCGGAAGTCGTACCAAGGGAACACGCGTCAAGTCGGCGGCCAGGACGCTCTCGCGGCGGGCGAAGGGGTGGCCGACGGGCACCGCGAGCACTTGCGCCTCCCGTACCAGGACCGGACCGTGGGTCAGGTCGGGATCGTCGACGGGCAGGGTGGTCAGCCCGAGGTCCACCTCTCCCGAGCGGATCCGTCTCAGCATCTGGTCGGCCTGCAGTTCCCGGATGCGCACCTCGCAGTCGGGCGCCCGCTCGCGGAAAATCTGCGTCACGCCGGTCAGGAGCTGCGCGGCGGCGGCACTGGCGAAGGCGACATGCAGGGCTCCTGACAGGCCGCGCCCCGTCTCGATCGCGCGCTGCACCGCGGCCCTCAAGCCGTCCCAGGCGGGCAGGAGCTCGTCGTACAGCTGCCGCCCCACCGTGGTGAGCGAGACACGACGGCTGGTTCGGTGGAACAGCGGTACGCCCACCCTCCGCTCCAGCTTCCGGACGGTCTGGCTGACGCGGGCGGTGGATATGCGCAACTTCGCGGCGGTGCGGCCGAAGTGCAGCTCCTCCGCGAGTGTCAGGAACGCTTCCACCTCGTGCCGCTCGATCACGCACTCCTCCATCGTTAAGCCTGAGTTCACGATCATTGCGCAGACGGGCGTTGGTTGCCGGCCGCCGCGGCAGCAGAGTGGGTGACGTCGAACACGACGTCGCCCGGCAAGTGGAGGATGACATGGACGCCGGTACCACCTTCGCTCTGGCCGCACCCCTTGGCGACACCGCCGCCGTTGTCGCCGAACTGCGCGACCGCGCCGAGATCGCTGATGCTCTCCACCGGTTCGCTGCGGGGCAGGACCTGAAGGACAGAGACCTGTTCGCCTCGGCGTTCACCGCCGACGCGGAGCTGGACTTCCGCCCGGCCGCGGCGCGTTGGGGTGGCAAGCCGCCCGTGATGAGCGGCCGGGACACCATCGTCAGCACGATCCTGGCCATGTTCACGGGAAGGGTGGACACCACTCACCAGGTCACCAACGTGCGCGTCAGCATCGATGGGGACGCCGCCCGCCTCACCGCGCTGGTCGAGGCCCAGCACGTGCTCATCGGCGCCCCGGACACACACGCGCTGCTGAAGAACCCCTACACCGTCGACCTGGTCCGCGACGACGGCCGGTGGCTCATCCGCCGGCTGCACATCGCGAACACCTGGCTCACCGGCGACCCGCTCGCGATCTTCGGCGCCTGACCGCAGCAGGTCGCCGGCGTCCCGACCCGTGCGGGACACGGCCCCACAGCACATGAACACCGGCCCCACAGCACACGAACACCGGCCCCGCAGCACCACGGAAGAAGGACACGACATGAAGCACTCCGACATCGGCGGAACGGGCCGCACCGGCCGCGGAACCGGCCGGCCACCGACGGCGGCCGGGCACCGGACGCAGCCGCACGCCCGCCCCGCCGCCGTGGACCCGCACAGCGGCCATGGCCCGTCCGAAGCAATGGCCGGCGCGTCCGAGGCGCCCACCGGGGACCTGCACGTCGACCACATGCCTGCCGAGGCGCCGCCCGCCGCGCCGTTCCCACCGCTGTTGACGCGCCACGCGGAAGCCGAGACCTGCGCCGACCCCAGCAGTGTGATGACGCTGCTCGCCGACTCGGACGCCACGGCCGACGGCTTCACCAGCTACCGGTCCACTTTCGCCAAGGGAGCCATGGGGGCACCCGCGCACTTCCACACCAAGGCGACCGAGCTGTTCTTCGTCATCAGCGGAACCCTGCAAGTACTGGTGGGCGAGGAGGTCACCGTCCTGGAAGCGGGTGACTTCCTGGCAGTGCCCCCGCACACCCCGCACGCCTTCACCGCGGCACTCGGCTGTGAAGCCGACGTCCTGTTCGTCTTCACTCCGGGCCTGGGCCGGTTCGACTACCTGCGCCTGCTCGGCCGGGTGATGCGCGGCGAGTCGGACGCGAAGGAGATCGCCGAATCGGCGGAACGGTTCGACAACCACTACGTCGACAGCCCCGTCTGGCGCTCTGTCCTGGAAACGTCGACGACCTGATCGACCACACCGTCCGTGTCCGGCTTGCCCGGCCCTCGCGGTGACTCGCCGCCGCCGAACCCTTCTACCTCGAAGGGCTCGGCCCGGACGGCCGTAGTCGGACCGGTCGTCGGCGTGTGCCGTGCCGGTGCCGACGCAAGGCGGCCAGGAATAGCCGCGCCCCGGCCCCGTGTTGGTGCTCGCATGACGACGCGTGCGGTGGGGCCCGAGGTGTTGCGGTATACCGCGTTCTCCAGTGATCCCGGCGGGGGGAATCCCGCCGGTGTCGTGCTCGATGCCGGCGGGATGGACGACGAGGCCATGCTCGCCGTCGCCGCGCGGCTCGGGTACTCGGAGTCGGCGTTCCTGACCCCGGGGCAGGGCGAACGGGCTTACCGTATCCGGTACTTCAGTCCGAAGGCCGAGGTGTCGTTCTGCGGGCACGCCACCGTGGCGGCGGCCCTCGCGCTCGCCGAGCGGATCGGCCCCGGCGAGGTGGTGTTCGCGACGCCCGCCGGTGACGTACCGGTGGAGGTGCGGGCGGCCGGGGCGGACGGGGAGGTCAGGGCCACGCTCACCAGCGTCGAGCCGTACGTCGAGGAGGTCGACGGGGCCGATCTCGCCGAGGCGCTGGCCGCGCTGGACTGGCCGGCCGGTGATCTCGACCCGGCCTTCCCGCCTCGCATCGCGTTCGCCGGTGCCCGTCACCTCGTGCTCGCGGCGGCGACCCGGGCGCGTCTGGCCGACCTCGACTACGACTTCGCGCGCCTCGAAACGCTGATGCACCGACTCGACCTGACCACCGTCCAGTTGGTGTGGCGGGAGTCGGCCACCGTCTTCCACGTCCGCGATCCGTTCCCCGTCGGCGGCGTCGTCGAGGACCCGGCGACCGGGGCCGCGGCGGCCGCGTTCGGGGCGTACGCGCGTGAGTTCGGCCTGGTGCCGGACGACGCGGTCCTCACCCTGCGGCAGGGCGAGGACCTTGGCCGGCCCGGCGAGCTGACGGTGACGCTGCGGGCGGGCGACCCGCGGGTGCGGGTCGGTGGTGCGGGGGCTCGTATCGGCGGTGGTGCGGAGGGCTCGTACTAGCCGTGCGGGCGGGGCCCGTGGCGGCGGTGGAGGCGGTCAGGTTCGCAGTGCCGCGGCGGGTTCCGCGCGCTTCGGGTCGTAGCCCAGGCGGCCCCTCGTCGCGGCCAGCAGGACGACCGCGACGACGGTCGAGGCGATGAGGAACACGTGGGTCGTGGAGTGCAGCCGCGGGAACATGTCGGACCAGGCGATCGAGAAGTAGTTGTTGACGCCGGTGTGCAGCAGCATCGCCAGCGGCAGGCTCTCGTGGGTGCGGTTGAAGACCCAGGTCATCACGATGCTGAAGGTGAGCGTGGTGACCATGAACTCCAGCGGTTCGGTCCAGGTCACGTCCGGCCAGCCGCCCCAGTCGCTCAGGAACAGCGGCAGGTGCCAGGCGCCCCACAGCGGGCCGAGGATCAGGGTGCCGACCAGCGGACCGTGCCGGCGTTGCAGGCGAGGGGTGGCGAAGTCGCGCCAGCCGGGCTCCTCGGCGAGGCCGGTGGTGACCATCTGCAGGATAAGGCCGGGGAGGTACGCGGCCAGGACCGTGGCGGACGGCATGACGGGGCCCCGGTCGCCGAGGGCGGCGGAGGTGACGGTCAGCGCGGCCGGGACGGCCACGATGATCCCCGCGTACCAGCGCCGGCTCATCCGCCACTTGGCGAACCGGCCCAGCCAGAGGCGCAGTCCGGGCCGGCCGTCCGCGACCGCGGTGACGACGAACGCCGACAGGATGGGGCCGAGGTAGGCGCCCGGCAGGACGCCCAGGAGCTGGGTGGTGCCGAGGGCGGACGGGAACGAGTAGTGCCAGACGCCGAGGCCGTTCTCGGAGAGGATGTACGGCGTCCAGGCCACCCAGCTCAGTGCGAACGCGAGGGTGAAGAACCAGGTCATGGGGCGGCGGCGGATGCTGCCGCGGAGGCCGCGGAGGCCGCGGAGGCCTTGGGGCTCGCGGGGCTGGTGGGGGCCGCGGGGCTGGGGGGTCCGTGCCGCGTGGGTGCCTGGGCTGTGGTGGGGGGCTGAGGTGGTCACCGCGAGGTCCCTTCGGGGGTGGCTGGGGCGATGCCTCAAGCACACCAGCGGCGCCCTTCCGGATCACTCCCGCGCGGGCCCGGAGTGCGGGTACAGCAGGCCGTACCACGCCCGTACGGCGGACCCCCGGTGCGTCACCAGTGGGGGTGTACGAAGGGGGCGACCCGGGAGTCCAGCCAGAGCAGGGCCGCCCAGGTCAGCAGCGCGAGGGTGACCGTCGCGGCCAGGACCGGCACGGCGTTCCGCACGGCCCGTTTCCCGGTACCGCCGGTGCGGCGCAGTACGGCCCGGGTGGCGCCCCAGGCGGCGAGCGCGACCACGGGGAAGCCGAAGAGGAGCAGCGGCAGCTCCAGGTAGAGCAGGCTGAGATCCCGCTCCCCTTCGAAGGCACCGCTCACGCCGGGACCGGCACCGTGGAGCCAGGTGAAGAAGCCGGTGGCGCCGGCGGCCAACGCGAGCACGCAGCCGGCGAAGTCGGGTCCGGTGTCGGTGTCGGGGCCGGTGGCCGAGCCGGAGGCGTCCGGCCCGGCCCGTCCGGCCCGCCCGGCCTGCCCGGTGTCTGCGTCTGCGTACACGCCGGTGTCGGTGTCGGTGTCGGTGTCGGTGTCGGTGTCGTCGGCAGGGTTGGTCCGCTCGTAC
Organism: Streptomyces sp. NBC_00670; assembly: GCF_036226765.1. Taxonomy (NCBI): domain Bacteria; kingdom Bacillati; phylum Actinomycetota; class Actinomycetes; order Kitasatosporales; family Streptomycetaceae; genus Streptomyces; species Streptomyces sp. NBC_00670. The sequence continues at coordinate 2,760,570 of NZ_CP109017.1, forward strand.
ATGCCCGTACGGACGCCTCCGGCCGGTGGTTGGTTCAGGCCGCCCGCAGCAGCTGGGGGCGGCCGAACAGCAGCGCGTAGCCCGAGGGAAGCCCGGCCAGGACGTCATCGACGATCTCCTCGCCCACCACCTGCGGCAGGACGCCCAGGACGGAGCTGACGTCCCAGCGGGCCGTGGCCGGGGTCGCGCCCTCGAGGCGGGCCGCGACGTAGTCCACGAACTCGGCGGCCGTCAGCGGACGGGTCACCGGGATCTGCGCGGCGATCAGCCGGGCCGCCCGCTCGGGGAGGCTCCGGGCGAGGACGACCCTCTCCTCACCGGTCACATGGCCGCCGAACGCGGAGAGCACGGTGCGGGTGATCCGCTCCGCCTCCTTCGCGGTGGCGTACTGGCCGGACTCCCGTACCGCGTCGATCAGTTGCTCCCAGGTGCGGTCCGCCGTCGTCCGGGCGGGGGCCGACGGGGCGGGCTCCGGGCGGACGGCGGGCTGCGCGGGGACGGTGGTCAGCGTGGTCGGCGTGGTCATGCTGCGGGTTCTCCTCCGTGTTCGGTTGTCGGTGCACTTGTGCCCCGGTCTCGCTCGGACATGAGTGCGGCCGGATGTGACGTGGGGCGGCCCACGGCCCGCGGCCCCAGGGGGTCGGGCCGCGGGCCGGGGGCGCTCTCAGGCGTCGAGCTGCTTGCGCGGGCCGCCCGCGATCTGGATCCGGCGGGGCTTGGCCTGCTCGGCGATCGGGATGCGGAGCGTGAGGACGCCGCTGTCGTACGAGGCGTCGATGCGCTCGGTGTCGAGGGTGTCGCCGAGGAAGAGCTGCCGGGTGAAGGTGCCGGTGGGCCGCTCGGCGGCGATGACCTCGGCGTCCTTCGGCGCGGGGGACCGGCGCTCGGCACGGACGCTCAGGACGTTGCGTTCGATGTCCAGCTCGACGGTCTCGGGGTCGATGCCCGGCAGGTCGAAGTGGACGATCACGTCGTGACCGGTCCGGTAGGCGTCCATCCGCATTCCCGCGGGACGTCCTGCGGTGCCGAAGACCTGCTCCGCGAGGCGGTCGAAGTCACGGAAGGGGTCGGTGCGCATGAGCATCACGGGTCACTCCTTTTCTCAGCTTCCTGGGTGCGATGCCCTACGACTTCTTATATAGCGGAGAGGAGGAAGTTTGACAACCTCCGGCTCAACTTGCGTCATGGCTACGCGCTCACCTGCCTTTTCGAGGGCGTCCGAAAACGTTCCGGGAACGTCCGGGGGACGTCCGGGGCCGCCCGGTGGCGCGTCCGTGTCGGGGGTTAGCCTCAGGGGGTTGACGGACTTGGGAGGCAGTGGTGGTGAAGGTTCCGGCCGCGGCGGTTGCCGCGAGCGGGCTCGTCGGTGGGTACGCCGTGGCGCGGTGGACGAAGAAGCGGCCGCTCGGCGGGGCCGTGCTCGCCGTCGCGGGGGCCGCGGCGGCGGAGCAGTGGCGGCGGCAGGCCGGGGGCAGGGCGGCGGGCGCGTTGAGCGCCGCGTACGTCGCCGCGTTCGCCGGGTCGCATCCACTGGCGAAGAAGGTCGGCGCCTGGCCGGCCGTCTTCGGGGTCGCGGGTGCGGTCGCGCTGGCGTCGTGGGCGGTGGCCGACCGCAAGGCGGCCTGAGCGGGGCCGCCCTCGGCGGACAGGTGGGCCGCCTCCGGCGGATTTCAGTGCGCGGCGCTTCCGGCCGGGACGGGCGGGGGCGTCGCGTTGTGCGTGTCCCGCGCCGGGTCGTGCGGGGTGCCGCCCTGGAACGCTCTGCGGTAGGCGTACGGGCTGGTGCCGACGACCCGCTTGAAGCGGTCGCGGAACGCCGTCGGGCTTCCGAAGCCCGCCTGGTGGGCGATGCGTTCGACCGGGTGGGTGGTGTTCTCCAGCAGGTACTGGGCGCGGCGGATGCGCGCCCGGTGCAGCCACTGGAGCGGTGTCGTGCCCGTCTGCTCCCGGAAGCGCCGGTTGAGCGTACGGGTGCTGGTGCCTGCCCTGGCGGCGATGTCGTCCAGGGTGAGGTCCTGGTCGGCGTGCTCCTCCAGCCAGGTCAGCAGCGGCTCCATCATCGCCCCGGCCGGGACCGGGGGGCGGGGGTGGACGATGAACTGGGCCTGGCCGCCCTCGCGTTCGAGCGGCATGACGGAGAGGCGGGCGGCATCGGCGGCGACGGCCGAGCCGTAGTCCTTGCGGATCATGTGCAGGCAGAGGTCGAGGGCGGCGGCCGCGCCGGCGGAGGTGAGGAACTGGCCCTCGTCGACGTAGAGGACGTCCGGGTCGACGGTGACGGCCGGGTGGCGTTCGGCGAGGGCCGCGGCGGCGGCCCAGTGCGTGGTGGCGCGGCGGCCGTCGAGGAGGCCGGTCGCCGCGAGGACGAAGGCGCCGACGCAGAAGGAGGCGATGCGGGTGCCGTGGGCGGCTGCGGTGCGGAGCGCTTCGCGGACGGCGGGCGGGAGGGGGAGGGTGGGGTCGGCCTGGCCGGGGAGCAGGATCGTGTCGGCGTCGGCGAGGGCCTCCAGGCCGTGGTGGGCGCGGAGGGTGAACGCGCCGGCGTTCACCTCGGGGGTGGGGGCGCAGACCTTGACGCGGTAGGCGGGGTGGGTGGAGGGGAGGCGGGTGCGGGTGAAGACCTCCAGGGGGGAGGCGAGGTCGAAGGGGATCACCTGGTCCAGGGCGAGGACGGCGAGGGTGTGCATGGGGGGAGGGTAGCGGGGGTGTGGCCGGATGTGGGTGGGGGGGGTCATTCTCGCCAGGGGGTGGGTGCGGGTGGGGTTTTTCGCCCCCGCCGCCCCTACCCTTCCCGTCCCTTCAAGGGGCTTTGCCCCTTGAACCCCGTGGGTTCGATTTCGGGTGCGGGTGGGTGGGGGCTGGTCGCGCAGTTCCCCGCGCCCCTTGAAAGCGCGGCGCCTCGCCCCGGCTGGAATCCGTTGAGGTGTGGCAATCTTGCCGCTGTTGCATGATCCACATACCCGCTTGGCTTCTGCGGGTGAACAAGTTTCTGCTTGCCGTGCATGTGATCGTGGCGATCGTGGCCATTGGGCCCATCACCGTTGCCGCGAGCATGTTTCCGCCCGTTGTCCGTCGTGCGCTCGCCGGGGCGGGGGGTGAGGTGGGCACCCTGCGGTTGTTGCATCGGATCTGTCGGGTGTACGCGGTGGTCGCCGTGGCCGTGCCCGTGTTCGGGATCGCCACGGCGAGCGGCATGGGGGTGCTCGGGGACACGTGGCTGATCGTGTCGATCGTGCTGACGGTGGTCGCGGCCGGTGTGCTCGGTGCGCTGGTGCTGCCTCGGCAGGAGGCGATCCTCGACGGGTTCGACGGCGCCGGCACCGTGGCCGAGCGGGCGGCCGTGCGGCTCGCGATGGTCACCGGGGTCTTCAATCTGCTGTGGGCCGCGGTGACCGTGCTGATGATCGTGCGGCCCGGGTCCACCACGGGCGCCTGACCCCGGTCAGCGGGCGCTCAGCAGCCACTCCTCCGGTCGCTCGGGGCGAAAGCTGCGTGCCACCGCCCCGGTCACCAGGGTGCCCACCACGCCGAGCACCGTGAAGAACCCCCAGGCCAGCGGCCATGCGGAGGCGTCGGGCTCGGGGTGGGTGAGGAACGAGACGAGCATCAGGGCGGCGGGCGGGGCCGCCACCACGGGTACGGTCCAGCCGAGGCCGTCCCTGCGGCCGAAGTACGCGGCGAGCGCGGCCAGGACGACGACGAGGGCGGCGACCCCGGCGACGGTCACCGGGGTCGTCTCCGTGATCGAGCCCGGGGACTCCGCGCGGTTGCGCAGGTCCCAGGGCAGGCAGAGCAGATAGGCCGCCGCGGCGACGCCGGCCCCCAGCAGCCGGGTCAGCAGGCGCTCGGGCGCGGGGCGGTTCCGCAGCGGGGACAGCAGCTTCTCGGTCAGCGGCTTCTCGGTCATGCGTACGAGAGTGCCCGCGGGGGCGCGGGGGCCGACAGAGTACGGGTACTCAGGTGGGCGGTGCCGTAGGGGTACGGCTACTCAGCCGGCGTCGGGCGACGCCGCCGACAGCGGGGTGGCGATGTCCTCCAGGGAGCGGCCCTCCGCCTTGACCGCGAGGAACGCGGCGACGAGTCCCGCGGCGCACATCAGGGACGCGCCGATCTGGAAGGCGAGGACCGTGTCGCCGACGTGTCCCGACTCGGTGAGGTCGGCGAAGACGAGCGGTCCGGTGATGCCGCCGGCGGCCGTTCCGACGGCGTAGAAGAAGGCGATCGCCATCGCCCGCGTCTCCATCGGGAAGATCTCGGAGACCGTCAGATACGCGCTGGAGGCGCCGGCCGAGGCGAAGAACAGGACGACGCACCAGCAGGCCGTCAGGGTCGTCGCGCTGAGCGAGCCGCTGTCGAACAGCCAGGCGGTGCCGAAGAGGAGGAGGCCGGAGAGGAGGTACGTCGAGGAGATCATGATGCGCCGGCCGACCGTGTCGAACAGCTTGCCGAGCAGCAGCGGGCCGAGGAAGTTGCCGGCCGCGATGACGGCGAAGTAGTAGCCGGTGCTGCCGGAGGGCACGTCGAAGAACGTGGTGAGGATGGCCCCGAAGCCGAAGGTGATGGCGTTGTAGAGGAACGCCTGGCCGATGAAGAGGGCGAGGCCGAGGGTGGCGCGGCGGGGGTAGCGGCCGAAGACGGTCTTGGCGATGGTGGCGAAGCCGATGCTCTTGCGCTGGTGGATGGTGATCTCGCTCCGCGGAGGCGGGAGTTGCTCGCCCTTCTCCGCCTCGACCTGGTGCTCGACGTCGGTGACGAGCTCCTCGGCCTCCTCGCCGTGGCCGTGGATGAACTGCCACCGGGGGCTCTCCGGCACGTGCCGGCGCACCAGCAGGATGACCAGGCCGAGGACGACGCCGAGGGCGAAGGTGAGCCGCCAGCCGACGTCCTTGGCGAAGATCGACGTGTCCAGCGCGACGATGGAGAGCAGGGCGCCGCCGATCGCGCCGACCCAGTAGCTGCCGTTGATGATGAGGTCCACGCGGCCGCGGTACTTGGAGGGGATCAGCTCGTCGATCGCGCTGTTGATGGCGGCGTACTCGCCGCCGATGCCGAAGCCGGTGAGGAAGCGGAAGACGAAGAACCACCAGGGGCTGAACGAGATCGCGGTGAGCGCGGTGGCGGCGAGGTAGACGACGAGCGTCACCATGAACAGTTTCTTGCGGCCGAAGCGGTCGGTGAGCCAGCCGAAGACGAGGGCGCCGACGCAGGCGCCGGCCACGTAGAGCGCGGCGGCGAGGCCGGTGACCTGGGAGGAGCTGATGTCGAGACCGCTGCCGTCCTCGGAGAGGCGGCTCGCGATGTTGCCGACGATCGTGACCTCGAGGCCGTCCAGGATCCATACGGTGCCCAGGCCGATCACGATCATCCAGTGCCAGCGGGACCAGGGGAGGCGGTCCAGGCGGGACGGGACGGACGTGGTGACGGTGCCGGTGGTGGCGGGCACGGAGGACGGTGACGACGCGGACGACTCTTCTCCGGACATGGCTCCCTCTCCGTCGGCTGACGCTTCCCGTGTGCCCTGCGGAAGAAGCACCACGCGTGCCCCTCCGGGGAGGACAACGTGGGCGGCCACACGCACGTCACGGTCCGCCCCGTAAGGCGCGCGGACCTGTGCCTTCACGCGGCTCCGCGGCGCGGGGCTGTGTCGTCTGCGCGGCTCCACCACGGGGGCGCGAGCAACGTACCCCCACCCCATCAGGGGCGCGGGGCTGTGTCGTCTGCGCGGCTCCGCCGCGAGGGCGCGAGCAACGTACCCCCACCCCATCAGGGGCGCGGGGCTGTGTCGTCTGCGCGGCTCCGCCACGGGGGCGCGAGCAACGTACCCCCACCCCATCAGGGGCGCGAGGAACTGCGCGACCAGCCCCAACGCACCCGCACCCGCCCCACAACCCCCACCCCCCGAGCTCTTGGGCGCTCCGCGCCCCGGGGTCGAAGGGGCGGAGCCCCTGGAGGACGGGAAGGGTAGGGGCGGCGGGGGCGAGGCAACTGTGACCGTCAGCCCACAACGCACCGCACCCCGGGGTAACCGTCACGGAAGCTTCGCGACCCGGCGCTAACCGGGTGCCGCTGCGCCCACCCGTGCCGCCCAGCGGCACGACTGCCCGCAGCGAGGCGGGGTGAGGCGGGGCGGGGTGCCCGCAGCGAGGCCGGGCGGCGCGGCTGCCCGCAGCGCAGCGAGGCGGGGCGGGCGGGCCCGCAGCGCAGCGCAGCGCAGCGGCGCGGGCGGGCCCGCGGTTCGGTGCGGCTATGCCCCAAGGGCTCGCGACACCGTGAAGATGAGGAGCCCCGCCAGGGAGCCCACCACCGTGCCGTTGATGCGGATGAACTGCAGATCGCGGCCGATGTGGGCCTCGATCTTCCGCGTCGTGTGCTCCGCGTCCCACCCCGCCACCGTGTCCGTGATCAGCGAGGTGATCTCCCGGCGGTACGTCGTCACGACGTACACCGCCGCCCCCTCCACCCACCCGTCGACCTTCTCCCGCACCTTCGCCTCGCCCGCCATCCGCTCCCCCAGCGACAGCAACGACGCCTGCACCCGCAACCGCAGCTCGCTGCGCTCGTCCTCCGCCGCCGAGACGATCATCGCCCGTACCGCCGTCCACGCGGAGGCGATCAGGTCCTGCACCTCGCCCCGCCCCAGCACCTCCCCCTTCAGCCGCTCCACCCGTGCCCGCGTCTCCGTGTCGGACTGCAGGTCGGACGCGAAGTCCGTGAGGAACCGGTCGAGCGCGCCGCGCGCGGGATGCGCCGGCATGTCCCGCATCTCGGTGACGAAGCGCAGCAGCTCCTTGTAGACGCGCTCGCCGACCTTGCGGTCCACGAACCGCGGCGTCCACCCGGGCGCACCCCCCTGCACCGCGTCCATCACGGAGTCCCCGTGCAGCACGAGCCAGTCGTGCGCACGCGAGACGATCACGTCGACGCTGCGCCGGTGCCCCCCGTCGGCGACGATCCGCTCCAGCATCTTGCCCATCCCCGGCGCGATCTCCTGCGCGTTCGCCCGCCGGGTGATCGCCTCCCCCACCACCGCCTGCACGTCGGAGTCGCGCAGCACGGTCAGCGCCCCGCGCAGTGCCGTGGCGAGCTCGGCGGTGACCCGGTCGGCGTGCTCGGGCACGGCGAGCCACGCGCCCAGCCGGCTGCCGATGCCGACGGCGCGCAGCCGGCCCCGTACGACGTCCTCGGAGAGGAAGTTCTCCCCCACGAACTCGCCCAGCGAGACGCCGAGCTGGTCCTTCTTGGTGGGGATGATCGCGGTGTGCGGGACCGGCAGGCCGAGCGGGTGCCGGAACAGCGCGGTGACGGCGAACCAGTCGGCGAGCGCGCCCACCATGCCGGCCTCCGCCGCGGCGGCCACGTAGTCGGCCCAGGCGCCGGCGCCCGTGTGCCCCGCCCAGGTGGTGAGGACGTACACCAGTGCGACGAGCAGCAGCAGCCCGGTCGCGTTGGCCTTCATCCGCCGTACGCCGCGCCGCTTCTCCTCGTCGGCGGCGCTGAAGACGTTCATGGCCCGGCCGGGGGGCGCGCCCGTCGCACGGCCCGCGCGGCCGGGGGGCGCGTCCGCCGCTTCCCTCTGTGCTTCCTGCTCCACCCGCTCCACCACTTCCGCCCGTCCGGTGCCACCCCTGCGGTGATCCCTCACACAATTGTCCCTTCCTGACCGACATGGGGAACGGATCGGCGGTTCCCGGCGTCTGTCTGTCCGGGCGACAGGTGCGTGTCAAGAGCCGCCGGACGCCCCGCTCACCCATGACGCATCATGGGGTGATCCCGTTCGGAGCCTCGGGCTCCCGTCGCCCGAGGAGACCCGCACCGCATGACCAGGCGTCACGGTTGTGCCCTGCTCGCCGCGCTCGTCGCGGCGGTCGTCGCCGTATCGGCGGCCGTCCACCTGCTCACCGGCCCCGGCGACGGCCGGCCCACGACCACCGTCGCCGACGGACCCGCCCCGCACAACTCCGCCGCCCCCGCGTCCGCCGGGACCTGGGTCGGCGCCTGGTCGGCGGCCCCGGCCGGGGGCGAGCCCGGCACCGAGACGACGGGCCTGGCCGGCCGCTCGGTCCGCAACGTCATCCACACCTCCGTCGGCGGCACGAGCGCCCGCATCACGCTCTCCAACCTCTACGGCCAGGAGCCGCTCACCCTCACCCACGCCACGCTCGCCGTCGCCGGCACCGCGGACGGCGCCGCCGCCCGGCCCGGCACCATGCGCCGGCTCACCTTCGGCGGCGCCCCCACCGTGGTCATTCCGCCCGGCCGGCAGACGGTCAGCGACGCCGTACGGCTCACCGTGCCGCGCGACGCCGACCTGCTGGTCACCACGTACTCCCCCACCGCCTCCGGGCCGGTCACCTACCACCCCCGCGCCCGGCAGATCTCGTACGCCGCCGACGGGGACCGTACGGAGGACGTGGCGGCGACGGCGTACACCGAGCAGACGCCGTACTGGCGCTACGTCACCGCGCTGGACGTGATGAGCAACGAGTCCGACGGCACGGTCGTCGTGCTCGGCGACTCGCTCACCGACGGGCTGACCTCCACCGTGGGCGCCGACCGGCGCTGGACGGACGTCCTCGCCGAGCGGCTGCACACGGCGATCGCGGCCGGGCGCGACGTGCCGCGCTACAGCGTCGTCAACGAGGGCATCAGCGGCAACCGGGTGCTGACGGACGGGCTCGGCCGGCCCGCCGAGAACCCCAGCGGGCTGAACCGGTTCGCGCGGGACGCGCTGGGCCGGACGAACGTCAAGGCCGTCGTCGTCGACCTCGGCGTCAACGACATCCTGCACGCGCCGGAACCGACGACCGCGACGGAGATCGTCGCGGGACTGCGGCAACTGGTGGCGCAGGCGCACGCGCGGGGGCTGAGGGTGGTCGGGGCGACGCTGATGCCGTTCGGCGGCCACCGGGGCGACTCGGCGGCGCGGGAGGCGATACGGCAGTCGGTCAACGCGGAGGTGCGGGCGGGACGGGTCTACGACGCGTACGTCGACTTCGACGCGGCCCTGCGGGACCCGGCAGCGCCGCGGCGGCTGCGGCCCGCGTACGACTCCGGGGACCATCTGCACCCCAGCGACGCGGGCTACCGGCGGATGGCCGAGGCCTTCGACCTCGGGCTCCTGAAGGGCGCGGCACGGGCGTCGCTGTAGTTGGGGGTCACTCCCGCTCGGGGGTCACTCCCGCTCGGGGGTCACTCCCGCTCGGGGGTCACTCCCCCTTCCGCAGCTCCCGCCTGGCCTCCCGGCGCTCCAGGCGTTCCCTCCGCCGCTCCTCCCGCACCCGCTGCCGCTCCGCCTTGGTGAGCTTGCGCTCCACGCCGACGCCGCCCCAGAAGGCGAAGCCGGTCACGATCACGCGCGGGGCGCCGGGCTGCGCCGGGGCGCCCTCCTCGCGGTGGTCGAAGCCGCCCATCACTCCGATGCCGCGCACGACGACCTCGACGCCCGGCGGTACGACGATGTTGACGCCGCCCATGATCGCCACGCAGTTGACGACGACCTCGCGGTCGGCGAAGTAGGCCTCGCGGAGGTCGATCTCGCCGCCGCCCCAGAAGGCGAACGAGTTGAACCGCCGGGGGACGGTCCAGCGGCCCTTGCGCTGGAACCCGGACATCACGGCGACGCCCCACTGCGAGGTGCCGTCCTCGCCGCCGACGATCCGGTCTTCCCAACTGCCGTCGCCAAGCGGGCGTTTGGTCATGTCGACGGCGGCGGCCGGGCCGCCCGGCGCCGGCAGGTCGACGGTGATCGGCGCCAACTCCCCATAGGTACGGGCCTGGTAGGTGGCGTCCAGCCGCTCCTCGAACTCGGCCATGTCGAGCCGGCCCTCCGCGAGCGCGTCCCGCAGACGTTCGGCGACCCGCTCACGATCGGCGTCGGAGGCACGCAGTTCCGGGAGTTCATCGGTCATGCCCGCAGCCTACGAGGAACGGGCGGGAATGTCCCTGACACCCGTCCCCAGCCGTCCGGCTCCCCGCCCGTCCGTCTGCCGCCCATCCCTCCGCCGACCGTTGTTTCCCGGCCACCCGGATGCGGGCGCTCGTCCCGCGCGGCCCCTCGGGTGTGTGCCAAGATCAATGCGGCGACTGTGTCGGTGACCACTCCCGTCGCGGACACGGAATACTTGGAGATACTCCCTCGGCAGACGCACTCCCGGCCGGAGCGGCAGCCCGGCCCCGGGTCACGCGCGGCGCCCACGTTCCCCGTGAGGGAACGCACCCCCGGAGACGGGAACGGAACGCCCGGTGCGAAAGTCTTCACCGAGTGGGGGCGCAGAAGGCGTTAGAGGGCGTACGGGAACGTACGACGCGAAACAGGAGTCCGGCACACAGATGAGCGACGAGTCGCAGCGGCAGCAGAGCGCCCAGGGCGAACCGCCCGGGAAGCCGGAGCCGCCCGCTCCGGGCCCCACGTCACAGCGGCCCGACCGGCCCACGTCCCCACGGCCGACGGCCCAGCCGAAGCCCCCCGAGCCGGAAGCGCCAAGCCCCGGCTCCGGCTCCGGCTCCGGCTCCGGCTCCGGCTCCGGCTCCGGCTCCGGCTCCGGCTCCGGCTCCGGCTCCGGCGAGCGTGCGGGTTCGGGTCCGGGTTCGGGTCCGGGTTCGGGTCCGGGTGCGGGTTCGGGTGCGGGTTCGGGTGCCGGTAGGGGCGCGGGTGCCGCGCCCGGTGGCGGCGCGGCTTCCGGCTCCGCCAAGGGTGCGGCTGCCGGTTCCGGCGCGGCTTCCCGTAGCGGATCCGGCCCCGCCGCAGGCGCCGGCAAGGCCACCGGCGACGGCTCCGGTGCGGGTGCCGATGGCGCCGACGGTCCGGGTGCTCGGGGTGCCCGTCCGGGAACCGGCAGCCCGAAGGCTCCGGGCCCCGACAGGACCCCCGGCGCGGGTACGGCCGCCCGGGGCGGCTCCGCCGCGAAGGCCGCCGGCCCGAAGGCCTCGGGCCCGGGCACGGCCGCCGACGCCCCCGGCGCACGCGGAACCGAGCGCCCCGGTTCCGGCAGCCCGGGGCGGGGCGGTGACACCACCCGGCGCCCGGCGACGAACGCGCCGCAGGGCTCCCAGGAATCGATTTCCAGCCGAAAAGCGGCAGGCACCGAGTCCCGTGACGGCGAGGCATCGTCCGACCGCACCGCCCGTCGCGGGAAACGCTCCGACATCCCGCCCGCCGGCGAGACCATGCAGCTCCGCGCCATCGACGCCTCCAGCGGTGCCGACGGCACACCGTCCGCCTCCGACGACTGGCCCGGCGCCCCCGCCAGACCCTCGTCCGGCGGGTCCCCGTCCGGCGAGACCGGCGGCCGGCCCGGCACCCGGCGCCGTCGCCCCGGCGCCCCCACCCTCGGCGCCGCGGCCGCGGCCGCAACCGGTTCCGCCGCCGCGGCCGCGCCCGCCGGCGAGACCATGCAGCTCCGCGCCGTCTCGGCCGGAGGCGGCGCCGCCGGTCACGGTGGCGGCCCCGGCAACCCCGGAGGCGGCGCAGGCACCGGACCCGGCGGCGGCGCCGGAAAGCGTCCCGACCCCGCCGACGGCGACGACGGCGTCCTCGCCGCCTCCTTCGCCGACGGCAGCACCACCACCGCACCCCCCACCACCCGCAAGGAACGCCGCGCCGCCAAGAAAGCCGCCCGCAAGGCCAAGCGCCACGGATGGCGGCGTCTGCTGCCCACCTGGCGCATGGTGCTCGGGACGTTCCTCTTCCTCTGCATCGCCGTGATGGGCGCGTTCTTCTACGGCTACCACGTCGTCAAGATCCCCGCCGCCAACACCGCCGCCGTCAAGCAGAGCAACGTCTACCTCTACGCGGACGGCAGCCAGCTCGCCCGCGACGGCAAGGTCAACCGCGAGAACGTCACCCTCTCCCAGATCTCCAAGGACGCCCAGCACGCCGCCCTCGCCGCCGAGGACCGCGACTTCTACACCGAGGCCGCGATCGACCCCAAGGCGATGATCCGCGCCGCCTGGAACACCGCCACCGGCAAGGGCAAGCAGTCCGGCTCCACGATCACCCAGCAGTACGTCAAGAACTACTACCTGGCGCAGGAGCAGACGGTCACCCGCAAGGCCAAGGAGTTCTTCATCTCGATCAAGCTGGACCGGGAGAAGAGCAAGGACGAGATCCTCGAGGGCTACCTCAACACCAGCTTCTTCGGCCGCAACGCCTACGGCCTCCAGGCCGCCGCGCAGGCCTACTACGGCATCGACGCCAAGGACCTCACCGCCGAGCAGGGCGCCTACCTCGCCGCCCTCCTCAACGCGCCGAGCGAGTACGACGTCGTCGCGCACCCCGAGAACAAGGCCGCCGCCAAGGCCCGCTGGGGCTACGTCCTGGACGGCATGGTCGACAAGGGCTGGCTCAGCAAGTCCGAGCGGGCCGCGGCGAAGTTCCCGCAGCCCAAGCAGACCGTGATCGCCGCCGGCATGTCCGGACAGCGCGGCTACCTCGTCAAGGCCGTCAACGACTACCTCACCGAGAACGACATCATCGACGAGGACACCCTCTCCGCCGGCGGCTACCGCATCACCACGACCCTGCAGAAGTCCAAGCAGAACGCGTTCATCAAGGCCGTCAACGACCAGGTGACCGCCAAGCTCGACAAGAAGAACCGCAAGGTCGACACGTACGTCCGGGCCGGCGGCGTCGCCATCGACCCCGCCAGCGGCAAGGTCCTCGCGATGTACGGCGGCATCGACTACACGAAGCAGTACTACAACAACGCCACCCGCCGGGACTACCAGGTCGGCTCCACCTTCAAGCCGTTCGTGTTCACCTCGGCCGTGGAGAACGACTCGCACACCCAGAGCGGCGCCGCCATCACCCCCAACACGGTGTACGACGGCACGAACAAGCGGTCCGTGCAGGGCTGGAGCGGCGGGGCGTACGCGCCGGAGAACGAGGACAACGTCTCGTACGGCAAGATCTCCGTCCGCCAGGCCACCGACAAGTCGGTGAACTCGGTGTACGCGCAGATGGCCGTCGACGTCGGCCCGTCCACCGTCAAGAAGACGGCGGTCGCCCTCGGTCTGCCCTCCGACACCCCCGACCTGCAGCCGTACCCGTCCATCGCGCTCGGCACCGCCACCGCGAGCGTGCTCGACATGACGGAGGCGTACGCCACGCTCGCCAACCACGGCAAGCACGGCACGTACACGCTCGTCGACAAGATCACCAAGGACGGCTCGCAGCAGGTGAAGCTGCCGGACGCGGCGGCCAAGCAGGTCGTCAGCCGCGCCTCGGCCGACACCACCACGCAGGTGCTGCGCAGCGTCGTCCAGACCGGTACGGCCACCGCCGCGCTCCAGGCGGGCCGGCCGGCGGCGGGCAAGACCGGTACGGCGGAGGAGGACACGGCCGCCTGGTTCGCGGGCTACACGCCCGACCTCGCCACGGTCGTCTCCGTGATGGGCCAGGACCCGGGCACCGGCGCGCACAAGTCTCTGTACGGCGCGATGGGCCTGCCCCGCATCAACGGCGGTGGCGCGCCCGCGCAGATCTGGGCGCAGTTCACCAAGGCGGCCCTGAAGGGCAAGCCGGTCAAGGACTTCGACCTGAAGCTGCAGAGCGGGGCCGAACAGACCATCGAGCCGAGCAACGACGCGAGCGGCGACCCGTCCTCGTCCAGCAGCCCGGACGCGACCGGCAGCACGGGCGCGGACGCGGGTACGGGCGAGAGCGAGACGCCTGGCGGCGACGCGGGCGGCACGCCGGCGGACGGCGGTGCGGCGAACGGCGGCGGCACGGACGCGGGCGGCGGCGCCTCCGCCACCGCCGGCGCCGGGTCGCAGACGGCCGGGGCCGGGGCGGGGGGTGCCGGCGGGGCCAACGCCGGGGCCTCCGACGCGGGCGGCACCGGGACGTCCACCGGGGCGGACGCGGGCGCCGGCGGGGACGGCGGCGACGCGGGGCAGGGGGCCGGGGGCCTGATCCCGCAGCTGGCCGGCGAGCGGCGGGAGTAGGGGGCGCGGCTGCCGGTGGGGGGCGGCGGGGGGTTTTCGCCCCCGCCGCCCCCCACACCACATCAGATCGCCAAATCCTTGATGATCTTCGCCACGTGGCCGGTCGCCTTGACGTTGTACAGGGCGCGTTCGACCTTCCCCTCCTCGTCCACGACAACCGTCGACCGGATGACGCCGACGACCGTCTTGCCGTAGAGCTTCTTCTCGCCGAAGGCGCCGTAGGCCTCCAGGACCTGCTTGTCGGGGTCGGCGAGGAGGGTGACCTTCAGGGACTCCTTCTCGCGGAACTTCGCGAGCTTCTCCGGCTTGTCGGGCGAGATGCCGAGGACGTCGTAGCCGGCGCCGGCGAGGAGTTCGAGGTTGTCCGTGAAGTCGCACGCCTGCTTGGTGCAGCCGGGGGTGAGGGCGGCGGGGTAGAAGTAGACGATGACCTTGCGGCCCTTGTGGTCGGCGAGGGAGACCTCGTTGCCGTCGGCGTCCGGCAGGGTGAAGGCGGGGGCGGGGTCGCCGGGCTGGAGTCGCTCGCTCATGGATACCTCACTGGGGGCGGGGCAGATGGGGGTGCAGGTGTGGCGTGACAGGTGAACAGGTGGTGCGCCTCCGAGCCTAATCGCCCGCCCGACCGTCCCGGCCGTCCGCCCACCGGGGGTGCCGTGGGGTGCGTTCGCCCGGAAGCTGACAGACTGTCGACCAGCACACTTCGCACAGCACACTTCGCAACGACCACGGAGGAAACGCGGTGGCGGACACGCCGAGCACGCCGGACACCAGGACTCCGGCACAGATCGAGGCGGACATCAGGCGCCGCCGCGAAACCCTGGCCGAGACGCTCGACGAGATCGGCGTCCGGGTCCACCCCAAGACGATCGTCGGCGACGCGAAGGCGAAGGTCGCCGCACAGGTCGACCACACCCTCGGCCGCGCCTACGTCGGGGTGAACCGGGCCGTCAGCGATGTGAAGGCCCAGTTCGTCGACGAGGAGGGCGCGCCGCGCCTGGAGCGCATCGTGCCGGCGGCGCTGGTGGTGGCAGGGGTCGTCGGCCTGCTCGTCGTCGGCCTGCGCCGGGACTCGACCCCGGCGGCCCGGCGCCGCCGTAAGCGCTGACCCGACTGCGGACTCCCGCGCGCCGGACAGGTAGGTTCGTGGTGTGAGCGAGAAGACCCACGACGACCGCAACGACAAGCTGCCCATCCGGATGCTGCACGACCGGGTGCTGGTACGGCAGGACACCGCCGAGGGCGAGCGCCGCTCGGGCGGCGGCATCCTGATCCCCGCGACGGCGGCCGTCGGCCGGCGCCTCGCCTGGGCCGAGGTCGTCGCGGTCGGCCAGAACGTCCGCACGGTCGAACCGGGCGACCGCGTCCTGTACGACCCCGAGGACCGCGCCGAGGTCGAGGTCCGCGGCACGGCCTACGTCCTCATGCGCGAACGTGACCTCCACGCGGTGGCCGCCGACCGCTTCGAGGGTTCGGAGGACTCGACGGGGTTGTACTTGTAGCAGACCCGGCAAAGGGGGCCGGTGGCAAACGTCACCGGCCCCTTTGTCATGCGGCTCACGGGTCCCTCGACTTCGCCCACCACCGCATCCGCACCCTGTT
This sequence comes from Streptomyces sp. NBC_00670, assembly GCF_036226765.1. NCBI lineage: Bacteria > Bacillati > Actinomycetota > Actinomycetes > Kitasatosporales > Streptomycetaceae > Streptomyces > Streptomyces sp. NBC_00670. Next base: position 2,776,113 of record NZ_CP109017.1, read on the forward strand.
CGCGTAACCGCCGGACGCATAGATCGTTACTCCATACGAGTCGCCATTTCGTACGAGTCCGCGACAGGTGAGCGAAAGCGGGGGAATCATGCCGGTGAGCCGATACACGCGCGAAGTCCTGGCTGATGCGGCAGCGTCGTCCAGGACGCTTTCCGAAGCACTGGTGATGCTGGGAGTCGATCCCAAGGGTCGGTCGCGTCGCTATCTGCACGATCGGATGCGCGCATGCGGAGTGGACACGTCCCACTTCGAAAGCGAGACGGCAACGCGATGGACCAGAGAGATCCTCGAACCCGCCGTGGCCGCGTCCACGAGTGTCAACGGTGTGCTGCGACACCTGGGGATCGACGTTGTGGGCGGCCACCACACGAACATCAGTCGCCGCATCAAGGCCTACGGGATCGACACCTCTCACTTCCGCAGGGAAGCCCGAGCCGGCGTCCCGAAACAGCGCCAAGCCCCCGGACAGTTGCTGGTCGAACAGACCTCTCCCCATGCCCGGCGCGTGCCCGGTGAGCGGCTCAAGCGAGCCATGATCGAACTCGGCACGGCCGAGCGGTGCGCCTCCTGCGGAACTGAGCCGATGTGGCGCGGTCGACCCCTGCCGCTGGAGGTGGACCACGTGGACGGTAATTGGCGCAACAACCGCCCGGAGAACCTGCGTCTGCTCTGCCCCAACTGTCATTCGGCCACGGACACGTACCGAGGCAGGAAAAAGGGACGGGCGGCGTGAAACAGACGGCACGCTCATGCTCGAAACCGTCCCGAAGTGAACTCGTCACGGCCGTGACGGAAGCGTCGTCGATCGCGGACACGCTACGGAGACTCCGGCTGCCCGACACTTCCTCGGTCCGCAGGCACTTCCGTGCATGGGTCGCGGAATTCGGCCTCGACACCTCGCACTTCCTGGGGCAGGCTCACCAGCGTGGAAAGCCCGGGCCGAATCCTCGTAAGAGGGCGGTCGACGTATTCGTGCAACACGACGGTCGACGGCGCACCAAGACCGCCCTGCTGCGCCGAGCCCTCCTTGAGGCGGGCGTGCCCGAACGGTGCGACGAGTGCGGAACGCCGCCCGAATGGCACGGGCGGCCCATGACGTTGGAGATCGACCATGTCAACGGCGACTGGAGCGACGACCGGCGCCCGAATCTGCGGCTCCTGTGCCCCAACTGCCATGCGGTCACCAGTACATGGTGCCGGGGCGGTCGCCGCAGAAGTACGTAGTGGCCCTTCGCCCGCCCCGATCGGCCCAGCCAGTAGAGTGGGCACGATACGAGCGCTCGTACTCCAATGGGCAGAGAGGCTAGTCTTAGATACTAGATGTTGTCGGTTCGAGTCCGACCGGGCGCACCGAAGAGGGGCGGACACCATGACGTGGTGTCCGCCCCTCCTTTACGACACCCTCAGCCCAGCAGTTCGCGTACCGCCGGGACCAGAGCACGGAAGGCCTGGCCTCGGTGGCTGATGGCGTTCTTCTCGGCGGGCGTCAGTTCGGCGCAGGTGCGGGTGTCGGCGTCGGGCTGGAGGATCGGGTCGTAGCCGAAGCCGTTGGCGCCTGCGGGGGTGCGGCGGAGCGTGCCGCGGAGTTGGCCTTCGACCACGCGTTCGGTGCCGTCGGGCAGCGCGAGGGCGGCGGCGCAGGCGAAGTGGGCGCCGCGGTGGGGGTCGTCGATGTCGCCGAGCTGGGCCAGGAGGAGGTCCAGGTTGGCCTGGTCGTCGCCGTGCCGGCCGGCCCAGCGGGCGGAGAAGATGCCGGGGGCGCCGCCGAGGACGTCCACGCACAGCCCGGAGTCGTCGGCGACCGCCGGCAGCCCGGTGGCGCGGGCCAGGGCGTGCGCCTTGAGCAGGGCGTTCTCGGCGAAGGTGACGCCGGTCTCCTTGACGTCGGGCACCTCGGGAAAGGCGTCGGCACCGACGAGCTCGTGCGGAATCCCGGCATCGGCGAGAATCGCGCGCAGCTCGGTGATCTTCCCGGCGTTACGGGTGGCGAGGATCAGGCGGGTCATGCGCCCAGTATCGCCGGTGCCCGGGGAGCGCCGCGCAGGCCCGCCCCCCGTCGGTACGGCCGGCCGGCCCGTATCGTCCGCCCCGTGTTCAGCCCGCCAGGTACCGCACCTGGTCCCACAGCGCCGGGTCCACCGCGCCGACCCTGCGGCGGAAGTCCCACAGAGGTACGTCGCTGAGTTCGTCCGTCTCCAGGAAGCGCGGGGGATCGTGCGCGTCGCCCACCGTGCCCGGCGGGAGCGGGATCACGCCGGTGCGCTCCTCGCGGTAGCGGCTCGTGATCCGGGCCACCACCGCCCGGTCCCCGCGTACCGCCAGCACCAGGCAGGGCAGGTCGCCCTCCGCGCCGTCGTCGGGGGGCACGTCCGCCCACCAGATCTCCGCCGGGCGCGGCCGCTCCCCGCCCGCCCCGCGGCTCCCGGGCCGCGCGCTCCGCGGCGGACGGCGCCGGCCCCGGCGCCCCCACCCGTCCACCAGTGCCGCGACGAAGGCCAGCAGCACCACCGCCGCGAGCGCGAGCCACCAGGACGTGTCCATGCACACGACAGTACGACGCCGGCGCCGTCCCCGCCCGGCCGTCAGCCCCGTGCCGCATCTCCAGCCGAACGCGTGACACCACAGGTGAGTTCGCCCACAACGGCCCCTGGCGGAGGAGCGACCCACCCTTTCGCGCCTTACGCTCGACGGACCGCACGACCCCCCGTTCCGTCCCCCTGCCCGCACGCCACGCCACGCGGAGGTTCCGGCTCCATGAAGCTCACCGTCGTCGGCTGCTCGGGGTCGTTCCCGTCCGTGGAATCGGCCTGTTCGAGCTACCTCGTAGAGGCCGACGGCTTCCGGCTGCTCCTCGACATGGGCAACGGCGCCCTGGGCGAGCTGCAGCGCCACTGCGGTCTCTACGACCTCGACGCGATCTTCCTCAGTCATCTGCACGCCGATCACTGCATCGACATGTGCGGGTACTTCGTCGCGCGCTACTACCGGCACGACGGCGGCCGCTGCGCCCCCCTCCCGGTCTACGGCCCCGAGGGCACCGAACAGCGGCTGACCACGGCGTACGCCGACACTCCGTCCGCCTCCTCGATGAGCGAGGTGTTCGACTTCCACACGGTCAAGCCGGGCACGTTCGACATCGGCCCCTTCACCGTGCACACCGAGCGGGTCCGCCACCCGGTGGAGGCGTACGGCATCCGCGTCGAGCACGGCGGGCGCTCGCTGACGTACTCCGGGGACACCGGTGTGAGCGAGGCGCTGGACGAACTCGCCCGCGACACGGACCTGTTCCTGTGCGAGGCGGCGTTCACGCACGGCAAGGAGAGCATCCCGGACCTGCACCTCAACGGCCGCGAGGCCGGCGAGAGCGCGGCCCGGGCCGGCGCCCGCCGCCTGGTCCTCACCCACATCCCCCCGTGGACGGACCCTCACGTCAACCTCGCCGACGCCCGCGAGGCCTTCCCCGGCCCGACGGAACTGGCGGCGCCGGGAGCGGCGTACGAGATCTGACGGCCGCCCGGACCCGCACGCACACGGGCCCCGAAACCCTGCGACAGGGTTCCGGGGCCCGCGTCATGCCGTACGCGTACGGCGTCGTCGTGCCGTGCGGCCGGGTCTCACGCCTTGGTGAGGTCCTCGACCTCCTCCTCGGGCTCGCGGCCCGGGGTCTTGAGGTCGAACTTGACGATGGCCCAGCGGAAGGTCACGTAGTAGATCACCGCGAAGACCAGGCCGATGGGGATGATCAGCCAGGGTTTCGTCGCCAGGTGCCAGTTGAGCACGTAGTCGATGAAGCCGGCCGAGAAGTTGAACCCGGCGTGCACGCCCAGGGCCCAGGTCACCGCCATCGACACGGCGGTCAGCAGCGCGTGCAGCACGTACAGCAGCGGCGCGATGAACATGAACGAGAACTCGATGGGCTCGGTGACGCCGGTGACGAACGAGGTCGCGGCGAGGGAGACCATCATGCCGAGGACGGCCTTGCGGCGCTCGGGGCGGGCGGTGTGCGCCATGGCGAGCGCGGCGGCCGGCAGGCCGAACATCATGATCGGGAAGAAGCCCGACATGAACATTCCGGCGGTGGGGTCGCCGTGCAGGAAGCGGTTGTAGTCGCCGGTGAAGACCTGGCCGGCGGAGTCCTTGAACTCGCCGAGCTGGAACCACGCCACCGTGTTGACGAACTGGTGCATGCCGATCGGGATCAGCCCGCGGTTCACCGCGCCGAACAGCGCCGCGCCGCCGGAGCCGAGGCCGGTCATCCACTCGCCGAAGTTGGAGATGCCGTTGCCGATGGGCTCCCAGATCAGGCCGAAGAAGACGCCCATCACGAGGCCGACGAAGGCCATGATGATCGGCACCAGCCGGCGGCCGTTGAAGAAGCCGAGCCAGTCCACCAGCTTCTTGCGGTGGTAGCGCTGCCACAGCACGGCGGCCAGCAGACCCATGATGATGCCGCCGAGGACACCGGGGTCGTTGTAGGTCGCGGCGACGTCCTCGCCCTTCTTCACCACCGCTTCGGTGACCGGGAAGGCCTGGAGTACCTTGCTGTAGACGAGGAAGCCGACCACGGCGGCGAGGGCCGTGGAACCGTCCGCCTTCTTGGCGAAGCCGATGGCGACACCCACACAGAACAGCAGCGGGAGCGAGCCGGTGAGCGCGCTGCCCGCGTTGTTGAAGACGGCGGCCACCTTGTCCCAGCCGAGGCCGTCCTTGCCGAAGATGTCGTTCTGGCCCAGCCGGACCATGATGCCCGCCGCCGGCAGCACGGCGATGGGCAGCTGTAGGCTGCGGCCGACCTTCTGCAAGCCTTGGAACAGGCCCGATCCCCGCTTCTTCGCGGGGGCCGCCGTTTCGGTGGCGGTGGTCATACGTTCCTCCATCGGTGGTGGTCTACACCACTGAGTGGTGTAGACCTGTTGTAGCAGATGAGGTCGGCATAAGGAACCCACGATTTCCGCTGCCGGAATGTCACGCTCCGTGCGGCTCAGCGGGGTCCGCCGCCCGCCACCTGGGTCGGCTACCGTGGTCCGCGTGGTGTAGACCAGTACGCCGCATCAGCGCCAGCGCACGCAGGGACACGCAGGGAGTGGACATGGCCACCAAGGCTGAGAAGATCGTCGCCGGGCTCGGCGGGATCGAGAACATCGAGGAGATCGAGGGCTGCATCACGCGGCTGCGGACCGAGGTGCACGACCCGTCGCTGGTCAACGAGGCGGCGCTGAAGGCGGCGGGGGCGCACGGGGTGGTGAAGATGGGGTCCGCGATTCAGGTCGTGATCGGGACGGACGCGGACCCGATCGCGGCGGAGATCGAAGACCTGATGTGAGTGGTGCGGGCGGGGTGGGGTGCCGGTGGGGTTTTCGCCCTCTCCGCCCCTGCCCTTCCCGTCCCTCGGGGCTCCGCCCCGGACCCCCGGTGCGCAGTTCCCCGCGCCCCTTCGAACGGCCCGGTCCCGCTAGGCTCCTCCCATGTCTCGTATCGACGGCCGTGCGGCCGAGCAGCTTCGTCCCGTTTCCCTTGAGCGCGGCTGGAGCAAGCACGCCGAGGGGTCCGTACTCGTCGCCTTCGGCGACACCAGGGTGCTGTGCACCGCCTCCGTCACCGAGGGCGTGCCGCGCTGGCGCAAGGGCAGTGGCGAGGGCTGGGTGACCGCCGAGTACTCGATGCTGCCGCGCGCCACCAACACCCGCGGCGACCGCGAGTCGGTCCGCGGCCGGATCGGCGGCCGTACGCACGAGATCTCCCGGCTCATCGGCCGCTCCCTGCGCGCGGTCATCGACTACAAGGCGCTCGGCGAGAACACCATCGTCCTGGACTGCGACGTCCTCCAGGCCGACGGCGGCACCCGCACCGCCGCGATCACCGGCGCGTACGTGGCCCTGGCCGACGCCATCACCTGGGCCCAGCACACCAAGAAGCTGATCAAGCCCACCCGCAAGCCGCTCACGGGCACCGTCTCCGCCGTCTCCGTCGGCATCGTCGGCGGCGTCCCGCTGCTCGACCTCTGCTACGAGGAGGACGTCCGCGCCGACACCGACATGAACGTGGTCTGCACCGGTGACGGCCGCTTCGTCGAGGTCCAGGGCACGGCGGAGGCCGAGCCGTTCGACCGCAAGGAGCTCAACGCGCTGCTGGACCTCGCGGTCGCCGGGTGCGACGAGCTGGCCGCCGCCCAGCGCGCGGTCCTGGAGGCAACCGCCGACTGAGCGGGCGCGTTCTTATCGGTACGGGCGTACGGTCTTCCGGCCGTGCGCCCGGCCACGCATGTGCGGGCATGTTCAAGCATGTACGCGCTCACGTTCACGGGGAGGACCTTCCATGGCCGCGCGCCGCCACCGCCGCCGTACCGCAGCGTTCGCCGTTGCCGCCGTACTCGTCGCCGTACCGGCCGCGGTCGGCTGCGACGCGGTGAACAAGGCGCTGGACTGCGTCCAGACCGCCGACGCCATCGCCGACAGCGTCACCGACCTGCAGCAGGCCGTGGAGAACGCGTCGAACGACCCGACGCAGACCGACGAGTCGCTCGACGCGATAGAGAAGAACCTGGACAAGATCGGCGACAAGACGGACGACGCGGACGTCAACAAGGCGGTCGACGATCTGCGCGACGCCGTGTCGAACGTCCGCACGGCCGTCCGCAACGGCGACGAGACACCCGACGTCAGCCCGGTGACGGACGCGGCGGGCGAACTGACGAAGGTCTGCACGCCGTAGCGCTCCGCTGCGGAGGGGGAACGGGGCGGGACCGCGGCCCCGTTCCCGCCCCGACTGCACGGGCCCTCACGCCCAGAGCTGTCCATGGAGGGTTTCGATCGCTGCTTCTGTCGTCTCGGCGGTGTAGACGCCCGTCGAGAGGTACTTCCAGCCGCCGTCGGCGACGACGAAGACGATGTCGGCGGGTTCGCCCGCGGTCACCGCCTTCCTGCCGACGCCGATCGCCGCGTGCAGGGCCGCGCCCGTGGAGACGCCCGCGAAGATGCCCTCCTGCTGGAGCAGCTCGCGGGTGCGGGTGACCGCGTCGGCGGAGCCGACCGAGTAGCGCGTGGTGAGGACCGAGGCGTCGTACAGCTCCGGTACGAACCCCTCGTCGAGGTTGCGCAGGCCGTAGACGAGGTCGTCGTAGCGCGGCTCCGCGGCGACGATCTTGACGTCCGGCTTCTGCTCGCGCAGGAAGCGGCCGACGCCCATCAGCGTGCCGGTGGTGCCGAGCCCGGCGACGAAGTGCGTGACGGAGGGCAGGTCGGCGAGGATCTCGGGGCCGGTGGTGGCGTAGTGGGCGCCCGCGTTGTCGGGGTTGCCGTACTGGTAGAGCATGACCCAGTCGGGGTGCTCGGCGGAGAGTTCCTTGGCGACGCGGACCGCGGTGTTGGAGCCGCCGGCCGCCGGGGAGGAGATGATCTCCGCGCCCCACATGCCGAGCAGGTCCCGGCGCTCCTGGGAGGTGTTCTCCGGCATCACGCACACCATGCGGTAGCCCTTGAGCTTGGCCGCCATGGCGAGCGAGATGCCGGTGTTGCCGGAGGTCGGCTCCAGGATGGTGCAGCCGGGGGTGAGCCGGCCGTCCTTCTCGGCCTGCTCGATCATGTGCAGGGCGGGCCGGTCCTTGACCGAACCCGTCGGGTTGCGGTCCTCGAGCTTGGCCCAGATACGGACGTCGGCGGACGGCGAGAGCCGCGGCAGGCGCACCAGAGGGGTGTTGCCCACCGCGGCCAGCGGGGAGTCGTAGCGCATCGGCTCGGCGGCCGATCAGCGCATGCCGCCGGCCACGGCCGGCAGGATCGTCACGTTGTCGCCGTCGGTGACCTTGGTGTTGATGCCGTCGAGGAAGCGGACGTCCTCGTCGTTCAGGTACACGTTGACGAAGCGGCGCAGCTGCTCGCCGTCCACGATGCGGGCCTGGATGCCCGGGTGGCGGGCGTCGAGGTCGGTGAAGAGGGCGGCGAGGGTGTCCCCGGTGGCCTCCACGGCCTTCTGGCCGTCGGTGTACGTGCGGAGGATGGTCGGGATGCGGACCTCGATGGCCATGGTGGCGGCTCCTGTCGGATGGGTGGGGTCGGTGGGCGCGCAGCGGTGCCGCGCCGCGGCTCACGGCCGTACGGCGGCAGGGAACGTCAACAGATGGCGCTGTTCAGCCTGCACAGGTCGACGTGCAGCCGCGCCACGAGCAGCGCGCTCGGCGTCTTGTCGCTCACGTCGTTCAGAACCATGCGGTCATCGTATCGATTCCCGCCCTGGTGCCCGGAGTGTGATCCCAGAGTTCGGACGATATTCAACCGAGGGGTGAGATCGGGGGCGGTGTGCGCCGGGGGTGCGGTCGGTTCGCCGGAGGTGTGAGCCGGGTGCGTGCGTGGTCTCAGTACGCCGTGACGACCTCGACCTCCTCCTCCGTGACCTCTCCTTCCACGATGCGGAACGAGCGGAACTGGAACTCGCCGGCGCCGTCGGTGTCCGCGGTGGAGACCAGGACGTAGTGCGCGTGCGGTTCGTTGGCGTAGGAGATGTCGGTGCGCGAGGGGTAGGCCTCGGTGGCGGTGTGCGAGTGGTAGACGATCACCGGCTCCTCGTCGCGGTCGTCCATCTCGCGGTAGAGCTTGAGCAGGTCGCCGGAGTCGAACTCGTAGAACGTGGGCGAGCGGGCCGCGTTCAGCATGGGGACGAACCGCTCGGGGCGGCCGGAGCCGGCGGGGCCGGCGACCACGCCGCACGCCTCGTCGGGGTGGTCCTGGCGGGCGTGGGCCACGATCCGGTCGTAGAGCTCCTGGGTGAGGGTCAGCATGCGGCCAGCATAGGCAACGGGCCGCCGCGTACCGAGGGGTGGTACGCGGCGGCCCACATGCCGGACGGTGCAGGCGTTCAGCCCACGCGCTCGGTCGCCGGCTCCGGTTCGCGGCGTGCGGTGACCTCGGGGCTGCGGGCCTTGAGGACCGCCCAGCCGATGCCGAGGGCGACCGCCCAGACGGCCATCACGTAGAGACAGATCCTGGAGTCCTTGTCGTAGGCGATCAGGCCGGTGACGAAGAGCAGGAACGCGATGGCGACGTAGGAGAACGTCGCGCCGCCCGGCGCCGGGAAGGAGGAGGCGGGCAGTCGGCCGGCGTCCACGGCCCGGCGGTAGCGGACGTGGCTGACGAGGATCATCAGCCAGGTCCAGATGCCGGCCGCGGTGGCGACGGAGGTGACGTACCCGAACGCCTTCTCCGGGACGACGTAGTTGAGGACCACGCCGATGGCCATGAAGGCGGTGGAGACGGTGATGCCGAGGGCGGGCGTGCGGGTGCTGGACAGCCGCTGGAACACGCGGGGCGCCTCGCCGTTGTCGGCGAGGGTGCGCAGCATGCGGCCGGTGGAGTACATCCCGGAGTTGCAGGACGACAGCGCGGCGGTGAGGACGACGAAGTTGACGATGCCGGCGCCGGCCGGGATGCCGATGACCGCGAACGCCTTCACGAAGGGGCTGACGTCCGCCCCGAACTCGGTCCACTTCACCACGGAGAGGATCACGGCGAGGGCGCCCACGTAGAAGAGCGCGATGCGCCAGGGCAGGGTGTTGATCGCCTTGGGGAGCGTCTTCTCCGGGTTCTCCGACTCGCCCGCGGTGACGCCGACCAGTTCGACGGCGAGGTAGGCGAACATCACGCCCTGCAGTGTCATCAGGGAGGAGCCGATGCCCTTGGGGAAGAAGCCGTCGAACTCCCAGAGGTTGGAGACGGCGGCGGTGTCGCCGGCGGAGCTGAAGCCGAACGTGAGGACGCCGACGCCGATCACGATCATGCCGATGAGCGCGGTGACCTTCACCATCGAGAACCAGAACTCGATCTCGCCGAACAGTTTCACCGAGATGAGGTTGGCCACGAAGAGGACGACGAGGAAGACGAGTGCCGTCACCCACTGGGGGATCTGGGGCCACCAGTAGTTGACGTAGATGGCGGCGGCGGTCAGCTCGGCCATGCCGGTGACCACCCACATCAGCCAGTACGTCCAGCCGGTGAAGTAGCCGAAGAAGGGGCCCAGGAATTCGCGGGCGTAATCGGCGAAGGAGCCGGAGACGGGGCGGTAGAGGAGGAGTTCGCCCAGGGCCCGCATGATGAAGAAGATGACCGTGCCCGCGAGCGCGTACATCAGGATGAGGCTGGGGCCGGCCTTCTCGATGTTGGCGCCGGCCTTGAGGAAGAGGCCGACCCCGATCGCGCCGCCGATGGCGATCATCTGGACCTGGCGGCTGCCGAGGCCGCGCTGGTAGCCCTCCTCGGGGGTGCCGTCGGGGGGCGGTGTGGCCGCCGTTCCCTCCGTTGCCGTCGCTGCCTTCGCCGCTGCCGCGTCGCGGCCGCGATCGTCTTCGCCGTGCCTCTTGCCGACCTGCGCAGAGGTCATGTGTGGTGCGCCTTTCTCCATGTCGATCACGGCCTGGCGTCGGCCGTGGATCGGGTCTCGATCCCCCCCGGATGCGATGGAGCGGTGCCGTGCCGGCGGTCTGCCGGGCGGGTGGCGCCCCCGGCGGGCGTGGGTGTGCCTGCCGGGCGGTCGTGAAGATCTATCACGGTTGCGATTGTGATCGAGGGGGGTGGATGTGGCGCGGTGCACAGGGAGAACGGGCGTAAGGGGGGTGGGGGCGGGCGAAACGGGCGGAGTGGTTGACGGGATCGTTATGCGGATTTGAGGGCCCGCTGAGCGAACGGGGTGGGGGTGTGGAGTGGGTACGGGGTGGGTGCGGAGAGGGGTTCGCCGGGAAGTTTTTTCGCCCCCGCCGCCCCTGCCCTTCCCGTCCCTTCAAGGGGCTCCGCCCCTTGGACCCCGGGGGTGCGTGGTCGGGTGCGGGTGGGTGGGGTCCTCTCGCGCAGTTCCCCGCGCCCCTCAAGGGGCGGCGGGGGCGAGGAAACGCCTACGGGAGCAGCGTCGTGACCAGGGTCTCCTGGAGGCCGCCCAGCCACAGGTATGCCATGACCATCGGCTTGCGCGGGTCCTCGTCGGAGAGGCGGTAGAGGACCTCCGCGTCGTCCTCGTCCGCGATCTCCAGCCGGGCCCCGATCGCCAGCCGCAGATCGTTCAGCGCGCGCAGCCACTGCTGCGACTCCTCCGGCGTCAGCTCCAGCACCGCGCGCCCCCGCGTCACCGTCAGCCGGTCGAGGGTCCGCACGATCACCAGCGCGTTGTCCCGCTTGCCCGCCCGCAGGTCGTTCTCGGTGAACCGGCGGAACTCCGACGAGTACGCCCGCCGTTCCTCCGCCTCCGCGGCCGAGACCGGCTCGCCCTCCGGGTCGCCGTACGCGTCCGGGAAGAGCCGCCTGAGCACCGGGTCGGACGGCGGCTCGCTCGGCCCCTCGGCGAACAGTTCGGCGAGCGGGTCCGCCGAGTCGTCCTCGGCCGGCCCGGGCCCGATCAGTTCCAGGAGCTGGACCGCCAGCGACCGGATGATGGAGATCTCGACCTCGTCGAGCGCGACGGTCGCGCCGCCGCCGGGGAGCGGTTCGAAGTGTCCGGGCATGGCGTCCGTCAGGGTCCGTTCGCTGGAGCGTGTCGTGGGAGGTGGGGATGAGCGCGCGGCTACTTGCGGTCCTGTTGCAGCGTGGCCCACAGACCGTAGCCGTGCATGGCCTGCACGTCGCGTTCCATCTCCTCGCGGGACCCGCTGGAGACCACCGCCCGGCCCTTGTGGTGGACGTCGAGCATGAGTTTGGTGGCCTTGTCCTTGGAGTAGCCGAAGTACGTCTGGAAGACGTACGTCACATAGCTCATGAGGTTGACCGGGTCGTTGTGGACGATCGTCACCCAGGGCAGGTCGGGCTCGGGTACGGCGAACGTCTCCTCCGCCGACTCGGTCTTTTCGATCTCTAGGGGTGCGGCAGCCGTCACACGCCCCATGCTGCCACCCCAGGGGGTCACTCGCATAAACGAGCCCGTGGGGCCCGGTCGCGGGACCCCAAATCGTCAGTCTGACGAAATGAGGGTACGATCATCTGCCATGAACACAGCGGACCTAGGGCTGCCGGTGGACGTTCCCTCGACGGCGCTCTTCACGGATCACTACGAGTTGACGATGCTGCAGGCCGCGCTGGAGGCCGGCACCGCGGACCGGCGGTCGGTGTTCGAGGTCTTCACCCGGCGGCTGCCCGAGGGGCGCCGGTACGGCGTCGTGGCGGGCACCGGCCGCGTCCTGGACGCGGTGGAGAACTTCCGCTTCGACGCGGACGTCCTGCGCTTCCTGCGCGAGCGCCGGATCGTGGACGACAAGACCCTCGACTGGCTGGCCGGCTACCGCTTCTCCGGTGACGTCTGGGGCTACCCGGAGGGCGAGGTGTACTTCCCCGGCTCGCCGATCATGCGCGTGGAGGGCTCCTTCGGCGAGTGCGTGCTCCTCGAGACCGTGATCCTCTCCATCCTCAACCACGACTCCGCGATCGCCGCCGCCGCCTCCCGGATGGCCTCGGCCGCCGGGGAGCGCCCGCTGATCGAGATGGGCGCCCGGCGCACCCACGAGCTCGCCGCCGTGGCCGCCTCGCGCGCCGCGTACGTCGGCGGCTTCGCCACCACCTCCGACCTCGCGGCCGGCTTCCGGTACGACATTCCGACCGTCGGCACCTCCGCGCACGCCTTCACCCTGCTCCACGACAACGAGCGCGACGCCTTCCGCGCCCAGGTCGACTCCCTCGGCCGGGGCACCACGCTGCTCGTCGACACCTACGACGTCACCGAGGCCGTACGGCTGGCGGTGGAGGTCGCCGGGCCGGAGCTGGGCGCGGTGCGCATCGACTCCGGCGACCTGCTCCTCGTCGCCCACCGGGTGCGGCAGCAGCTCGACGAGCTGGGCGCCCACGACACGAAGATCATCGTCACCTCGGACCTGGACGAGTACGCCATCGCCTCGCTGGCCGCCGCCCCGGTGGACGGGTACGGCGTCGGTACGCAGCTGGTGACCGGCTCCGGCCATCCGACGGCATCGATGGTCTACAAGCTGGTCGCGCGCGCCGAGTCGGACGATCCGAAGGCGCCGCTGGTGCCGGTGGCGAAGAAGTCCAGCGGCGGCAAGACGTCCATCGGCGGCCGCAAGTGGGCCGCGCGGCGCCTGGACGCGTACGGGGTGGCCGAGGCCGAGGTGATCGGCACCGGACCGGTCCCGGCCGAGCTGGCCGACGAGCAGCTCCTGGTGGAGCTGGTCAGGGGCGGGCAGGTCGTCGGGCGCGAGCCGCTGGACGCCGTGCGGGACCGGCACGCGGCCGCGCGGGCGGGGCTGCCGCTGTCGGCGACGCAGCTCTCGCGCGGGGAAGCGGTCATCCCGACCGAATACGTGTGAGGGGCCGACCCGCGTGCGTGTGCGGCACCCGCCCCCTCCCCCTGCGGCCCCTGAGTCTCTACGCTCGGAACCATCCCGTCGACCCGAAGGACACCGACCATGCGCCGCGCGCTGATCGTCGTAGACGTGCAGAACGACTTCTGTGAGGGCGGCAGCCTCGCGGTGGCCGGCGGGGCCGACGTGGCCGCCGCGATCACCGAGCTGATCGCCCAGGCCCCGGCTCCGGCCGGGTACCGGCACGTGGTGGCCACCCGCGACCACCACATCGCGCCCGGGGGCCACTTCGCCGACAACCCCGACTTCGTCCACTCCTGGCCCGCGCACTGTGTGGCGGGTACGGAGGGGGTGGGCTTCCACCCGAACTTCGCGCCGGCGGTCGCCTCGGGGGCGATCGACGCCGTGTTCGACAAGGGGGCGTACGCGGCGGCGTACAGCGGGTTCGAGGGGACGGACGAGAACGGGGTGGGGCTCGGGGACTGGTTGCGGGAGCGGGGGGTGGAGGAAGTGGACGTGGTGGGGATCGCCACGGATCACTGTGTGCGGGCGACCGCGGTGGATGCGGTGCGGGAGGGGTTCCGGGTGCAGGTGTTGCTCGATCTGACGGCGGGGGTTGCCGCCGAGACGACCGAGCGGGCGCTGGATGAGCTGCGCGCGGCGGGGGTCGCCCTGACGGGCAAGCCGGTGGTGGCCTGACGGCGGTTTCCTTCGTCCCCGCCGCCCCTACCCGTCCCGTCCCTTCAAGGGGCTCCGCCCCCTGAACCCCGGGGGTGGGGGTGGGCGGGTTCGTCGGCGGGTGCGGGTGCGTTGTGGCTGGTCGCGCAGTTCCCCGCGCCCCTTGAAAGCGGAGCCCCCACTACATTCGCACCGCCGGGCGGCGTAGTAGCGCGCGGATGGGGTGCCAGAGTTCGGGGGTCGGTAGGCCGACACCGGGCGTCGTGCGCCAGACCAGGCCGTCGGGGTGGTGCAGCACCGCTGTGATCTCGTCCGGCGTCGGGGGCGCCGCGTTGCCCCGCAAGTACACCGCCCGCATCCCCAGATTCCGCAACCGCGTCAGCGCCCGCGCCCGGTTCACCGCGTGCACCAGCACGCGTACCCCGCCCGGCGGTACCGCCCCGGAGGCCGGCCCCGCCGTCTCCGCCGGACTGGGCAGGTTCAGGGCCACGACCACATGGCCGTTCGGCAGCTTGCAGAAACCTCCTGCGGCCATGCAGTCACACCTCCACGAGGACCGGCGTCAATAAGCAGCTCACAGCACGCACCTAAACACGATCGGCCGCGACCCGCCAGGGGGTCGCGGCCGATCACGCTCTGACCTGCACTAACGCTCGTTTACTTGTGGGAGCGCCCCACCTCGACCGTGATCGTCGAGCCGTCGTGCGGGGCCCGGACGATGCGGATCGTCGTGTGGGTGTCAGTGATCTTGACGCCGCCGGTCGGGTTGGCGGTGTCGTAGTACGTGCTCGCCCCGTCGTCGAACACCCGCACACCCTTCTGGGAGGGAACCCGCGTCGCCTTGTCCGCGGAGTGCAGCGTGAGCGCGTCGGTGCGGGCGGTGGTGAACGTGGAGTCGTACGACTGGATGCGGTTGCGCATCAGGGTGCCGTCGTTCCACTTCAGCGCCTTCGGGTGGGCGTCGACCGGGAGGATCAGGCCGGTGCCCGCGTGCTGGGTGGTGTTGTTGTCGGGCTGGGAGGTGTCCCACTTCCAGATCAACAGGCCGTTCTGGTACGGGTAGTGCTCGACCCAGTCCGGACGGGTCGTCGAGAAGCCGAAGTTGTACGGGCCGGTCTTCAGCGTGGTGTCGTACGACACGTACTGGCGGTTCTCGGCGATGTAGTACTGCGCGTAGTCCTTGGTGAAGTCCGCACCGATGCGGGAGAAGCCGTCGGCGGTCCAGGCGGCGTCCGCGGACTCGGCGTCGTCGGAGAAGACGGTGGCGCCGTCGGCCGTGACCGCGATCTCGTCGGCCGCGAAGCCCTTCTGGGCCACGCCGCCGTCGGTCTGGTAGCGGAAGCGGAGCTGGATCTTCTGGCCGGCGTAGGCGTCCAGCGGGAAGGTCAGCTTCTGGTAGGCGTCGACGGAGCCGGTGAGGGCCGGCTTGTCGCTGGCGTCCCGCGGGATGGCGGTGCCGTCGGCCAGGGTGCCGTCCAGGGCGGTCCAGTTGGAGCCGTCGGTGGAGACCTCGGTGTACAGGTAGTCGTAGCCGTTCTCGATGTCCCACCAGCCGTCGAGGGTGAGGGACGCGGCGGACTTGCCGGTGAGGTCGACGCTGCGGGTCAGCGAGTTGCGCAGGTCGTTGCCCTGGCCGCTCCACCACTGGGTCGAGCCCTGCGCGGGCGGGACGACCTCGGTCTTGACCGCCTTCTCGGGCAGCGTGACCACCAGGGCCTGCTTGTTCCTGGTGTTGTACTCGGCCAGGCCCAGGGTGTGCCGGGACTTGGTGGCGGCCTTGGCGGTGGCGTAGTCCAGCCAGCCGAGCTGCAGCTTGTCCCAGGCGTTCATGTCGCCGGGCAGATCACCGATGGCCTGCTTGCCGGTGCCGAGCCAGGAGCCGGAGGACATCAGCGTCCAGAAACCGGTGGAGTTGTCGCCGCCGTTGGTGTCGTACTCGTCCGGCAGGCCGAGGTCGTGGCCGTACTCGTGGGCGAAGACGCCGAGTCCGCCGTTCTCCGGCTGGATGGTGTAGTCGCCGACCCAGATGCCGGTGTCGCCGACCTGGGTGCCGCCGAGCTTGTTGTCCGCCGGGCCGGTGGCGCCGGCGTCGGTGCCGAAGGCGTACCAGCGGTGGGCCCAGATGGCGTCCTCGCCCTGCGCGCCGCCGCCGGCGGACTCGTCCTCACCGGCGTGCACGAGCTGGAAGTGGTCGATGTAGCCGTCGGGCTCGTTGAAGTCGCCGTCGCCGTCGTAGTCGTAGCGGTCCCACTGGTCGTACTGGGCGAGGTCCGCCTTGATGTCGGCGGCGCTGCGGCCTTGCGCCTCCTGGTCGGCGACCCAGGCGTTGACGCCGTCCTGGACCGCGTTCCACGCGCACTCGTCGCACGAGTTGGAGCCGTAACGGGCCTCGTTGTAGGGGACCTTGACCCAGTCGGTGACCTCGCCGTCGACCGAGTAGCGGCCCGAGGACTGCTTCTCGTAGTACTTCTTCAGCGACTCGGTGTTCTTGCCGGTGCCGAAGTAGAGGTCCTGGAAGTGCTGCTGGTTGTAGTCGGCCTGCCAGGCGGTGCTGTTGTCCTTGCGGCGGTCCGGCGCGGCGATCTGGTTGTGCAGCGGGCCGGCGGTGCCGCCGTAGCGGCTGTCGACCTTGTCGCCGAACTCGACCAGGATGGTGAAGATCTTGTCGGTCTTCTCCCGGCCCAGCTCGACGTACTTGCTGTCGCCCTTGCGGCCGTGCAGCTGGACGACCTGCGAGCCGTCCCGGCTCTTGACCTTGGCGTCGCCGGAGATGACCTGGTCGAGCGCCTCGGCGCGCTGGGCCTTCTGGGTCTTGCTCATGGGCCCGTCGAGGTCGTGCGCACGGGTGTTCACCGGCTGCGGGTCGTGCCGGTCGACGGCCGGGGCCGGTGCCTTGTCGGCGGCCTGGGCGACGGCGAACGTGGAGTACGTCGCGGTCGCGGTCGCGAGCGCGACGAGTGTCGTCGCCGCTCGATACGTCCAGGGTCTGCGTATCACTTGATGTCCTCCCCTGACGCGTCCCGTGCGCGGAAGGGGGGCCAGGGCCTGTTGACGGGGGTTCCCGTCGAGGGTCCGCGCGCGGTATACGCGTGTAGTCAAGTGACGAACATTTGACCGGACGTTGCCCGGAAAAAACAGTCCTTGACTTGGACAGGTCAATTGCATTATGCGGAGGTTACGTCCGCTATACGGACGGGTGGCCCGTGGATGGCTGTTCACCGTCGACGGGCGCGTGGCATCGGCGTGTTGGCATAGTCCATGACTCCGTGCGCCCCCTGTGCACCGGCCCCCGGGGTGAGGGCACGCTTACCGCACGTTCCCCCGGGGCATGCCAGCGGAAGGGAGTCGACGGGCGGAAGTCGAGGCCGGAACGCCGGACCGGTGACCGATCGTCAGGCTGACACCGTTGTCGCCCTGCGATGCCCAGTGTGCCCGGCGGAAGCGTCCTCGTCCGCTCCGCCGCTTCGCCACCACCACAGCCGTTGTCCGCCATCTCCCCCAGCGCGAGAGGCACCGGGGGGAGAACCACCCCGAGGACTGACCATGCCTCGTCCGACCACCGCACAGCTCGTCTACGGATCCTGCACCGTGATCTTCTCCACGCTCGCCATGCTGCTGCTGTCGCAGGCGAGTTCGGTGCTCGCGATCGCCCTGATCGCGGTCGCGGCGATGGTGCTGGGGCTGCTGGTGGCGGTCACGGTGCCGGTGCCGACGCCGGCGACGTCGCCGTCCTCCAGGAGGGCCGGCAGGTCCCCGGAGACTGTGGGCGCCGGTGCCGGGGCGGTGCGGGAGCCGGCCAAGCCGTGAGGTGCGCCGTGGGCGTCATCTGTCGGTGCTGACCACCACCGTCTTGGCCGCCTTGTCGTGCAGGCCCTGTTTGTAGGGCCGGTCGAAGAAGCTCCAGCCGCCCGAGATCGCCGTCCAGACGCAGGCGCAGCAGAACGCGAAGGGCAGCCAGAGCACCGCGGCGCGGGTGAGGTTGGCGGACACGGAGGGCGTGGCGCCGTTGCCGAGGTCGGCGACCCTGAGGTGGAGCCATCTCTTGCCGAGGGTCTGGCCGGTGCGGCTGATCAGCACGGTGTCGTACGCGATGTAGAGCACGGCGGCGATGACGGACTGCCCGATCGACGCGCCGTAGTCGACGGTGCCGCCGTCCATGTCGTAGTCGTACTGGGTGGTGTGGAAGGCGTAGGAGAGCAGCCAGACGACGATGCCGACGAGGATGAGGTCGATGACGCGGGCGAGGACGCGTCTGCCGCTGTCGGCGAGGGGCGGCATACCGGCCAGCGGATCCGGGCCCGGCCCGTAGGGCCCACCCCCGTACGGGTCACCGCCGCCTGGGTACCCCGGGTATCCAGGGGGCCCTTGCCCGGGGGTGCCGTAGGGGCTTCCCCCGGGGTGGTCGTAGGGGCCGCCGGGTGGGGGTGGGTTGCCGTACGGGGGTTTTCGGAGCGGGTCGTCGTCGGGCGGCGGCGGTTCGGTGCTCATGGCCACGAGTCGACCGCGCGGGGCGGGGGCGCGCATCCGGCGGGGGCCCGTCCGGGGTACGGGCGGGGTTCCCGGGGTGCGGGTGGGTGGGGGCTTCTCGCGCGGTTCCCCGCGCGCTCACTGATCGTGCCGTTACAGGCAGCGGATTACAGTTCCGCCGACACAGCTCGGGCTCGCTCGGTGGACAGTGGGCTCCTCGAACATCGCACCTGCGCGGCACACGGAAGAGGACGTATGCGAAGGCAAGACGAGAACGCCCGGGACAGGGAAATCCACGGCAGGTCGACGCGGCGTCCCGGTCACAGCGTCTCGCGGTCCGGGACCACGACCGTCGCGGACGCGGCGGCGACCCTGTCGTATCCCACCGCGGCTTCCTTACTGACCCTTAAGCGCTCCGCGGGGAACGCCGCGGTGGCCACCGCGATGGAGAACAGTCGGCAGAACGCCGCTCACGCGAGCGGTGCGCAGTCGGTTGTTCAGCGCTCCCCTCGCTCCTCCCCCGAACGCAGCACGATGACTTTCAAGGGGAAATACGTTCGACAAGGAAACAGAAACGGAAAGACCACCCGGAGTCGTGACAAGGTCCTCTACACCTCCGACCTCGGGCCTTGCGTTGCCGTGTGCGGATTCGACGGCAGTACGGCCTTCATGATTCACAGCGACTCCACCGGCACCTCGGGATTCGGTCGCACCAGCCTCAAGGACGGCATCAACTCGCTTGTGGCGATGGGCACCGGAGCAGGATGGACGATTTCTCTCATCGGAGGTTCCGTGAGGGGATGTATGAGTTACCTTCAGCAGCGCTATCCCGATGCCTCGTTCAGGGATCTCGGGGAAGCGGAAGGCGCCTACATCACAGGGGACGGAGTGGTGGCGACTTCCAAGCGCCGCCTTGCCCGGCGTTACGGCGTTGACTCGATCACCATCGAGGAGTGACACGGCGGGAAAGAGGGCTCCTCCCTCTGGACCCCCGGGTGACCGGGGTCACCCGGGGGCGCGGGGCGGAGCCCCTGGGCAGAGGGGTTACGCCGCCACGAACGTGTGCGCCGCCTTGTCGTGCCAGCACTGGCGCCAGGGGCGGTCGAACAGGCACCAGGCGACGCCCACGATGCCGACCGCCAGCAGGCCCGGCACGCTGTAGACCAGCCAGCGGCGCAGTGCCGCGCCGAAGCCCGGCGGTTCGTGGGCCTCGATGTCCCGGACCTGGAGCCCGCACAGCTTCTTGCCCAGCGTGCGGCCCCACTTCGCCGTCGGCAGCGCCTCGTACAGCGCGCCGAAGATCAGGAGAACCGCCAGCACGATGCCGGCGTACACGGACGTCGTGCCGTCGAGCAGCCAGACCGTCACCGTCTCGCCGGACTGCTTCGCCGCGTCGATCTTGTCGTTGACGTGGTCGAGTGCCTTCGTTCCGAGGGGGACCGCCGCCGTGGCCGTGATCGCGCCGACGACCACCGTGTCGATCAGCCGGGCCAGCAGCCGCTTCCCCAGGCCCGCGGGCCTGGCCGCGGCCTGGTTGCGGACGAGTGCCTGGAAGGGGTCCTCGACCACCGGCTTCCACGGCGCCACCTGCTCGCCGTCGGAGCCGGCGTTTCCGGCAGGTCCGGCGGATCCGCCGGCCAACTGGTGCACCTGCTGTGCCCAGGAGGGCTGTCCGCCGCCGGGGCCCGTGGTCACGGGGGAGGACGGAGGCGCGCTCTGGCCCTGCGCGGGTACGGCCGCGGCGGGCGGGGTCGCTGCGGGCGGGGTCGCTGCCCGCGCGGCGGGCGCCGCCGGTGTCGCCGGCTGCGGTGGGGGTGCCGGCGCCGCCACCGGGCCCTGTTGCGGTACCCGTCCCGCCGGTGCGTTCGGGTCCAGGCCGAGCGCCTGGCGCGCGGCGGACGCCGGGTCGGCGCCGCCGCCCGGCGTCTCCCCCGCCTTCGCCTGACGGCGGAAGACCATCGTGCCCTCGGGCCGCGCGCCCGCGCCCGGCTGCGGCTCCGGTTCCGCGGGCGGGATCGTCGCCGTACCGTCCGTGCGCGCCGCCCGGCCGTCCGGCTGGGCCGGCGGCGCGGACGTGTGCGGGACGCGCGGATCGGCGGCCGCCGGGGCGCCCCACGAGACCTGACGGTCCCGGTCGCCGCCGAAGCCGGACTGCTGGGCGCGGTCGGCGCCCCACGCCGAGGCCGGCTCCGGCCGCCGCCCGTGCTGGGCGTCGGCGGAACCGGGGCCCTCGGCGGCCTGCGGCTGCGGCTCCGACTCCGGCCGCGAGTTCGGCTGTGGGCGCGCGGCGTCGGCCGTCGGCCCGGCCGCCGACCCACCACTGCCCCCGCCGCCCGTCTCTTCCTCGTCGAAGAAGTGCGGCCCCGTCTCCTCCACCTGGGCCGGAGCCGCGGGCGCAGCCGGTGCCGGAGCCGGCGCCGCGGGCCGCACGCCCGGTGGGGGTGCGAGCGGGCCGCCGTCCGTCGGGGCCGGGCGGCTGGTGCCCGGCACCCACGTCGCACCGTTCCAGTACCGGACGTAGCCGGGGATGGACGGGTCCGGGTAATACCCCTCGCGGGGCCTGTCGTCGCCGGGGGCCGGGGTGGGGGCGCTCATGTCCGTCGTCCCGTATCTGCTCGAGGGGTCATCGGGGGCTCCACATCTCTATCAGAATCGGCGCACATGACACCCCGGTCCGGGTGGACCCGGCCCTTTACGGGCGACACCGCGCACGCCCTTCTCACACCTGGACCACATCGGTCGGAATTTTTTCCCCCGACTCGCGTAATGCTTCCCACGCCCGGGTGCTCTCCCCCGTACGCGGACCGACCGCGGGCACGCGTACGACAGGCACGCGTGGGAAGCGACGGGAAGAACGGGAAGAAGGAGAGCGCCGCATGGGGCAGGACGAGCACGCTCACGAGCACATGCACGGACACACGCACGGAACCGGCCACGAACACCTCACCGAGGTCGAGCGGGAGCTGGAGCTGAGACTGGTCCTCTCCCCCGAACGGAGCGTCCCCGTGGCCGCCCTGTTCGCCTACCGCACCGAGGACCCGTACGCCGTCCACCTCACCTTTCACATCGACTCCGTCCATCCGATCCGCTGGACCTTCGCCCGGGACATCCTCATCGACGGGATCTTCCGCCCGTCCGGCCACGGCGACGTACGGGTGTGGCCGGTGAAGACGGAGACCGACGGCCGGCTCGCCGCCCGCGCCCTGATGCTCGCGCTCACCTCCCCCGACGGCGACGCCCTGCTCCAGGCCCCCGCCGACCCGGTCGCCGCGTGGCTGGAGCGGACCCTGCGGATCGTGCCGCCGGGGTCCGAGGGCGACCGGCTCGGGTGGGACGATGATCTGTCCCAACTGCTCGCGTGACGTCCGAGGTTCAGAACAGCTTGCCCGGGTTCAGGATGCCCAGCGGGTCGAACACCTGCTTGATCCCGCGCTGCATCTCCACACCGACCGGGCCGAGTTCGCGGGCCAGCCACTCCTTCTTCAGTACGCCCACCCCGTGCTCCCCGGTGATCGTGCCGCCGAGGTCCAGGCCGAGCGCCATGATCTCGTCGAACGAGACGCGGGCCCGCCGCGTCTCGTCGGGGTCGGCGGCGTCGAAGCAGACCACGGGGTGGGTGTTGCCGTCGCCCGCGTGGGCGCAGACGCCGATGGTCAACCGGTGCCGTTCCGCGATGCGTTCGACGCCCTCGATCATGTCGCCGAGCCGGGAGCGGGGGACGCACACGTCGTCGATCATCGTCGTGCCGGTCGCCGCCTCCAGCGCGGGGAGCGCCATGCGCCGCGCCTGGAGCAGGAGTTCGGACTCGGCGGCGTCCTCAGCCGGTACGACGGCGGTGGCGCCCGCCGCCTCGCACAGCGCGCCGACGGCGGCGAGGTCGGCCGCCGGGTCGGGGGTGTCGAACGCGGCGAGCAGCAGCGCGCGCGTCGACTCGGGCAGGCCCATGCGGGTCATCGCGTTGACCGCCCGGACCGTCGTGGCGTCCATCAGTTCGAGGAGGGACGGGACGTGCCCGCTCTCCATGATCCGGCACACGGCGTCGCTCGCGGTGGCCGAGGAGGGGAACTCGGCGGCGAGCGCGAGTTGCTCCGGCGGCTTCGGCTTCAGCGCCAGCACGGCCCGTACGACGACGCCGAGCGAGCCCTCGGAGCCGACGAAGAGGCGGGTGAGGTCGTAGCCGGCGACGCCCTTCGCGGTGCGGCGGCCGGTGTGCAGCAGGCGGCCGTCGGCGAGGACGACGTCCAGGCCGAGGACGTACTCGGCGGTCACGCCGTACTTGACGCAGCACAGGCCCCCGGAGGCGGTGCCGATGTTGCCGCCGATGGTGCAGCTCTCCCAGCTGGAGGGGTCCGGGGGGTAGTGGAGGCCGTGGGCGGCGACCGCGCGGGAGAGGGCGGCGTTGACGACGCCGGGTTCGACGACGGCGATGCGGTCGACGGGGTCGATCTCCAGGATGCGGTCCATCCGGACGAGTGACAGGACGAGGCAGCCGTCGGTGGCGTTGGCTCCGCCGGAGAGGCCGGTGCGGGCGCCCTGCGGGACGACGGGGATGCGGAGGTCGGTGGCGGTGCGCAGGGTGTGCTGGACCTGTTCGACGGTGCGGGGGAGGACGACGGCGGCGGGGGTGCCGGAGGGGCAGAAGCTCGCCATGTCGTGGGCGTAGGTGGCTGTGATGTCGGGGTCGGTGAGGATCGCGTCCGGGGGGAGGGTGGTTCGGAGGCGGGTGAGGAGGGTGGTGGTGGGTGTCGCTGCGTCGGGGCGTGCGTCGGTGCGGCTCATGATCCGAGCGTGGCATTGGTGGGGTGGGGGTGTGAACCCCGCTGGGTGGGAGTTCGCGTCGGATGTTTTCGCCCCCGCCGCCCCTACCCTTCCCATCCCTTCAAGGGGCTCCGCCCCTTGGACCCCGGGGGTGCGTTGTCGAGTGCGGGTGGGTGGGGGTGCGCCGCGCAGTTCCCCGCGCCCCTGACGGGGCACGGATAGCTGCTCGCGCACCCGCGGCGGAGCCGCGCAAAAGACACAGTCCCGCGCCCCTGACGGGGCACGGATAGCTGCTCGCGCACCCGCGGCGGAGCCGCGCAAAAGACACAGCCCCGCGCCCCTGACGGGGCACGGATAGCTGCTCGCGCACCCGCGGCGGAGCCGCGCAAAAGACACAGCCCCGCGCCCCTGACGGGCGCCCCTTACTCCGCGTCCCTCGCCGCCTGTTCCACCAACGGGATGATGCGCAGTGGGACCGGGTTCTCCATGACGATGGCTGTGGAGGCGCGGACTATGCCGTCGAGGGCCACTACGCGGTCGATGACGCGTTGGAGGTCCGCGTTCGAGCGGGCGACGAGGCGGCAGAGCATGTCGCCGCGGCCCGTGGTCGTGTGCAGTTCGAGTACCTCGGGGACGCTCGCCAGGTGGGTACGGACGTCCGCGCCCTGGCCCTGGCGGATCTCCAGCGTGGCGAACGCGGTCACCGGGTAGCCGAGCGCCGCCGGGTCGACCTCGGGGCCGAAGCCGCGTACGACCCCCCGCTCCCGCAGCCGGTCGAGCCGGGCCTGGGCCGTGCCGCGGGCCACGCCCAGCCGGCGCGACATCTCCAGCACCCCGATCCGCGGCTCGCGCGCCAGCAGGACGATGAGCCGGGCGTCCAGGCGGTCGATCGTCATATCCACCTCCCGGCCATGGGCATCCTGTACAGATCGACGGCCCTTACGGGCCCCTCACTGGGCAGAGTGCCCAGCCGAAACGCAAACTATTGCGCACCTTGCGGATGCGGGAGAGCCTGCGAGTATGACGCAGACCACACACCACACTCCCGACACCGCACGGCAGGCAGACCCCTTCCCGGTCAAGGGAATGGACGCGGTCGTCTTCGCCGTGGGCAACGCCAAGCAGGCCGCCCACTACTACTCGACCGCCTTCGGCATGCGGCTGGTCGCCTACTCCGGACCGGAGAACGGCAGCCGCGAGACCGCTGCTTACGTGCTGGAGAACGGCTCCGCCCGGTTCGTCTTCACCTCCGTCATCAAGCCGACCTCCACCTGGGGCCACTTCCTCACCCAGCACGTGGACGACCACGGCGACGGCGTCGTCGACCTCGCCCTCACCGTCCCGGACGCGCGGGCCGCGCACGCGTACGCCGTCGAGCACGGCGCCACCTCGATCGCCGAGCCGTACGAGCTGAAGGACGAGCACGGCACGGTGGTGATCGCGGCGATCGCCACGTACGGCGAGACGCGGCACACGCTCGTCGAGCGGACCGGGTACGACGGCCCGTACCTGCCCGGGTACGTGGCGGCCGACCCGATCGTCGAACCGCCGGCCCACCGCACGTTCCAGGCGGTCGACCACTGCGTCGGCAACGTGGAGCTCGGCCGGATGAACGAGTGGGTCGAGTTCTACAACAAGGTCATGGGCTTCACGAACATGAAGGAGTTCGTGGGCGACGACATCGCGACCGAGTACAGCGCGCTGATGTCCAAGGTGGTCGCCGACGGGACGCTGAAGGTCAAGTTCCCGATCAACGAGCCCGCGATGGGCAAGAAGAAGTCGCAGATCGACGAGTATCTGGAGTTCTACGGCGGTCCCGGCGTCCAGCACATCGCGCTGGCCACCAACGACATCGTGCGGACGGTGCGCACGATGTCGGCGGCCGGGGTGGAGTTCCTGAACACGCCCGACTCGTACTACGACACGCTCGGCGAGTGGGCGGGCGAGACCCGGGTGCCGGTGGAGACCCTGCGCGAGCTGAAGATCCTCGTCGACCGGGACGAGGACGGGTATCTGCTGCAGATCTTCACCAAGCCGGTGCAGGACCGGCCGACGGTGTTCTTCGAACTCATCGAGCGGCACGGCTCGATGGGCTTCGGCAAGGGCAACTTCAAGGCGCTGTTCGAGGCCATCGAGCGGGAGCAGGAGAAGCGCGGCAATCTGTGACCCGTTGACGACGGGTGACGAGGGGCTCGGTTCCGGCGGCTGGAAGGGTTCAGCAGCTGGGGACCGAGCCCTTGCCCTTCTCCAGGGCGACGAGTGCGGAGACCGCGCCCTTGAGGGTGGTGACCGGGATCAGCCGCAGCCCCTTGGGGAGGTCGGCGCTCGCGTCGGAGCACTCGGCCTTCGGCACCAGGAAGACGGTGGCACCGTCGCGCCGGGCGGCCTGCGTCTTGAGGCCGACTCCGCCGACGGGGCCGACCTTGCCGTCGGCGTCGATCGTGCCCGTACCGGCGATGGTGCGGCCGCCGGTGAGGTCGCCGCCGCTGCCGTCGCCGTCGAGTTTGTCGATGATGCCGAGGGTGAAGAGCAGTCCGGCGCTGGGGCCGCCGACGTCGGCGAGTTTCAGCGTGACGTCGACGTCCGAGGCGGACTTGCCCAGGTGGGCGAGGGCCGCCTTGGTGGCGTCGTCCTGGGACTCCTTCATCTCGGCGGTGTTGTGCTGCTCGATCTCCTTGATGTTGTCGCCGCTGGGGTAGACCGAGTCGCGCGGCATGACCGCCTGGTCGGTGCGGAACCAGCCGTCGAGCACGTCGCCGAGCGAGATGTGCGCGTCGGGGCCGGTCGCCTCGATCGTCGTCATCCTCAGCTGCCCGGTGGTGCGGCGGGTGGGGGCCCCGGTGATGGTGATGACCGGGTCGCCCTTGTTCTCGCCGAGGACGTTCGCGGTCATCCCGGGCTGCGCCAGGGAGAACGGCAGCGGCGCGAGGCCCGCCGTGGCGAGCAGGGCCACGACGGGCAGGGCACAGACGGCGAGGGCCCGGGGGCGTGTGAGGCGAGAGAGCACGGAGTCAATCTAACGTGACGCCGGCGGACGACCGTCCGGCCTTCCCCCCCCCCCGGCATCCGGAGCGCCTCAGCGCAGGGCTTCGGCGACCTCGCGGGCGGCGTCGACGACGCGGGCGCCGACGCGCTCGGGGACCGCGTCCGCGAGCATGACCACGCCGACGCTGCCCTCGACGCCGGTGACCCCGATCAGCGGGGCCGCGGCCCCGCTCGCCCCGGCCTCCAGTTCGCCGTGGGTGAGGGTGTAGCCGGGGTCGTCGGGCGGGGTGCGGCGGGCGGCGAGTATGGCGCGGCCGGCGGCGCCGCGATCGAGGGGGTGCCGGAAGCCGGCGCGGTAGGCGACGTGGTAGTCGGTCCAGGTCGGCTCGACGACGGCGACGGCCAGTGCCTCCGTGCCGTCGACGAGGGTGAGGTGGGCGGTGGCGCCGATGTCCTCGGCGAGCGCGCGGAGCGCGGGCAGCGCGGCCTCCCGTACGAGCGGGTGCACCTGGCGGCCCAGGCGCAGCACGCCGAGGCCGACGCGGGCGCGGCCGCCGAGGTCGCGGCGGACGAGGGAGTGCTGTTCGAGGGTGGCGAGCAGCCGGTACACCACGGTCCGGTTGACGCCCAGTTTGGTGGAGAGTTCGGTGACGGTCAGCCCGTGGTCGGTGTCGGCGAGCAGTTTCAGGACCTTCAGGCCCCGATCGAGCGTCTGGGATGTCTCCGCGGTCACGACGCCCACTCCTTCAGTGGTGAGGTCGGCGGGCCTCCGCGCCGGCGGATGCGTCACCGATGTCCCGTCAGTGGCGCGCGTGAAGGCCGCCGATCGGCCGGCGGCCCGGTGGTTCCGGACCTCGAGTCGCTTCACGGCTGCGCTCCGCGGCGGCACTGCCACGGGGCGTGTGCGTAGCGGGACAGTAGCGAAGCGAGTTCGCTGAGCGGAAGCCTCCGTCCAGAATCCGGGCAGGGGCGGGTGGAGACGGGCGGTTTTTGCCCGCATATGAACGGTCCACAGGGCCCACCACCCTAGGGCGCACGCCCGGGCCGGGCTACTTCATGCGGGTCGCCCATTCGCGGACCTTGGTGATGCGTTGGGTCAGCTGGCCGGCCGTGCATTCCGCGCTGGGCGGGCCGCCGCAGACGCGGCGCAGTTCCGTGTGGATGACACCATGCGGCTTCCCGCTCTGGTGGGCGTAGGCGCCGACCAGTCCGTTCAGCTGCTTGCGCAGCTCCAGCAGCTCCTTGTGGGTGACCACGGGCCGCCGCTCCGCCGGCATCTCCAGCAGATCCGCCTCCTCGGCCGGCTTCTTCCGGCTGTGCGCGATCTGCCGTGCCTGCCGCTTCTGCAGCAGCAGTTCCACCTGGTCGGGTTCGAGCAGCCCGGGGATGCCGAGGTAGTCCTGCTCCTCCTCGCTGCCGGGATGCGCCTGCATCCCGAACTCCGCCCCGTTGTAGGTGACCCGGTCGAACACCGCGTCGGACTC
This sequence comes from Streptomyces sp. NBC_00670, assembly GCF_036226765.1. Lineage (NCBI taxonomy): Bacteria > Bacillati > Actinomycetota > Actinomycetes > Kitasatosporales > Streptomycetaceae > Streptomyces > Streptomyces sp. NBC_00670. The sequence continues at coordinate 2,803,764 of NZ_CP109017.1, forward strand.
CAGCGCCTCGAACGGCAGCATGTCCTGTTCGCCGGTGTCCTCGTCCTGCTCCCGGTTGGCCTCGTCCATCTCCTTCTCGGACTCGGCGTACGGGTCCTCCTCACCGTGCTTCTTCGGCTTGTCGAGGACGTGGTCGCGCTCGCGCTCCATCTCGTTCGCGAAGGAGAGCAGGTCCGGCACGGTCGGCAGGAAGACGGACGCGGTCTCGCCGCGCCGCCGGGACCGTACGAAACGGCCGACGGCCTGGGCGAAGAAGAGCGGCGTCGAGATCGTCGTCGCGTACACGCCGACGGCGAGCCGGGGCACGTCGACGCCCTCGGACACCATGCGGACGGCGACCATCCACCGGTCGTCGCCGTGGCTGAACTCGTCGATGCGGTCGGAGGCGCCGCCGTCGTCGGAGAGGACGAGGGTCGCCTTGTGGCCGGTGATCTCGCGGATGAGTTTGGCGTACGCGCGCGCGGAGTCCTGGTCGGAGGCGATGACGAGCGCGCCGGCGTCCGGGATGCCCTTGCGGACCTCGGTGAGCCGCTGGTCGGCGGCGCGCAGCACGCTCGGCATCCATTCGCCGCGCGGGTCGAGCGCGGTGCGCCAGGCCTGGCTGATCGCGTCCTTGGTCATCGGCTCGCCGAGCCGGGCCTCGATCTCGTCGCCCGCCTTGGTGCGCCAGCGCATGTTGCCGCTGTAGGAGAGGAAGATGACGGGGCGGACGACGCCGTCGGCGAGCGCGTTGCCGTAGCCGTAGGTGTAGTCGGCGGCCGAGCGCCGGATGCCGTCCTGCCCCTCCTCGTACGCGACGAAGGGGATCGGGTTGGTGTCGGAGCGGAACGGCGTACCGGTGAGCGCGAGCCGGCGCGTGGCCGGTTCGAACGCCTCCAGGCAGGCCTCGCCCCAGGACTTGGAGTCACCGGCGTGGTGGATCTCGTCGAGGATGACGAGCGTCTTGCGCTGCTCGACCCGGTTGCGGTGCAGCATCGGCCGTACGCCGACGCCCGCGTACGTGATGGCGACGCCGTCGTACTCCCGGCCGAGCGGGCCCGCGCTGTACTCGGGGTCGAGCTTGATGCCTATGCGTGCGGCGGCCTCGGCCCACTGCTTCTTCAGGTGCTCGGTGGGCGCGACGACGGTGACCTGCTGCACGACGTGGTGGTGCAGCAGCCAGGAGGCGAGGGTGAGCGCGAAGGTGGTCTTGCCGGCGCCGGGGGTGGCGACGGCGAGGAAGTCGCGCGGCTGCTCCTGGATGTACCTGTCCATCGCCCCCTGCTGCCAGGCCCGCAGCTTGCCGGCGGTACCCCAGGGGGCACGGCCGGGAAAGGCGGGCGAGAGGTGGTGCGAGGAGGAGGCTGCGGGGGCGGCGGGGGTAGTAGTCACGGTCTCCGGGGCGGGGTCGGGCGCGGGCACGGCAACCGGGCCACCCTACCGGGGACGTGGCCCGGTCCCCCGGCCGACGGTGCGGCCTCCCCTGCGACTGCGACACGCGTCACAGGAGTGGCCACGGCGGTCTCAACGTGCGAACTGCGGCAACTGAGCAGCGATCTTGGGTACGTCCAGGGCACCCTGCGACACGTCCAGCACGAACCGCTCGGCTTCGTCCACGTCGAAGTCCGGGTCCAGTGGATGTTCGTTCATGTGGAGGAAGACCCACGTCGCGTACCAGGCGGTGCGTTTGTTCCCGTCCACAAGGGCATGGTTGCGGGCGAGGGACTCCATCAGGGCGGCGGCCTTCTGCCACACGTCCGGGTAGGCGTCCTGGCCGAAGACACTCGACTGGGGACGCGCCAGGGCGGAGTCCAGGAGCCCGTAGTCGCGCACCTCGGCGGCCCCGAGCCGCTTCGAGAGGTTCAGCAGCTCGGGGAGCGTGAGGTAGTGCATCAGGCGAGCCTCCGGTTCAGCTCGACGCTGGCCTGGAGTACGTGGTCGGCGGCCTCGTTGAACAGCCGTGAGTGCTCGTTGATGGCCGCGATCACCGCATCGTGAGCGAACGTCTGCATACTGCGCCCCTCGGCCGCCGCGCGTTCGCGGAGGGCGTCGAGTTCTTCGTCGGTGAAGCGAAGGTTCAGTCCAGCCATGTCCGCATGGTACCGCGCGGTACCGCATGGTATCAGCGCAGCGGCACCCGCAACCGCCCCGCCACCCACGCCCCCGCCAGGGCCACCGCCGCCATCGGCAGGAACACCGCGGCGAAGGCGGCCGGGTGGGCGCCGGTCGTCGTCGACTGCGCGGCCGTGTGGGCGACCGTGCCGCCGCCGAGCGCGGCGAAGGCCGCTCCCCCGGCGGCCAGCAGCAGCACGCTGCTCAGGCCGTCGGACATCTGCAGCGCCGCGCTGTTCGCGCCCGCCTCCTCGGGCGCGGACAGCTTCAGCAGCAGCACGCTGGTGGAGGAGATCACCAGCCCCATCCCGAAGCATCCGAACGCCCAGGCCACCGCCACCGTCCAGGCGGGCACGGCGTCGACGAGGACGCTCGGGGCGGTCGCGACGGCCGCCGCGACCAGCACCATCCCCGCCGTGACCAGCCGCTCCCGGTACCGCTCCAGACGCGGCCGGGACTGCACCCACGAGCCGATCGCCCACGTCCCGCCGCCCGCCGCGAGCGAGAACCCGGCGAGCGTCGGGGAGAGACCCCGCTGGGTGACCAGCATCAACGGCACGAACGACTCGGCCGCCATGAAGGAGCCGGCCGCGACCCCGCGCAGCAGCACCACGGAGGGCAGTCCGCGGGCGGCCCGCCAGGTGCCGTGCGGCAGCAGTCCGCGCGCGGCCGGTACGAGCAGGGCGGCGCCGGCGAGGGCGGGCAGGAGCGAGAGCCACCGCAGGTCCTGCGCGGCGTACTGCAGCAGCCCGGCGCCGAGCGAGACGGCGAGGGCGAGCCGCAGCCGGCGCCGGTTGGACGCCCTGGACTCGGCCGCCGTCTGCGCCGCGTCCTCGGCCGGGCCGCCCGCCCGGCGGCGTATCTGCGGCAGGGCGAGCGCCAGCGGCAGGACCACCAGCACGGGTATCCCGACGAACACCCAGCGCCAGCCGAGCTGTTCGGTGACCGCACCGGCGGCCAGCGGACCGACGATCGACGGCACCACCCATCCCGCCGCGAACGCCGCCATGATGGCCGGCCGCAACGGCTCCGGATACGCCCGCCCCACCACCACGTACAGCGCGACGATCACCAGCCCGCCGCCGAGCCCCTGCACGGCCCGGCCCAGGATGAACGTCCACATCGCCCCGGCGGTCCCGGACAGCAGCAGCCCGGCCGCGAAGCCGGCGATGCCGGTGGTCAGCGGGCCGAGCGGACCGCGCCGGTCGGCCCACTGCCCGGCGAGCACCATGCCGAACAGGCTGGTGGTGAAGTACCCGGAGAACGCGAACGCGTACAGCGAGACCCCGTGCAGTTCCCGGGCGGCCACCGGCATCGCCGTCCCCACCGCCGTCGCCTCGAAGGCGATCAGCAGGACGACGGAGACGATGCCGATGCTCAGCGCCCGGTACGGCCCGCTCAGCACGCCCTCGGCGGCGACGGGCGGGGGCGGCAGGGCGGTCGGTACGGCGTCGGCGACATCGGTGTCGCGCGGGTCGAGGGCGCTCATGCAGGCCAGAGTAAGGGGCGTCACTGACAATGACCCCTGTCGGAGGGCGGTGCTCCCCTCCGACCATGGTCCTAGTCCGACCCCGGGCCGTGTGCCCGAGTGGTTCAGGGATTCGCCTGCGCAGCATCCATCAGCGGACTCCGTCCGCGGGGAATCACGCGGGTTCGATTCCCGCCACGGCCTCAAGTGAACGACCCACAGCGGGCCCTAGGTGTATTGACTCGCAGCGCTCTTGACCAGGCCCAGCCTCAGCAGGCTTTCCGCCGTGGCGACGATCGCCTCCTCCGGCGGGCGGGGGCGCCAGCCCAGTACGTCGCGGGCCTTGTCGGCGTTCGCCCCTCTCACCAGGCCCAGGTCCGGCACGAAGCCGCGCAGGGTGGCGTCCATGCGGGAGGCCAGGCGGATCAACGCATCCGGTATGCGGCGGGTGGGGACACGGGCGGCGGGCGGTCCGAGGCGGTCCCGGAGGACGTGGGCGACGTCGGCGACCCACATCGGCCCGCCCGACGAGCCGAGGAACCGCTCGCCCCGGGCGGCCGGGTCGGTCATGGCGCGCAGATGGAGGTCGGCGAGGTCGCGGACGTCGGCGAAGCAGAAGGACAGGCGGGGCACGCCCGGCAGATCACGGTCGAGCAGACGCTGGACCAGCGTGATGGACGTCGAGTAGTCGGGGCCGAAGACCGGTCCGAGCACGCCGACCGGGTTGATCACGGACAGTTCGAGCCCGTCCCCCTCGCGCTCCACGAAGTCCCACGCCGCCCGCTCGGCGAGCGTCTTGGACTTCGCGTACGCCGAGAGGTGCGGGCCGTCGAGGTTGCTCCAGTCCCGTTCGGTGTACGTCCGCTCCCGTTCGGCATGGCCGTAGCTGATCGACGCGAAGGACGAGGTCAGCACCGTTCTGCGGACCCCCGCGTCGCGTGCGGCGCGCAGCACGCGCAGGGTGCCGTCACGGGCCGGGACGATCAGTTCGTCCTCGTGCCGGGGCACGGTCGGCGGGTAGGGGGAGGCGACGTGCAGGACGTAGGCGCAGTCCTTCGCCGCGGCCGCCCACCCCTCGTCGGACGTGAGGTCGGCGACCACGACGTCGAGCGCGTCCCCCGGCTCGGCGCCGGCCGTGCGCAGCATCTCCCGGACCGTCTCCTCGCGCGCGGGCGTACGGACGGTCGTGCGCACCCGGTGTCCGGCTTCGAGCAGTCGCAGCACGCAGTGCACCCCCAGAAACCCCGAGCCCCCGGTGACCAGCACCGGCCCGCCCCGCGGCCCGCCACTCGCCCCTTCGCCGGTCTCCTCACTCATGACGCCTCACTTCCCTCTCTTCGCACGGCTGCTCGCATGCCCGGGCCGCCGGCCCGTGCTTCGGGTCGTTCTCGACGGTAGCACCGAAGTGACCTCTCGGTCAGTTTTTTATGACTGCTCGGTCATGTCCGTGCCGGCCTCCTACAATGACGGCGTGCCCACACCTCCCGCCGACGCCGCGCGCCCCGACTCCACACCGGTGACCCCGAAGGGGCGCAGCACCAAGGAGTCCCTGCTCAGGGCGGGAGAGGCGGTCGCCGAGCGGGACGGGCTCGGCGGGCTGAGCGTGGCGGCCGTCGCCGCGCAGGCGGGCGTCGCCAAGGGAACCTTCTACGTGTACTTCCCCGACCGCAACGCGTTCGTCGACGCCCTCCACCAGCGCTTCTACGAGCAGATCGGCAGCGCCGTCGCCACCGCCACCGCCGGGCTCGCACCCGGCCGGGAGTTCCTGCTCGCCGCGCTCGACGCCTATCTCGACGCGTGCCTCGCCCACCACGGCGTCAAGGCACTCGTCTTCGAGGCGAGGGCGCGGGAAGAACTCACGGTCACGATGACCGACCGCGTGGCACGGCTCATGGACCTGGCGGAGCCGAGCGTGCGCGCGATGGGCCTGGCCCCGGCGCCGATCAGTACCCGCCTGATCATGGCGCTCGGCTCGGAGGCCGCCCTCGTCGAACTGGAGGCGGGTCACACGGTTCCCGCCGCTCGCGAGACCGTCCGTGCCCTGCTGAACGGCGTGGACCGGACCCACGTCGGCTGACCCGCGGCACGCACGGCCATGCGCGCCGGGGGCCCGCCCGGGGCGCCGGGTCAGACGTACGTCCGGTGGGCCGTCGGGATACGGCGGTCGCGGTGCAGGAGCCAGATGGTGACCATGAGCGTGGACAGGTCGGCCGTCAGCGGGTGCGGGGCGGGGTCCGGGCCGCGCCAGCACCGCACCTCGCCGGTGGCGCCGTCGAGGACCAGCTCCGTGCCGGGCGTCAGGGTGCCCAGGCGTATCAGGCGGTCGGCCAGGTACGGGAGTCGACGGGGCGCCGGGGCCGGCCCGAAGTGCGCGTGCTCCGCCTCGTACTCGGCGTGTTCCGTGAGCGTCGGCAGCGGGACGTCCGTGTCCAGTTCGAAGCCGTAGCCCCGTTCGGGCAGGCCGACCTCGCGCAGGAAGCGGCGGGTGGGTTCGTGCGTGAGCGTGGCCGGGAAGTCGACGTCCTCGAAGCGGACGATCGCCCCCGGGCCGAACGCGTCGTCCAGGAAGCGGTCCGGGAGGTCCAGGGCGAGTCCGCCCGGCCGGCCGGGGCGGCCCGTCGGCCAGCGGCGCGTCTCCGTGCGGGCCCGGACGGCCGTCCACAGCGGCAGCTGCTCCGCCGCCGTGTCCGCCGTCCCGTTCGGGCAGATCGTGTTCATCGCTTCCCCCGTGCACCGTGGCCCGTGTCCTGTGCACCCCGCCGCATGTGGTCACAGCGGCGAGGCGGCCCACATCCCCCGCGGGCCTCCCCGACACGAAAAACCATACGCCGCCCCACTGACAACGGCCCGCACAACGCACCGCCGGATGGCCCCAACAGGCCGATTCGGAGCGTGAATTGGGGCACACCGCGGCTCGCAGGACGTGGCCCGCGCACCATGGCCCGCACACCGTGACCCCCGCACCGGGGCCCGCGCGCGCCGCCGGGTTCCGGCCGCGACCCGGCCGGCTCAGGTGAAGTAGACCCCGCCCGCCACCACGACCACCGCGGCCAGGACGAACACCAGGATCCACAGCAGCAGCTTGCCCATGCTCGGCGGCGGCTCGTACCGCTCCCCGGGCACCGCACCCGGCACGGCCGTCGGCTCCGCGTCCGGCTGCGGGTCCGCCCCGGGCCCCGGGTCGGCGCTCGGGGACGTCACGACGTCACCACCGCGGCCTGCGGCCGGATCGGGAGGCGGTTGACCGGGCGGCCCGTCGCCGCGCGCACCGCCGAGGCGACGGCCGCCGGGGAGGTCACCACCGGCACCGCGCTCACCGACTTGGCGCCGAACGGCGCCACCACGTCCCGCTCCTCGACCAGCTTCACGATCTTGATGTCGGGGACGTCGAGGGCGGTCGGCAGCGCGTACCCCGTGAGGTCCGGGTGGCGCACGACCCCGCGCGCGGTGCGCAGGTTCTCCGTGAGCGCCACGCCCACGCCCTGCGTGACGCCCGCCTCGATGCGCGCGGCGAGCTGTGCCGGGTTGAGGACGCGGCCCACGTCCTGGGCGAGCGCCAGTTCGACCACCCGTACCGAGCCGAGCTCGATGTCGACGTCGACCACCGCGCGGATCGCGCAGAACGCGAGCCCCACGAAGGCGTCGCCCTGGCCGAAGCCGTCCAGCGGCTCGGTCGGGTGCGGGCGGCACTGGGCGGTGGCCCACAGTTCCTTGCCGTCGAGCGCCTCGGTGACGGTGGTCGACAGGACGCCGTCGTACGAGGTGATCTTGCCGTCGGTGATCTGGAGCAGCTCGGTGGACATGCCGAACTTGTGTGCGAGCGGCTGGAGAAGCTGGGTGCGGACCATCTTCGCGGCCCGTTCCACCGCCCCGCCCGACACCCAGGTGTGCCGGCCCCGGGCGCCGCCGCCCGCGGGCGGCTGGTCGGTGTCGACGGGGGCCACGTGCACCTCGTCGATGCCGAGTGTCTCCTGGACGATCTGCCGGGCCAGCGTGCTGAAGCCCTGCCCCGTCTCGACGGCCGCGCACAGCACGGTGGCGACCCCGTCCTGGACCTTCACCGTCGCCGTGGAGACCTCGTCGGTGCCCTCCGCGCCGAGCATGTGCACCATGCCGAGGCCGTAGCCGACGCCCCGGCGGATCGCGCCGGGCTCGCCCGCGCCCTCGGGGCCGCCCGGGAGCAGCCACTCGTCGGCGGGGGTGTCCTTGGGCAGCGGCGGCAGCGGGAAGTCCCGTACCGCCTGGAGGAGTTCGGCGACCGGCGCCGGGCAGGTCACGGTCTGCCCGGTGGGCAGCACGTCACCGGTGGCCAGCACGTTGCGCAGCCGCAGCTCGGCCGGGTCGACGCCGAGCTTCTTGGCCAGCTTGTCCATCTGCGCCTCGTAGGCGGCGCACACCTGCATGGCGCCCTCGCCGCGCACGTGCCCGGAGGGCGGGTTGTTGGTGCGCACCGCCCAGCCCTCGATGAAGGCGTGCGGGACGACGTAGGGGCCGCAGGCGAAGGAGACGGCGGCGGCCAGGGCCTCGGCGGAGGTGTCGGCGTAGGCGCCCGCGTCGAGCAGGATCTGCGCCTCGACCTTGACGAGTCTGCCCTCGCCGTCGGCGTGGTGGCGGTAGCGCAGCAGGGTGGGGTGGCGGTGGACGTGGCCGAGGAAGGACTCCTCGCGCGTGGCGGTGAGTTTGACCGGGCAGCCGGTCTTCAGCGCCAGCAGGCCGAGCGGCAGCTGGAAGCCCTGGTCCTCGCGGTCGGCGGTGGCGCCCGGCACCCCGGTGACGACGATCTTCACCTGATCGGGTGGCAGGCCGTAGCAGGCGGCGGCCGCGTCGCGGTCGGCGTGCGGGTCGGTGGAGGCGAGGTACAGCTCGACGCCGCCGTCGGGGCGCGGCACGGCGAGTCCGGCCTCGGCGCCGATGGGGGCGGGGTCCTGGCGGCCGATCCGGTACAGGCCCTCGACGACGATGTCACCGGCCGCCTCCGGGTCGCCGTGGCGCAGCGGGATGTGCCGGATCAGGTTGCCGTCCGGGTGCAGCGGCTCGGCCTCGAACGCCTGCTCGGGGTCGGTGACCGGGTCGAGCACCTCGTACTCGACGATGACGGCGGCGGCGGCCATCCGCGCGGTGTCCGGGTGGTCGGCGGCGACGGCGGCCAGCGGCTCCCCGTGGTGGCGTACGACCTCGGAGGCGAACACCGGGCGGTCGGCGCGGCCCCGGCCGTGCAGCGGGGTGCCGGGCACGTCCTCGTGGGTGAGCACGGCCCGCACGCCGGGCATCTCGCGCGCGTGGCTGGTGTCGATGGACACCACGCGCGCGTGCGGGTGCGGCGAGCGCAGCACGGCGGCCCACAGCAGGCCCTCGGCCCACAGGTCGGCCGCGTACGGGAAGGTGCCCTCGGTCTTGGCGCGGGCGTCGGCGCCGGGCAGGGACACACCGATGCCGTGCGGCAGCGGCTCGGGGGCGGGTACGGCCGCCGCGGCGGGCGCGGTGACGGCTTCGTTGCTCAACGCTGGCCTCCGTCCTGGCCGTACGACTGGTCGTGGTGGACGCTGCCCGCGCCGGGGCCCGCCTGGTGCGGGATGAGCGGCTCGCCGGGCCCGGCCTCGTCGCCCGGACCGTCGTCGGCCTCGTCCTCGGCCGCACCGAGGGCCTCGCGCTCGGCGACGACCTCCCGTACGGCGTCGAGCACGCCCCGGTAGCCGGAGCAGCGGCACAGGTTGCCGCAGAGCGCCTGACGGGTCTCCAGGTCGGTGGGGTCCGGGTTGCCCTCCAGGAGGTCGTGCACGGTCATCGCCATGCCCGGCACACAGAAGCCGCACTGCACGGCCCCGCACCGGGCGAGCGCCCGCTGCACGTCGGAGGGCTGCCCGTCGACGGCGAGCCCCTCGACGGTGCGCACCTCGGTGCCGGCGGCGGTGACCGAGGGCACCAGGCAGGAGGCGACGAGCCGGCCGTCCACCTGGACGTTGCAGGCCCCGCACTCGCCCTCGGAACAGCCGTCCTTGGCGCCCGCGAGGCCCAGGCGCTCGCGCAGCACGTAGAGCAGCGATTCACCGATCCAGGCGTCGGTGACGGGGCGGTCGGTGCCGTTCACCCGGAGGACGTACGAGACGAGGGGGTGCTCGTCGGGGAGGGGCGCGGGCGCCTCGCCGACGGGGGCGGGGTCCTCCTGGGTGCCGTCCGGGGCGTCCGCCTCCTGGGGCGCGTCGGCGTCCCGGGGTGCGGGTGCGTCCTGGGGGTGCGGGGTGAGCTCCTCGGCGGAAGGCCGCTCCTGAGGCCGATCCGCCTCCTGAGGCTGATCGGCCTCCTGAGGCTGATCCGCCTCTTCAGGAGCCTCATCGCCCTCGGGGGCGTCCTCGGGTGTCGCTACGGGCGGTTCGGCGTCCGGGGCGTGCTCTTCGACGGGGGCACGGCCGGCGTCGGCACCGGCGGCCGGGTCCGGTCCGGCGGCGTACGGCTCCGGGCGCGCCGGGTCCCCGTGGGCGGCGTAGGGGTCCGTGCCGGGGCGGTTCCCGGCGTACGGGTCGTGCGGGCCGGGGTGTACGGGGCCGGTGGGCGTGGACGGGCCCTGGACGGCCTGGGGGGCGTCCGGGGTACTCGCGGGGCCCTCCGGCGCGTACGGCCCGTCGAACGGGCCGCCAGGGGCCTCGGCGGGCCGCTCCTCGGACCCCGGGGGCGCCCAGGGCGCGGCGGCACCGCCGGGCAGGGTCGGCGGCGGGGTGCCGCCCCACTGCTCGACCAGCGACGACGTGGTGAACTCGCCCGACTCGTCCGGCAGATCGCCGCCGGCGACGGGGATCGACCACTCGCCGGTGACGTCGTGACCGGGGCGGGCGTCGCCCTGGGCGGCGCCCGGGTGCGCGGGCTCCTCGAAGGTCCACTGCCCGGTGGACTGCGGGTGGTAGGCGAACCCGTGGCCCGACGTGTCACCGCCCGCCGGCCCCTGACGAGGGTCCTGGCGGGGATCGTGAGGGGGGTCCCGGCGGGGATCGTGGTGCGGGTCGTGGTGCGGATTGCCGTACGGGTCCTGATGGGCCGGCCGCGGGTGCCGCGGGTATCCCGGGTCCGTGCCGGGGGCCGCGTCGGGCCAGCCCGTGCCCTCGGCGGGGGCGCCCCAGCCGCCGGGCGCGCCGGGGGCGTTGGGAGCGGCGCCGTCGGCGGGATCGCCCTGCTGCGGGGTCGGCGTGATGGACGGCGGCACATAGCCGTGACCGGGCGCGGCGAGCGGGGTGTGCGAGGCGAGCAGGGCGTCGATGCCGCCCTCGGGGAGCTGGACGAAGGTGGTGGCACCGTCGTCGTAGTCACCCTGGGGCAGTCGCTCCCAGGAGCCGCGGGGGGCCTCCGGGCGCGGGTCCTCCCCGTGCTGGTCGTCGGTCACGACAGCGCCCTCCCCAGTGCTCGTCGGGCCAGCGCGGCGACGGTGCGCCGCAGGTGCAGTACGGCGGGCGGCAGCTGCTCCACCGTGCCGTCCTCGGCCGGGACGGCGTCGGGGATGCAGGCCGCGGCGACATAGTCCCCGAAGGCGGTCAGCGCCTCCGGGACGATCGTGCGGTTGTTGTCCCAGTCGATGAGCTGGGCGACCCAGTGCTCGGCGTCCAGGGGGCGCAGCGGCACCGGCGCTATGGCGCCCACCGCGCAGCGCACCCCGCGCCGGGCGGGGTCGAGGACCAGGGCCACGGAGGCCACGGCGCGGCCGGGGCCGGTGCGCCCGGTGGCCTTGAGGAAGACCTGGGGGGCGTGCAGCAGCGGCACGCGCACGTAGCCGATGAGTTCGCCCCCGCGCAGCATCTCCATGCCGGCGAGGAGGTGCGAGACCGGGATCTCGCGGCGGGCGCCGCCCGGTCCGGCGATGACGAGCGTCGCCTCCAGGGCGGCCAGTACGGGCAGCGCGTCCCCGGTGGGGGCGGCGGAGGCGATGTTGCCGCCGAGCGTGCCCGCGTTGCGGATGTGCGGAGGGCCGGCCGCGCGGGCCGCCGCCGCGAGGGCGGGGATGAGCGCGGCGAAGTCGGGGCGGCCCATGCGGGCGTGGGTGAGGCCGGCGCCGAGGAGGGCGTGGCCGTCCTGGTACTGCCAGCCGCGGATCTCGCTGATGCGGCCCAGGCCGACGAGGGCGGCGGGGCGCAACTGCCCGGAGTTGACCGCCGCCATGAGGTCCGTGCCGCCCGCCACGGGCACTGCGGCGGGCATGGCGGCGAGTGCCGCCACGGCCTCGTCCAGCGACCCGGGCAGCGTCACGGCCTGCGCCGCCTGCGGTGCGTGCGTGGTCAAACCGGCTGCCCCTTCCCGCTGCCCCACCTGGTCCTGCCTGTGCTGCCGTACGGTACGTGCTGACAGGGCGGACGTGGCAACTCTGGCACATCTTCGCGAGGGGTGGATGCGGGGGTCCGCTAGGGGGTGTTCGCCCTCCCGGCGGGGGTTGCGGGTGGTTTGGCCCGGCATTACGGGTCGGGGTGGGTTGGGGTTGTTTGGCGGGGTTGGGTGGGTGTGACGGGGTTGCGGGGTGGGGGTTTCGGCCGTGGAGGTGGGGGGCTTTTTCGCCCCCGCCGCCCCTTCCCCGGGGGCTGCGCCCCCGGACCCCCCTACGGAGCTTCGCTCCGTTTTGCGCAGTTCCCCCCGCCCCTTTGTCAGCGGGGTCGGCCCTGTACTCCCGGGCGGCGTTGCCAGGGGTGGGGGCCCTGGGGTGGGCGGTAGGTGACGCCGAGGGCGTCGAGGCGGGGGTAGTGGGACTTCATGCGAGTGGTGAAGTCGGTGAAGTCCCGGGCGGCGGGCGGGGGCAGGGGGGACCAGACGGCCTCGGCGAAGGCGGCCAGGCGCGGGAACACCTGGTAGTCGACGCGCCCCTGGTCCTCCATCACCTCGGTCCAGACGTTGGCCTGGGCGCCGAGGACGTGCCGGGCCTCGTCCGGGGTGAGTTCCGGTGGAACGGGTTCGAAGCGGTAGACGTCCTCCAGGGTGCGGACGAAGCCGATGGGCACCGGCTCGTCGGGGCCCGGGTCCTGACGGTGGTCCAGGTAAACCTCCGTCTCCGGGCACATGACGACGTCGTGACCCGCGCGCGCGGCCGTGACGCCGCCCTCGTAGCCGCGCCAGGACGAGACCGCCGCGCCGGGCGCGAGGCCGCCCTCGAGGATCTCGTCCCACCCGATGAGGCGGCGGCCGCGGGCGGCCAGCCAGTCGTCGAAGTGCCGGATGAACCACGCCTGGAGTTCGTCCTCGTCGGCCAGTCCCTGCTCCTGGATGCGCGCCTGCGCGGTGGGTGAGTCGCGCCACTGGTCCTTGGGGCACTCGTCGCCGCCGATGTGGAAGAAGGACGAGAACCGCGCCGCGTCCGGCGGGAACAGGTCCAGGACCTCCTCGAACACCCCTTCGTAGAAGCGGAGGGTGGTGTCAGTGGGGGCGAGTACGTTGTGAGAGATGCCCCAGTTGTCCCAGACGGCGAGGGAGGAGGTGTCGACGACGTCCGTGTTGCCGAGCTCGGGGTACGCGGCGATGGCGGCCTGGGAGTGACCCGGTATGTCGATCTCGGGGACGACGGAGATGTGCCGGGCGGCGGCGTACGCGACGATCTCGCGGATGTCGTCCTGTGAGTAGAAACCACCGTGCGGTTTGTCCTCCCACAGGGGTGACGCGCGGTGGCCGAATTTGGTACGGGACCGCCAGGAGCCGACCTCGGTGAGGCGGGGGTGGCGGCGGATCTCGATGCGCCAGCCCTGGTCGTCCGTGAGGTGGAGGTGGAGGACGTTGAGCTTGTGCGCGGCCATCAGGTCGAGGTACCGCAGGACGCCGTCCTTCGGCATGAAGTGCCGGGCCACGTCCAGCATGAGACCGCGCCAGTGGAAGCGGGGGCTGTCGTGGAGGGTGACGGCCGGGACGGGCCAGTGCCGGCGGGGGGTGACGGGGGCGCGGCGGAAGGCCTCGGGGCCGAGGAGCTGACGCAGGGTCTGGGCGGCGTGGAAGAGGCCGGGTTCCGCGGCGGCGGTGAGCGTGACGGAGTGGGGGGTGGTGGTGAGGCGGTAGCCCTCCGGGCCGCCGAGTTCCGCTCCGAGGTGGGGGGCGAGGGCGAGGCGGATGCGGGTGCGGGCGGGGGTGCCGGGGGTGTGCGGCGGGAGAGGCAGGCCGAGGGCCGGGCCGAGGGTGGTGCGGAGCCAGTGGGCGGTGGCGGTGGTGCCGGCCGGCTCTTCGAGGGTGGTGTGTGCGTCGAGGGTGGGGGTGCGGGTGTGGGGTGTGGGGGTGGTGTGACGGGGGGCGGGGACGAGGGCGGGGGGTGCGGGTTCGGGGTCGGTCATGCGGTGGCCTCCAGGGGTGCGGGGCGGTGGCCTCACCGAAGAGGTGTTCGCCCCCGCCGCCCTTACCCTTCCCATCCCCAAGGGGCTCCGCCCCTTCGACCCCGAGGGGGGTGGGGGTGGGGTGGGGTGTGTGCGGGGCTCCGCCCCGGTACCCCGGCGGGGGCTCCGCCCCCTGCACCCCCGTAGGACGCCCGCGGCAGTTACTTCTTGCCGCCCTCGTCGCCGCCGCCGTTTTCCATGGACTCGTAGATTTCCTTGCACATGGGGCACACCGGGTACTTCTTCGGGTCGCGGCCCGGGACCCATACCTTGCCGCAGAGCGCCACGACGGGCGTGCCGTCGAGGGCGCTCGCCATGATCTTGTCCTTCTGGACGTAGTGCGCGAAGCGCTCGTGATCGCCGTCGCCGTGCGACACCTGCGGCGTCGGCTCGACGAGGGTCCCCGTACCGGTCCCGCGCTCGGGCTCGAGAGTGCTCATGGGGCCAAGGGTACTGAAACGCGCCCGGTTCAGTTGAGCGACGGGTCGTCCGGATACGTGGCCACCATCGCCAGCTCGCTGCGCTGCCGGCGCAGCACCTCGCGCCACAGCGTCTCCGGCGACGGCGACGAGACGTCCCCGGGTTCGGACTCGACGACGTACCAGGCGCCGTCCGAGAGTTCGTTCTCCAGCTGGCCCGGGCCCCAGCCCGCGTACCCGGCGAAGATCCGCAGCGAGCCCAGCGCGGAGGCCAGCAGCTCCGGCGGGGCCTCCAGGTCGACGAGCCCGATCGCGCCGTGCACCCGCCGCCAGCCCAGCGGTGTCCGCTCGCCGGAGCCGCCGCCGGGGATGACCGCGACGCCGAGCGCCGAGTCCAGGGAGACGGGCCCGCCCTGGAAGACGACCCCGGGGTCGCCGGCGAGATCCGCCCAGCCCTCGAGGATGTCCCCCACGTCGACCGGGGTCGGACGGTTGAGGACGACGCCGAGCGAGCCCTCCTCGTCGTGGTCGAGGAGAAGCACCACCGCGCGCTCGAAGTTCGGGTCCGACAGGGCGGGCGTGGCCACGAGCAGCCGCCCCGTGAGCGAGGACACCTCGGTCATGCCAGACATGATCCCGCATCTTCCCCCCGCGTGGGGAGGCAATCCGGTACGCGGGTGAGGGCCGGCCGGGGCGCAGGGAAGCGGCACCGGGCGCACGGCGGGGGGCAGGTACGGTTCCGGCCATCCGCCGGCCGCCTCCCGGCCGCCCGCCGGTCACCGCAAGTGCCCGCGCACGTACGGCTCGTGTTGTGGCAAAGCTATGACCTGCCTGGGTGGTCCCTGGGCTTACTCCAGGGGGGTGCGCGGCCATTACCCTTGCCTCTTCGGCCCTGCCCCCCTCACCGGAACGCGAGATACATGACCGTCAACGGCAATGACGACGTCCTGCTTGTCCACGGCGGAACCCCGCTGGAGGGCGAGATCCGTGTCCGCGGTGCGAAGAACCTCGTACCGAAGGCCATGGTGGCGGCCCTGCTGGGCAGCGCGCCGAGCCGGCTGCGCAACGTCCCCGACATCCGCGACGTGCGGGTGGTGCGCGGACTGCTGCAACTGCACGGCGTGACGGTGCGCCCGGGCGAGGAGCCCGGCGAACTGGTGCTCGACCCGACGCGGGTGGAGAGCGCGAACGTCGCCGACATCGACGCCCACGCGGGCTCCTCCCGCATCCCGATCCTGTTCTGCGGCCCGCTGCTGCACCGGCTCGGCCATGCGTTCATCCCGGGTCTCGGCGGCTGCGACATCGGCGGCCGGCCCATCGACTTCCACTTCGACGTGCTGCGGCAGTTCGGGGCGAAGATCGAGAAGCGGGCGGACGGGCAGTACCTGGAGGCGCCACAGCGGCTGCGCGGTACGAAGATCGCACTGCCGTACCCGTCGGTGGGCGCCACCGAGCAGGTGCTGCTGACGGCCGTGCTCGCGGAGGGCGTCACGGAGCTGTCCAACGCGGCGGTCGAACCGGAGATCGAGGACCTGATCTGCGTGCTGCAGAAAATGGGCGCGATCATCGCCATGGACACCGACCGGACGATCCGCATCACCGGTGTCGACACGCTCGGCGGCTACACCCACCGGGCGCTGCCGGACCGGCTGGAGTCCGCGTCCTGGGCGTCCGCCGCGCTCGCCACCGAGGGGAACATCTACGTCCACGGGGCGCAGCAGCGGTCGATGATGACCTTCCTCAACACCTACCGCAAGGTGGGCGGGGCGTTCGAGATCGACGACGAGGGCATCCGGTTCTGGCATCCGGGCGGGCAGCTGAAGTCCATCGCCCTGGAGACGGACGTGCACCCCGGGTTCCAGACGGACTGGCAGCAGCCGCTGGTCGTCGCGCTGACGCAGGCGACGGGGCTGTCGATCATCCACGAGACGGTGTACGAGTCCCGGCTCGGGTTCACGTCCGCGCTGAACCAGATGGGGGCGCACATACAGCTGTACCGCGAGTGCCTCGGGGGGTCGCACTGCCGGTTCGGGCAGCGCAACTTCCTGCACTCGGCGGTCGTCTCCGGGCCGACGAAGCTGCAGGGCGCGGACCTGGTCATCCCCGACCTGCGGGGCGGCTTCTCCTACCTGATCGCCGCGCTGGCGGCGCAGGGGACGTCCCGGGTCCACGGCATCGATCTCATCAACCGCGGCTACGAGAACTTCATGGAGAAGCTGGTCGAACTCGGTGCCAAGGTGGAACTCCCGGGCAAGGCCCTGGCGTGACCGCGCCCTGAAGGGGCGCGGGGCTGTGTGGCCCGTACGCCGCTGGGGCGGCCCCGGGGTCCGGGGCCGCCCCAGCGGCGGCTGTTACGGTGCCGCGCGCCGTCCCCCGACGCGCGACAGGACCGGCAACGTCAGTTGCCCTTCGCGGCTTCCTTGAGCTTGCTGCCCGCCGACACCTTCACGCTGTAGCCGGCCGGGATCTGGATCGGGTCACCGGTCTGCGGGTTGCGGGCGGTGCGAGCGGCACGGTGGGTGCGCTCGAAGGTCAGGAAGCCGGGGATGGTGACCTTCTCGTCGCCCTTGGCGACGATCTCGCCGACCGTCTCGGCGAAGGCGGCCAGAACGGCGTCGGCGTCCTTGCGGGTCACCTCGGCGCGGTCGGCCAGCGCGGCCACCAGCTCACTGCGGTTCATGTTCTTACTCCCGTGTTCTTCTTGCCATGGAGGCGTGCCACGCGGCCAGGCCGCATGTCGGGCACGGCGAAGCCGATGCTGCCAGGGTCCCCGGTGAGTCCCCGGACCCGGGTCCGTCGTCCGAACCCTCGCGCCCAGGGAGGCATCCTGCCCCTACCTGCGGCGGTAAAGCCAATCCGGCACCCGCAGGAATGGTGAGAACACTCCCGCGTGTCACACGAAAAGCGGCCACCGGTACCGGCCGGACAGACCCTAGGCGGCGCTCGCAGCCCCTCTGCCCCGCGACGCGCCGGGTACGCCCCCGCCGTGTCCATCGTCACAGCGGGGGCACAGAACCTACCGGACGTCCCGGAACGTCACGCCGTGGCCGCCGGGGGCGTCATGCCGTGACGCCCGCCGCCTTCGCCGCGTCGCGGACCGCGCCGGCCACCGCGCCGGCGACCTTGTCGTTGAAGACGGACGGGATGATGTAGTTCGCGTTGAGCTCGTCCTCGCTCACCACGTCCGCCAGGGCGGCCGCCGCGGCCAGCATCATCTCGGTGTTGACGGTGCGGGACTGCGCGTCCAGCAGGCCGCGGAAGACGCCCGGGAAGACCAGGACGTTGTTGATCTGGTTCGGGAAGTCCGAGCGGCCGGTGGCGACCACCGCGGCCGTCTGACGTGCGACGGCCGGGTCCACCTCGGGGTCCGGGTTCGCGAGCGCGAACACGATCGCGCCCTCGGCCATCGTGGCCACGTCGTCGCCGTCCAGGACGTTGGGGGCCGAGACGCCGATGAAGACGTCGGCCTCGCGCACGGCCTCCTTCAGCGTGCCGGTGAGGTTCTCCGGGTTGGTGTTGTCCGCGATCCAGCGCAGCGCCGAGTCGGGGGCGGCGTCCACCAGGTCCTCGCGCCCGGCGTGCACGACGCCGTGGATGTCGGCGACGACCGCGTTCTTGACCCCGGCCGCCAGCAGCAGCTTCAGGATGGCGGTGCCGGCCGCGCCCGCGCCGGACATGACGACCCGCACGTTCTCGATCGCCTTGCCGACCACGCGCAGCGCGTTGGTCAGGCTGGCCAGCACCACGATCGCGGTGCCGTGCTGGTCGTCGTGGAAGACGGGGATGTCCAGGGCCTCGCGCAGCCGCGCCTCGATCTCGAAGCAGCGCGGCGCGGAGATGTCCTCCAGGTTGATGCCGGCGAAGCCGGGGGCGATCGCCTTGACGATCTCCACGATGGCGTCGCTGTCCTGGGTGTCCAGGCAGATCGGCCAGGCGTCGATGCCCGCGAACCGCTTGAACAGGGCCGCCTTGCCCTCCATCACCGGCAGCGCCGCCTTGGGGCCGATGTTGCCGAGGCCGAGGACGGCCGAACCGTCGGTGACGACCGCGACGGAGTTGCGCTTGATGGTCAGCCGGCGGGCGTCCTCGGGGTTCTCCGCGATCGCCATGCACACCCGGGCGACGCCGGGGGTGTAGACCATGGAGAGGTCGTCACGGTTGCGGATGGGATGCTTCGACGCCATCTCGATCTTGCCGCCGAGGTGCATCAGGAACGTACGGTCGGAGACCTTGCCCAGCGTGACGCCCTCGATGCCGCGCAGCTGCTGCACGATCTGGTCGGCGTGCGCGGTGGAGCTGGCCGCGATGGTGACGTCGATCCGGAGCTTCTCGTGACCGGAGGCGGTCACGTCGAGGCCGGTCACCGAGCCTCCGGAGGACTCCACGGCGTGGGTGAGCTGCGAGACGGCCGTTCCGCTCGCGGGCACCTCCAGCCGGATGGTCATCGAGTAGGAGACGCTGGGCGCCGTTGCCATGGCCGACTTCCTCTGCTTTCACCGTACAAGGCGTAGTGCTGTGGGGCGCGGACGCGTGAACCCCACGGACGGGGTCTCGCGCGACCGCGTCTGCGCGTGGTATTGCGCGCGGTGTGCCGTCCGATCGTCGCACCTACCGCGGAGTACGTGGTAGCCGCCCCCGATTGCGAACGTTGTGTTCGTGGACACGTTCGCCGGAAACCTCGCGGCGGGAGCGCGCGGGTCCGGGAAATCACCGCGAGATTCGGGTTTCGGCAAGGAAGTCGCGAGAGGGGAATTGCCCTACGGGAATCGTTTGTTACCTTGGATGTGGCACCGGCTCGATCCAAGCCCCCGGGCCCAACCTTAGTCGCTTCGAGCGACCACTTGCCGCGAGGCGAGCATGGCGGGCCGGTGTCATAGACGTAGGAGAAGGGCCCGTACCGGCTGTGCGCCGGTACGGGCCCTTCTCTCGTTCTTGGGGGTCCTGCTCAGTCCCGCAGCAGGTCCGGCACCCCGTGCGCGTCCGGTTCGTCCCGGTCGCCGGAGACGACGGTGAGCTGCTGGGTCGCCCGGGTCAGCGCCACGTAGAGCACGCGCAGCCCGGCGGGCGACTCGTCGGCGATCTCCGCGGGCGAGACGACGACCGTGGCGTCGTACTCCAGGCCCTTGGCCTCCAGGCTGCCGAGCGCGACGACGCGGTCGCCGAGCCCGGCCAGCCAGCGGGCCGCCTCCTCACGCCGCCGCATGGCGACGACGACGCCGACCGTGCCGTCGACCCGCTCCAGCAGGGCTGCCGTCTCCTCCCGCACGGTCCGCGCCAGTGACTCCCCCACTGCCGCGAACCGGGGTTCGAGGCCGGTGGAGCGGACCGCCGAGGGGGCCGTCGAGCCCGGCATGGCCAGGGCCAGGACGCGGGCGGCCAGGTCGGCGATCTCGGCGGGGTTGCGGTAGTTGACGGTGAGGGTGAAGCGGCGGCGGGGCCGGGTGCCGAGGGCCTCGTCGCGGGCGGCGGCGGCCTCGTCCGGGTCGGACCAGGAGGACTGGGCGGGGTCGCCGACGACGGTCCAGGTGGCGTGCCTGCCGCGCCGGCCCAGCATCCGCCACTGCATGGGGGTGACGTCCTGGGCCTCGTCCACGATGACGTGCGCGTACTCGGTGCGCTCCTGCGCCAGCCGTTCGGCGCGCTCGCGCTGGGACTCCTCGCGCACCGGCATCAGCTCCTCCAGGCCGGTGAGCTGGTCCAGCGGGTCCGCCTCGCGCCGCTTGCGGGGGCGGGCGGGGACGCCGAGGATCGCCTGGAGTTCGTCGAGCAGGGCCACGTCGTGCACGGAGAACCCGTCGCGGCGCAGGGACTTCGCGACCCGGCGGACCTCGCCGGGGTTGAGCACGCGCCGGGCCCAGCGGCCGAGCCGCCGTTCGTCGGCCATCGCGTCCAGCACGCCGCGCGGGGTCAGCTCGGGCCACCAGGCGTCGAGGAAGTCGGTGAAGGGGTCCTCGGTGGAGACGTCCTCGTCGAAGGAGGAGCGCAGCTCGGCGGCGAGTTCGGGGTCGGTGTGCCGGGACCCGGCGCCGGACTTCGCCCACAGCGCGTCCAGGAGCAGCTTGCGGGCGCGCGGGCGCAGCAGGTTGACGGGGGCGGTGCCGCCGAGCGCGGTGCGGCGGATCTCCGCCAGCTCCTCCGCCTCCAGTTCCAGGCGGCGGCCGAAGGCGACGACCCGCAGGCGGGTGGGTGCGCCGCCCGTCTCCAGGGCGCCGCGGGCCGCCTTGCGCAGCACCTTCAGCATGCGCAGGGAGCCCTTGACGCGGGCGGTGGCCGGGGAGTCGTAGAGCCCGGCCTCCGCGCCGTCGACGAGGGAGCCGAGGGCGCGGATCGCGACCTGGCCCTCCTCGCCGAGCGAGGGCAGCACGCCCTCGGTGTACGCGACGAGCAGCGGCGTCGGCGAGACGATCAGGATGCCGCCCGCGTACCGGCGCCGGTCCTGGTAGAGGAGATAGGCCGCGCGGTGCAGCGCGACGGCCGTCTTTCCGGTGCCGGGCCCGCCCTCGACGTACGTGACGGAGGCGGCGGGGGCGCGGATCACCAGGTCCTGCTCGGCCTGGATGGAGGAGACGATGTCCCGCATGGAGTGCGTACGGGCCCGGCCGAGCGCGGCCATCAGGGCGCCGTCGCCGATCACGGGCAGCTCGCGGCCGTCGAGGTACGCGGTCAGCTCGGGCCGCATCAGGTCGTCCTCGACGCCGAGGACGCGGCGTCCCTTGGAGCGGATGACCCGGCGGCGCACGACCCGGCCGGGGTCCACCGGAGTGGCCCGGTAGAAGGGGGCCGCGGCGGGCGCCCGCCAGTCGATGACCAGCGGGGAGTAGTCGGCGTCGAGCACGCCGATGCGGCCGATGTGCAGGGTCTCGGCGATGTCGGCGGTCGCGTCGGGGCGGACGGCGCCCTCGGCGGGCTCGACGGCGGTGTACGCGCCGTCGGGTCCCTTCTTGCCGTCCTTGCCGAGGAGGAGGTCGACGCGGCCGAAGAGGAAGTCCTCGAACTCGTTGTTGAGGCGGTTGAGGTGGATGCCGGCGCGGAAGACGAGGGCGTCGCGCTCGGCGAGGGCGCCGGGCGTGCCGACCTGGCCGCGGCGGGCCGCGTCGTGCATCAGGAACTCGGCCTCGTGGATCTTCTCCTCGAGGCGGCGGTAGACGCGGTCGAGGTGCCGCTGTTCGACGAGGATTTCCTGGTCGCGCGCGGAGTCGGCACCGCCTGCGGTGTCGCCTGCGGCGGGCGTGATCTGTGGCGGTTGAACCTGCGCGGCCACCGGCTCCCCTTCTGACGTGCTGAGCAGCCGTCCACCGTACGCGAAGGGAGACGCGTGCGGCTACGCGATGCGGCGCCCACGAGGGTTTTCGCCCCCGGACCCCCAAAAGATGCGCAGTTCCCCGCGCCCCTCGAGGGGCGCGGGGAACTGCGCGAGAAGCCCCACCGGCGGTCAGCCGACAACGCACCCGGCGGGGCCCAAGGGCTACGCGTTGACCTCGACCAACCGCTTGCCGTCGAACGTCATGACCTCGAAGTGGTCGATGTCGTTCGGTTTGAAGGCCGCGCCCCCGCGCACGTACAGCGGCTGCTTCGCCTCGTCGGACTTCGCGTTCTCGATGCCGTACCCCCAGTTCGGCACCGACCACGAACTCACCGTCTCCCGCTCACCGTTCTTGCCGACGGCGATCAACGAGCACTTCTGCGGCCCCTTGACGTTCTTCAGCTCCAGCACCGCATCGGTGCCCCAGTCCTTCTGCTGCATGGCGACGACCGCACTGACCGCCGTCCCCGCGTCCGTGTGGGACACCTTGTCGTCGATGCTCTCGAACGCCGCCTTCGCGGCGGCCGGCGCCGACGCCTGGGTGGTCGAACCGCCCCCGTCGTCACCGCCGTTGACCGCCATCACGGCGAGCGGACCGCCGATGATGAGCGCGGCCGCGGCGGCCACCAGGTAGAAACCGCGGCGCCGCTTGAGCGCACGCTTCTCCGACACCTCGTCGACCAGTCGTTCGACCAGACGCGGGCTGGGCTTCGCGGAGAGGGACTCGCCGATCGCGGGGGTCCCGGCGCCGGGCAGGTCCGCGAGCGCGGCCAGCATCGGTTCCATCCCGGCGAGAGCGTCGAGCTGCTGTCCGCACCACTCGCACGTGGCGAGGTGGGCCTCGAAGGCCGTGGCCTCGGCGTCGTCGAGGATGCCGAGGGCGTAGGCGCCGACGGTCTCGTGGACGTTGTCGTCCCCGGAGCCGCCGCGTGGACCTTGCACGGAGCCGGGGGAACCGGTTCCGTATCCCCCGTAGACGTTGCTCATGCCGTCACCCCGCGCTCCTCGAGAGCCAGCTTCATCGACCGCAGGGCGTAGAACACCCGTGAGCGCACCGTGCCGCTGGGTATCCCGAGCGTTTCGGCCGCCTCATTGACCGTACGCCCTTTGAAGTACGTTTCAACCAGGACCTCCCTGTGAGCAGGGGTCAGGTCGTCCAGCGCGTCCGAGAGTGTCATCAGCCACAACGCCTTGTCGATCTCGTCCTCCGCGGGGATGACCTCCAGCGGCGACGGGTCCACCTCCTGCGGCCGGGCCTGCCGGCTGCGGTGGCCGTCGATGACGATGCGCCGGGCGACCGTCACCAGCCAGGGGCGTACCGAACCGGTCGCTCGATTCAGCTGACCGGCGTTCTTCCAGGCACGGATGAGCGTTTCCTGCACGACGTCCTCGGCACGCTGCCGGTCGCCCGCGACCAGACGCAGCACATAGGCGAGCAACGGTCCCGCGTGTTCCCGGTACAACGCACGCATCAGCTCCTCGTCCGGTTCGGCCGAGGAGTTCGACGCGGACGGAGTCATGCGATGTCGGGCCCTTGGCCTTCGTTCATCAGCCACGGCGGAATCCTTGCGCACGCCCACCTCCGATGTCCGGGGGTTCCCCCAGTCGGTCGCTCACATCCGGGTACGTGGGCGGGTGTCGTTGTGTTCAACGTGACAGCACGATTTTGTTGCGACAGGTGTGGGAGGTCACGCGAGTGGGCATCCATTTCACCCGCTACGGGACATTCGGCCGCGACCGCCGGGAGACGCAGGTCACAGGGGCGTCTTAATCACTTCGTGATGCACGGAGATCCTGGCGTGAAAATTCGGCTTGACCCGTGTGGAGAAAATGTCGAAACGGCATGTCCGGGTCGTGCGGGCTCGTACGGGCTCGTGGCCGCTCGTGCGCGCTCGTGCGGATTCGCGCTCGTATTCCGGGTTTCCGTATCGCGGGCTCAGGTGCGCGCCAGCGCCGCGCGGCGCCGGTGGCGGGCGACGCGTTCGCGGTTGCCGCACAGCTCGCTCGAACACCAGCGGCGGCGCCGGCCGCGCGAGGTGTCCAGGTAGACGAGGGGGCAGTTGTCGCCCTCGCACCGGCGCAGCCGCGCACGGGCGGCCGGGTCGGTGAGCAGGTCCACGGCGTCCCGGGCGAGCGCGGCGAGCAGCGCGGCGCAGCTGGGCGGTGCCTGGAGGGTGCGGACGAGGGTGCCGTCGGGGGCGCGGAGCGCACGGGGGGCGGGGGGTGCCGCCTGGCGGGCGCGGGCGTTGAGGTGCGCGAGGGCTTCGGCGAGGACGTCGGCGGGCGTGGTGCGGGGGTCGAGGGTCTCCTCGGTCAACCGGGCCGTGTGGTCGCGGAGTTCGCGGAACGGGGGGAGCCAGGCGGGGTCGACGTGGGAGAGGTCGGTGCCGGACGGGACGAGGGGGGTGGTGGTGATCCAGGTGCGGAGGGCGGCGGGGGTGAGGAGGTGTTCGGCGGGGTGGGTGGTGGCGAGGAGGGCGAGGGAGGGGCGGCCGGCGTCGAAGCGGGGGGTGTCGGCGGGGGCGCCGGTTGTGGAGGACGGGAGCATATGAGCGGTCACCGCCTTGGGGGGAGCCGGTCTCTCTACAGTGCCCGGCGCGGGGCTCGGCGGGAACCCCTGGGAACTGGGCAGGCGTATTCCGCCCCCGTCGCCTTCGCCCTCCCCGGGCTCTCGGCTTCGTCCGAGCAGGGGGAAGCACCCGGCCGGCGCCGGTTCGCGGACGTCGCCGTGACGCTCACCCCGGCTCGCAGTCACCCGCCGCGTCCAGCGCCAGCCGGTACCCCCGCTTCACCACCGTCTGAATCAACCCCGGCGCACCCAACGCCGCCCGCAGCCGAGTCATCGCCGTCTCGACGGCGTGCTCGTCCCGCCCGGCACCCGGAAGCGCACGCAGGAGCACGGCCCGGGGCACGACCCACCCCGGCCGCTGCGCCAACGCCCGCAGCAGCGACATCCCCGCCGGCGGCACCGCCCGCAACTCCCCGTCCACCACCACCGCATGGCCCCGGATCTCCACCCGGTGTCCGGCCACCGGCAGGGTCCGGGCACGCCCCGGCAGCTCACGGCACAGGAGCTGCACGAGCGGCCCGAGCCGGAACCGCTCGGGCTGCACCGTCGGCACCCCCCGCGCCTGCAACGGCACCGCCGTCACCGGCCCGACGCACGCCGCCAGCACGTCGTGCTCCAGTGCGGCGAGCACGTCGTCGAGCATCCCCCGTTGTTCCGCCCGGGAGAAGAGGGAGGCGGCGGCGGGCGCGCTGGTGAACGTCAGGGCGTCGATCCCGCGCGCGACCGTCGCGTCGAGGAGCCGGTCGAGCGGCCCGAGGTCCTCCGGCGGCAGCCACCGGTACACCGGCACCCCGACCACCTCCGCCCCGCTCTCCCGCAGCGCCTCGACGAAGCCGGGCAGCGGCTCGCCGTGCAGCTGGACGGCGATGCGGCGGCCGTCGACGCCCTGGTCGAGGAGCCGGTCGAGCACCTCGGCCATCGACTCCGACGACGGCGACCAGCGTTCGGTGAGCCCGGCGGCCCGTACCGCGCCCTTGACCTTGGGGCCGCGGGCGAGGAGTTCGACGTCGTCGTCGCGGAGCCGGGCGAGGAGTTCCTCGCCGAGCCCCCAGCCGTCGGCGGCCTCGATCCAGCCGCGGAAGCCGATGGCCGTGGTGGCGACCACCACGTCGGGCGCCTGGCGCAGCAACTCCTTGGTGGCGGCGAGGAGTTCGCCGTCGTCGGAGAGCGGCACGATACGCAGGGCGGGGGCGTGCTGGACGGCGGCGCCGCGCCGTTCGAGCAGCACGCCCAGTTCCTCGGCCCGGCGCGCGGCGGTCACCCCGACGGTGAACCCGGCGAGCGGCCCGTACGCGTGCCCGGCCCCAGGGCCCCCGCCCGGCGGCCCCTGCTGCGATGACTGCTGTTCGTCGTCCATGGCCCTCGTCCCGTGCTCGGCCGGTGTGAACCCGTCCGTCCCTGCCTGCCTGCCTGCCCGTCTTACGAGCGTGCCAACGCCGCGTGACGGTCCCGGTTCGGCCCCATGTCGCCCGTGTTACGTCCCGCCTCACACCTCAACGTAGCTGAGCTGCGCCTTCGCCTCCGAGGCGGCCGTCGTACGGGGCCGGCCGGCCGGGCGGCGAAGGTATACGGCCCAGGTGAGGGCGAAGCAGGCGGCGTAGAAGGCGAGGAAGGCGGCGAACGCGCCGGTGCCGGAGCCGTAGGAGAGGAAGGACTGGCGGAAGGCGAGGTTGATGCCGACGCCGCCGAGCGCGCCCACCGCGCCGATCAGCCCCATCGCCGCGCCGGAGAGCCGGCGCCCGTACGCCGCGGCCGCCTCGCCCGTGAGCCCCTCGGCCAGGGCCTTGGCCTGGAAGATGCCGGGGATCATCTTGAACGTCGAGCCGTTGCCGAGCCCGCTGAGCACGAACAGTGCGACGAACACGGTCACGAACAGCGGCAGCGAACCGGCGAGGCCGGCCGCGAGGAGCCCCGCGGTGGCGGCGGCCATGCCGACGTAGTTCCACAGGGTGATGCGCGCGCCGCCGTAGCGGTCGGCGAGCCGGCCGCCGACGGGGCGGATGAGGGAGCCGAGGAGCGGGCCGATGAAAGTGAGGTACGCGGCCTGCAGCGGGGTGCGCCCGAACTGGTTCTGCAGCACCATCCCGAAGGCGAAGCTGTAGCCGATGAACGAACCGAACGTGCCGACGTAGAGGAAGGACATGATCCAGGTGTGGACGTCCCGCGCGGCGTCCTTGGCGGCGCCGGTGTCGTTCCTCACGGAGGCGAGGTTGTCCATGCGCAGCGCGGCGAGCACGGCGGCCAGCAGGATCAGCGGGATGTAGATGCCGAGCAGCAGCCGGGGGCCGCCGCCCGCGCCGATGAGGGCGAGCGCGACGAGCTGGATCACGGGCACGCCGATGTTGCCGCCGCCCGCGTTGAGCCCGAGCGCCCACCCCTTCTTCCGCAGCGGGAAGAAGGCGTTGATGTTGGTCATGGAGGAGGCGAAGTTGCCGCCGCCGATCCCGGCGAGCAGCGCGACGAGGAGGAAGGTGGAGAAGGAGGTGCCGGGCTCCATGACGACGAACGCGGCGGTGGTCGGCACGAGCAGCAGACTCGCGGAGATCACGGTCCAGTTCCGCCCCCCGAACACCGCGACGGCGAAGGTGTAGGGGACGCGGACGACCGCGCCGACGAGCGTGACGACCGACGTCAGCAGGAACTTGTCGGCGGGGCTCAGCCCGTACTCGGGGCCCATGAACAGCACGAGCACGGACCACAGGGTCCACACGGAGAACCCGATGTGCTCGGACACCACGGAGAAGAACAGATTGCGGTTCGCGATCCGCTCCCCCCTCTCCTCCCAGAACGCCTCGTCCTCCGGATCCCAACGCTCGATCCAGCGGCCGGCGGACCTGCTCGGAACGGTCATCGTGCCTCCACGGTGCTGCGGACGGGTGCCGGCCTCCGACGCTAGAAACACCGCGTTTCACCCCTGTGGCAGCGCGTCACCACAAGGGAACGTTGCACTCACGCGGGGCGAGGACGGGGTGAGAGGTCACCGCGCGGGGTGAGTGTGCGAGTTTTCGGCCGACGCCACACAGCCGGACTGCAACTAGCCTGAACGGATTCCGGCTAAGCCGCGACGGAGTGACCAAGCGACTCCACTCCACTCAGTCACCAACCGCCCCTCCCCTCACCTCGAACCACAACAGCTTGCCGCCACCCCGGCCGAGGAGGTCGCCGGCCAGCGGCCAGCCACCCCAGGCGTCGGCGTACCGCTGCACGAGGTACAGCCCGCGCCCGGTCTCGCTGTCCGGCGGGACGAGGGGGACGCGGTCGCCGGTTGGGCGGTCGAAGGGGGGCGGGATGCGGGGGCAGCCGTCCCACAGTCCGACGCGCAGCCGCCCGTCCCCCAGCGCGGTCAGCCGTAGGGACGCCGACCCCTTGCCGCCGTGCAGATAGGCGTTGGTGACCAGCTCGGACGTCAACAGCTCGACGGTGTCCACCACTTCACCCATGCCGTGCCCGTGCAGCGCCGCCCGCACGGTCATACGTGCGACGCGTGCGGCGCGCGGGTCATGCGGCAGCCGAAGGGCGTACACCCAGGTGTCGGGCAGGGCTACGGTGACCATGAACGACGGCTCCTTCACACAGGGGGGTCGGACCGCATTCACCCACCCGCGTCCGGCGGTGGCTCTGCCTGTCCGGTGCGCTTCCGGCTTACGGATACGGGGAGTTGGGCGGTACGCATCAGGCTAGGGCCTGCTCGGGAGATGAATCTCCCAAAACTGGGAGATGTACCCGCAGTTACCTCGTGTGAGGTACACCAACGGCCACGCATGGACGAAAGGAGGTGCCGTGCCACCCATCAACAACCCCACGCTGCGGCAACGGCGACTCGGCGCCGAGCTGCGCAAACTCCGTGAACGAGCGGGCTTCACGGTCACCCAGGCGGCTGCGCACCTCGGCGTCAACCAAGGGCGCGTGAGCATGATCGAGACCGGACGCAGTCCGCTCAGCGCCGACCGCGTGCGCGGGATGGCATCCGCGTACGACTGCTCCGACGAGGCCCTGGTCGACGCGCTCGCCTCGATGACGGGGCGCCGCGTGCGGGGCTGGTGGGAGGAGTACCGCGAGCACCTGCCCGCCGCGCTGGTCGACCTGGCGGAGCTGGAGCACCACGCGACCGCGCTGCGCGTCGCCCTGGCCATCCACATTCCCGCACTGCTCCAGACCACGGACCACGCCCGCGCTCTCTTCCGGGCCGTGGTCCCGCCCATGCGCCCGTACGAGATCGAGCACCGGCTCGCCCACCGCATCAGACGGCAGGGCATCCTGCACCGGGACGATCCGCCGCCGTACGCCGCGATCATCCACGAGTCCGCCCTGCGCATGGGGTTCGGGGGCCCTGACGTGTCCCGGGGACAGCTGAACCACCTGCTCGACACGAACGAACTGCCGCACGTCACCGTTCGGGTGATCCCGTTCGGCACCGAGTACTACCCGAGCACGGGCCAGTCCTTCGACTACGTGGAGGGACCCGTCCACCAGCTCGACACCGTCCAACTGGACACCCACCACGGCGGCTGCGGATTCCTGGACGCGGAGGCCCAGTTGAGCAAGTACCGTGACGTACTGGATCACATGGAGTCCTGCGCGCTGCCCCCGGTCGCTTCCCGGGACTTCATCCACCGCCTGACCCAGGAGATCTGAGAAGGAGCGACCGTGCGCCACCTCACCTGGCAGAAGTCCACGTACAGCGGAGACAGCTCCAACTGCGTCCACGTGGCCGCTGCTTCTTCCTCCACCGTCCTCCTCCGCGAAAGCGACGAACCCGAGGACCGCGTCCTCACCACCACCCCGGCCGCCCTGCGACAGCTCATACGCTCGCTGAAGTAACGCCGCCCGTCAGGAATCCCGCCCCCGCCGCCTCCGCCAACCCCGGTCCGAACAGCGTGGCCGGGGTGCTGGCGCCCGGGGCGGCCTCGCCCCGGGACAGGCGGGTGGCGACCTCCGCCGCCAGCCTCGTGGTGAACTCCATGGCCTCGCCGGTACGCAGCCACATCTCGTGGGTGGTGCCGTCGGGCCAGGTCGCGCGGGCGCGGGCCCAGGAGTGGGGGCGGGGGGCCTCGCGTGCGGTGGCGCGGACCCGGGCGAGCCGCCGTTTCGCCGCGTTGCCGATCGCCGGGCGGGACAGCACGGCCGCCACGACGGGCAGCAGCGCGCGGACCATCAGGGCGCTCGGGATCTCCGCGTTGCCGGCCGTCACGTACGGGGCCCCGCTCGCGCGGTGGGCGGCCTCCAGGTCACCGGCCGGCAGTGCCATGGCACGGGCCGCGGAGCCGTCCGGCAGGGTGAAGCGCTCGACCCCGGCGCCGATCCGGGTACGGACGAGACGGCCCCGCTCGTAGCGGCGACCGCCCACCGTGACGCCGTCGACCAGGCTGGCCGCCAGCGCCTCGCCCAGCGGACCGGGCTCGGTACGGACCGACGGCACCGCGTCCACCCGCAGCCGCTCCGCCGGCGGCCGGCCCTCGCAGACCTTCCGTACGGCGCTCTCGGTGGCGCACACGCCGAAACCGGCGCCGGGAACCAGCGTGCTGCCGGCCGCCACCGCCTCGTCGTGCAGGTCGAGGACCTGGCGGATCGACGTCAACTCGTTGGAGAGGTCGAGGTAGTGGGTGCCGGGCGGGCAGGCCCGGACGAGCGGCACGGCGGTCGTGGTGAACGGTCCGATCGTGTTGACGATCACGGCGGGGGCCTCGCGTGCCAGCGCCGCCTTCGTCTCCTCGAGCGTGGGCGCCACGACGGTGCGCGGGTCCCCGCCCACCTGCCCGGCCGCCTCGCGCAGCCGGCCCGCGTCGCGGCCCACCAGGACCGGCGACAGGCCCCGGGCCATCAGCCGCGCGGCGACCGCCCGGCCGACGCGCCCGGTGCCACCCAGGATCCAGATGCCGCCGCCGTCACCGGCCGCCCCGGCCGCCCCGGATTCCGTTCCGGGCCGCCCCGTCTTCTCCGACACCCCGACCGCCGTCCTCTCGCCGCCGCTTCGTTCCGTCGTTCCCCTCCAGCATCGGAGCGAGCGGCCGGCACCGTCCAAAGCCTGTTTCGCACGGGCCGATACGGTTCGGGCATCGGGGCAGGTCAGGTGGTGGCGGCCGCCCTGGCCCGTCCCCTCTTCGCCCCGTTCGGCCACAGCCTCGGTCGCCGTTTGGCCGCCAGGTCCTCCACCCAGCCGAAGGCGAGGATCGCCGCCGCGAGCATGGGCCAGACCAGGACGAACGGCCAGTACTCGTAGGAGGAGTCGAGCATCGACACCGCGCTCTCGCTCTGCATGAACGGCAGGTTGTAGAACTGGTCGATGATCGGGAACGTGAACGCGATCAGCAGGTTGTGCCAGAGGTAGATCGTCACCGCGCGGTTGTTCGACAGGGTCACCAGCTTGTCCCACTTCGCCAGCCTGCCCGGCAGCTCCTGCCACGACGGGGAGTACTGGAGCAGGATGGCCACGAACCCGAGCGACCAGGCCGCCTGGACGAACGGCATCTCGTCCAGGTTCCAGCCCTCGTCGCCGAGGTGTCCCGAGGCCCACCACAGGGCGAAGGCCATCACGAAGGCGGAGCCCGAGACGACGGCGTAACGGGGGATCTTCTTCAGCATGCCGTCGTGGTGCGCGAAGCCGAGCACCCAGCAGCTGCCGTAGACCGCGAAGTCCGTCACCGCGTTGCCGGTCTCGCCGGGGATGCTGACGATGCCCGCGTCGATCAGCACCGTCAGGCCCAGCGGCGCGAGCAGCGTCGGCCACGGGAAGCGGCGGAACGCCCACAGCAGCAGCGGGGAGGCGACCACGAACCAGAGGTAGGCGCGCAGGTACCACAGGGGGCCGGCCGCGTCGTCCGGCCAGGTGGCGCCGAGGATGCCGGTGGAGTCGGCGCCGAGTTCGGCCGGGTACGGCGGGGCGCCGACCGGGACGATGTACTCCAGCAGCTTCACCAGCCCGCCGAAGCCGGAGCCGAGGTCGGGATCCTTCGTGGGGTTCCAGCCGCCGCCGACGATCATCATCGTCAGCAGGACCGCCCCGAACAGCCACATCGGGGGCAGCAGCCGGCGCAGTCGGCTCTTGATCACGCTCAGCGGCGGGCGCTTGAGCGAGCGGGCCATCAGCGAACCCGCGAGGGCGAACATGACGCCCATGGAGGGGAAGAGGATCGTCAGCCACGCCCAGCCGAAGATGTGGAACGCGACGACGCGGACCAGGGCGAGCGAGCGCAGGAGGTCCAGGTAACGGTCACGGCCGGGTCTCTTCGCCGGGGCCGCGGGCTTCTCCGGGGCGTCCTCCGTGACGGACGGTGCCGGAGAGGGACCCCGGTCCGCCGCCGTCGCCGCCGATCGCTGGACCGGGAAACCGTCCGTCAACGAGCCGGCCGACGGGGCCGGGACCGGTTCCGTGGCGAGCGCCGGGTCCGTGGCGAGCGCCGGGTCCGTCGCCGGGTCGTACGGGTCCGCGTTTGCGAGCGGGGCGGCCGCCCACGCCTCCCGTTCGGCGGCCGAGGCGCGCGTCCAGGAGTCCGGACCGGCATCCGGACCACCGGGCGCCGCGGAGCCCGCCGGTCCCCAGCCCTCCGCGCCCGCACCCTCCGGGTACGCCCTGTACGGGTCGGACGGGCCGTACCCGTCGGACGGGCCGTACCCGTCGTACGGCCCCGCGCCCCTACCGTCCTGCGCCGTCATCCGACGGGCCTCCGTTCGCTCCCACTGTTGCTACCGCTGCCACTCCGCTCACCCGTGCGCTGCTGCGGGATGACGCCCGGCGCCTCCACGACGCCCGTGCGCCGCAGCTTCTGCCAGCGGAGCCGGCCGCCGGTGAGCGCCGTGGTCCAGGAGCGGAGCAGGACCACGTACATCAGCTGCCGGTAGAGGATCTGCTGGAGCGGGAGCGAGACGAGGTGCCGCATCTTCTCGCGGTCCAGCCGGAACGCGTACGCCGCGCAGATCCCCTGGATCGCCATGACGCCCAGCCAGGCCACGATCGTCTTCTGCGTGGGGCCGAAGATCACCCCGTACAGCAGGAAGATGTCGATCAGCGGGGCGAGCAGCGGCGCCACCACCATGAACAGGGAGACGAACGGCAGCCCGACGCGGCCGAAGCGGCCGGACGCGCCCCCTTCGACGAGCGCCCTGCGGTGCTTCCAGATCGCCTGCATCGTGCCGTACGACCAGCGGTAGCGCTGCGACCACAGCTGCTGCACGGACTCCGGCGCCTCGGTCCAGGCGCGCGCGTTCTCCGCGTAGACCACGCGCCAGCCGTCGCGGTGCAGCGCCATGGTGACGTCGGTGTCCTCGGCGAGCGTGTCGTCGCTCATGCCGCCCACCCGCTCCAGCGCGCTGCGCCGGAAGGCGCCGACCGCGCCGGGGATCGTCGGCATGCAGCCGAGGAGGTCGTACATCCGGCGGTCGAGGTTGAAGCCCATCACGTACTCGATGTGCTGCCAGGCCCCGATGAGCGAGTCCTTGTTGCCGACCTTCGCGTTGCCGGCGACCGCGCCGACCTTCGGGTCGGCGAACGGCTGCACCAGTTCGCGCACGGTGGACGGTTCGAAGACCGTGTCACCGTCCATCATCACGATGATGTCGTACCGCGCGTTGGCCAGGCCCCGGTTGAGCGCGGCCGGCTTGCCCGCGTTGAGCTGCCGCACCACCCGTACGCCGGGCAGGTTCAGGTCCTCGACGATGCGGGCGGTGCCGTCGCTGGAGCCGTCGTCGACGACCAGCACCTCGATGGGGTGGTCACTGGCGACGAGCGAACGCACCGTGTTCTCGATGCACTTGGCCTCGTTGTACGCCGGCACGAGGACGGTGACCGGTTCGGTGATGGGTCCGTTCGGGCCCCAGCGGAAGTTCCTGCGGCGCACCCGGCGGGCGTGCCGGCCGGAGAGCAGCAGCATCAGCCCGAAGCGGGCGAAGACCAGGAAGCCGACGACGGCGAGGCAGGCGACCATCACGCCGGTGATGCCGTCGGAGGCCTGGACGAGGAAGACCCACGCCCGGCCCTTCCACAGCTCCGCGCCGCTGACCGGGGTGTGCGCGCTGGGCGCGCCGAGCGCGTCGGTGAGGTTCTCGAACTGATAGCCCTCGGCCTGCAGTTCGGGCAGGAACCGGTCGAGCGCCTGTACGGTCTGGTGCCGGTCGCCGCCGGAGTCGTGCATCAGGACGATGGCGCCCTTGCCGTGCTTCGGGGTGGCGTTCTCGATGATCTGGTCGACGCCCGGCTTCTGCCAGTCCTCGCTGTCCGTGTTGTTGACGACGGTGAGGTAGCCGCGCGAGCCGATGTACTGCGTCACCGGCCAGGACTTGTTGTCCATGGCGTCGGCGAAGGAGGAGTACGGCGGCCGGAACAGCGACGTACGGATGCCGGCGGCGCCCTCCAGGGCGAGCTGGTTCTGGGAGAGCTGCCAGTCGATGCCGCTGTGCGACTTGTAGGAGAGGTCGGGGTGGTTGAAGGTGTGCAGCCCGATCTCGTGGCCCTCGTCGACGATGCGCCTGACCAGGTCCGGGTACTGCGAGGCCATGGTGCCGGTGATGAAGAAGACCGCGTGCGCGTGGTGCTTCTTGAGCACGTCGAGCACCTTCGGGGTCCAGGTGGGGTCGGGGCCGTCGTCGAAGGTGAGGACGAGCTTGTGCCGGGGCACGCTCAGCGTCGTCGTCTTGCCGTTGCGGGTGTCGATGACCGGGCCGCCGTCGAGGATCTTGTCGGGGACCTGGTCGGTGGCGGCCTCGGGTCGGATGCGGTAGTCGGCGAGGATCTCGCTGTGCACATAGCCGCGCAGCAGCAGCATCGCCGTCATGGCGAGCAGCAGGGCGGCCGGCAGCAGGAAGCGCATCGGCAGCCGGACGCGGCGGGCGTTGATGTTTCCGGAGGCGGACTGGGAGTGCGCGCCGCCCCCGGAGGAGCGGCGGCGACTGGAGCGGCGGGCCATCAGAGGGTGTTCTCCGGGGACTGGGCGGACGTGGCGGCGGACGGGCCGCCGGCCGCGACGGGGGTCTGGGCGGCGGGCCCGTCGGCCGCGTTGTTGGTGGTGGTGCCGCCGGCGTCACCGGTCCCGCCGGACGGGGAGGGGTCCGGGGAGGCGGGGGGCGAGGCGTCCGGGGACGACGAGGCGGGCGGGTCCACGACGGTGCCCGCGTCGCCGCCGGTGCCCGGGTCGGTCTTGGTGCCGCCGGACGACTTCTTCGTCGTGGACGCCGACGGCTTGGGCTTCTTGCTGGTGGAGGCGCCCGGCTTCTTGCTGCTGCCGGCGGAGGCCCCGGGTGCGGCGGAACTGCCGGCGGACGGGGTGACGCCGGCGCTCGGGTCGCCGGGGTCGGCGCTGACGCCGGGGAGGACGCCGCCGGTGGCCGCGGACGGGTCGGCGGAGTCCGTGGGCGCGGTCGAGTCCTCGACCTTGCTCGCCGGGGCGCCGTCGTCCGCGCCGGGGATCGGCACCGGGACCCAGGGCGCGGCGGAGTTGCCGGACAGCAGGGTGGCGACGATCACGAGGGCGTAGAGGCCGCAGGCGATGCCGACGGCGATGCCGATGCGGCGGAAGCGGCGACTGCGGCGGCCGGACTCGTCGACGAAGACGGGGCCGTCGGAGTCCTTGTTGTCGGCGGGTCCCGCCGGCCCGGCGGCGGTGCCGGGTCCGCCCGCGCTGTTGCCGTCCAGCCGGCGGCCGATGCCGTCGAGCTGCACGGTGACCTCGTGCGGATCGTGGTTGCGCCCGGGTTCGCCGGTGCGTTCCCAGGTGGGGCGGGGGCCGGGGCCGGCGGGGGTGCCCGGGGTGCCGGGGACCGGGCCGGGGAGGACGGCGGTCCCCGGCTCGGCGACCTTCGGCTCGGTGGTCCCCGGCTTGGCGACCCCAAACGTGTTCATGCCAGACGTCGCACGTGTCACTGGTGCGGAGGCGAAGATCTCGGCGTTTTCGGGCACGGGACGGGACCCGGCCTCGGGGAACGCGGAGGACGCGGAGGACGCGGAGGACGCGGAGGACGCGCCGGGTCCACCGGATCCACCGGGTCCACCGGATCCACCGGATCCACCGGGTCCGACCGACCCGGACCGCGCCGAGGGCCGCGCCGTGTCGAACGGCGCGAGCAGATCCGCACCGGCGGACGCGGCCCCCTGCGGGGAGCCCGGCACGGACCCGGGCGCGGTGTCCGACGCGGCGGCGGCTCCCTTGTCGAACCGGGGGCGGCCGAGGACCCCGTCCCGGCCGGCCCGCCCACGGACCGCACCGGCACCGCCGCGAACGCCGGCACCGGTCTGCGCACCCCCGCCGGCCGACGCACCGGTTCCCTTGTCGAACCACGACCCCGCCGCGGGGCCGGACGCCGCACCGGCGGGCTCGCCCGACGCCCCCGACGGCCCCGGCCGCCTCGGCAGCCCCGCCCCCGGGCCGCCCTCCGGCCGGGCGGCCGGCCACGTGGCCGTACGACCGCCCGCTTCCGGCCAGACGACCGGGCCCCGATCGCCGGAGGCGTCACCGGCCTCGCCGGTCCCGCCCGGTTCCCGTCCGGCGGACCGCTCGGCCGGTCCGTTCGGTTCCCCGGACGTCCCGCCCTGTTCGGTACGGGTTTCCCGCTCGATCGGTTGGGCGTTATTCCGCCAGTTCTCCACGCGCACGTACTTCCCCCCAGGGGCATCACACTTGCAGGCGGGCGTACGTGTCCGGGCCTACGTACTGTCGTCGGACCGGGCCCCCACCCGGTCCGAGCGCCCCCTTTATCACATTGCGCCCGGGGCACTGAATGTAGCGCATGTGCCTATGTAGTGGAGATCCATCTCAAAGAGAGGTCACCATGACGAGTGCATCGGTGTCCGGAATCCATCCCCCCTCCGGCCGCTGAAGCCACTTCTCCTCGTTCGCCAGTTCGGTAGCAGAACGCCTGAGTGCCTCCAAACCGGGATGGAACAGATCTTTTCGCCACACGAGTGACACGGGAGACAGGGGAACGGGGTCAACCAGAGGTCGTATGACCGTATGAGGCATGGCCGGAAAGTCCTCTACGGCGAGGATGGGGTTCCGGGTCTTCGCCATGATCCGCTGAAACTCCTCGGCGCCGACGGCGAGGGGCGCGGGGGGCGCGAGTTCGATTCCGCGTCCCTCGAACAGGCGACGCGCGAGGTCGGTCCACTCCAGCGTGCGCGGATTGCCCGCGCCCGCGTACACGGTCTCGCCCGCAAGCGCGCGCAGCGGCACCTCCGTGAGCTCCGCGAGCGGGTGGGCCTCGGGGAGGATCACCGCCATCCGCTCGTAGCGGACCGGCTGGTGGTGCAGCCGGTCGCGGACGGCGGGGTCGAGCCCGGCGAACCGGCCGAAGGAGGCGTCGACGCGGCCGGCCAGGATCTCGGCGGCGGCCCAGGTCAGCCCGGACTCGAAGCGGGCCATCAGCTCCAGCTCCGGAACGAGCCCCCGCGCCCGCTCCAGGACCCTCAGCCCGAACAGCCCCGGGCTGTTGACGTCCACCAGCAGCGGCCGCTCGGGCTCGCCCCGCCCGAACGCCGCGAGCAGCGCGCGCTGGGCGTCCAGCACCCGGCGGGCGTACGGCAGCAGCCGGGTGCCGTCGGCGGTCAGGGAGACCTGCCGGGTGGTGCGGACGAACAGCTCGACGCCCAGCTCGCGCTCCAGCCGCCGGATGTCCCGGCTGAGCGCCTGCTGGGCGACGTACAGCCGGGCGGCGGCCCGCGTGAAGTGCAGCTCCTCGGCGACGGCGACGAAGGCGCGGAGGAGGCGGGGGTCGAGGGTGGGGGCGTAGGAGCCGGACGGGTCGGGGGTACGGGAGGGGCCGGACGGGTCGGGGGTACGGGAGGGGCCGGCGGAACCGGGCGGCGTGGCTGGCATCGGGCGAACCTACAACGGGGATGCGTCAATGGCGTCGTGTCAGGTGTTGGACCGCAGGTCAGAGCGACCGCGACGGTATACGCATGCCGACGCCGAACCCGGAAGCACTGGACACGCCACCCACCCGAACGGAACCCGCGACAGCACCCCGCACAGCAACGCCCCCCACCCTCCTCTCCCCCTACCGCGCGCTCTTCTCCCGCCCCGGCACCCGTGCCTTCACCCTCGGCAACCTCATGGCCCGGCTGCCCTCCGGGATGTTCGGCGTCAGCGCGGTGATCATGATCGCCGGGGCCAGGGGGTCGTACGCCCTGGCCGGCGCCGTCACCGCCACGGGGCTCGCGGCGACCGCGGTGGCCGGACCCTGGACCGCGCGGCTCGTGGACCGGTACGGCCAGGCCCGGGTCGCCGTGCCCGCCGCGCTGACCGCCGCGCTCGGCAGCCTCGCCCTGCTGCTCTGCGTCCACTTCGACGCGCCCGACTGGACCCTGTTCGCCTCCTACGCCGCCACCGCCACCACGCCCAACACCGGCGGCATGTCCCGCGCCCGCTGGCAGCACCTGTTCCGCGACGACCCCGCCGCCGTGCACACCGCGAACTCCTTCGAACAGGCCGCGGACGAGCTGTGCTTCATGCTCGGCCCGGTCCTCGCGGCCTTCCTGTGCGGCGCGCTGTTCCCGGAGGCGGGCACGCTCCTCGCGGCCGTTCTGCTGGCCACGGGCGTCCTGGTCTTCACCGCCCAGCGCGCGACGGAACCGCCGCCCACCCGGGCGGAGGCCCGCGGCCGCTCGCCCCTGCGCAGCCCCGGGATGCCGGCGCTGCTGCTCACCCTGGTCGCGACGGGCGCGGTGTTCGGGGCGATGGAGGTCGTCACGATCGCGTACGCCGACGCGCGGGGCCACCGTTCGGCGGCCGGGGTGATCCTCGCGCTCCAGGCGGCCGGGTCGTGCGCGGCGGGGCTGGCGTACGGGGCGCTGCGCGCGGGCGGGAAGGGCGCGGCGGAGCGCCGGCTGCCGTGGTGCCTGCTGGCGATGACCGGCCTGATGACCCTGCCGGGCCTGTCCGCCTGGACGACCGGCTCCCTCGTCCTGCTGGCCCTCGCGCTCCTCTTCGCGGGGACGGGCACGGCCCCCACGATGGTGACGGCGATGACCCTAGTCCAGCGCCGCTCCCCCGAGGGCCGCCTGAACGAGGGCATGAGCCTCGCGGTGACGGCCCTGCTGACCGGCATAGCCACCGGCTCCGCGACGGGCGGCTCGGTGGTGGAGCACTTCTCACCACGGACGGGTTACGCGGTACCGGCGATGGCGGCGGCCCTGGCTCTGCTGCTCGGCCTCCTCGCCGGGGGCGGCCGCGGGAACCGACGCGACGGCCACCAACGCTGAGACGCTACGGGAGTCCTACGTGCGCGCACTCCCCCGTACCCGCCCCACCAGTTCCTCCGCCGCCCCCGCCCACTCCGGGTGGCGGAACTCGAACCCCGCCCCCGTCAGCCGGCCCGGCACCACCCGGCGGCTCTTCAGCAGCAGTTCCGTGTCCGAGCGCAGCGCGAACGCGCCGAGCTCCGCCATCCACCTGGTCGCCGGGAGCCCCACCGGCATCCCCCACGCCGAGCGCAACGCACGCATGAACGCGCGCTGCGGCAGCGGGCGCGGG
Source organism: Streptomyces sp. NBC_00670 (assembly GCF_036226765.1). NCBI lineage: Bacteria > Bacillati > Actinomycetota > Actinomycetes > Kitasatosporales > Streptomycetaceae > Streptomyces > Streptomyces sp. NBC_00670. The sequence goes on from NZ_CP109017.1 coordinate 2,842,389, forward strand.
GCCGCCAGGTTCACCGGGCCGGTGATGTCCTCCCGGTCGATCAGGAACTCCACCGCGCGCACGAAGTCGGCGTCGTGGATCCACGAGACGTACTGCGCCCCGCCGGCCACCGGGCCGCCGAGGCCGAGCCGGACCATGCCCAGCAGGACGGCGAAGACGCCGCCGGGGTCCGGGCTCATCACCATGGCCGCGCGCAGGGCGACCCTGCGGGTGGCCGGCGTGTCCGCCTCCTCCTGGGCCCGCTCCCAGTTCTTCGCGATGTCGACGCTGTACGACCAGTAGTCCGGCACGCCCGCCTCGGCGCCGCCGATGACGCCCGTGGCCTCGTCGTTCGGGGCGTCGAAGCGGTGGGCGTACACCGTGGCGGTGCTCATCTGCAGCCAGAGCCGGGGCGGCCGGGCGGCGTCCGCGATCGCGGCGCCGACGACCCGGGCGGAGTCGACCCGGGAGTCCATCATGTCCCGCAGATTGGCCTCGGTGTAACGGCAACTGACGCTGCGTCCGGCCAGGTTGATCACGACGTCACTGCCGTCGACCGCCGCCGTCCACGGCCCCGGCGTCCGGCCGTCCCACGCGATCTCGCCGTCGACCCGGGGGTGCCGGGTGAGCACCACGACCTCGTGTCCGGCGGCGCCGAACGCGCGCCGCAGGATTCCGCCGACCTGTCCGGTTCCGCCGGGAATCACGATCTTCATCGGCTGCCCCTCCTCCGCCTGGGACTCGGAGCGTAGCCGAAATGTTGAACGCGTTCAAAAAGCAGAGATCCACGCGCGACCCATTGACGCGCCCCCTCCCCCCGCCTACCGTCCCGTCGAAGCGCTTCGATGCCCACTGTCGAAGCGGTTCGACGGCGCGTCCCACCACGCGTCCCACCCCACGCACCCCCCCCACTCCGACTCCCCCAGGAACCCAGGACCCAGGACCCAGGAGGCACGGGATGTTGACGGCACGAAGGCGTCTGGTCGCAACCGCGGCCGCGTTGCTCAGCGGAGCCCTGCTGCTCACCGCCTGCGGCGGCGACTCGGACGGCGGTTCCGGGGACGGCAAGACGCTCAAGCTCTGGCACTACGAGACCGCGGACAGCGCCATGGGCATCGCCTGGAACGAGGCGATCAAGGAGTTCAAGGCGAAACACCCGGGCGTGAAGGTCGAGTTCGAGGAGAAGGGCTTCGAACAGATCCAGAAGACCGCCCCCATGGTCCTCAACTCCAACGACGCCCCCGACGTCATGGAGTACAACAAGGGCAACGCCACCGCCGGACTGCTCTCCAAGCAGGGCCTGCTCACCGACCTCACCTCCGAGGTCACCAAACACGGCTGGGACAAGAAGCTGAGCGCCGGCGTCGCCACCACCGCCCGCTACGACGCGAGCGGCGTCATGGGCTCCGGCAACTGGTACGGCGTCCCCAACTACGCCGAGTACGCGATGGTCTACTTCAACAAGGACCTGTTCAAGAAGTACGGCGTCACCGAGCCCAAGAGCTTCGACGACCTCACCGCCGCGCTGGACGCCTTCGTCGAGAAGGGCGTCACCCCGCTCGCCAACGGCGGCGCCGAGTACCCGGCTCAGCAGTACCTCTACCAGCTCGCCCTCTCCAAGGCCGACCGCTCCTGGGTCGACGACTACCAGCTCTACAAGGGCAAGGTCGACTTCCACGACGCCGCCTGGACGTACGCCGCCACCACCTTCGCCGACTGGGTGAAGAAGGGCTACATCAGCGACAAGTCCAGCAGCACCAAGGCCGAGGACGCCGGACTCTCCTTCATCCAGGGCAAGTCGCCCATCTTCTTCAGCGGCAGCTGGTGGTACGGCCGCTTCGCGTCGGAGAACAAGTTCGACTGGGACACCGCCCTGTGGCCCGACTCCAAGCTGACCCTCGGCTCCAGCGGCAACCTGTGGGTGGTCCCCAAGGGCGCCAAGAACAAGGAACTGGCGTACGACTTCATCGACATCACCATGTCGAAGAAGATCCAGAACCTGCTGGGCAACAGCGGCGGCATCCCCGTCGCCGCGGACAGCGACGCGATCACCGAGCCCAGGGCCAAGGCCCTCATCGACGACTTCACCACCGTCTCCGGCCGTGACGGCCTCGCCTTCTACCCCGACTGGCCGGTCGCCGGCTTCTACGACGTCCTCGTCTCCGAGACGCAGAAGCTGATCACCGGCAGCGAGAAGCCCGACGCGTTCCTCGGCAATCTGCAGAGCGCGTACGACAAGGGCGCGCCGAAGAAATGACGCTCACCGTCGACCGCGGCGGGCGCGCCCTCGGCAAGCGCGCCCCCGCCGGGCGCCCGCGCGGAAACCGCCGCCCCCGTAATCCGTACGCCCTCTTCCTCCTCCCCGGCGTGCTCGCCTTCGCCGTCGTCATCGTCGGACCGTTCCTGATGAACACCGGCGTGAGCTTCACCGAGTGGTCGGGCGTGGGCAGCCCGAAGTGGACCGGGCTCGCCAACTACCGCGAGCTGCTGGACGACGCCGAGTTCTGGGCGTCATTCCGGCACAGCCTGCTCATGGTGATCGCGATGGCCGCCGTCCCGACGGTCGTCGGACTCGTGCTGGCCGCCGCGCTGTTCGACTTCGTCGGCAAGCACTTCGGCCCGAGGATCGCGGCCGTGCTGCGTGCCTGTTTCTACCTTCCGCAGGTGCTGCCGATCGCGGTCGCAGGCATCGTCTGGAGCTGGATCCTCGCCCCCGAGAACGGCTCACTCAACGAGCTGCTGAAGGCCGTCGGGCTCGGCTCCTGGCAACAGGACTGGCTCGGCGACCCGGACATCGCGCTGTACAGCGTGATGGGCGTGATGGTGTGGGTGCAGATCGGCTTCCCGCTCGTCGTCTTCATGGCCGGACTCCAGCGCGTCGACCCGCAGCTCTACGAGGCGGCCGAGCTGGACGGCGCCGGCTGGTGGCGCCGCTTCTGGCACATCACGCTGCCGCAGATCCGCCCGGAGATCTACGTCGTGCTGACCTGGTGCACGATCGCCGCGCTCAAGGTGTTCGGCGCGGTGTACGTGCTCACCAAGGGCGGCCCGGGCGGCGCGACCGACGTGCCGTCGTACTTCTCCTTCACGACCTTCTTCGAGAAGACCCAGGTGGGCTACGGCGCGGCGATCTCCACCGTGCTCACCGTGATCATCCTGCTGCTGTCCCTGGTCGGGCTGAAACTCCAGACCCGTGCCGAGGACGCCGAGGAAGGGGGCGTCGTATGACCGCCGTCGACACCCGTGCGGGAACCCGGGTCCCGCGCCGTGCGTCCCGCTCCGTCGTCGCCCGCTACCCCGTCCTGGTGGCGCTGTGCATCGGCGCGCTCTTCATGGTCGTGCCGTTCCTCATCGTCACCGTCAACGCGCTGAAGTCGCCCGCCGAGTACGCGCAGAACGGTCCGCTCAGCCTGCCGCACGGTTTCTACCTCGACGGGCTGAAGGACTTCTGGGACCGCGTCGACTACGGCCAGAAGCTGTGGAACTCGGTCCTGATCAGCGGCTCGGTGGCCGTCCTGGCCGTCGTCCTCTCCATCCTCAACGCGTACGCCATCGGAATCGGCCGGATCAAGGGCCGCACCTGGGTGCTGGCGTTCTTCGTGCTGGCCAACGTGCTGCCGCAGGAGGCGCTGGTCTACCCGGTGTACTACCTGAGCAAGCAGGCCGGTCTCTACGACACCCGGCTCAGCGTGATCATCGTCTTCACGGTGATCCAGGCCGCGTTCGGCACCTATCTGCTCTCCTCCGTGCTCGGCACCTTCCCGCGCGAGATCATCGAGGCGGCCCGTATCGACGGGGCCAACGCCTGGCAGGTGCTGTGGCGGATCGTGGTGCCGGTGAGCCGGCCCACCCTCGGCGTGCTGCTGGTCTTCTTCTTCATCTGGACCTGGAACGAGTTCCTGCTCCCCCTGGTCATGCTGATCTCCAACGACAACCAGACGGTGTCGGTGGCGCTCGGCGTCCTCCAGGGCCAGCACCTGATGGACGCGACGATGACCAACGCGGCCGCCCTCCTCGGCGTGCTCCCCGCCCTCGTCTTCTTCCTCGTCTTCCAACGCACCCTCACCCGCGGCATCGCCGTGGGTGCCGTCAAGTAAGGGGTCCCCGCGTGAAGTTCACCGACGGCTACTGGCTGTTGCGCGAAGGCGTCACCGCCGCCCACCCGGTCGAGGTCCTCGATGTGACCGCCGGGCCCGGCACGCTGGAGATCCACGCACCCACCCAGCCCATCCGGCACCGCGGCGACCTGCTGAAGGGACCGGTCGTGACGATCACCGCGCACGCGCCGATGCCCGATGTCATCGGCGTCACCTTCACCCACTTCCAGGGCGAACCCCCGCACGGCCCCGACTTCGGCCTCGCCCGCGAGGACTTCGGGGTGCACACCTCCTACGACGACGAGTCCGCGACGCTCACCGCCGGGGCGCTCTCGCTCAAGGTGGCCCGCACCGCGCCCTGGCACGTGGACTTCCTCGCCCACGGCCGGGTGCTCACCACCAGCGGCCCCAAGGGCATGGGCATCATGCGGGAGGCGTCCGGCGCCCACTACCTGCGCGAACAGCTCAACCTGGGCGTGGGCACGCACGTCTACGGCCTCGGCGAGCGGTTCGGCCCGCTGGTGAAGAACGGCCAGATCGTCGACATGTGGAACGCGGACGGCGGCACCGCCACCGAACAGGCGTACAAGAACGCCCCGTTCTACCTCACCGACGGCGGCTACGGCGTCTTCGTCGACCACCCCGGCCGGGTCTCCTTCGAGGTCGGCTCGGAGGCGGTCTCCCGGGTCCAGTTCAGCGCGGAGAGCCAGGAGCTGACGTACTACGTCATCTACGGCCCCACGCCGAAGGAGATCCTGCGCAAGTACACGGCCCTCACCGGCCGCCCGGCGCTCCCGCCGGACTGGTCCTTCGGCCTGTGGCTGTCGACCTCCTTCACCACGTCCTACGACGAGGCGACCGTCACCTCCTTCATCGACGGCATGAAGGAGCGCGAACTCCCACTCTCCGTCTTCCACTTCGACTGCTTCTGGATGCGCGAGTTCCAGTGGTGCGACTTCGAGTGGGACCCCCGCGTCTTCCCCGACCCGGAGGCGATGCTCGCCCGGCTCAAGGACAAGGGCCTGCGCATCTGCGTCTGGATCAACCCCTACATCGCCCAGCGCTCCCCCCTCTTCGCCGAGGGCAAGGAACTCGGCCACCTGCTGAAACGCCCCGACGGCAGCGTGTGGCAGTGGGACCTGTGGCAGCCGGGGATGGCTCTGGTCGACTTCACCAGCCCCGCCGCCCGGGACTGGTACGCGGCCAAGCTGGAGGCGCTGCTCGCACAGGGCGTCGACTGCTTCAAGACGGACTTCGGCGAGCGGGTCCCGGTGGACGTGGCGTGGTCGGACGGCTCCGACCCCGAACGCATGCACAACTACTACACGTACCTCTACAACCGGACCGTCTTCGACGTGCTGCGCAAGCACCGGGGCGAGGAGGAGGCCGTCGTCTTCGCCCGCTCGGCCACCGCCGGCAGCCAGCAGTTCCCGGTGCACTGGGGCGGCGACTGCGAGGCGACGTACGAGTCGATGGCGGAGTCGCTGCGCGGCGGTCTCTCGCTCGGCATGACCGGCTTCGGCTACTGGAGCCACGACATCGGCGGCTTCGAGGGCACCCCGTCGCCGGCCCTCTTCAAGCGATGGATCGCCTTCGGCCTCCTCTCCTCCCACAGCCGCCTGCACGGCTCTTCCTCCTACCGGGTGCCGTGGCTGTTCGACGAGGAGTCCGTCGACGTCCTGCGCCACTTCACCCGGCAGAAGCTGCGCCTGATGCCGTACCTGTACGAGGCCGCCCGCACGGCGCACGAGGAGGGGGTGCCGATGATGCGGGCGATGGTCCTGGAATTCCCCGACGACCCCGCCTGCGCACACCTCGAACGCCAGTACATGCTGGGCCCCGACCTGCTGGTAGCCCCCGTGTTCGACGACGAGGGCGACGTCTCGTACTACGTCCCCGAGGGCACCTGGACCCACTACGGCACGGGGCGTACGGTCACGGGCCCGCGCTGGGTCCGGGAGCGGCACGGCTTCCTGAGCGTGCCGCTGCTGGTCCGCCCGGGATCCGTGATCCCGGTCGGCGCGGTGGCGGACCGCCCCGACTACGCCTACGCCGACGGCGTCACCCTGCACGCGTACGAACTGGCACGCGGGGCGCAGGTGACGGTGGAAGCGGGCGGCGTGACGTTCACGGTCGTACGCGAGGGCGACACGCTGCGCGCGTCGTGCGGTGACCCGGCGGCGCCGTGGGCGCTGGCGGCCGGGGAGCGGGTGGTACGGGCGGCGGCGGGGACGGGGTTCGTGTCGTTGGAGCTGGGGGAATCGGCGACGGAGCCGGGGGACCGGGCGTCGGCTTCGGGGGCGTGACGATGGTGAAGATCACGGACGTGGCGCGCCATGCCGGGGTCTCCCCCAGCACCGTCTCCTACGCCCTCAGCGGCAAGCGGCCGATCTCGGAGGAGACCCGGCGGCGCGTCGAGGCGGCCGTCCGCGAGCTGGGCTACCGCCCGCACGCGGGCGCCCGCGCCCTGGCCGGCCGCCGCTCGAACGTCCTCGCCCTGGTGGTGCCGCTGCGGGCCGGAATGCATGTGCCGGTGGTGATGCAGTTCGCGGTGTCGGTGGTCACGACGGCACGCCGCCACGACCACGACGTCCTCCTGCTTACCCAGGAGGAGGGCGAGGACGGCCTGCGCCGGGTCGCGGACACGGCACTGGTGGACGCGCTGATCGTGATGGACGTCCAACTCCACGACGACCGCCTCCCCTTCTTACGCACCCTGGACCTCCCCTCCGTCCTGATCGGCTTCCCCGCCGAACCGTCCGGCCTGACCTGCGTCGACCTGGACTTCCGGGCGGCGGGCGAGGTGTGCGTGGAGCATCTGGCGGGGCTCGGCCACCGGATCGTGGCCCTGATCGGCTCGCCGCCGGAGGTGTACGTACGGGAGACGGGCTTCGCGCAACGGGTGGTCCAGGGCTTCACGGCCGCGGCGGCCCGCCACGGCCTCTCCTCCACGGTCCACCCCTGCGAGGCGACGGCGACGGGCGCGCGCCTGGTCGCCGAGCAACTCCTGCGCGAACGGCCGGCGCTGACGGCGGTGGTCGTCCACAACGAACCACTGGTGGACCCCTTGATAGAGGCGTTCGAATCCCTGGGCCTACGGGTCCCGACGGACCTGTCGATCACGGCCATCTGCCCCGACGAGGTGGCAACGAGGGCCCGCGTCCCGGTGACGTCGGTGGCGATCCCGTCGGCGGAGGTGGGAGCGAGGTCGGTGGAGCTACTGATGCGCAAACTGGACGGCGGGAAGGTGGCGGACGCGACCCTCCTCCCACCCCACCTGACGGTGCGGGGGAGCACGGGGAGGAGGGCGGTGGGGTGAGGAGGGGCGGGGCGACCCTCACCCGTGCGGGTGATGCTATGAGGAGCCGACTGTGATTCCATGAGGAGCAGGCCCCCGCCTGGACCGGTTATCCAAACGGGGACCTTCATCGGATGACGGTTGTCGACCGTCAGCCCTCAGGTGTTGTGAGGACTGGCGATCACCGCCGGTTGAACCACCTCCACAGCTGTCGGATCACCACGATGAGAAGAACGATCTGGATGATCGGTGCCCTCTTCGCGACGACCCGCTTGTGTTGTGGCCTCTTCCGATGGCGCCCCATAGCGCCCTCCTTCCAGATGCGGCAGCCAAGTTCCCGGTGGCTGCCGCTCTTCTGGTTCGGGCCGGGCCCCGAGGGGCGGGGTCCGGATCGTCCTTGGAAGGAGGGCGCGTCCAGTGCGCTCACGGAGCATATCGCCCAACTGGACCAACTAGCCCATCAGGCGCAATAGTTCACTCTTCGCAGGAATGTACGACATTCGCGACAGGCATCGACTGTGAGCTACAACCGTTCGACGGGCGGGGCTGTCTTGGGAGGTGTGACGACGACACCTTCAGCCGCGCCCTCGCTTGTTCTGCGCGGCCGTGATGCCACCGCTCGGTTCGAGAGCGGGGCGGATCATGTGCGGTGGGAGGGTGGCGGGCGGACGGTCCGCATCCCGCTCGAAGCCGTCGAGGACGTGCGCGGTACGGAGCGCGGTGTCGAGGTCGTGCTGGCCACCGCGCGGTCCGACCGCCCCGCCGCCGTCTACGCCGTCCACGGCGCCGGGGCCGCCGCGGTGACCGCGTTCCGCGACACCGTCCGAGCCCGACTGCCCGAGCGAGGCCCGGACGATCCGCGCCCCGAGGGCGAGGACCTCGTCACGACGGTCACCGCCACAAGCGGCCGCCCGTCGCGCACCCGCCTCGCCATCTACGCCGCGCTCGCCCTCTTCGCCGCGATCGACGTGACGGCGGGGGTGCTCGGTGGCGCCGGCTACCTCGCCCTCATGCCGTGCGTCCAACTCTTCGTCGTCACCGGAGCGCTCATCGTGGGGCTGCTGGGCCGCGGACTGTACGACGGGATACGACTCCCCCGGCACGGCATCACGGTGCTGGCCGAGTTCAGCCACTACACCGACAAGGCGGGGATCTACCGGTACACGGACCTGGACGGCGGAACCCACCACTACCGGGGCACACCGGGAGGACAGCAACTGGAACTGAGCTACGACCCGGACAACCCCGCCCGAGCCGTCGCCCGCCAGTCCCGCTACGAGCAGACGGTGATGGCCGTGGTCACTCTCATCGGCCTGGGCATGCTCGGCGTCGGGCTGTGGCTCACGCTCCACATGTTCGTGCTCGCCGCACGCGGCTGAGTTCTGCCTGACCTACGACGACGCGGTGAGGTTCGGGTGGGTCGCGGTCCCCGAAGGAGTGGGCGGCTGTTGACAGGCCCCCCCCCCGAGAGGCTCAGGGGGTGTGGTCGGTGGAGAGGGTGAGGGTTTCCCACGTGTCGAGGTCGTGGTCGACCGCCTTGCGTGCGGCCCGTACCAGGTGCAGGGCGTCGGATCCGAGGACGAGGTGGGCCGGCGGGTCCGGTTCGTCGAGGATGCGCAGGAGGGCGGCGGCCGCCTTGGCGGGGTCGCCGAGCTGCCTGCCGCTGGCGGTCCGCCGGGCGGTGCGGATGGGTTCGAACAGCTCGTCGTAGTCGGGGACGGAACGCGGCACGCGAACCATGGAGCGGCCCGCCCAGTCGGTGCGGAAGGAGCCCGGCTCGATGGCGGTGACGTGGATACCGAAGCCGGAGACCTCCTTGCCGACGGCTTCGAGGATGCCCTCCAGGGCGTACTTGCTGCCGCAGTAGGCGGAGACACCGGGGAAGGAGGCCAGGCCGCCCATGGAGGTGACGGCCAGGATGTGCCCGCGGCGCCGTGCGCGCATGAACGGCAGGACGGCCCGCACGGTGGCGGCGGCGCCGAAGACGTTGACGTCGAACTGGGTACGCAGGTCGGCCAGGGACGTCTCCTCGAAGGTGCCCTCCAGGCCGTACCCCGCGTTCGCGATCAGCACGTCGACGGGGCCCACGGACTGCTCCACCTCGCCGATCACGGCGAGGACCGCCTCGTCGTCGGTGACGTCGAGAAGGCGGGCGTGGGCGCGCTCGGGGTGCAGCGCGGTGAACGCGCGCGCGTCGGCGTCCTTGCGGACGGTGCCGACGACGGTGTGTCCGGCGTCCAGGGCGCCCGTGGCGAAGGCGCGGCCGAGACCGCTGCTGACGCCGGTGATGAAGAAGACCTTGGCGGTGGGCATCACGCCTGCTCCTCCTCGTGGTTCTCCGTCTCGTTCTCCCTCTCCCGGTACAGGACGAGGTGCTCGTGGAAGAGCACGCCGTCGCGGATGTCGCCGGTGGCGGTGAACCCGGTGTCGTCGACGTACTCGAGGTGGTGGCCGGTGACCGTGTAGCGGCCGGTGTAGGCACTGCGACGGTTGCCGCGGGCCTCGTCGTAGCGGCCGTCGGGCAGCAGCTCCTGACGGATGTGTCCGTCCGCGGTCACCCACATCCCGACCACGTCCACGTCCGCGTCCGCGTCCACGTCCGCGTCCACGTCCGCGCCATCGGTCCTTCGTGCGGTGGCTTCCTCGGGCCGGCCCGACTCATTCCTCTTCCTCACCATGCGCTTGCGCTCCCTCTCATGTCCGGTTGCTGATCACCAGCCTGAGCGTCCCGGAGGAAGGGAGCCAGGACGATCCGTGCCTGGGTACGGCACACCCAGGCACCCGGAGGGGGAGCGGCTTAGCCTGAAGAGGTGACCAGCAACGACCTCGGAGACTTCCTGCGCGCCCACCGCGCCCGCCTGCGCCCCGACGACGTCGGGCTCGTCTCCTACGGCGCCCGCCGGGTGGCGGGGCTGCGACGAGAGGAGGTCGCCGTCCTGGCCGGCATGAACAGCGACTACTACGCCCGCCTCGAACAGGGCCGCGAGCGCAGCCCGTCCCCGCAGATCCTCGAGTCCATCAGCAGCGCGCTGCGGATGGACGACGAAGCGCGGGAGCACCTGTTCCGGCTCGCCGGCACCGCGCCGGACGGCGCGCGACCGCAGCCGAGGGAGACGGTGAGTACCGCGCTGCGCCAACTGCTGGACGGCTACCCGAATGCCGCGGCCTTCGTCCTGAACCCGGCCACCGACTTCCTCGCCTCGAACGCGCTGGCCGACGCGCTGTTCTCACCGTACGAGGCCATGGACAACATGGCCCGCATGACGTTCCTCGACCCGGCCGCCCGCGGCTTCTTCACCCAGTGGCAACGGGCCGCCGAGGCGGTCGTCGCCGGATTGCGCCACGCCACGGGCCTGGACCCGAACTACCGGCGCCTGCACGACGTCGTCGACTCCCTGACCGAGGCGAGCGAGGAGTTCGCCGCCCTGTGGTCCTCGCACACCGTGCACGGAAAGACCCGTGACGGCAAGGAGCTCGTCCATCCCGACGTCGGCCCCCTCGACCTCACCTACCAGACCTTCGACGTCCGCGGAGCGCCGGGCCAGCAACTGGTGATCTACCACGCCGCCCCGGACACCCCCAGCGCCCAGGCCCTCACCCTCCTGGGCAGCCTCCACGCCACACGCCACCAGGGATCCACCCCGGAGCAGTAGCAGCACGACGTGGCCCTACTATCCGGGGCTCGGCTCAGGCCGCGTCGTGGGAGACGTACCCGAGGAACGCGGTCCAGGCGCTCGCGGGCACGCCGAAGCGGGGGCTGTGGGCTCCGAGTTTGGAGTCACGGACGTGGACGGTGTGGGGGCAGGCGGTGACTTCGAGGCACTCACCGCCGCCTGTACTGCTGTGGCTCGACTTGCGCCAGGGGTAGGCGACTTCGAGGCATTCGCCGCCGCCGCTGTTGCTGTAGCTGGACTTGAACCAGGTCAACTCGGTGCTCACAGCTCCTCCACCAACTCCGTAATGAACCGCGCTGACTCGTCGGGACTGAGAGCCTGCCGAAGGATCATGGCATGCCTCTGCACGATGGCACTGACCTTATCGGCGTCCGCGTAGAGCCTCCCCGTCTCATGCCCCTCTTCATAGACCAGCAACTCGTGCTCAACGGTCTCCAACAGCACGAACGGGCCATCCACGCCGGGGCCCGCTCCGACGAACAGCAACACCTGGATCGTCACGTTGCGTGCTCCGCCGAGCTCCAGCAGCCAGAGCAGTTGCCGCTTGTGTACGTCGCCACCCCCGACAGGATTCCTCAGCGCGGCTTCACCGATGACGAAACTGAACGCCCTGGTGCGCTTGTCCATCAACGCTTGCCGCCCCAGGCGCCCAGCGACCCGTTCGTCGATGGTCTCGTCGTCGAGCGGAGGCAAGTATGCGTTGAGAAGCGCCCGCATCGTCTCTTCTGTCTGCAGAAGCCCAGGGATGTGCAGCGGCTGGTAGCAACCGGCGGAGATGGCGTCTGCCTCGTACCGAACGTAATCCTCCGCGTAGGAGCGAAACCGTTCCGGCTTCATGAACTCGTGCGCGGCCGTCAGCTTGCCGCCCGCCCGACACATCTGGTCCGCGATCTGCAGCAACCGCAACGTCGGCCGGCGCCGGCCGCACTCCATGGACTTGACGTACTCGTAGTCGTAGCCCGCCTCGTCCGCCAAGCCCTGCCGCGTCACGCCCGCGCTCTCGCGCCACAGCTTGATCTGTCCGCCGCAGTAACGCCAGTTCTGCTGCGCCTGCTGGGACTCCCCCGTCGCCACCCGCACCACCCGTCCCCTCACGTCACCCCGGGTACAGCCACGCTGCGTACCCGGATCGCTACTCGTGAGCGTAAACACAGGCCGCCACCCTGATCTCACCGAACGACGGGAAATCACACGCAAGGAACCCCTCCCCTATGTCGACCCCGCCCCCATCCCCCAGCAGCACCGCACTCCCCCACGACATCGAATGGCGGCTCCCCCGCCACCCCCGCAGCGTCGGCCGCGCCCGAACACTGTTCCGCGAGCAGGCCAGGCTCTGGAAAATCCCGGACGCCATCGCCGAGACCGCCGTACTCCTGCTCAGCGAGCTGATGACCAACGCCTACCGGCACGCCAAGGTCCCGGCCGGCCGGGAGATCCGGGCCCGGTGCGTGGAGACCGACGACCGGCTGCGCCTCTCCGTGACCGACGCGAGCGACACACTGCCGGTCCTCCGGGAGCCCGCCCCGGACGACGAGTCCGGCCGCGGACTCCCCCTCGTCGCCGCCCTCGCCGACGACTGGGGCGCGGAACCCCGCCTCTGCGGCATCGGCAAGACCGTCTGGTTCGAGCTCTGTACTGATGTACAATAATTTCCTCGAAAGCGAACTGGTATGTACATTGCGGAGGGCTCGATGTCGCTCACCCACATCGACATTGATGACGAAGCCTTGGAAACAGCCAAACGGCTGGGCGGCCACCGGACCAAGACGGCCGCCGTGTCGGCGGCGCTGGAGGCCTACAACAAGCGGCTGGCGCGCGCTGCCGCCCATGACAGGTACTTCGAGTTGGCCCAAGCCTGGGACATCGAAGGAGCCGAGCAGGCGCATCGTGCGGACAAGGAGTCGGCACGGCTGTGATGCGCTACCTGCTCGACTCGTCGGCGCTGTGGCGCCTGCTCAGGGCTCGGGATCTCCATGAGGCGTGGCATCCGACGATCATGGACGGAGAGGTGGTCTCGTGCTATCCGCAGCGCGCCGAATTCCTCCGGTCTTCGCGCGATTCCAAGGAGTACCAGACGTTCTGCGACATGTTCGCCGATCTCTACGACGAGGTTTCCGTACCCAAGAACGCGAGCCACTGGATCGGCGCCTTCCAACAGCGGGCGGCGGAGCAGGGCGCACACAGGGCGCTGTCCGCCATTGATCTTCAGATCTGCGCGACGGCCGCCCACCACGGAATGGTCGTCCTGCACGACGACGCGGATTTCGTGACGGCCGCCCGGTTCGCAGTGGAACTGAGCCAGCACAACGTCCACGACGGCCCTCGCACCTGACCGTTCTCTACGCATGACAAAGGCCCCGCCGCTTCGCGCGGCGGGGCCTTTGCCCACATGGGGTACCGGGAGCCGGGGGGACGTGCCCCCGGGCTTCGGTGGTGGAGATGGCGGGAATCGAACCCGCGTCCAACGGTGCGGAATCAGGGCTTCTCCGTGTGCAGTTCGCTGCGATTTTCTCGGCCCCGGAGATCACGCGAACAAGTCTCCGACGGGCCCAGTCACTGTTTGGTTTCCCTCTTCACCCCGTGACCGGGATCAAGGTTTAGTCCCCTAGCTGATGCCAGGATCCGGGTCGGGAACAGCCCCGGGCTGACACTCCCTGTGTAGGAGGCTCGCGATCGCTACCTGAGATCAGGCAGCGAGGGCGAAGGCCTGCTGGGAGGAATCGCGCTTGGTATTGGCGATTATTTTTTTCGGCCTGTGGTTTACGAGATCATGGCCGCTTCCTCGACACGCTTCCCCTGCTTCGACAGCCGCTGTCGAAACCGATCATCCCCATGTTGATTTTTCAATCGCGTGCACCGGCTGCGCGGTACGGTCCCATCGTACGTGACCAACGCGGGTCGGTGCCAGCTTATTCCGGGTGCCCCAGGAGCGCCCGGGCCGCCGCTCAGACCTGCGGTGCCCGCTGGCGGCGCTTCGCCGCCGCGATCGCGCGGTCGGACTCGCGGCGGTCCTGGCGCTCGCGCAGGGTCTGCCGCTTGTCGTACTCCTTCTTGCCGCGCGCGAGGGCGATCTCCGCCTTCGCCCGGCCGTCCTTGAAGTAGAGCGCCAGCGGCACGATCGTGTGCCCCGTCTCCTGGGACTTCGCCTCCAGCCGGTCGATCTCCTCCCGGTGCAGCAGCAGCTTGCGCTTGCGGCGCACGGAGTGGTTGGTCCACGTGCCCTGGCTGTACTCGGGGATGTGCGCGTTGTGCAGCCACGCCTCGTCCCCGTCGATCTGCACGAAGCCGTCGGTCAGCGAGGCCCGTCCCTGGCGCAGCGACTTCACCTCCGTGCCGCTCAGCACGAGGCCGGCCTCGAAGACGTCGATGATCGCGTAGTCGTGGCGCGCCTTCTTGTTCTGCGCGACGATCCGCCGCTTGCCGCCCTTCTCGCCGTCCCGCGCCTTCGCGGCCTGCTTGCCCTGCTTCGGCTGGGCCTCTTTCGGTACGTACATTCCCTTGGCCATAGTGCTGGCCATTTTCGCACCTCGGAGGGGGTGGGGGGAAAGCCGTTTACCGAGTTTCCGCAGGGGTCGGTCGGGTCACGAGCTGCCCAGGCCGGACAGGACGTGCTCCGCGCGGGTCAGGGCGGCGTCCCCGTCCGTCTCCAGGTCCGGAGTGATGCCGTGGCCGTCGACGCCGCGGCCGGACGGTGTGCGGTAGTGGCCGACGGTGAGCTCGGCGACGGAGCCGTCGGGCAGCCGGCTCGGCATCTGCACCGAGCCCTTGCCGAAGGTGCGGGTGCCGACGACGATCGCGCGGCCGCGGTCCTGGAGGGCGCCGGTGAGGAGTTCGGCCGCGCTCATCGTGCCGCCGTCGACGAGCACGACCACGGGTCTGTCGGTGTCGCCGCCGCGCGCGGCGTGCAGCGCCCGCTGCTCGCCCTCGACGTCGTACGTGGCGACGAGGCCGCCGTCGAGGAACGCGGAGGCGGCGGAGACGGCCTCGGTGACCAGGCCGCCGGAGTTGCCGCGCAGGTCCAGGACGATCCCGTCGCCCTCGGGCGCCTCCTCGACGGCGGCGCGGACCAGGTCGCCGGAGTCCTTGGTGAAGGCGGTCACCCTGATGACGGTGGTCCGGCCGGCGACGCGGCGAGTGGTGACGTCCTCGGTGGACAGCCGGGCCCGGCGCAGCGTCGTCGTCCACGCGCGCGTGCCGCGCTGGAGGCCGACGGAGACGCGGGTGCCGGCGCCGGCGTCCGCGCCGTCGCCGTCCTCGGCGTCCCCGCGCAGCAGGGCGACGACCTCGGTGACCGGGCGGTCGTCGGCCTTCTCGCCGTCGACGCTGCGCAGCCGGTCCCCGGCGCGGATCCCGGCGGCGGCCGCGGGCGAGCCGGGGCGGACCCGGGTCACCTCGATCCGGCCGTCGCTCCCGCGCCCGGCGGAGAGCCCGACGCCGGTGTACTCACCGTCCAGGGCCTCCTGGAACTCCTCGTACTCGTCCTGGGAGTAGACGGCACCCCAGCGGTCGCCGCTGCGGCTGACGGCCCGCTCGGCGGCCTCCATGGGGGACGTGCCGTCGGCCATCGCGCGGGCGGCGGCCCGGGCGACCTCCCGCTCCCGGGTGGCGGCGGCCGAGCCGGTGGAGTCGTCAACGGGGGCCTGGCGGGCGGCGGCCCGGCTCGCGACCGCCGCGCTCTCGTTGAATGAGCCGGTCACCGCGCCGGCCACCACCACGCTCGCGAAGACCAGCGTCAGCGCGGCCCCGCGGCCGGTGCGGCGGCGGGGCGGTGAGAAGAGCGGATCTCGGCCGGGCATGGCGGTGAGTCTAGGGGAAGGGTGCCTACGAAACGGGCGGTTGACCCGCCCGCCCCGTTGGCGTGTGTCACACCTTCAGATACTTGCGCAACGCGAAGAACGCGGCCAGGGACGGCATCAGGATGCTCGCCGCGAGGATGAGCGGCAGCTTCGTCAGGACCGAGTCCCAGCCGACGAAGTTGATGAGCGTCAGCTTGCCGGACAGGGCCATGCCGTGGTCGACGGTGAAGTAGCGGCCGAGGACCAGGAAGACGCACGCCACGCCTCCGCCGATCAGGCCGGCGACGGCCGCCTCCATGATGAACGGGGCCTGGATGTAGAAGCCGGAGGCGCCCACCAGCCGCATGATGCCGGTCTCGCGGCGGCGGCTGAACGCCGAGACACGCACGGTGTTGACGATCAGCAGCAGCGCGACGACCAGCATGAGCGCCATCACGCCGAGCGCCGCCCGGTTCATCAGGTTCAGCAGCTGGAACAGGTTGTCCAGGGTGTCCTTCTGGTCCTGCACCGACTGCACGCCGTCCCGCCCGTCGAAGGCGGTCGCGATCACCTGGTACTTCTGCGGGTCCTTCAGCTTGATGCGGTACGACTCCTGCATCTGGTCCGGCGTGAGGGAGCTGATCAGCGGGGAGTCCTTGAACTGCTCCTTGTAGTGCTTGTACGCCTCGTCCTGCGACTCGTAGGTGACCTTCTCGACCACCGACATCTTGCTCAGGTCGGTCTTGATCTGTTCCTTCTGCTCCGACGTCACCGCGCCCTTGGCGCAGTTGGGGTCGGAGTCGGCGTCGCTCTTGTTGCAGAGGAAGATCGAGACGTTGACCTTGTCGTACCAGTAGCCCTTCATCTGGGACACCTGGTCGCTCAGCACGAGGGACGCGCCGAACAGGGCCAGGGACAGGGCGACCGAGACGATGACCGCGAAGGTCATCGTCAGGTTGCGGCGGAGACCGACGCCGATCTCCGAGAGCACGAACTGGGCGCGCATGGCGTCTGGTTAAGCCTTTCGTTCCTCGTCGTCAGTGCTGGTAGCCGTAGACGCCGCGCACCTGGTCACGGACGAGGCGGCCCTTCTCCAGCTCGATGACGCGCTTGCGCATCTGGTCCACGATGTTCTGGTCGTGGGTCGCCATCAGCACGGTGGTGCCCGTCCGGTTGATGCGGTCGAGCAGCTTCATGATGCCGACGGAGGTCTGCGGGTCGAGGTTGCCCGTGGGCTCGTCGCAGATCAGCAGCTTGGGCCGGTTGACGAAGGCGCGTGCGATGGCGACGCGCTGCTGCTCACCACCGGACAGCTCGCCCGGTCTGCGGTCCTCCTTGCCGCCGAGCCCGACGAGGTCGAGCACCTGCGGCACGGACTTGCGGATCTCGCCCTTCGACTTGCCGATCACCTCCTGTGCGAAGGCGACGTTCTCGGCGACGGTCTTGTTGGGCAGCAGCCGGAAGTCCTGGAACACCGTGCCCAACTGGCGCCGGATGCCCGGCACCTTCCAGTTGGAGACGCGGGCGAGGTCCTTGCCCAGGACGTGCACCTGGCCGTGGCTGCACCGCTCCTCGCGCAGGATCAGACGCAGGAACGTGGACTTTCCGGAGCCGGACGATCCCACGAGGAACACGAACTCGCCCTTCTCCACCTCCAGGGAGACATCCCTGAGCGCGGGGCGGGTCTGCTTGGGGTAGACCTTGGAGACGTTGTCGAATCGGATCACGGGATGCACCACAAGTCGCCGGGGTTGGTGAGCGTGACCATACGCGAACCGGATGTGTGCGTGCAGTCGTCGGTGGGCATGCGCGAATGTTGTGCGTTTTGTCGGGGCCCGCGGGGCCGCGGGACCGCTCGGCTTCCCCGCGCCGCCGCGCGGAGTCGCGGAACCTGGCACAGTGGGAAGTGGTGGCGGACGCGGAACGGGAACGGGGACGGAACCGTACGGGAACGTAATGGGCGTCCGGCACGTTGTACGGGGTGAAGGCGGTGCGAGGAGGCCGAGGCGCATGACGTACGACCGATTGGTGTGCGCGAACTGCGCTGCGCCCGTGAGCGAGGGTCGCTGCCCCGTCTGCCGGGCCAGCAGGGAGCGGCTCCAGCAGCAGAGCCCGTTCGCCCACCTGAACCCGATGACGCTGATCGCCCTGCTCGTCGTACTGATCGCGGCGCTGGCGCTGGTGGCGCACCAGACGGTGTAGTCGTCCCGTCCGTTTCAGAACACGCGAAAGGCCCGGAGCCGGCTGCTCCGGGCCTTTCTGCGTTACGTCACGCTGCGCCTGTCGTGCCTGTCGCGCCTATGGCGGTCAGGCCGCGGCGCCGCCCCGGCCGTTGACCAGGCGGGGCAGGAACCGGAAGCCGATGCCGCCGGCGATCATCGTGGCCGCGCCGACCAGCAGGAACGCGGTCTGGCCGGCACCGGTCTCGGCCAGCTCGCCGTCGTCGCCGCCCTGGGCGGTGGTGTCCGACGCCTCGGTGCCGGTGTCGGTCAGAGCGGAGGAACCCTTGCTCTGCTCGACGGGGTTGTTGCCGCCGCCGTCCACCTCGGTACCGCCGTTGCCGGAGCCACCGGCGTTGCCGGAGCCGCCGTTGCCGGAACCACCGGCGTTGCCGGAGCCACCGTTGCCGTTGCCACCGTTGTTGCCGGAGCCACCGTTGCCGTTGCCACCGTTGTTGCCGGAGCCACCGTTGCCGTTGCCACCGTTGCCGTTGCCCTCGGAGGAGCCGGTCGAGGTGCCCTCGGAGGAGCCCGTGGACGTGCCCTCGGACGTACCGGTCGAGGTGCCCTCCGAAGTGCCGGTGGACGTGCCCTCCGAAGTGCCGGTGGACGTGCCCTCGGACGTACCGGTCGAGGTGCCCTCGGAGGTGCCCTCCGAGGCACCGACGGAGGTGCCCTCGGACGTCCCCTCGGAGGAACCCTCCGAAGTGCCGGTGGACGTACCGGTCGAGGTGCCCTCCGTGCCGGCGGTCGTGCCCTCGGTCAGGCCGAGGGAAGCGCCCTCGTCCTCACCGCCCGTCTTCACCTGGGCCTGGATCCCGTTGCTGTCCGCGCTCGCGGTGAGTTCGAGCGCGGACGCCGCACCCGCGGCCGTCAGCGACGCACCCGCGGCAATCACGGCACCCGCGGCGATGCGCGCCACGCGGACCCGTGTCTTCTTCGTCATATGACTGCTACCCCCAGTAGCCGATCGTCAGTGGAACAGCGCCACGGGGCCGTGATCAACGGAGGCAGGTCATGAACGTGGAACTCCCCCGGTTCACATGCGCCCCGATAATGCGCATGCCACCCGACACCTTTCCGATTTTTTTAAGCAACGTCAAGGCCGTTGCGCACGCGATGTCCCATACCGCCGCTTTCGTCACGAGAGAGTGCGGAGAGAGTAGGGAAAGATCACAGAGAAAAGGCAACTGACGCCACTGGGGCGGCAGTTGCCTTGTCGACAAAACGGTGTTTCCGGGGCGGCCGGGCCGCGACGGAAACCCGTTCCGTTACTTCTCCTGCTGCTTGCGCCAGCGAATCCCGGCCTCCAGGAAGCCGTCGATCTCGCCGTTGAAGACGGACTCGGGGTTGCCGACCTCGAACTCGGTGCGCAGGTCCTTGACCATCTGGTACGGGTGCAGGACGTACGACCGCATCTGGTTGCCCCAGGAGTTGCCGCCGTCGCCCTTGAGCGCGTCCATCTTGGCCTGCTCCTCCTGGCGGCGCCGCTCGAGGAGCTTGGCCTGGAGGACGTTCATCGCGGTGGCCTTGTTCTGGATCTGTGACCGCTCGTTCTGGCAGGAGACGACGATCCCGGTGGGGATGTGGGTCAGGCGCACCGCGGAGTCGGTCGTGTTGACGCCCTGGCCGCCGGGCCCGGAGGACCGGTAGACGTCGACCCGCAGCTCGGACTCGTCGATCTCGACGTGGTCGGTCTGCTCGACGACGGGGAGGATCTCCACGCCCGCGAAGCTGGTCTGGCGCCGGCCCTGGTTGTCGTAGGGCGAGATGCGCACGAGGCGGTGGGTGCCCTGTTCGACGGAGAGGGTGCCGTAGGCGTACGGGGCCTGGACGGCGAAGGTGGTCGACTTGATGCCGGCCTCTTCCGCGTACGACGTCTCGTAGACCTCGGTCTTGTAGCCGCGCTGCTCGGCCCAGCGCAGGTACATGCGCTGGAGCTTCTCGGCGAAGTCGGCGGCGTCGACGCCGCCGGCCTCGGCGCGGATGTTGACGAGGGCCTCGCGGGAGTCGTACTCGCCGGAGAGGAGGGTGCGGACCTCCATCTCGTCCAGCGCCTTCTTCACGGCCGTGAGCTCGGACTCGGCCTCGGCGCGGGTGTCCGGGTCGTCCTCCTCGTCGGCCATCTCGAAGAGGACGCCGAGGTCGTCGATCCGGCCGCGCAGGGCCTCGGCCTTGCGGACCTCGGCCTGGAGGTGGGACAGCTTGCTGGTGATCTTCTGCGCCTCGTCCGGGTTGTCCCAGAGGGACGGCGCGGCCGCCTGCTCCTCGAGCACGGCGATGTCTGCCCTCAGCTTGTCGAGGTCCAGGACGGCCTCGATCGACTCCATGGTCGAGGAGAGGGACTTGAGCTCTTCGGATACGTCGACGACTGCCACGCTCCCCAGCGTAACGGTTCCGCTGGAGGGGGAAGGGCGCGGGAGAACTCGGGGGGATCGGTGGGAGGGCGGCTGCGAGTACGTCGTGGCTTGTCGCGCAGTTCCCCGCGCCCCTTGAGGGGCGCGGGGAACTGCGCGAAACGGGGCGAAGCCCCGTGCGGGGTCCAAGGGGCGGAGCCCCTTGAAGGGATGGGAAGGGTAGGGGCGGCGGGGGCGAGAGAACGCCTACGGAACCGCCGGTGCGGAGTTGTTGGAGTCCTGTGGGTGGATGTCGGTGTCGTCGTCCGACATGGCCGCCCATGCCCCGAAGCCCGCCGCGGCGACCAGTACCAGCGCCACCGCCCCCAGCGTCAACCGCCGCCGGCGGGCAACCGCACGGTTCCGCGCGGACCCCGGCCGCGGCGCCCCCGCCGCCCGGGGCACCCGCGCCGTCCCCCGCGCACCTCCCGCCAGCTCCTCCGGCCCCGGCACCCGCATCGACGTGTGCGTGTCCCGGTTGGAGTCCGGCTTCGCGCCGGGCACCAGCGGCACGGCCCCCCGCCGCACCCGCCGCTCGCCCGACGGCGCGTCCGTCCGCTCCCCGTCGGCACACTCGCCCGGGGCGGCCCCAGCCTCGTCGTCGTCCTCCTCCGGCTCCGCCCCCGGCTCGTCGACGTCCAGCGGCCCCATCCCCGCCAGCGACGGCAGCTGCTCCCGCAGCCGCGCCGCCAGCTCGGAGGCGCGCAGCCGGGAGGCCGGCGCCTTGGCCAGGCACTGCACGAGGAGCTGCCACAGCTCGTCGGGGATGCCGGGCAGCGGTGCCACCGTCTCCGTGACGTGCCGCCGCAGCACGGCGCCCGGATGCCCACCGCCGAACGGTGTGAACCCGGCGAGCAGCTCGTACAGGACCGTGGCCAGCGCGTAGATGTCGACGGCCGCGCGCGGCGGCAGCCCCTCGACGATCTCGGGGGCGAGATAGTCCGGCGTGCCGATGATCTTCGTGGCGCGGGTCCGGCGCGGGGTGTCGATGAGTTTGGCCACACCGAAGTCGGTCAGCAGCGCGGGGTGCGCGCCGCCGGGTCCGAGGGGGCCCTGCATGTCGAGCAGGACGTTCTCCGGCTTGACGTCGCGGTGCACGACCCCGGCCGCGTGGGCGGCGGCCAGCGCGTCGGCGACATCGGCGGTGATCGCCACCGCCGCCTCGGGGGCCAGCCTGCGTTCCCGGTCCAGGCGGGTGCGCAGGTCCGTGCCGCGTACGAGGTCCATGACGAGGGCCAGGTCGTTGCCGTCGACCACGAGGTCGCGCACCGAGACGATGTGGGGGTGGTCCAGGCCGAGCAGCGCCGTGCGCTCCTGGACGAACCGGCCCACCAGTTCCTGGTCGGACGCGAGGTCCTCGCGCAGCAGCTTGACGGCCACGGGCCCCTCGGGGCCCTCGCCCAGCCACACCGTGCCGGCGCTGCCCCGTCCCAGGACCTGGTGCGCGGTGTACCGACTGCCGATCTTCCGTGCCAAGGCTGCTCCGCTCGCTCCAACGGTCCGCGTGTTGTCGCCAAAACTACGCGTCGCGGGAGCCGGCCTTCACCCGGGCGACGGAAATCACCCGGTGGGTGTCGACAAATCCCCAAGGTCGGAGCGCCGGACGGCACCCGGGCTGTGCCCCGGGTGCCGTCCGGTGTGCAGTGCGAGGAGCTAGTTCGAACCCAGGTCCTTCACCCAGTCCGCGGTGGACGAGGCCCAGTCGCGCAGCTGGTGCCAGTAGCCCTTGCCGTCGCCGATCCAGTCCTGGAGCGGGCTCAGCTCCCAGACGAGCCAGCTCGCGACGACCAGGATGACGAGCGTGAACAGGCATCCCTTGAGGCAGCCGAGGCCCGGGATCTTCATCGGGTTGGCGCCGCGCTGCCGCGGTGCCCTCGGCTCGCGCTCGGGGCGGGGCGCGGGGCGCTGCGGCTCCGGGGCGTAGCGCTGGGGCTGGTGCTGGGGCGCGGGGGCGTACTGCTGCGGCTGCGGGGTCTCGCGGCGGCGCTGGGGCGCCCGCTGGGGGGCGTACCGCTGCTGTCCGGGCGGCTGCTGCGGTTGCTGCTGTTGCGGGTAGCCGTAGCCGTCCTGCGGGGGCGGCTGCCGGCGCGGCTGCTGCTGGGGGCGGGCGACCTGGCGCTGCGGGCGGCGGCGCAGCGGGTCCTCGTTCGGGTCGAGGTACTGGACCTGGGTCTGGTCGTTGCGGTCGCGGGCCGCGCGGAGCTGGGTCTGCCAGGGATGCGGCTGCTCGGGTCCGCCCGCGTCGCCCTGCTGTCCGGGTCCGCCCGGCGGCACCGGGGGCAGGACGGCGGTCGGGTCGGCGGCGCCGGTCTGCGGCAGGACGGCGGTGGGGTCGGCGGCCCCGGCGCCGGAGGTGTGCGGGAGGACGCTGGTGGCGCCGTTGGGGTCGTAGCCGTTCGGGAGGGTGGGATCGCGGTGGAAGCCGCCCGGGTCCTGGGCGCCCGGCGTGTGCGGCAGAACCTGGGGGGGGTCGGCGGCGCCGGGCGTGCCGGGTACGGGCGCCGGGGCGAGGTCGGGGCCGAGGAGGGCGCCGACGCCCTCGGCGGCGGCGATCGCCGCGGAGTTCGCGTGCACGCCGACGCCGTCGGCGACGACCCGCAGGGCGTGCGCCAGGTTCTCGGCGCTGGGGCGCTGGTCCGGGTTCTTGCGCAGGCAGCGCTCGATCACCGTCCACAGCGGGTCCGGCACGGTGGAGGGGCGGCGCGGCTCGGCGCTCAGGTGCTGGTGCAGCACTTCGAGGGCGCTGCCGCCGCCGAACGGGGGGCGGCCGGTGACCAGCTCGTAGAGCATGATCCCGGCGCCGTAGATGTCCACGGCGGAGGTCTGCGGGCGGCCCTCGGCGGACTCCGGCGCGATGTACGCGGGCGTGCCGACGAACTCCTGGGTGCGGGTCAGGCCCGGGGAGTCGGCGAGGCGGGCGATGCCGAAGTCGGTGAGCATCGGGTGCATCTCGCCGCCGGTCTGCTTCAGCAGGACGTTGGCGGGCTTGAGGTCGCGGTGGACCACGCCGTCGGCGTGGCTGGCGGCGAGCGCGTCGGCGACCTGGGCGGTCAGCAGGGCGGCGGCGACGGGGGTGAGGGGACCGTTCTCCCGCAGGTAGCGGTGGAGGTCGGGGCCGTCGACGAGGTCCATGACGAGGGCGAGCAGATCGCCCTCGACGACCAGGTCCCGCACCCGGACGATGTTCGGGTGGGTCAGCCGGAGCAGGACGGAGCGCTCCCGCAGGAAGCGCATCACGATGTCCGGGTCGCTCGCGAGCTCCTCCTTGAGGACCTTGATCGCGACGGTCTCGCCCGGCCGGCCGGCGACGGCCGCCTCGGAGCCCGCGGTCTCGCGCTGGCTCGCACGCCACACCGTGCCCGTGGCGCCGCGTCCGAGCGGCTCCTCGAGCAGGTACTTGCTGCCTACCGGCCGCACGTCATGGGCTCCCTGCTGATCGGGGTGTCTGGTCCGTACACCGCTGTCCACACACCGTTGTCCACCTCGCGCACCGTGCTGTTCCGGGCTTCGGGCCCCGGTCCGGGACCCCGGCTCCGGGTTCCGGGTGTTCCGACCCACTGTAGTGCGGTGCCGGGTGGCACCGGGTTGTCAAGCCCTCGCCGTGGCCGTGGGGCTCCGGCGCCCTCGCGCAGGGGTACGGGCCTGCCGCCGTGCGCGTTCGACGGGAAGACGCTCGGTTCGCGACGGTTGGTTGCCCGGCCCTGGCGTGAGCGGTCCGCAGTCGATCGCAAGCGGGCTCCGAGTGGTCATTCGTGGATCGGGGCAGGTCATCGGGCGGGCACTTTTGCGGGCAGAGCCGACCAATCAAGATCACTTGCCCTCGGGGGGCGGGCGCGTTGTCAGTGGCAGGTGCGAGGATGCCTCCAGTTACTGGCCGATGTGCTCGTGAGCGGTGGGGGGAGTCCCGGGGGAAGGTCCGCGGTCGGGGGACCGCGGGCGGCGCCTTCGTCCCCGCCCGCGGGTGCTTGCGCAGAAGGGACCGCTGACGGCGATGCAGATCCGGCTGACCGTCGTTGACCCGCTGGGCCCGCCCGCGGAGCCGGGAGCGCGTGCCGCGAGCCGCGACGTCCTGGTCACCGCCCCTGCCGGGACGGCGCTGGCGGCGGTGGTCGCGGGCCTCGTCTCGGCGGTGGGCGGCGGCGAGGGCCCGGCGGTGCTGTACGCGGGCGCGGAGCGGCTCGACCCGCAGCGCCGCACGCTGGGCGAGCCGCCGCTGACGGACGGCGCCGTGCTGACGCTGGGCGCCCCGGCGGAGCCGGGCCCGGAGGCCTCGGACGACGACGTCTCGGCGGAGCTGCACGTGGTGGCGGGGCCGGACGCGGGCGGGGTGCATCTGCTGCACGGCGGCCAGATCCGGGTGGGCCGCTCGGCCGACGCCGACGTCCCGCTCGACGATCCGGACGTCTCCCGTCTGCACTGCGCGGTCACGGTCGCGCCCGACGGCCGGGTCACGGTCGCCGACCTGGGCTCCACCAACGGCACGACGCTGGACGGCGTCCGCGTCACCGACCGCCCGGTCCGGCTGGCCCCGGGCGCGCTCCTGCGCCTCGGCGAGTCGACGCTGCGGCTGACCCCGCCGGGCGGAGTGCGTCCGGTCCCGACGACACCGGACGGCGAGGGACACGCGCGCGTACGGGGCGCGGGGGCGCCGTCGGTACCGGGTGCGTCGTCGGTGCCGGGTGCGCAGGCGGGCGCCGCGGCCGGTACGGCCGTCGGCCGCCCGGAGCACGGCCCGGCGGCCGACGGACAGGCGACGCCGGGGGCGTACGGAGCGGGACGGCCGGGCTCGCACGCAGGTGCGCCGTACGGGCAGGGTGGGGGCGACGCCGGGGGGCGGGGCGAGCCCCGCAGGCCGGCGCGGGCGACGGCGGGCGACAGCACCGGCGCGGACCGGTCCGACGGCCACGGCCATGGCTACGGCACGGGCGGTTCCGGCCGTGGTGGCGAGGCCGGTCACGGCGGGGGCGGTGCGCACAGCGGTGCCGGCGCCGACGGCCACGGCGGCTCCGGTGGCTCCAGCGGCTCCGGTGACCGTGCCGAGCCGTACGGCCATGGCGTCGACGGCCGTACCGGCCGGGGCGGCGAGCGGCCCGGCGGTGTCGGGGCCGACATCCCCGGCCCCGGTGACCGCGCCGACGCGGGGAGCGGGGCCGGCGGGCACAGCCGTGAGGCCGACAGGGGCCGGGACGACCGCTACGCACAGGGCGACAGCGGAACCGGCCACCCCGGCGGTCGCGGCGACGACCGGCACGGCGGCGGCTCGGCGGTCGGCGATTCCGGCGGTCGTGCCGGGGAGCGGGGTACCGGCCGGTCCCGGAAGGGGACGCCGGTGCGGGGGACCGACGTGCCGGAGGAGTGGGGTGGCGCGCCGGCGGCCGGGGGCCGGCGGCGCGGGGGGCTCGCCGCGTGGGCCCGGCGGCTGGCCGGGGGACGGGAGGACACCGCGGCCGGTGGTGCGGCGACCGCGCATGCCGAGGGTGTGGCCCCGACCCTGCCGTACCGTCCGCAGGGACCCGAGAAATGGCCGGATCCCGCCGCGCTGCTGCTGACGGCGCTCCGGCCGGGGCCCCGGCTCTGGGAGCGCGGGCCGCTGCACCCGGAGGCGTTCACCGTGCGGCTCGGCACCGCCGACGTGCCCGCCGCGCCCGACGGCTCCGGTCCGCTGCTCGCCGTACCGGTGACCACGGGGTTGCGCGAGGTCGGCTCGCTCGGCCTGGCCGGACCCCGGGCCCGCCTCGACGGGCTCGCCCGTGCCGTACTGGCGCAGCTGGCCGCGCTGCACTCCCCCGACACGCTCGAACTCGTCCTGATCAGCGCGGACCGCGCGCGCCCCGTCGAGGAGCGCACGGCGGAGTGGTCGTGGCTCGGCTGGCTGCCGCACCTCGTACCGGCGCACGGCCAGGACTGCCGGCTGCTGCTCGCCTACGACCGTGAGCAGGCGACGGCCCGTACGGCGGAGCTGCTGCGCCGCCTGGACGACCGGCTCGGCGACCCGGCGCCCGACGCCGCGCCCCGGGTGCCCCAGCAGGGCGGCCCCAGGGACGAGGACGACACCGTACGGCGCCCCTCCTGGGCGCGGGACGGGGACGGCGCGCCGGCCGAGCCGTACGCCGGTCCCCGCACCGTGCTGGTGGTGGACGGCGACCCCGGCGGCGCGGATGTGCGCGAGGCGGTGGTGCGGCTGGTACGGGAGGGGCCGCGGGCCGGCATCCATGTGATCTGCCTGGCCGAGACGGCGGCGGCCTCCCCCGCCTCGCCGGTCGCGGAGACGTACGAGGCGGCGTGCGCCGGTTCGCCGACGTTCCGGGAGTGCGGGGCGGTGGCCCTGCTCAGCGGGGATGTGGCCACGGCGGTGCACGTCCTGCGAGTCGCACCCCGACCGGAGCCGAACGGCTCCCCCGCCGTCGGGCCCGACCGCAGCCCCGGTTCCGGTTCCGCGCCCGATCGAACCGCACCGGGCTCGTACGGCGCCGACGGCCAGGGCGCACCGGCCTCGTACGGCGCCGGCCAGGGCGCACGGGACGCGCAGGGCGCGAGCGGCCGAGCCGTGTCGGGGCGGCACGGCTTCGCCGACGGCCGGACGGCACCGGGCGCGCAGGACACGCGCGGCCAGGTCGCACCGGACGCCCGGGGCGCGGGCGACCGGGGCGTGTCAGGCACGCAGGACGCGAGCGGCCGATCCGCACCCGGACCGTACGGCGCCGACGGCCCGGCCGCGCCGGGCGAGCAGGGCGCCAGTGGGCCGGGCGCGCCGGGCGCCGGTGGTCTGGCCGCCCCCGGTGGCGACGGCCGGGGTGTGTCCGGGCGGCACGGGTTCGCCGGGGGCGCGGATGCGTACGGTGCTGGGGTCCCCGCCGACGGGCGGGACGCGGTGCGCGGCGGGACGACCGCCCGTGCCGGGCGCACCGGTGAGGGGCGCGCGACCGGCATCCCGCAGCCCCGCGGCGAGTACGGCGCTCCCGGCGCCCCGTACGACCCCAAAGCCACGCATTACGACTCCCGGACCACCCACCACGACCCCCGCACCACGCCCCACGACCCCCAAGCCACCCATTACGACCCCCAGGCCACGCATCACGACCGCACCGGGCGGGCGTTGCGGGACGCGGCGGTCGTCGCCGGGCGTGGTCCCGGTGAGGCCGGCGACGGTGGGCGGATACGCCGCGGGCCGGTGAGCGAGGGCACCGTCGCCGCCGTCGACGCGGTGTCCCTCGCGTGGGCCGAGCGGTTCGCCCGCGCGCTCGCCCCGCTGCGTACGGACGGTCCCGCCGGCGGGTCGCTCCCGCACCCGCGGGTCTCCGCGCCGCTGCCCCGGACGGCCCGTCTGCTGGACGAGTTGGGGCTGGCCCGCGCCACCCCCGCCTCGCTGATGGCCCGTTGGGCGGCCGCGGCCGACGACACCGAGTCGCTGGGCGGCCGCGCCTGGGCGGTGCTCGGGGCCGGGCCGCGCGGTCCGGTCGTCGTGGACCTCGCCGCCGACGGTCCGCACCTGCTGGTGGAGGGGCCGTCGGGCAGCGGCCGTACGGAGCTGCTGCGGGCCGTCGCCGCGTCCCTCGCGGCGGCCGAGCGCCCGGACCGGCTCGGCATGGTGCTGATAGAGGGCCGCGACTGCGGGCCGCGCGCCTCCGGCGCCGACGACGGTCTGCGGCTGTGCACGGACCTGCCCCACGTCACCACCCACCTCGTCGCCAACGACCCCGTCCGCATGCGGGAGTTCGCGCAGGCGCTGAGCGCGGAGCTGAAGCGGCGCGCCGAGCTGCTGGGCCGGCTGGACTTCGCCGAGTGGCACACGCGGCGGGCGGTGTCGGAGCGGTTGGTGCCGCAGCGGACCACGGCGAGCGGGACGGCGGCACGGCGCCCGGGGGCGGCGGACGGAACGTCCGCCACGGCCGCGGGCTCCGGTGCCGGCGCCGCCGACCTGGAGTCGCCGCCGAGCGCGACGCTGCGGCTGCGGCCGCCCGCGGCACGCCGGGCACCGGAGCCGGGGCCGCCGCTGGCCCGGCTGGTGGTCGTCGTGGACGACCTGGACGCGCTGCTCTCGCCCGCCCTCGGCTCGCCCGGCCGGCCGTCGGCCGGTTCGGTCGTACGGGCGCTGGAGGCGGTCGGGCGGGACGGGGCCCGGCTCGGGGTGCACCTGGTGGCGGCGACGGGCGTCGAGGGCGGCCGTACGCCGCGGTCCGAGCCGGGCTGGGCCGCCGGGCTGCGGGTGCGGCTGCGCACGCCCGCGCCGGGCGCGGACGAACCCGCCCCGGGACGGGGGCGGTTGACGTACGCGCCTGATGCGGAGGACCGGGACCTCCGGGCGACGGAGTTCCAGGGCGGCCGCGTCACGGGGCGCATCCCGCGGACGGCGACCGTGCGGCCCACGGTGGCTCCCGTGGAGTGGGAGCGCATGGGCGACCCGCCGGCCCGCCGCACGGTACGGGAATTGGGCAACGGGCCGACGGATCTGGCGCTGCTCGCCAGTGCGTTGGAGCGGGCGGCCCGGTCGGTCTCGGCGACGGCAGTCCCCTCACTGCTGTGAGGGGGCTCCGCTCCGGCCGGCGCGGAGGGCTCCGCCCCCACCTCCACTCCCCCACACACAACGACGCGGTCACGATGGTCCGCTTGACACCGTAGGCGCTCTTGCCGACCCGCCTGGCCCGGCGTACACCAGAGCGCACGGAACAGCGCCGGAACGACGTTCGACGAGGAACGAAGAACGGGGCAGTGATGCGCAGCACCAGGAGCAGCAACTTCGGCACCGTCCATAACGACAGCACCGCCAGTAGCTACAGCACCTTCCGTACCGAGAAGAATCGCCGTACCAGGGAAACCTTCCGGGCCTCCCCCACGACCACCCGGCGGCGGACCCCCAGAGCCGCCGCCGTCCTCCTCGCCACCGCCCTCGCGCTGGCCGTCTCCGGCTGTGGCGGGGACGACGACACCTCCAGTGGCGACACCAAGCCCAGCCGCGCGAGCGACGGCGGCGGCTCCACCGTTCAGCTGCCCAAGCTGAACGGCGAGAGCCTGGAGGTCGCCGCCGTGTGGACCGGTGGTGAGCAGAAGAACTTCAAGAAGGTCCTCGCCGAGTTCGAGAAGCGCACCGGCGCCAAGGTCACCTTCGTGCCCGCCCAGGACCCGATCATCAACTTCCTCGGCTCGAAGGTGGCCGGCGGCCAGCCGCCGGACGTCGCGCTGCTGCCGCAGCCCGGCGCGATCAAGCAGGCCGTGGACAAGGGCTGGGCCAAGCCGCTGGGCGCGGAGGCGACGAAGGAACTCGCGAAGAACTACTCGCAGGGCTGGCAGGACATCGGCAAGGTCGACGGCAAGCAGTACGGCGCCTACTACAAGGCCGCCAACAAGTCGCTGATCTGGTACAACGCCAAGGTCTTCGAGAACGCGGGGGCGAGCGAGCCGAAGACGTGGCAGGACCTGCTGAGCACCGCGCAGACGGTCTACGACTCCGGTGTCACCCCCTTCTCGGTGGGCGGCGCGGACGGCTGGACGCTCACCGACTGGTTCGAGAACGTCTACCTCTCCCAGGCCGGCCCGGAGAAGTACGACCAGCTCGCCCAACACAAGATCAAGTGGACCGACCCCTCGGTCAAGCAGGCGCTCACCACCCTCGCGCAGATCTGGGGCAAGAAGGACTACGTCGCGGGCGGCGCGAAGGGCGCACTGGGGACGGCGTTCCCGGAGTCGGTCACCCAGACCTTCACCGGCGGCGACCAGCCGAAGGCCGGCATGGTCTACGAGGGCGACTTCGCGCAGGTCAACATCGGTGAGACCAAGGCGAGGATCGGCACGGACGCCAAGGTCTTCCCGTTCCCGGCCGTGGGCGACACCGCGCCCGTGGTCAGCGGCGGCGACGCGGCCGTCATCCTGGACGACTCCAAGGCCGCGCAGGCCCTGGTGACGTTCCTGGCCTCGCCGGACGCCGCGACCATCCAGGCCAAGCTGGGCGGTTACCTCTCCCCCAACAAGAACGTGCCGGACTCGGCGTACCCGAACGCGGTGCAGCGGAAGATCGCCAAGTCGCTGGTCGCGGCCGGTGACGACTTCCGGTTCGACATGTCCGACCAGGCCCCGCAGGCGTTCGGCGGCACGCCCGGCAAGGGCGAGTGGAAGGAGTTGCAGGACTTCCTGACCAACCCCAAGGACGTGGCCGGTGCGCAGGCGAAGCTGGAGGCCGCCGCGGCCAAGGCGTACGGGAGCGGGAGTTGAGCCCGCGCCGGGCACGAGGGGCGGGTGACCGGCGATGACGTCGGCCACCGCGGAGGGGGTCGCCGAGTCCCCGGCGACGCCCCCCGTCCCGTCGAAGCGCAGAAGCGTGACCGGCACCCGGCGCACGGTGGCAGCGCTCTTCCTGCTGCCCGCGCTGGTGCTGCTCGGTGCGCTCGTGGTCTACCCGATCGGGTACTCCGTCGTCCGCAGTTTCTACGACTCCTCCGGTGACTCCTTCGCGGGCATCGACAACTACAAGGACCTGTTCACCGACGACGGCATCCGTACGGCGCTGAAGAACAACATCCTGTGGGTGGTGTTCGCGCCGACGGTCGCGACCGCCCTCGGACTCGTGTTCGCGGTGCTGACCGAACGGGTGCGCTGGGGCACGGCGTTCAAGCTGGTCGTCTTCATGCCGATGGCGATCTCGATGCTCGCGGCGGGGATCATCTTCCGGCTGGTGTACGACCAGGACCCGGACAAGGGCGTGGCGAACGCGGTCTGGGTGGGCGTGCACGACACGTTCGCGCAGTCGTCCGCGTTCCCGAAGGCGCACCCGGGGCGTGAGTCGCCGCTGGTCGCGCGGGACGGCGGGTTCCTGACGAGGGCGACGGTGCACACGGGCGACACGGTCACGCTGCCGCTCGTCGGCGTCGCGCCCGACCAGATGCCGGACAGCGCGAAGAAGGCGGCCGCGCCGAAGGCCGACCCGGGGAGGATCACCGGGACGACCTGGCAGGACTTCACGCGCGGCAAGGGCGTCGGCACGCTCGGCGGGGTCGACGCCTCGGAGCAGGGGTACGCCGGGATGCGGATCGAGGCGGTGAAGGACGGCGAGGTCGTCGACTCCACGAAGGCCGCCGACGACGGCACGTTCACACTGTCGGCGAAGGCGGACGGGGCTCAATTGCGGTTGCCCGCGAGCAACTTCAAGGAGCCGTACAACGGCGTCGACTGGCTCGGCCCGTCGCTCGTCACCCCGGCGGTGATCGGGGCGTACGTGTGGATGTGGGCCGGGTTCGCGATGGTGCTGATCGCGGCGGGGCTGGCCGGTGTGCCGCGCGAACTCCTGGAGGCGGCGCGGGTGGACGGGGCGAACGAGTGGCAGGTGTTCCGCCGGGTCACGGTGCCGCTGCTCGCGCCGGTGCTCGGGGTCGTCGTGGTCACACTGATGATCAACGTGCTCAAGGTCTTCGACCTGGTGTTCATCATCCCGCCGGGCTCCTCGCAGGACGACGCCGACGTGCTCGCCCTGGAGCTGTACCGGAAGGGCTTCGCCGAGGACCAGCCGGGCGTCGCGAGCGCGATCGCGGTGTTCCTGCTGCTCTTGGTGATCCCGGTGATGCTGTTCAACGTGCGGCGACTACGGCGGGAGGTGCGGCGATGAGGGCACGACCGCTTTCCGGCCGGGGGTCCGGGGGTTGGCCCCCGGGAAGACACAGCAACGTGCGTCGGTTGCGGCGGGAGGTGCGGCGATGACTGCCGAGGCCGGAGGAATCAGTACGGCGGCACCGGCGCCCGCGCCGCCGGCCGGGACGGCCGTCAAGGCCCGGCGGTCCTGGGCGACGCGGATCACCGAGGGGGTCAGCGGCGGTCTGCTGCGGGTCTTCCTCCTCCTCGTCGGCCTGTTCTGGCTGGTGCCGACGATCGGTCTGCTGCTCGCCTCGCTGCGCACACCGGAGGACATGAGCGCCTCCGGGTGGTGGAAGGTGTTCAGCCGGCCCTCCCAGCTCACGTTCGACAGCTACCAGAAGCTCCTGGAGAACGGCGACATCACCGACTCCCTGTGGAACACGGTGCTGATCACGGTGCCGGCCACGGTCCTGGTCGTGCTGATCGGTTCGCTCGCCGGGTACGCCTTCGCGTGGATGGAGTTCCCGGGGCGCGACTGGTGGTTCCTGGGCGTGGTCGGGCTCCTTGTGGTGCCGGTGCAGGTGGCGCTCATCCCGATCGCCGAACTGTTCGGCAACATCGGGTTGTTCGGCACGATCTTCGGCGTGGTGCTGTTCCACGTCGGGTTCGGGCTGCCGTTCGCGGTGTTCCTGCTGCGGAATTTCTTCGCGGAGATCCCGCGCGAACTGCTGGAGGCGGCACGGCTGGACGGCGCGGGCGAACTGCGGCTGTTCCTGCGGGTGGTGATGCCGTTGGGTGGGCCGGCCATCGCGAGCCTGGGCATCTTCCAGTTCCTGTGGGTGTGGAACGACATGCTGGTCGCGCTGGTGTTCACCAAGGCGGGCACGCAGCCGATCACGGTCGCCCTGCAGACGCAGGTGCGGCAGTTCGGCAGCAACATCGACGTGCTGGCGCCGGGCGCGTTCATCTCGATGGTGATCCCGCTGGTCGTGTTCTTCGCCTTCCAGCGGCAGTTCGTGTCGGGGGTGATGGCGGGGGCGGTGAAGTAGCGCCGGCCGTCTTCCGGGGGGCGGACCCGAGCACGGGTCCGCCCCTTCCGTGTGCCGACACGCCGGAGTGTCCCCCAAATGCCACAAACGGCGTAACCCGATCACTCCTTCGGCCGTTCCCGGGCATATGCCCGTGCCGACCATATGGATGTCTCCGTGCCCAGGTTCAGTGTCATCGTCCCCGCGTACAAGGTGCAGGCCCAGCTGCACGCCTGCCTGCGGTCCGTGCTGGAGCAGTCGTGTCCGGATCTCGAACTGCTCGCGGTCGACGACTGCTCGCCGGACTCGTGCGGGGCGATCATCGAGGAGTTCGCGGCCCGCGACGCGCGGGTGGTGCCGGTGCATCTGCCGCGCAACGCCGGTTCAGGGCCCGCCCGCAACGCCGGGCTGGCCCGGGCGGACGGGGACTACGTCGTCCTGCTGGACGGCGACGACAGCCTGACGCCGGGGGCGCTGGAGGCGATCGCGGTCCGGCTGAAGGAGACGGAGGAGCCGGACCTGCTGCTCTACGGCCACACGTACGCGCTGTGGACGGGCGAGGAGGCGCCCGACCCGTTCGCCGCCCGGCTCGCCACGGGCCGCGGCCCGACCCCCACCTTCACCCTGGACGACCGCCCCGACCTGCTCGAACTCCCGCCCCTGGCCTGGAACAAGGCATACCGGCGCGACTTCCTGGAACGCGAGATCCTCCTCTTCCCCCCGGGCGGACACGGCGACCCGGCCTGGACGTACCCGGTCCTGCTGACGGCGAAGACGATCACCACGCTGGACCGGGTGTGCGTCCGCCGCCGGCTGGACCGGGGCGACGCGGCCCTCACCGCCGGGTCCCGCCCCGAACCGACGGCACCGGACCGACCCGGCGCCCGGTTCCGCGCGACCCGGGCCGAGGCGCCCCGGCCCGACGGGGACTGGGCGGGCGGGGACTGGCCCGGCGGGGGCCGGCCCCGCGCGGGCGGCTCGGGGGCCGCCGGGGCGGGGGCCGTCGGGGCGGGGGCCGTCGGGGCGGGGGCCGTCGGGGCGGGGGCGGCCGGGGCCGACCGGCCCGGCGCGGGCGCCTTCGGCGTCGCCGGGGTGCCGGACCCCCGCGTCGGCTTCCCCGGTACGGGGGGCGCGCGGCCGTTCGACGTGTTCGCGCAGTACGACCGGGTCTTCGCGCGGCTCGCGGACCGTCCCGATCTGGCGCGCTGGCGGCCGGTGGTGTTCCGCCGCATGGTGGACCATCTCACGGCACTGTTCGACGGGGGCGGGCGCCACCTCCCGCGCGGGGCGCGCGCGGAGTTCCTGCGCCGGGCACGCGCCCACTGCCGACGGCACCGGCTGCCCCGCCGCGGGCCGCGGAGGACGACGAACGGCTCGCTCCCGGGCGGCGGTGCGCACCGCGACGCCGGGGCCCGGGCGGGCGACCGGCCGCTGTCCGGCGGCGGACAGGTGCCGGACGCCGGGGCGCCGTCCGGCGTCCGGCCGTTGCCCGGTGTCCGGTTGCGGCGGCTGCTCGTGCGGCTCGGGTGGCACCGGGCGTACCGGTTGCTGTCGTTCGCCTCCCGGCAGGGGTGCCGGGGGCGGTACGCGGCCGGCCGGGTCGGCCGGGGGCTGGGCGGGGTGCTGGGGCGGCTGCACTACCGGACCCAGCGGCTGCTGCCCGTGCGGGCCGACCGTGCCGTGTTCGCCAGCCACGGCGGGCACGCCTACGGCTGCAACCCGGCCGCGCTCGAGGCCGCGTTCCGCGAGCTCGCACCCCGCATCCGTACGACATGGATCGCGCACCCCGAGCACCGGCACACCGTCCCACCGGGCACGCGGGGCGTGCGCCCCGGCTCGTTGGCGTACTGGACGGCGCTCGCACGCTCGCGCTACCTCGTCGGCAACGCGCCCTTCGACGCGCGGCTGCGCAAGCGGCCCGGCCAGGTCGTGGTGCAGACCCAGGCCGGCACCCCGCTCAAGCGCATGGGCCTGGACGTACGGGACCGCCCCGCCGTCCTCCGGGACGGCGAGCTGGAGCGGCTTCTGCACGACGCCGACCGGTGGGACTACGTCCTCTCCGGCAACCGTCACTCCACCCTCGTCTGGGAGCGTGCCTTCCCCGCCGCGTTCACCATCCTGGAGTACGGGCTGCCCCGCACCGACCGGCTCCACCGGGCGAGCACCGCCGACGTGGCCCGTCTCCGCGCCTCGCTGGGCATCCCCGAGCACACGGTGGCGGTGCTCTACGCGCCGACGTACCGCGACTACCGGCGCACCCCGTACCGACCGCTCGACCTGGAGCGGCTGCTGCGCCGGCTCGGCCCGCGCTTCGTCCTGCTGGCCCGCGCGCACCCGGCGTACGGCGAACCGCTCGTGCGCGTCCGGGACGTGCCCGGGCTGATCGACGTCAGCGACCACCCGAGCGTGGAGTCGCTCTGCCTCGCCTCGGACGTGCTCCTCACCGACTACTCGTCGCTGATGTTCGACTACGCCGGCCTCGACCGCCCCGTCGTGATCCACGCGGAGGACCGCGAGGCGTACGAGGCGGCGCGCGGCACGTACTTCGACCTGCGGACGTTTCCGCCGGGCCCGGTGGTGCGCGGTGAGGACGAGGTCGTCGACGTGTTCCTCTCCGGACACTGGGGCGGACGGCACGCGTCCCTGCTGCGGGCCGCGTTCCGCGAGCGGTTCTGCCCGTACGACGACGGACGGGCGGCGGAACGGGTCGTCCGGCATGTGGTGTTCGGCGAGCGGGGGCTCGCGGCGGGGCCGGTCACGGGGGCCCCGTCGTAGCGGGCAGGGCCCCGAACGCCTCGCTACTCGACCACCAGCTCCACCGGCACGTTCCCCCGCGTCGCGTTGGAGTACGGGCAGACCTGGTGGGCCTGTTCGACGAGCTTGCGGCCGGTCTCCTTGTCGAGGGCGTCGGGGAGTTCGACGCGCAGGGTGACCGCCAGGGCGAAGCCCTCGCCCTGCTTGCCGATGGAGACCTCGCCGGTCACCGCCGCGTCGCTGACGTCGACCTTGGCCTGCCGGCCGACCACCCCGAGCGCGCCGGCGAAGCACGCGGCGTACCCGGCGGCGAACAGCTGCTCGGGGTTGGTGCCCTTGCCGTCGCCGCCCATCTCCACCGGGACGGACAGGTCGAGGTCGAGCTTGCCGTCGGAGGTGACGGTGCGTCCGTCGCGGCCGTGGGTGGCGGTGGCGACGGCGGTGTAGAGCGCGTCCATGGGAAACCATCCCTCTCTGGTGTTCGGGGCTTCCGTACAGCCATAAGTGAAGCACCCAATTGAATTGCGCGCAACTGAATGACGTCCGGCGCTACCCTGGTGCCATGACCCGGACGCAGCACTCCACGACGCGGGAGGCGGAACTCCTCCGCCTCGACCGCCAGATCTGCTTCTCCCTGCACGCGGCCACGCGCGCGTTCAACGGCGTCTACCGGCTCGTCCTGAAGGACCTCGGCCTGACCTACCCCCAGTACCTGGCGATGCTGGTGCTGTGGGAGCACGGCGAGCTGCCCGTGAAGCGGCTCGGCGAGCATCTGCGCCTCGACTCCGGCACGCTGTCGCCGCTGCTCAAGCGGCTGGAGGCGGCGGGTCTCGTCCGCCGGGAGCGCAGCACCCTCGACGAGCGCTCGGTCCAGGTGCGCCTCACCGAGGAGGGCACGGCGATGCGCGTGCGGGCACTGGAGGTGCCGCGCCGGATCAGCGCCGCGACCGGCTTCGGCGCGGACGAGATCCGGGACCTCCAGGAGCGCCTGGACGTCCTCACGGCGGCCCTGGACGCGGCGGTGGCCGACCCCGAGGCGCTGAGCGGAGAGCTCACGGCCGCGCAGGACTGACGACTGACGACTGACGACTGACGACTGACGACTGACGCAGCCGGGTGAGCGTATCGCCCGAACTTGTACTCATCACATCCTTCTGCACCCGTTTGACGGCGTATCACCCGGCACGAGGCGTATACCCGGCCTACGATCCGAGCTTGATGAGCACCTCGATCACCGCCGCCGCCCGCCGCCGCCCGCGCCCGCTGCTCGGCCTCGCCGCCGCCTGGCTGACCACCCGCGCCCTGATGCTGTGGCTGCTCGTGCACGACGACACCCGGCTGCTCGGCCTGGGCGGCGTCTCGCGCGAGGTGCACCACCTGTACTTGCACTGGTACGGCGTCCTCGTGCACGGCGCCTTCCCGGTCGGCGACCCCATGTGGCAGTACCCGCCGGGCGCCGGTCTCGTCCTGCTGTCGCCCGCGCTGCTGCCGGGCCTGACGTACTTCCAGGGCTTCGTCGCGCTCACCCTCCTCACGGACCTGGCGGTGCTGCTCTCCCTGACCCGCACGGGACTGCGCACCGGCCGCAGCCTGCGCGGGGCCGCGCTGTGGATCGGCGGGCTACCGCTGCTGCTGCATCTGCCGCTGGCCCGCTACGACGTGCAGGTCACCGCGTTCGCCGTGCTCTCCCTGCTGGCGCTGACCCGCTCCCCGCGCGTCTCCGGCGCGCTGGCGGGGCTCGGCGCCCTGGTGAAGGTCTGGCCCGCGCTGGTGCTGATCGGCACCCCTCGCGGCCGCGACTCCCGGCGGGCCTGGGTCTCGGCGGCCCTCGCCGGGGGCGCGCTGCTCGCGCTGCTGGTCACGCTGTTCCGTACCCCGTTCGACTTCCTGCGCCAGCAGGGCGGGCGGGGCGTGCAGATCGAGTCGCTCGGCGGTACGGTCCTCGGCTTCGCCCGCCGCGCCGGCTGGCCGGGGCGCACCCGGTACCAGTTCGGGGCGCGGGAGTTCGTGGGCCCCTACGTGCGCGAGGTCGCCACGGTGTCGCTCGCGCTCACCGCCGTCGCCTTCGGTCTGCTGCTGCTGTGGCGGCTGCGGGCCCGGCACTGGACGACGGCGACGCCGTGCGACGCGGCGCTCGCGGCGGTGCTGCTGTTCACCGTGACCAGCCGGGTGATCAGCCCGCAGTACATGGTGTGGCTGGTGGGCCTGGCCGCCGTCTGCCTCACCTCCCGGCACACCACCCAGCGCCCGGTGGCCTGGCTGATCCTGGCGGCGACGGCGACGAGCACGGTGGTGTACCCGGCGCTGTACGGCGAGGTCATGACCTCCAGCTGGACGGGGTGCCTGCTGATGCTGGCGCGCAACGGGCTGCTGGCCGGTGCGGCCGTGTGGTCGTTCGTACGGCTGTGGCGGGCCACGGCGCACCGCCCCGAGTCCGTCGTCCCGCCCCGCGACGCCCGGCCCGACCCGGCGCGGCTCCCGGACGACAGCCTGAGCGTCTCCTGACCGGGAGCACACCGTGGACCCCCTGGGCACACCCCCCGCGCGAGGCGGCACCGCCGGTGCCGTGACCGTCGTGGTCATCGGCTACGACGACGCCGCCCACGTCACCACCGCCGTACGGTCCGCGCTGGCGCAGGGTCCCGCCGTGCGCGAGGTGATCGCCGTCGACGACTGCTCGACGGACGGCAGTGCGGAGTTGCTGGACGCGCTCGCCGCCGGACGACCGCGGCTGCGGGTGGTGCGCCGCACGGTCAACAGCGGCGGCTGCGGCACCCCGCGCAACGACGGCATCGACGCCGCGACGGCCCCGTACCTGATGTTCCTGGACAGCGACGACGTCCTGCCGCCCGGCGCGGTGGACGCGCTGCTCGGCGCCGCCGGGCGCCACGGCGCCGAGGTCGCCGCGGGGCTGTGCGTGCGCCGCGAGCTGCCGTCGGGGCGCGAGAGCCCCTGGCAGCCGGAACTGTACGCGCGCCCGGCGCTGGTCGAACGGCCCGCCGGGCGCCGCCGGCTGGTGCACGACACCCTGTGCGTCAACAAGCTGTACCGCACCGACTTCCTGCGCGCGCACGCGATCCGCTTCCCCGAGGGCCGCTTCCCCTACGAGGACTTCGTCTTCACCGCCCGCGTGCTGGCGGCCGGACCGCGCCTCGCGCTGATCCCCGACCGGGTCTACGTCTGGCACGTGCGGCGCACCGCCGGCCGGCTGTCCATCTCGCTGGACCGGGCCGGGATCGACAACTGGCGGGCGCGCACGGAGGCCGCCCGGCAGGCGTACGACATCCTGCTGGGCGCCGGGGAGAAACGGCTCGCGCGGGAGGCGCGCGCCAAGTTCCTGGAGCACGAGGTGCGGATGTACGCGCGCGAGCTGGGGTTGCGCGACGCGGAGTACCAGCGCGCGTGGTGGGCGCTCACGCGGGCGCATCTGGCGGCGTACGACGAGGCGGACTTCGCGCGGGCGCCCGCGCCGGGGCGGGTGATCGCCCGCGTGGTGCTGGCCTCCGAGGCGCCCCGGGACCTGCCCCGGCTGCGTGAGCTGGCCGCCCGCCCCTCGCGGCTCCGGCCGCCGTACGCGCGGTCGGCGGGCGGAGCGCCCGTCTGGTCGGCGGACCTTCCCCAGGTGCCGCTGGACCACGTCCTGACCCGCCCGCTGCGGCTGCTCCCGCTCGCCGTCGACGCCGAGCTGCGCCCCCGGACGCGCGGCACCCGGCTGCGGCTGGGCCTGCACGAGCTGTACGGCAGGGTCGAGGAGGCCGGTCCGCGCGAGGTGGAGGCCGTGTTCGTCCACCGCGAGGACGGCAGGACGGTCCACCTCGGCACGGCCGCGCTGCTGCCGCCCGACCCGGAGTTCGACACCTGGACCGCCGAACTGCCGCTGGACCCGGGCGCCCTTGCCATGGCCGGCCCGGCCGTCTGGGACCTGCGGCTGCGGCTGCGCTTCGCCGACGGCTCGGTCCGCGACACCACCGCCCACGCGAGCGCCGGGCCCGGCCTGCTGACCCGTACGGCACTCGCGAGCTCCCGGCACGGCCTCCTGCTCGTCCACCCCTACGCCACCCACTCCGGCTCCCTGGCCCTGCGCGTGGCCCCCGGCCTGCGGGGCGCGACGGCGGTGCTGCGCAGGCGCCTGTCCCGGCTGCTCCCCCGGCGGGCGGGAGCGGCGGCCTAGGGGTCAGCGCAGGGCGCTGCGCAGCAGCCGGGTGGCCCGGCGGATCCTCGGCGAGGACAGCCGGCGGGCCAGCGGGAGGAGCAGCCGGGCGGCCGGGCCCACCGGGGTCCAGCGCAGTTGCAGCCGGCCCGCGCCCCTGCCCTCCGGTTCGACCGTCAGTTCGTGCGGGACGACGGTGCCGTGCACCGCCGCCCGCAGCACCGGGAAGGACAGCGGGGCCAGCAGCACCCCCGTGTTCGTCAGGTCCTGGTGGTGCAGGCGCAGCAGCGGATGGCGGATCCCGCCAAAGCCCTGCGGCGGCAGCCGCGCCGCCGCCAGGTCCAGGCGGACCCGCCCCTCGAACACCCCCGGGCGCACCGGATCCAGCCGGAACGCGGTGGTCAGCCGGCGCCGCCCGGGCGACACGACCACGCTCGCCCGCTGCGGCCCCACCGGCAGCCGCAGCCCGGGGTCGTAGGTCCGCACCGCCAGGTCCAGGGTGAGTCCGGGGCCGGGAGTGACCGAGCGGATCTCGTGGCGGAACAGGGCGCCGGGGAAGGGCCGGGAGTCCAGCTCCAGATCGGTGACGTCCAGTTCGCGGCGGCCCTGGTCCGAGGCCGGGGGGACGGCGCCCCAGTAGCGCCCGGTGCCGTCCTCGGTCGTCTCCCGGGGGGCCACCGCGTGGCCGAGGCCGCGCGCCGCCCACCGTGCCTCGGCGTACCGCCCGTCGCGGACGAGTTGGAGCACCACGCGTTCCGGGCGCGGCAGCCGGGCGAACGCGCCCGGCGCGAGCGTGTCCAGGTACGGCGTGACCTCGGCGGCGAAGGCGCGCAGCCACTCCTCGTCCCGGTAGGGCAGGTCGCCCGCGTACATGCGGAAGTCGTGCTTGAGGAACTTGTAGTCCTTGTCCTCGCGCAGCGACTCGTGCCCGCTCTCCGCGAGGAACGCGTCGATCAGCCGCTGGACGTGCACCCGGTCGCGCACGTTGGTCAGCTTGTGCCGCTGGTTGGAG
Organism: Streptomyces sp. NBC_00670; assembly: GCF_036226765.1. NCBI lineage: Bacteria > Bacillati > Actinomycetota > Actinomycetes > Kitasatosporales > Streptomycetaceae > Streptomyces > Streptomyces sp. NBC_00670. The sequence continues at coordinate 2,883,330 of NZ_CP109017.1, forward strand.
ATGGAGGCGGCGTCGGCGCCGGCGTACGGGGCGATGTACCAGCGGTAGACCGGCTCGGGGAGCACGGTGAACGACTTGGCCAGGCAGTACGCCTGTGCGGAGAAGAGCTGGTCCTCGTAGTGGATGCCCTCGGGGAAGCGCAGCCGGTGGCGGTCGAGGAAGGAGCGGGCGTACATCTTGCTCGTCGACAGGTGCTCGAACAGCAGTCCGGGTTCGGCCTCGATGCCGTCGACCGTGCGGCGCTCGGCGACGAGGTGCGCCATCCAGCGCGAGCGGCGTCCGGTGTCCACGCGGACCCGCTCCACCGCGCCCATCACGAAGTCGACCTCGCGCTCCCGGTGCGCGGCGAGCAGCAGCTCGACCGCGTCGTCGGGGAGTTCGTCGTCGCTGTCGAGGAACATCAGATAGGGGGCGCGGGCCACCTCAAGGGCGCGGTTGCGCGGGGCGCTGCACCCGCCGCTGTTCTCCGGCAGCCGCAGATGCAGCACCCGGGGGTCCTGGGCGGCCAGCGCGCGGGCGACGGCGGGGGTGTCGTCGGTGGAGTGGTCGTCGCTGATGATCACCTCGATGTTGGCGTGGGTCTGGCGCAGCGCGGAGGCGACCGCGCGCGGCAGCCGTGCGGCGTCGTTGTAGACGATCACGGTGATCGTGACGTCCGGGCTGGTGATCTCGGGCACGGTCAGGGGTACGGCGTCCGGGGCGGTCACAGGGCGGTCGCCTCCTCGGGGGTGGGGGCGGGGATGCGTGTCTCGACGGGGACGACCGGCGGCAGCGTGTCCTCGGCGGCGCCCAGGAAGACCCGGCGCACCACGCGCTCGGCGGCCTGTCCGTCGTCGTACTCGCAGAACCGGTGGCGGAAGGCGGCGAGCGCCTTGCGGGCGCCGTCGTCGCGCCAGGCGTCGGTGGCGAGGATCTCCGTCAGCTCCTCCTGGCTCCGTGCGACGGGGCCGGGGGCCTCGGCCATCAGGTCGAAGTAGACGCCGCGGGTGGAGGCGTAGGTCTCCCAGTCGTCGGCGTGGATGACGATGGGCCGGTTGAGGTTGGCGTAGTCGAACATGATCGACGAGTAGTCCGTGACCAGCGCGTCCGCGGCCAGCGCCAGCTCCTCCACCGGGTCGTACGAGGAGACGTCGATCACCCGGCCGGTACGGCGCAGCCCGGCGAGCGGGGAGGCGGCGTTGCCGTAGAAGTAGTGGCCGCGCACGAGGAGCACGGTGTCCCCGCCGAGCCGGTCGGCGAGGGCGGCCAGGTCGAGGCGGGGGGTCCAGCCGGCCTCGTAGTCGCGGTGGGTGGGGGCGTAGAGGATCGCGCGGCGGCCGGGCGGGATGCCGAGCCGGTCGCGGACGGCGCGGATGTCGGCGGCGGTGGCGCGGTAGTAGACGTCGTTGCGCGGATAGCCGTGGTCGAGCGGGGTCCAGCGGGAGGGGTAGGCGCGCTCCCACATGCGGGTGGAGTGGCTGTTGGCGGAGACGCTGTAGTCCCACTTGTCGACGCGGGCCAGCAGCGCCTCGAAGTCGAGCCCCTTGGCGGCGGCGGGGAAGTCGAGCTGGTCCAGGCCCATCCGCTTCAGCGGGGTGCCGTGGTGGGTCTGGAGGTGGACCGCGTCCGGGCGCTTGACCACCGCGTTGGGGAAGTTGACGTTGTTGACCAGGTACTTCGCCCGGGCCATGACGTCCCAGTAGCGGCGGGTGCCGGGCACCACGTGATCCGTGCCGGGCGGCAGCAGGGCGGCGCGCTCGCGCGAGACCACCCACACCTGATGGATGTCCGGGGCGAGCGCGGCGAGCCGTCGGGCGATCGCGGCCGGGTTGCAGGCGACACCGCGGTCCCAGTACGCGGAGAACACCGCGAGGCCCGGATCGACGGGCCCGCTCAGCGCCCTGCGGTAGCGGTGATCGTCGAGCCGGGCGACGGCCAGCCGGCGGCCCGCGACGACCGCCTTCCTGACCGTGCGGCGGCGCTGGTTGGCGGCCTGGAGGGCGCGGTACTTCGCATACGCGTTCTCCTCCAGGAGGGAGCGGCGGATGCCCTCGAAGCCGCCGGGGCGGCGGTAACCCTCCGGGCGCAGGCGCACGGCGGCGCGCGAGGCGCGCGCGAAGAACTCGCGCGCCACCGGCTCGGGCATGCCGCTGCGGGCGAAGGTGCGCAGGAAGTCGCGGACCATCACGTCGTACAGCACCGCGCGGGGCCGCCCGGGGACCTCCCGCTCGGCCATCAGCCGTTGCAGCCGCTCGTACCGCCCGATCAGCGCGTACCGCTCCTCGGGCGTGGGCGGCGGCAGGCTCTCGGGGCGCAGCACGCGGTCCTCGTAGACGGGCTGGTGCAGACAGGCGATCCGGTCGGCGTGCAGCAGCAGGCTGTACGCGAGGTACGCCTCGTCGCCCGCCGCCTCCCGGGTGGCGGGCAGCGCCTCGTGCGCCCGCCAGAACTCCGCGCGGACCACGCGGGCGCCGAGCAGCGGGGTGAGCCGGAGCAGGTTGGGGAAGTCGGCGAGGGCCGGGGTGCGGCGGCCGGTGCGGGCGAAGATCCAGCCGTCGCCGCTGCGGGCGGCGACGGTGTCCCAGGTGGAGCGGATGTGGTCGACGGTGAGGACCTGCACGTCGGGCGGGAGTTCCGCGGTGCGGTCGGCGAGGGTGCGCAGCGCGCCCGGGGGCAGTCCGTCCTTGGCGCGGACGAAGTGCAGCCAGGCCCCGGTGGCGCGGTCGGCGCCGGCCGCGCGGGCGGCGGTGTCGTCCGTGCCGCCGGGCAGCGGCACCACGCGCACCCGGCCGTCGCGCGGCGCCGCCCGCTCGGCCTCCCGCCGGGCGCGGTCGCCGACGGCGGCGACGACGATCTCGACGGCGCCGTCGGTGACCCCGGTGCTTCCGTCCTGGGTGCTTCCGTCCCGGGTGCTTCCGCCGCCGGTGAACGGCTGGGCGGCGAGCGCGTCGAGCAGCTCGGCGAGGTGCCCCTGGACGTCGGGGCCGTACACGACGACGCTCAGACCTGGTTGCACACGGCCTCCCTCGCTCCCCCGCGCCCCGGCGCCCCTGGTGAACGCCGACGGGGACGACACCAGGCCATCGTTGCACCAAAGGGGCAAAAGGGGTGGGTGCGGTTGCGCCTCAGGAGGGAAGCGGGGGGGCGGGCCGGGGCGGCTCGCGGGGTTTGCCTGGCGGGGGCTTGCGCGGGTTGCCGACCGGGGGCCCCGGGTCTGCCTACCGGGGCGCCTTCCGTGCCTTGTCGGGGCCGCCGGTGAACTCCTCGTACGCCGCCAGGACCTCGTCCGTCGGCCCGTCCATGCGCAGTTCGCCGCGCTCCAGCCACAGCACGCGGTCACAGGTGTCGCGGATCGACTTGTTGCTGTGGCTGACCAGGAAGACGGTGCCGGCGTGCGCGCGCAGCTCCCTGATGCGCTGCTCGGAGCGCTTCTGGAAGGAGCGGTCGCCGGTGGCCAGGGCCTCGTCGACGAGGAGGACGTCGTGGTCCTTGGCGGCGGCGATGGAGAACCGCAGCCGGGCGGCCATGCCGGAGGAGTACGTGCGCATGGGGAGCGTGATGAAGTCGCCCTTCTCGTTGATGCCGGAGAAGTCGACGATCCCCTGGTAGCGCTCCTTGACCTGCTCGCGGGACATGCCCATGGCGAGCCCGCCGAGGTAGACGTTGCGCTCGCCGGTGAGGTCCTTCATCAGGGCCGCGTTGACGCCGAGGAGGGAGGGCTGGCCGTCGGTGTAGATACGGCCGTTCTCCACGGGGAGCAGTCCGGCGACTGCCTTGAGCAGCGTGGACTTGCCCGAGCCGTTGGTGCCGATCAGGCCGATGGCCTCGCCCCGGTAGGCGGTGAAGGACACGTTCCGCACGGCGTGCACCGTGCGCACGCCCGCCGCCTTCTCGGCCTGCTTGCGGCGCAGCATCCGGTTGAGCGCGGCGGTGGCGGCGCCCCGGCCGGCGCCGGTGCCGTTGACGCGGTAGACGATGTCGACGGCGTCACAGACGACGGTGGGGGCGGGAGCCGGGGGCGCGGCTTTCGTCAGGCCGGTGGTCCTGAGGTCGGTCGTCATGCGGTCGCTCGTCATCCGGTCGCTCGTCATGCGGTCGCTCGTCATGCGGTCGCTCGTCCTGAGATCGGTGTCAGCCACGGCCGTACGTCTCCTCGGCCTTCCAGAAGTAGATGAACCCGCCGACGCCGGCGAGCAGCGCCCAGCCGGTCGCGACGGCCCACACGTGCGGCGGGAGCTGGCTCGCGTGGAAGCTGTCGATGAGCGCGAAGCGCATGAGGTCGATGTAGACGGCGGCCGGGTTGCACTGCAGGGCGAGCAGCACGGCGTGCGGCAGGTCCCGGTCGCGCATGACGTGGTCGATGCTCCACATCACGCCGGACACGTACATCCACGTCCGCAGCACGAACGGCATGAGCTGCGCGATGTCCGGGGTCCTGGCGCCCCAGCGGGCCATCACCATGGCCACACCGGCGTTGAAGCAGAACTGGAGCGTGAGCGCGGGCAGCACGAGCAGCCAGGAGGCGCTGACCGGCACGCCGAACGCGAGCAGGATCACCACCAGCGCGCACATCGAGAACAGCAGCTGCTGGAGCTGCTGGAGCGCGAACGACACGGGCAGCGCGGCACGCGGGAAGTGCAGCGCCCGGACGAGACCGAGGTTGCCGGAGATCGCGCGGGTGCCGGACATGATCGAGCTCTGCGTGAACGTCCACACGAACACGCCCGTGACCAGGAACGGGACGTAGTCCGGGACACCCCTCTTGGTGCCGAGCAGGATGCCGAAGATCAGGAAGTAGACCGCGGCGTTGAGCAGCGGGTTGGCCACCTGCCAGAGCTGGCCGAGCTTCGCCTGGCTGTACTGGGCGGTCAGCTTGGCGGTGGCGAAGGCACGGATGAAGTGCCGGCGGGCCCAGAGCTGACGGCCGTACTCGGGCAGGGAGGGACGGGCGCCGCTGACCGACAGCCCGTACCGGGCGGCGAGCTGTGCGGGGGTCTCGGCGGGGGGCGCGGCGGCCGGCGCCGGGGAGTCGGCGGCCGTCGGGGGCGGGGGTTGCAGGACCTGGCTCACGTCCGCTGCTTTCGGAGGAGGGCGGGCCCGTCGGCGTGCGCCGGCCACTTGCCTGGCCGTCGGTACGTCGGGACGGGACCGTATCGTCGCAACGCGAGCGTAGGCCGAACCCACGTCGCAACGCAACCGTTTCGTCGTCACGCTCGCCCTATGCTTGGGCCGCATGACGAGCAGAGCCGACGCGGACAGGGAGCGCCAGGGCGGGACCCGGCGGCGACGGGCCCCGGCCGGGGCGGCCGTGCTCCGGCCCGAGGTCACGGAGGCGATCCGCGCGGCCGTCTTCGAGGAGCTGGCGGCCGTCGGCTACGCGCGCATGTCGATCGAGGGCATCGCCCGGCGGGCGGGCGTCGGCAAGACCGCGGTGTACCGGCGCTGGCGCTCCAAACTGCACCTCGTGCTCGACCTGGTCTCGGCGCTGGCGGTGCAGGGGCTGCCCGCCCCGGACACCGGCTCGCTGGAGACCGATCTGCGGCTGCTGTACGAGGTGACCTCGCGCGCCCTGCGCCACCCGGTGGCCGGTCAGATCCTGCCCGACCTGCAGGCGGAGGCGGCCCGCAACCCGGAGATCGCGGAGGCGCTGCAGAAGACCCTGCGCGAGGGCCAGCAGTCGGTGACCCGCGGCATCGTCGCGGCGGCGACGGCCCGCGGCGAGATCCGCGACACCGCCGACGAGAGCCTGGCCCTCGACCTCATCTCCGGCCCCCTGTACTGGCGCACAGTGGTAGCCCGCGAACCAAAGCTCCCGAAGGGCTATCTGGCAAGCCTGGCGAGGGCGACGGCGGGGGCGCTGCGGGCGTTGTGAGGGGGGCGCGCCCTTAGGGGCGCGGGGCTGTGCTTGATCTGCGGCTCCGCCGCGCGGACGCGAGCAACCGCGCTCCGTCAGGGGCGCGGGGAACTGCGCGACCAGCCACAATGCACCCGCACCCGCCGAACCCCCAGAACCCCCCGAGCTACTGGGCGCCCCGCCACTCCCCCGGAGGAACTCCCACCTGCCTCCGAAAGAACGCGACAAAGTTCCCCACATCCAGGAACCCGAGCCGCCGCGCGCAAGCGCCCACCGGCACATCCGTATGCGCAAGCACCCGCTTCGCCTCCAACAGCACCCGCTGATCGAGAAACGCCTTGGCACCCGTACCGGTCGCGGCCCGCACCGCCCGCGTCAACGTCCGCACGTCATAGCCCAGCGCACGCGCATAGGCGCGCACCTGGTGCCACTCGGCGAAGTGCTCCTCGACGGCGGCCCGGTACGCACGGAAGACCTCCGCGTGCCGCCCACCGGACGGCACCGCCCCCTCCACGCCGCCCCCGGCCGGCAGCACCCGCAGCAACAGCGCCGCCAGCAGATGGGACAACAGCCCCTCGGACGCCAGTGCAGGCGCCGTCACCACTGCCTCATGCTCCCGGCGCAAATGCCCGGCCGCGAGCAGGGCGAGCTCCAGGCGCGGCGGATCCAGCTCCCAGCCCGCCGGAACGGCGGCCTCGGCGGCGGTGAAGCCGGCCAGGAAGGCGGGCCGGAACAGCACCAGCGGACCGTCGCACGTGTCGACGTCGCTCCACCGGTGCACCATCCCCGGCCGGATCCACACGACGCTGCCCTCCCGCAGCCGGTAGCCGCGGAAGTCCGCCTCGTGGCCGCCCGCACCCGAGCCGACCAGGGCGAGGACGTGGAAGTCGGGCCGCTGCGGAAGCGCCCGGCGGCGCTGCGAATCCATGGCCCGCAGCGCCGCGAAGTCCAGCACCTCCACACCGTACGGCGCCCCCACCGCGGGCAGATACCGAAGCTGCCGCACCCCATCGTGTCCGTTTTCCACAACCACCGCGCCCCTTTCCCCCACCGAGCGTACGACGCCACTCGTACGGTCGGACGTGTACCCGACGACCAGGAAAGCGGCAGAAAAATGACGGAAACCACAACCCCCACACCCAAGCCCACACCTACACCCACGCCCACACCCACACCCGAAACGACGACAACCGTGCCCGTCCCCGGCGGCACCCTGGACGTACGCGTCGGCGCGGGCACCGGCCCCGCGCTGGTGTTCGCCCACTACTGGGGCGGCTCCGCCGACACCTGGACCGGTGTCCTCCACCGGCTCCCGCCAGGCCAGGCGACCGTCCGCTTCGACCAGCGCGGCTGGGGCACCTCCCGCGCGCTGCCGGGACCGTACGGTCTCGAACAGCTCGCGGACGACCTGGCCCGCGTGGTCGAGGCGTGCGTGCCGGGGCCCTACGTGCTCGTCGGCCACTCGATGGGCGGCAAGGCGAGCCAGCTCCTCGCGGCCCGCCGGCCCACCGGGCCGGCCGGCCTCGTACTCGTCGCCCCCGCGCCGCCCCGGCCGCCCGCCGCGGTGACGGAGGAGTACCGGCAGGGCCTCGCCCACGCGTACGACTCGCCCGAGACGGTGGAACACGCCCTCGACCACGTCCTGACCGCCACCCCACTCCCGGCCGACGTGCGCGCCACCGCCGTACGCGACAGCCTCGCCGCCGGGGAGGCGGCCCGGCGGGAGTGGCCGCTGCACGGCATCGCGCAGGACATCACCCGCGAGGTGCGCGACATCGAGGTCCCGGTGACCGTACTGGCGGCGGAACACGACGTCGTAGAACCGCCGGAGGTACTGCGCGAGCACCTCCTGCCGCACATCCCGCACGCGACCCTGCTCACGCTCCCCGGCTCCGGGCACCTGCTCCCCCTGGAGGCCCCGGCCGCCGTCGCGACGGCGCTCACGGACTTCCTGGCACGGCTCCCGCGCCGGCCCGCACACTGACGGCCTCGTACAGCTCCGCCCCGCCCGGCCCCGAGGCCACCCGCCGCAACCCGTCCGGCGGGGCCCCGTCACCCTTCGCCCACACGACCCACCGCACCCCGTACCGCCGTACGATCGCACGCCGTACGGCGGTGGTGGTGCCGGCCGCGTAGTACCGGCGCACCGCGTCGAGCCGCTCCTCCTCGTCCGCCAGGAAGACGTCCGGATAGCCCGGCGCGACGGTGTACGCCCCGTAGGCCGGAATACGCCGGGCCGGGCCCTTCCGCGCCAGCACCACGTCCCCGTACCGCACCCGGGGCGTGATCCACCCGTACCCCTGCCACGCCGGCGCGCTCCGCTCGGCGACCACCTCCGGCAGCACCCGGCGCGGCACGGCGTACCCCACGACCCCCACCTGCGCCCATGCCCCGACGGCGAGCGCGGCCCCCACCACCACGGCGAGCCCCGCCCGCCACCATCCCTGCAACACGTCCCACGCCGCACACGCCTCCAGGGCGACGGCAAGCTGCGCCGGAATCAGCACCGCGGGCAACACCCGCCCCCAGGACCAATGCCCGCTCACCCCGCCAAGGGCGAACACGACGACGCCGAGAACGAAGAACACGACCAACGCGTCCACCCGCACCCGCCAGGCGCGCACGCCCAGCGCCACCACACCGACCAGCACAAGCCCGTACCGCGCCGACAAGTTGTCGTACAGCGGCCGATGCACAGCCTCCAGCCCACCCCCCGCACGCAACAGGGAGAAGAAGTCGTAATAGGGCCACGCCCACAACAACACGCCCCCCAACACGACTCCCCCGAGCAACCGCGCCCCGAAAGGGGCGCGGGACTGTGCCAACCTGCGGCTCCGCCGCGCGAGCGCGACCAACCGCGCCCCGATAGGGGCGCGGGGAACTGCGCGACCAGCCACATCCCACTCGCACCCGCCCACGAACCCCTCCCCCCTCCCCCGAAGGCGCCCCTCCGGGGTCCAAGGGGCGGAGCCCCTTGAAAGGACGGGGAGGGTAGGGGCGGCGGGGGCGAAAAACCCCGCGACAACAACCCCCGCCACCCCCAACGAAGCCACCACCCCCGTGAACTGGTGCACCAGCAGAATCGCCGCCCACAACACCCCCAGCCCCAGAAACGCCCCCCACCCCGCCCGCAACCGAACCGCCTGCGTCACCCAAGCCCACAGATGAAACGACAACCCCAACGCCAACGTGCTCGGATAAGCGACCGTCAACGCAAGCGAGTCCAACCCCACGAACCCACTCCACGCGAAATCCCGCACCCCCCACAACAACACCATGCACAACACGGCCAACGGCCCCACCACCCGCGACGCCCGCGGCCCCCCACCCAGCACCCGCGCCCACCGCCACACCCCGGACACCAACACGAAGAGCGCCCCCACCGCCCCCACCCGCAACACGTTCCACACGGACAACCCGGACACCCGCGCGAGACACCCGAGCAGCACGGTCCAGGGCGAGTAGTAGGGACTGGGCGCATCCGCCCGCACGAGCGGATCACCGGGATGCACCAAATCGCGCCGCAACCGCTCCACGGTCGCCGCATGCATCCCGAGATCCCCGATCCACGGCAACCGCAGAATTACGAGCACCATGAGCAGCACGACCACCGCGACCGCCACCCGAAGCGCACCCACCCCCCAGGACGGACGCGCCGCCACCGCACCACGGACTTCCCCCTCGGAGACGCTGACAGTCACGGCCCGAAACCTCCAGGGAAGAACGAAGGGAGATACCAATACCCCTTTCAGCCAGAAAGAGTAGATATCCCACCGAAGATCCCCAAGGACCCCCGACAAACGCGGAGGGGCGCCCTCCCGAGAGAGGGCGCCCCAAACCGCCGAGCCGTCGGCCGACAACCGTCGAGCCGTCGGCCGACAACCGTCAGCTGTGCGACCGCAACAGCGTCCGCATCGTCCGCATCGCCACCGACAGATTCGCCAGGTCGAACGAGTCCGACCCCTGGATCTCCTCCAGGGTCGTCCGCGCCCGCCCGAGCAGCGCCGCGTTCTTCTCCTGCCACGTCTCGAACCGCTGCTCCGGCGTGGAGGTGCCGTTGCCGACGGTCAGGACGTCCGAGGTGAGCGCCGCGTGGGCCGCGTAGAGGTCCTCGCGGATCGCCGCACGGGCCATCGACTGCCAGCGGTCCGCCCGCGGCAGTTCGATGATGCGGTCCATCAGCCGGGTGATGTTCAGCCGGTCGGCGAGGTCGTAGTACACCTCGGCGACGGCCATCGGGTCCTTGCCGGTGCGGTCGGCGACGGACACGATGTCGAGCGTCGGGAAGGCGGAGGAGAACCCGGCCACCCGCGTGGCGAGTTCGTCCGGGACGCCGGCGCCCGACAGCTCGTCGTAGATCTTCTGGTACCACTCCGCATCCACGCCGCGCAGCAGCTTGGGCAGCTGGGACCAGACCTGCTCGACCCGCTCCTGGAAGAACTCGATGGTCTCGCCGAGCTGGAGCGGCTGCGGCCGGTTGTTGAGCAGCCAGCGCGTGCCGCGCTCGACCAGGCGCCGGGAGTGCAGCCGGATCCGGGTCTGGACGTCGGCCTCGACCTTGTTGTCGAGTTCCTCGACCGCGTCCCACACCGGTGCGGAGCGGAAGATGGCGCGCGCGGCGGTCTGCGCCCGCACGATCTCCTCGAGCGAGGCGCCGGTCTCCTCCCGCAGCCGGTGGAGGTACGTCGTACCACCGGTGTTGACGGTGTCGTTGACCAGCACCGTCGTGGTGATCTCGCGCCGCAGCGGGTGGCTCTCGATCGCCTCGGCGAACTTCTCGCGCAGGGCGGTCGGGAAGTACGCGTGCAGCAGACCGCTGAGGTACGGGTCGTCCGGCAGCGTGGTGGCCAGCAGTTCCTCGGCCACCGTGATCTTCGTGTACGCCAGCAGGACGGCCGTCTCGGGGCCGGTCAGACCGTTGCCGGAGCTGAGGCGCTCGCGGATCTGGCGGTCGGTGGGCAGGAACTCCAGGGCCCGGTCGAGGTGGCCGGCGCGCACCAGGTGGCGGATGAACCGCTGCTGGGCGTTGAGCATGTCCTTGGACTGGGCGAGCGCGTTGGCGATGGCCAGGTTCTGCGCGTAGTTGTTGCGCAGCACCAGGTGGCCGACCTCGTCGGTCATGCCGGCGAGGACCTTGTTGCGCTGCTTGACGGTGAGGTCGCCCTCGCGGACCAGGCCGTTGAGCAGGATCTTGATGTTCACCTCGTGGTCGGAGGTGTCCACGCCGGCGCTGTTGTCGATGGCGTCGGTGTTGATCCGGCCGCCCCGCATGGCGAACTCGATCCGGCCGAGCTGGGTGCAGCCCAGGTTGCCGCCCTCGCCGACGACCTGGACGCGCAGGTCGCCGCCGTCGACGCGGATGGCGTCGTTGGCCTTGTCGCCGACGTCGGCGTGCGACTCGGTGGAGGCCTTGACGTAGGTGCCGATGCCGCCGTTCCACAGCAGGTCGACGGGGGCCCGGAGGATCGCCTTCATCAGGTCGCCGGGGGTCATCTTGGTGACCTTGCCCTCGATGCCGAGGGCCTCGCGGATCTGGGCGTTGACCGGGATCGACTTGGCGCTGCGCGGGAAGATCCCGCCGCCGGCCGACAGCAGGTCGGTGTTGTAGTCGGCCCAGGAGGAGCGGGGCAGCTCGAACATGCGGCGGCGCTCGGCGTAGGAGGTGGCCGCGTCCGGGTTCGGGTCGATGAAGATGTGCCGGTGGTCGAAGGCGGCGACCAGGCGGATGTGCTCGCTGAGCAGCATGCCGTTGCCGAACACGTCACCGGACATGTCGCCGACGCCGACGACGGTGAAGTCCTCGGTCTGGGTGTCCACGCCCAGCTCCCGGAAGTGCCGCTTGACGGACTCCCAGGCGCCGCGGGCGGTGATGCCCATGCCCTTGTGGTCGTAGCCGGCCGAGCCGCCGGAGGCGAAGGCGTCGCCGAGCCAGAAGTTGTACGACTCGGCGACCTCGTTGGCGATGTCGGAGAAGGTCGCGGTGCCCTTGTCGGCGGCGACGACGAGGTAGGTGTCGTCCTCGTCGTGCCGGACGACGTCCGCCGGGTGGACGACCTCGCCGGCCACCATGTTGTCGGTGATGTCGAGCAGCGCCGAGATGAACGTCCTGTAGCTGGCGACGCCCTCCGCCAGCCAGGCGTCACGGTCGACGGACGGGTCGGGGAGCTGCTTGGCGACGAAGCCGCCCTTGGCGCCGACCGGCACGATCACCGTGTTCTTGACCATCTGCGCCTTGACCAGGCCGAGGATCTCCGTGCGGAAGTCCTCGCGGCGGTCGGACCAGCGCAGTCCGCCGCGCGCGACCTTGCCGAAGCGCAGGTGGACGCCCTCGACGCGCGGCGAGTACACCCAGATCTCGTACGCCGGGCGGGGCGCGGGGAGGTCGGGGATGGCCTGCGGGTCGAACTTCATGGAGACGTACGCGTGCGGCGTGCCGTCCTCGGCGTGCTGGAAGAAGTTGGTGCGCAGCGTCGCCTTGATGACGGTGAGGAAGGAGCGCAGGATGCGGTCCTCGTCGAGCGAGGCGACCTTGTCGAGCGCGGCGTCGAGCTCTTCGAGGAGGGCGTCGGTGATCTCCACCCCGGCGCGCTGGCGCTCGGGCGACATCCGCGCCTCGAACAGGGAGACGAGCAGCCGGGTGGTGTGGACGTTGTTGCGGAGGGTGGTCTCCATGTAGTCCTGGCTGAACGTGGACCCGGCCTGGCGCAGGTACTTGGCGTAGGCGCGCAGCACCATCGCCTGCCGCCAGCTCAGCCCGGCGCTGAGGACGAGGGCGTTGAAACCGTCGTTCTCGGCGCGGCCGGTCCACGTCGCGGCGAAGGCGTCCTGGAACCGCTCGCGGGCGTCGTCGCCCAGGTGTTCGCCGCCGCTCTGGGCGGGCATCCGCAGCCCGAAGTCGTAGATCCAGGCGGTGGTGCGGTCGGCGCAGCGCAGCTCGTACGGGCGTTCGTCGGTGACCTCGACGCCGAGCAGGCTGAGCACCGGCAGCACCCGGGAGAGAGAGACCGAGCCGCCCCGGCGGTAGATCTTGAAGCGGCGCTCGGCGGCGCCGGCGCCCACCGGCTCGTAGAGGCTGAGCGCAAAGTCCTTCTCGTCGTCCAGCTGTTCGATGTGGACGAGGTCGGCGACGGCGGCCCGGGGGCTGTGGTCGGCCTTGTAGCCCTCGGGGAAGGCGCTGGCGTAGCGGCGCAGCAGGGCGGCGGCGCGCTCCTCGCCGAGCTCGGCGTCGAGCGCCTCGGAGAAGCCGTCGGTCCAGGACCGGGCGGCCTCGGCGAGGCGGGACTCGATGCGGTCCTTGTCGGCGTCGGACAGCTCGGGCAGCTCGGTGCCCTGCGGGACGCGGACCACGAAGTGCAGCCGGGAGAGGATCGACTCGGTGTTCCAGGCGGTGAAGTCGACGCTGGTGCCGCCGAGCTCCTCCTTGAGGATGTCGATGATCCGCAGCCGGACGCCGGTGGTGTAGCGGTCGCGCGGGAGGTAGACGAGCGCGGAGTAGTAGCGCCCGTACTCGTCCTGCCGCAGGTAGAGCCGGAGCCGGCGGCGTTCCTGGAGGTAGAGCACCGAGGTGGCGATGGACCGCAGCTCGTCGGCCGGGGTCTGGAACAGCTCGTCGCGCGGGTAGGTCTCCAGGATCTGCGTCAGGTCGCGCCCGTCGTGGCTGTTGGGCGAGAACCCGGCCCCCTGGAGGACCTCCTCGACCTTGCGGCGGATGACGGGCACCCGGCGCACCGACTCGGTGTACGCGGCGGAGGAGAACAGGCCGAGGAAGCGGCGCTCGCCGGTGACGTTGCCGTCGGCGTCGAACTTCTTGACGCCGACGTAGTCCAGGTAGGAGGGCCGGTGCACGGTGGCCCGGCTGTTGGCCTTGGTGAGGACGAGCAGCTTGTGCTCGCGGGCCTTGGCGCGGGCGTCGGCCGGCAGACGCTCGAAGGACGGGCTGACCGGGTGGCCCTCCTCGTCGGAGTGGTGCGGGTCCGCGCGCAGTATGCCGAGCCCGGTGCCGGGGACGGCGCTCAGCGCGTCGTCGCCGCGCAGCTCGTACTCCCGGTAGCCGAGGAAGGTGAAGTGGTCGTCGGCGAGCCAGTGCAGCAGCTCGCGGGCCTCCTCGACCTGCTGCCCCGGCAGGTCGCCGGGGACCGGCTCACCGGGCAGCTCGTCGGCGATGCGGGAGGCGGTGTCCCGCATCTTCTCCCAGTCCTCGACGGCCTCGCGGACGTCGGACAGGACGCGCAGCAGGTCGGCGGTGATCTGCTTGAGGTCGGCGCGGTCGGTCTCGCGGTCGATCTCGACGTGGATCCACGACTCGACCGCCGCGTCCTGCGGCAGGTCGCCGGTGGGCGGGGTGGACAGCACCTCGAGCAGCTTGCCGGTGACGTCGCGCCGCACCACGAACTGCGGGTGGACGACGACGTGGATGCCGCGGCCCTGGCGGGAGAGGTCGTTGGTGACGGAGTCGACGAGGAAGGGCATGTCGTCCGTGACCACCTCGACGACGGAGTGGCTGCACGTCCAGCCGTTCTCCTCGACGGTGGGCGTGTGCACCCGCACGTTGGCGGTGCCCTGGGGGCGCGTCTCGGCCAGCCGGTAGTGCGAGACGGCGGCGCCGAACACGTCGACCGGGTCGCGGTCGGCGAGGTCCTCGGGGGCGGTGTGCAGGTAGTAGCGCTTCAGGAACGACAGCACGGACTCGCTGTCGGAGGTGTCGGGGGCGCCGGGCGCCGTGGGGGCCTCGGCGGTCGCCGGGGTCTTGGCAGCCGTGCGGCGGGCGGTGGGCTTCTTGGCAGCGGGAGTCTTGGCAGCGGGGGTCTTGGCAACGGGTGTCTTGGCAGCGGTCTTCTTCGAGGTCGTCGCCGGGGTGCCCGGGCTCGACGGGCCGTCCGGGGAGTCGCCCGTCGGCCCGGTCGGTAGGTGCCCCCCGACCGGGCTGTTCTCAGCTACGCGAGCCGCCCTTTCGAGCAACTCGGCCTTGGCTTCGTCCAGCTTGGTCTGCATTGTCCTCTGGCTCCTGTCGCGCGCCATTGCGTGACGTAGAAGGAAGTACGGTCTCTGCTCCGCCGTAACCGCCACAACGCCACGACGCGGAATGTCCGGTCTGCTTCGACGCTATGCCGCACGGTGGGACGGGCGAGGGGTTATCGGCCAATGTCGGCACCCCGGGGCACTGTGACGCTGCTCTCGGCACGCGTACCGCACCCCCGGTTGCCCCGGTGGGCGCCTGCGGCGCCCTCTCGACCGGGCCCCGCCCCGGGACCGCCTGACGCGGCCCCGGCGGATCAGCGGCCGCCGCCCGGACACGGCTCGCGGCCGTGCTCACCGGGCGCAGGGCAGGGACGACGACGCCCCCGCGAACTATCGCGCTGATCACGCCCACAAGGCTATCCCCCCAGCCCGTCCCCCCGTCATGAGCCGTATGTGTACAAAACCAGCCCCCGAACTTTGACGTTTCGCACAGAGAGAGAAACGGTTTCTTCACGTAACAGGGGGCGCTCCCGTCAGGGGCGCGGTCCTGTGTCCTCTGCGCGGCTCCGCCGCGGGGGGAGCGCGAGCAACCTGCGCCCCGCAAGGGGCGCGGGGAACTGCGCGAGAAGCCCCACCGGCGGTCAGCCGACAACGCACCCCACGGGGTCCAAGGGGCAGCGCCCCTTGAAGGGACGGGAAGGGTAGGGGCGGCGGGGGCGAAAAGACCTGCCCTCAGCCCCCCACCCGCTCCGCCACCGCAACCGCCTCCCCCAGGGAATCGACCACCGGCACCCCCGCCCCCTCCAGACTCGCCCTCCCGTGCGACCCCCCGGTGTACAGCACCGCCCCCACCCCCGCCCTCTCCGCAGCCACCGCATCGTCCACCGCGTCCCCGACCACCACCACCCGCCCCGGATCCACGCCACCCCCCACCAACGCCCCCACATGCCGCACCATGTGCTCCGCCTTGCTGCCCCCCGACGGCCCCGTCCGCCCGTCGACCCGCACGAAGTGCTCCTCGATCCCGAACCCCCGCACCAATGGGACCAGTTCCTCGTGCTCGTACATGCTCAGGATCGACTGGCTGTGCCCCGCAGCCCGCCAGCCACCGAGCAGTTCCACCGCCCCCGAAGCCAACCCGCACGCCGCCCGCCGCTCCGCGTAGTGCCGGCGGAACAACGCGTCCATGAGCTCCCACTCGGCCGCGGTCGGCAACCGCCCCATCAACCGCTCGTAGAACTTCGGCACCGGCACGCAGTACAGCTCGCGGTACCGCTCCAGAGTGATCGGCGCCAGCCCCAGCTCGGCGAAGGCCGCGTTCGTCGCCCCGATGATCGCGTCATTGTCGTGGAACAGCGTGCCGTTCCAGTCCCAGACGATGTGCACCCCACGCATCCCCATGCGAAAAAAGGTACCCACCCCCACTGACAACGCCCCGCCACCCGCCGCACGACGGGCTGCCGGGCAGGCGGGCAGGCGGGCAGGTGGACAGGCGGGCAGGTGGACAGGCGAGCCGACGGACGACCTCAGCCGCCGAGCCCCACCAGCTGCGGAATCTCCTGCGTGGCGAACCACAGCAGCTCGTGGTCCTCCGCCCCGTCGACGACGAACTGCGCGTCGTCGTCCCCCCGGTCCGCCGCCGCGAGCGCCCCCACGGCCGCCGTGACGTCCTTCTCCGCGTCCTCCGCGTCCACATGCACCGCCGCCGCCCGCGCGAGCGGCACCGCCTGGGAGACCCGCACCTCACCCAGCGCCGCCGGGTCGAGCCCCCGGCCGGGGTCGACGGACGTCCAGGCGTCGGGCACGTCCGCCGCCACGACCACCCGGCGCGGCGTCGCCCCCGGTTCGGCGGCGAGCAGCCGCAGCGAGGCCAGCGCGGCCCGGTTCAGCGCCGCGTACTCCAGTTCCTCGAGGTCGTCGGAGAGGTACCACTCCCGCAGGGCCGGCGTGACCGCGTACGCGGTGAACGGCCCCGCCCCCAGCTCGCCCGCCCCGTGCGCCTCGGCGAGACCGTGCAGGGTCAGGGGGACGTAGACGCGCATGACGTGCCGCTTTCTTAGTCGGACAGGGCGTCACCCCAGGATACGTGCGGGTGTCCCCCTTCGGGTTCCGGTCCCCGCGCCCGACGCCGTCCACCCGGCGCCCCGCACCTCACCCCGTCCGCACCGCCGTTTCCGGCCCCACCGAGGCCGTCGCTCACTCTGATAGGTGAATCTCCCGCGCCCCCGACGGGCCCCGCGCGCCCGTTGCGGCGCCGCCGCCCCGCCCCGTACAAGATCCCCACCACGAAGTTACCGCTCGGTATGCACCGACCTGCCGGCGCCGCCCGCACCTGCGACGAAACGGGGATGGCACATGAACAACGGGGACCGCACATGAACAAGGTGATGACCAGGACGAGGCGCCTGCCGGGCAGCCGCCCGCCCGTCCGCCACGACACCCGCCGCCCGGGCGCCGCCCCGCGCCGCACGGCACCCCCGCCGCGCCCCACGGACGTCTTCGCCGACCGGCTCCTGTCCGTCCTCAGCGGCCACCGCCCCGTCCACTCGATGCTGCGCCACACGGTGGGCCGCGCCTACGACGAACTGGCCTGGCTCGCCGAGCGCGGCACCCTGCGCACCCGCGGCGCCCGCCCCGTCGTCCAGGACATCGGCTACTTCATGCCCCGCCCCGGCGCCATCGAGGCCTTCGCCCGCATCGCCACCGGCGACCGCCTGCGCGCCATGGCCTTCCGCCTCGAACACACCCCCACCCACCACTGGCGCTGCACGGCGGTGGAACTGGAGGGCCCCAGGATGCCCGCGGACCCCGACTGAACCCTGAGGGGCGCGGAACTGTGTCAATCCGCGGCTCCGCCACGCGGGCGCGAGCACCCACTCCCCCAGGGGCGCGAGGAACCGCGCGACCAGCCACAACGCCGCCGCACCCGCCAACGACTCAACACCCCCCACCCCCGCACGCGCCCAACACGAAGGGCCGGCCCCCGAAGCCGGGGCCGGCCCTCAGTCATCCGCGCCTAGTGGAGCGTTCCGTCACTTCTTGCGACGCCGCCCGCCCTTCGCCTGCTTCCGCCGCTCCGCGCGCGTCAATCCGTCCGCCTCGGACCGCACCGGCTCCCCGTCGCTGGCGAACTCGCCCTCGACGACACCACCCTCACCGTCGACCGTCGGCGCCGAGAAGTGCAGCTCGCGCCGCTGCGGCGCGTCGAGCCCCTTCGCGCGGATCTCCGGGCGGCCACCGCCCGCCGGCGCGCCCGCCTGAGCCGGCACCGCGTCCTGCGGCGCCTTCTCCAGGGACGGGGCGGCCGCCGCGTCCTCGACCGGGACCTCCTCGACCTGCTGCTCGACCTGGACCTCCAGGTTGAACAGATAGCCGACGGACTCCTCCTTGATGCCGTCCATCATGGCGGTGAACATGTCGAAGCCCTCGCGCTGGTACTCCACCAGCGGGTCCTTCTGCGCCATCGCGCGCAGGCCGATGCCCTCCTGGAGGTAGTCCATCTCGTAGAGGTGCTCGCGCCACTTGCGGTCCAGC
This sequence comes from Streptomyces sp. NBC_00670, assembly GCF_036226765.1. Classification (NCBI taxonomy): domain Bacteria; kingdom Bacillati; phylum Actinomycetota; class Actinomycetes; order Kitasatosporales; family Streptomycetaceae; genus Streptomyces; species Streptomyces sp. NBC_00670. The sequence goes on from NZ_CP109017.1 coordinate 2,901,655, forward strand.
ACCGAGAGCACCACCCGGCGCTCCAGCTCACGCATGATCTCGGAGCCGAGCTGCGTCTCCCGGGACTCGTACTGCTCGCGGATGTCGTCCTTGATGGACTCGCTGATGTACTCGGCGGTCAGCCCGGCCCGGTCGCCGGCCGCCTCCTCGAGCTCCTCCACGGTGACGCGCACCGGGTAGAGCTGCTTGAAGGCGCCCCACAGCCGGTCCAGGTCCCAGTCCTCCGGGAACCCCTCCGCCGTCTCGGCGGAGACGTACGCGTCGATCGTGTCGTCCATGAAGTGCTGGATCTGCTCCTGGAGGTCCTCGCCCTCCAGGACGCGGCGGCGCTCGCCGTAGATGACCTCGCGCTGCCGGTTGAGCACCTCGTCGTACTTCAGGACGTTCTTACGGGTCTCGAAGTTCTGCGTCTCGACCTGCGACTGGGCGGAGGCGATCGCACGCGTGACCATCTTGTTCTCGATCGGCACGTCGTCGGGGACGTTCGCCATCGACATCACGCGCTCGACCATCTGCGCCTTGAACAGCCGCATCAGGTCGTCGCCGAGGGAGAGGTAGAAGCGGGACTCGCCGGGGTCGCCCTGACGGCCGGAGCGGCCGCGCAACTGGTTGTCGATGCGCCGCGACTCGTGCCGCTCGGTGCCCAGCACGTAGAGGCCGCCGACCGACTCGACCTCCTCCTTCTCCGCCTGGACGGCCGCCTCGGCGCGCTCCAGGGCGGCGGGCAGGTTGGCGGCCCACTCCTCGATGTGCTCCTCGGGGTCGAGACCGCGCTGGCGCAGCTCGGCCTCGGCGAGGTCCTCGGGGTTGCCGCCGAGCTTGATGTCCGTACCGCGGCCGGCCATGTTGGTGGCCACGGTGACGGCGCCCTTGCGGCCGGCCTGGGCGACGATCGACGCCTCGCGCTCGTGGTGCTTGGCGTTCAGCACCTCGTGCTGGATGCCGCGCTTGCTGAGCTGCTGCGAGAGGTACTCCGACTTCTCGACGGACGTCGTGCCGACGAGGATCGGCTGGCCCTTCTCGTGCTTCTCGGCGATGTCGTCGACGACCGCCTCGAACTTGGCCACCTCGGTGCGGTAGATCAGGTCCGACTGGTCCTTGCGGACCATGGGCCGGTTGGTCGGGATCGGGACCACGCCGAGCTTGTAGATCTGGTGGAACTCGGCGGCCTCGGTCATCGCCGTACCGGTCATGCCGGAGAGCTTGTTGTAGAGGCGGAAGAAGTTCTGCAGGGTGATCGTGGCGAGCGTCTGGTTCTCGTCCTTGATGTCCACCCCTTCCTTCGCCTCGATCGCCTGGTGCATGCCCTCGTTGTAGCGGCGGCCGGCGAGGATACGGCCGGTGTGCTCGTCGACGATCATGACTTCGCCGTCGAGGACGACGTAGTCCTTGTCCTTCTTGAACAGTTCCTTGGCCTTGATGGCGTTGTTCAGATAGCCGACCAGGGGGGTGTTCACCGACTCGTACAGGTTGTCGATGCCCAGCCAGTCCTCGACCTTGGTGACGCCGGACTCGTGGATGGCGACCGTGCGCTTCTTCTCGTCGACCTCGTAGTCGCCGGTCTCCTCGATGCCCTTGAGGGGGTTGCCCGCCTCGCCCTTCTTCAGACGCGTGACCAGCTTGGCGAAGTCGCCGTACCACTTGGTGGCCTGGTCGGCCGGGCCGGAGATGATCAGCGGCGTACGGGCCTCGTCGACGAGGATGGAGTCGACCTCGTCGACGATGGCGAAGTTGTGGCCGCGCTGGACGAGCTCGTCCTGGGACCATGCCATGTTGTCGCGCAGGTAGTCGAAGCCGAACTCGTTGTTCGTGCCGTACGTGATGTCGCACAGGTACTGCTCGCGGCGCTGCGCCGGCGTCATGTTGGCCAGGATGCAGCCGACGCTCAGACCCAGGAACTTGTGGACGCGGCCCATCATCTCGGAGTCGCGCTCGGCCAGGTAGTCGTTGACCGTGACGATGTGGACGCCGTCGCCCGAGATCGCGTTCAGGTAGGCGGGCAGCGTGCCGACCAGGGTCTTGCCCTCGCCGGTCTTCATCTCCGCGACATAGCCGAGGTGCAGGGCGGCGCCGCCCATCATCTGCACGTCGTAGTGGCGCTGGCCCAGTACGCGCTTGGCGGCCTCGCGGACGGTGGCGAACGCCTCGGGGAGCAGGTCGTCGAGGCTCTCTCCGTCGGCATAGCGCTGCTTGTACTCGTCGGTGAGGGCCCGCAGCTCGGCGTCGGAGAGGTCGATGAAGTCCTCTTCGATGGAGTTGACCTGGTCCGCGATGCGGTGCAGCTTGCGCAGGATCTTGCCTTCGCCTGCACGCATGATCTTCGAGAGGACGGACACGGGGGTTTGTCTCCTTAGCCGATCGGGCCTGGGACGGTCGGTCACCACATGACAGTTTGAGCAACGGCCATCGTAAGCGAGGACCCCACCGCGCCGGGAGGTCTGTCACCGACAGCCACTAGGACAACGGACGGGCGCGGCGGAAGGTGCCGCCCGGGCACCACGAAAAGTAGCGCCCCCCTCACCCTGTGATCACCGGCGGGGCCCTGTGACCATGGACCCATGGAACCCGTCACACTCACCACCGAACGCCTCGTCCTGCGCCCCGTGGACCCCGGGGACGCCGACGCGGTGTACGAGGCGGCCCAGGACCCGGACATCCAGCGCTGGACGACGATTCCGTCGCCGTATCTGCGCGAGCACGCGGAGTCGTTCACGGGCGGACTGGCGCCCGACGGCTGGGCGGACGGCTCGATGTTCACCTTCGGTGTCTTCCTGCCCTCCGGCGAGCTGGTGGGGATGGTCAGCCAGACGATGCGTGCCCCGGGCACCGCCGAGGTCGGCTTCTGGGCGGCCAAGGAGCACCGCGGTCACGGCTACGTCACGGAGGCCACGCTCGCCGTCTGCCGCTGGGCGTTCCTGAGCCTGTCGGTCGACCGCGTGGAATGGCGCGCGGAGGTCGGCAACACGGCCTCCCGCACGGTCGCGGAAAAGGCCGGCTTCATCCAGGAGGGCACCCAACGCGCCGCGATCACCAACAAGGGCACCCGCAGAGACTGCTGGCAGGCCTCCCTGCTCCCGTCGGACCTGGGGCTCCCTTCGAAGGCCCCGTACATCCCCGCGCCCCAATAGGGGCGCGGGGAACTGCGCAATCCTCCAGGGGTCCGGGGGCGAAGCCCCCGGGGACGGGAAGGGCAGGGGCGGCGGGGGCGAAAACCCCCACGTCACCCCCCACTGTCAGACCCACCCCCTACCGTGACCCCATGCCCACCCCGACGACACCGGCACCCACCACCACCCTCACCGCGTCCGACGCCCGCCGCATCGCCCTGAAGGCCCAGGGCTTCCTCGGCGCCCCCGACCGCCGAAGCGGCCCCCGCGGCATCCTCCGCCACCTCGGCGCCGTCCAGCTGGACACCATCTCCGTCCTCGCCCGCTCCCACGAACTCGTCCCGTACGCCCGCCTGGGCGCGATCGGCCGCCGCACGATCGAGGACGCGTACTGGACGAGAACGGCCACGGGCGCCCCGCACGCCTTCGAGTACTGGTCCCACGCCGCCTGCATCCTCCCCATCGAGGAGTGGCCCCACTTCGCCTTCCGCCGCCGCGCCTACCGCGCCCGCCCGCACTGGAATCACCAACTCCCCGACGGCGCCTACGACCAGGTCATCAAGCAGCTGCGCGCGGAGGGCCCGCTCACCGCGACGGACCTGGGCGGCGCCAAGAAGACCAGCGAGTGGTGGGACTGGTCGGGCACGAAGGTGGCCGTCGAACGCGCCCTGATGTACGGCGAGGTGGTCTGCGTCGAGCGCCGCGGCTGGAAGCGGGTCTACGACCTCGCCGAGCGCGCCGTCCCCGCGGAGCTGCTCCACGACGACCTGGACGACACGGAGTGCCTGCGCCGCCTGGTCCGGCTGGCCGGCCAGTCCCTGGGCGTGGGCACGCGCGCGGACATCGCCGACTACCACCGGCTCAAGGCCGAGCAGGTCGACGCGGTGATCGCCGACTCGGGGCTGGTCCCGGTCACCGTCGAGGGCTGGGGCCGTCCGGCCTGGGCGGATCCCGCCGCCCTGGAGACACCCCCGCGCGGCCGCCACCGTACGACGCTGCTGTCGCCGTTCGACTCACTGGTGTGGGAACGGGCGCGCACGGAGCGGATCTTCGGCTTCACGCACCGCCTGGAGGCGTATGTCCCGCGGCCGAAGCGGGTGTACGGCTACTTCGCGATGCCGGTGCTGGCGGGCGGGCAACTGGTCGGCCGGGTGGACCCGGGGCGCGAGGGCCGCACCCTGGTCGCCCGTCAGGTGACGCTGGACGGCCCCAGGGCGGTCCCGGCGGTGGCCCAGGCCCTGCTGGAGGCGGCGACGTGGGTGGACTGCACGAACGTCCGCGTCGAACGGGTGGACGCCCCCGAACTGCGCGCACCGCTCCTCACGGAACTGGCCCGCGCACTGGACTGAGCGTCGGACCGGTCAGCGAATTTCGAGGATCTTCTCCCGCATCGCGTAGACCACGGCCTCCATCCGGGAATGCAGTTGAAGTTTCTCCAGGATGTTCCGCACGTGGTTCTTCACGGTGTTCTCGGAGATGAACAACTCCTTGGCGATGTCCCGGTTGTTCATTCCGGTGGCGACCAGCTTGAGCACCTCGAGTTCCCGGTCGGTGAGCCGCGGCGCGGGCACGAGCCGGCGTTCGTCCGTGCGCTGGATCATCGATTTGAACTCGGTGAGGAGTTTCGACGCCATCGAGGGGCTGATCTGCGACTGTCCGTCGGCGACCGCGCGAATGGCCGTGGCGACCTCGTCCGTGGAAATCTCCTTGAGGAGATATCCCGTCGCACCGGCCTTGATCGCGTCGTAGAGGTCGGCCTCCTCGTCGCTGATCGTCAGCATGATGATCTTCGCGCTGGGCGCCACCTCCTTGATCGAGGTGCAGGCCTCGATGCCACCGCGCCGGGGCATCCGGACGTCCATCAGGACGATGTCGGGCAGCAGGTCGGCGGCCTTGTCCACGGCCTCCGCGCCGTCTCCGGCCTCTCCGACGACCTGGATGTCCTCCTCGGCCTTGAGCACGATCTCCAGGCCGCGCCGGAAGAGGGCGTGGTCGTCCACGACCAGGACACGGATGGGCTCCTTGCGCGGGGCGCCCGCCGGGCCCGTGTCTCCCGCATCGCCGGCACCGCTCGTACCGCTCGTACCGCTCGTGCCGCCCGTGCCGCCCGCGTCCGCGGCGCGGCCGTCGGCGTCCGTCTCGCGCGCCGGTCCGAAGCTGTCCGCCATCGTTCCTCCCCCTGAAGGCTGTGGCCTGTGGTCCTGTGCCATCGCCAACCCAAGGCAACGGCCCACCGGTTGGGCCGGTGCGGCCATGATTCCATGCCACGGCGGCAGCGCGGTGACGGAGCGCGGTACGAAGGGGTGGCACGCCGGTGCCCCTGGGGGCGCACAGGCTCACCAGGGGCACGGTCGTTCCCCGCGTGTTCACGCCCGGCGGGGTCGGCCGGGGCGGTCAGCCGCCGAGCGCGCTGCCCGCGTCACCCGCCCCGGACCGGGTGACCATCGGGTCGGTGTTGAGGTGGATGACGCCGTAGTCGTAGGCGTGCCGCCGGTAGACGACGCTGGGTTCCTTGGTCTCGGAGTCGATGAACAGGTAGAAGTCGTGCCCGACCAGTTCCATCTCGTAAAGGGCCTGGTCGAGTGTCATCGGGGACGCGACGTGGGTCTTCTCGCGGACGACGAGCGGGCCGTCGCCCGTCACCTCGAGCGAGCCGATCTTCTTCGTCGGCACCGCTTCCCGTTCCGCCTCGGCGATGCCGCCGCCGTTGCCGGCCAGGGTGGCCGCGCCGGGGACGTGGTCGGCGACGTCGGCGGCCGAGAGCCGCTTCGTGCCGCGCCGTGCGCACCGCTTGTCGTGCTGCTTGCGCAGCCGGGCTTCGAGTTTGTCGGTGGCCAGGTCCAGTGCCGCGTAGGGATCGCTGGCCGCCGCCTCCGCCCGGATCACCGGGCCGCGGGAGCGAAGCGTGATCTCCACCCGGTCGGACCGGTCCGCCTGACGGGGGTTGGGCTCCTTGGACACCTCGACGTCCAGGCTGATCACCTTGCCGTCGAGCTTCTGGATCTTCTCCAGCTTCAGCTTCTCGGCCACGTGCTTCCGGAACCGCTCGGGCACCTCGGTCTTGCGGCCCTTGACGACGATGTCCACGCAGAACTCCGTTCCCGGATCGCTCCGCATCCCTGGCGGAGCATCTCCCTCTTGCACCAGGTTCCGGTGAGTGCCGGAACCTCGGACTCGGTGACGTCCACCTCCTCCTCCCCCGTGGGCGGGAACTCCATCCCACCGCTGCGAGTGAATACGGATCACCGCAGCACGGCGTTCGGATCGGCGAGGTACGGGCTGGGCCATTCCCTCACAACCGAACATATCTCGCCCGGACGGATGTCGTCACCCTCTACCGTGGCGTACCTCCGTTCAGGTGAATTGACCCTCTCATTACCTGCAACGACGGACGTTCTCAGTCAGTTCCGGTTGGTTTCGAAAGAATCCGACGGCGCGGCGACCACGGCCGCGCGAAGCAGTGGTCCGGCGGGCCCGGAAACGCCCGCCGTTCGCCGTTCCTCCGTTGCTTCCCCGGCAGCATCGCCGTACACCTGTGCGCGGGTGAAGGACGTGCGTACGGCACGGGCGGCTTCCGCGAGCGTGGCGCCGGTGGTCATCAGATCGTCGACGAGCACGATCCAGTCGCCCTTTCCCTCCAGCAGCCGTACGCCGCCGGGAACGACCTCCAGGGCACCGGCGAGGTTGGCCGCCCGCTGCGACGTGCTCAGCCCCGCCTGGTCGGCCACGGGGCGCCGCTGCCGCAGTACGGCCGCGACGTGGGCGGCGGTTCCCGTCCGCCGCAGCTCCCGCGCAGCCGCGAGCGCGATCCGCCGCGTCGCATCATGCCCCCGAGCCCGCACGACCCACCGCGCCGACGGCACGGGCACGAGCACCACCCCGCACCGGCCACCGCCGCCCGGCATACGGCGTCCGGCCCCGGGCGCGGTGCCATACCGACCGCCTCCTCCCGGCACGGCACACCCACCGCCCCCGGCCGGCGCAGCCCGCCCGCCATCGCCGGCCGGACCGTTGCGCCCGGCCCAGGCCGACACGCCGGTCCCGCCGCCCCCGGCCGGAACGCCGTAGGCGGTCGCGTCCTGGCTCCCGGCCGCGGCCCGCACCGCGCCGGCCAGCGCCGCTCCGAGCGGCGTCACGAGCGCGAGGGCGCCGCGCTCCTTGTGCGCGAGCAGAACGGCACGGACGGCGTCCCGGTACCCTGCGGCCGCATGCACGGGCGGCAGTCCCACCGTCTCCGCCCCTGGCCGCACCCGCCCCGGCACGCCCCCGCAGAGAGCCGCCCGGCACCCCTCGCACAAGACGCCCCGTGCCCGCCCACACCCCTCGCACTCCCCCGCCAGAACCAGCCCCACGACTTCCCGCCACCAGCCCATACCCCCACACTCTGCCGCATCCGGCCCGCGGCACGGCCGCCCTGTGGACAACGCGGAACGGCACCATTCGGACCGAGGGCGCGGCCCCCGGCGGGGTCGAAGGGGCGGAGCCCCTGGGGGACGGGAAGGGTAGGGGCGGCGGGGGCGAGAAACCCTTCGGGCGCACCCAGGAGCTCGGCCCCGGCCCCACCCCGGGCTCACCCGGGATAGACCGGCGCCGTGCCCTCCTTGATCACCTTTTGCCACTGCGCCCCGGAGGACAACCGCACGATCCCGTCCTCCGAGTACGCCACCAACGGCAACCGCTCGTCCTCCGAGGCCGCGATCTGCTTCACCCCCGTCAGGGACGCCGGCGCCGACCCCGCCGGCGTGGAGCCGTCGACCTGCACATACCGGATCTGCTGCACGCCGCCCGACTCGCGCCCGACCACCACGAGCCGGCTGTCCCCGGCCCACGACATCGCCGTCACCGCCTCGAACTGCGGCGTGAGCGACCGCAGCTCGAGGATCGAGACGACCGTCCCCGCGGCGCCCTTGCCCCCCGCCGCCTTCTCCCGCTCGATCCGCCCGATCTGCAACGACGTCTTGCCGTCCTTCTCCACGATCAGCGCGACCCGCACCCCGTCCCCCGCGACCCGCACCGCGTCGATCCGCCCGTCCAGCCCGGGCGTGGCGACCTCCACCGGGTCCCCCGCGCCCTTCTCGAACAGCAGCAGCCGCGGGTCCTGCGGATTCCGGTCGGCGACCCAGAGATCGCCCCGGCTGTCCCAGCTCGGCGTGGTCAGCCGGTCGTCCGGCGACGCCCCCTGGCTCTGCAGCACCGCCTCCCCCAGCGGCGCGTCCGGCACCAGCGACCCCACGTACAGCGAACGCCCGTCCGCCGAGACGCCCGCCGCGGTCTTCTCGTCGCGCGAGACGGCCGCCGCCCGCAATGGCGCGGTGCCCTGCCCGAGCGCCCCGGGCACCTGCTCCGCGTCCTTCCCCCCGGTGGTCATCCGCACCAGCCGCTGTTTGTCGTCGATGAAGTACTCGTACTCGGGCCGCTTCGCGGTGCCGTGCGAGGCGATGTCCTGCGCCCGGTTCTCGTCGAGCACGCACAGCTGGGAGCCGTCGGAGCGTTCCAGCTCCACCGAGGTCACCCCGGTCGGCGTCAGGTCCTGGAGCGTGAAGAGCATCTGCGCCGCCATCCTGGCGCACTGCCGGGAGCCGACCCGGTCCGCCGCCTTGTTCAGCGGCACCGTCAGCCGGTTCTGGTCGTCCGGGGTGAGCGCCTCGGCCCCCTTGCGCAGCGCGATTCCGGTGGGGAACCCGGACCGCGCGACCGGCGCCAGCCAGCGCGTGGGCCCCTTGAGCAGGGCCTGGATCACCTGGGTCACCGGATCGACCTGCTTGCGCACGTACACCGGGTCGGCGACGGTGCTCAGCCGCCCGGCCGCCGACGTCGGCCCGTTGGCGGCGAAGTAGTACTTGTTGACCGACTCGTAGTTGCGCTGGAAGTCGGAGGCGCCCATCACCACGCCCTGGGGCAGCGCGTCGATGCGCCACTGGTTGGTGCCCTTGAGCTGCGCCAGGTGGATCGTCTTCTCGTACGACCCGGCGTCGGACGTGTACACGTGCTGCGCGTCCACGCGGGCGACCCGCCGGCCGGTCAGGTTGTACGCGTAGTCGTCGCCGCTCTCCCGGTTGCCGGTGTGCTCGGCCACCGGATTCGGACCGTCGTCGAGCACCGTGATCGACCGCTCCGGCCGCCACTGGTGCGAGGCCTTCGTCGTCAGATACTTGCGCGCGGTGTCGTACTGCGGGTCGTCGCTGGTCAGCGCCTCGAGGAAGCCCTGGACGATCTCCGCGGGCGAGGCGTTCTCGCGCGGCGGCAGCGCGAACACCCGTACCTGCGGGTCCTGCCGGGGCGTCGACTCCACCCCGCGCAGATCACCGCTGTCCGGCATCGACGCGCACCCCGCGAGGAGCACACCGGCACACCCGAGGTACGCCCCGGCCCGCATCCGCCGCGCCCGGCCCGTCCGGCCGCCGCCCCCCTCAGCCCCCACCGATCGCCTCCCCTGGCCCGCTGCCGCCCTCGGGCGGCCCTTGCGTCGTACTCGTCCCGCGTACCGCGCCGGCCGTACTCGCCGTGCCCGCGGCACCGTCCTGTCCGCCGGCCCCCGCGGGACCGGCGCCGTCCTGCCGCCGTACGGCACCCGACGCGCGCGGTACGACGCGGGCGCCGCTGCCGGGCAGCGCGGTCGGGTCGGCCGCCGGGCTCACCGAGGCCAGCCGCGGCGTGCGCGGCGGCAGCGGCCCCCGGTCGCCGGCCCCGGGCTGCAACGGCACCGAGGCGACATTGCTCACACCGGCCCCCGCGCCGAACCCGGTACCGGCGCGCGCGTCGGTACCGGCCTGCGTGCCCGGTCCGTCGCCCCGCCGCCGGCCGTCGCCGTTCCCGCCGTCCTTGCCGCCCCCGCCGTCCCTGCCCGCGCGGTTGCGCCGCGAGTCCGCGGGCTCCAGGGGTATCGGGGAGCCCCGCAGCGGCTCGTCCGCCGTGCGCGGCAGCGTCAGCCGGAACTGCGAACCGCCGCCCGGCTCGCCCCATGCCTGCAGCCAGCCGCCGTGCAGCCGGGCGTCCTCCAGGGCGATCGACAGCCCCAGACCCGTGCCCCCGGTGGTTCGCGCGCGTGCCGGGTCCGCCCGCCAGAAGCGGCTGAACACCCGGGTCGCCTCCCCCGGCTTCAGTCCCACCCCGTAGTCGCGCACCGCCACCGCCACCGCGCCGCCCGCGGCGGCCAGCTTGACGACGACGTCCCGTCCCTCGCCGTGCTCCACGGCGTTGACGACCAGGTTGCGCAGCACCCGCTCCACGCGCCGGGCGTCGGCCTCGGCGACGACGGGCTGCTGGTCGCCCACGACCCGTATTCGGGTGCCCTTGCGCTCCGAGAGCGGCTCGGCCCCGGTGACCACCCGCCGCACGACCTCGCGCAGGTCGATCGGCTCGGCCTCCAGCGCCGCCGCGCCCGCGTCGAACCGGCTGATCTCCAGCAGATCGGCGAGCAGCGTCTCGAAGCGGTCCAGCTGGTCGGCGAGGAGTTCCGCCGACCGGGCGGTCACCGGATCGAAGTCCACGCGCGCGTCATGGATGACGTCCGCCGCCATCCGCACGGTCGTCAGCGGGGTGCGCAGCTCGTGCGAGACGTCCGAGACGAACCGCCGCTGCATCCGGGACAGGTCCTCCAGCTGCTGGATCTTGAGCTGCAGGTTCTGCGCCATCTTGTTGAAGGCCTCGCCCAGACGCGCGATGTCGTCCTCGCCGGTGACCTTCATCCGTTCCTGGAGGCGCCCCGCGGACAGCCGCTCGGCGATCCCGGCCGCCATCCGCACGGGGGTGACGACCTGGCGCACCACGAGCCACGCGATCGCCCCGAGCAGGACGACGACGAACAGCCCCGCCGTCGCCAGCGTGCCCTTGACCAGGCTGAGCGACTTCTCCTCCTGCGTGAGCGGGAAGAGGTAGTACAGCTGGTAGGGGTTGCCGTTGGGGTCGTTGACCTGCTTGCCGATGATCAGCCCCGGCTGCGCCTCGCCCTTGCCCCTGGTGTAGACGATGCGGGTGTAGCTCTGCACCGCGCCGGTGCCCGCGTCGACCCGCTTGCGCAGTTCCTCGGGGACGCTCAGGCTCCAGTCGACGCCGCCGGAGGCGCGCGGTCCGAAGCCCCGCCCCTCGTTGTCCGCGGCGGTGGTGCTCAGCGTGACGACGTCGAAGGCGCCCTGGCCGCCGCTGGACAGCGACTCGACGAGATCGCTGAGCCAGCCGCTGATGTTCTGCACGGTGTCGCCGTCGCCGCCCGCGGCGGAGCTGTCGTCCCCGCCGCCGCTCGCCGCGCTGTCGGCCCGTTGCCCGGCCACGGTGAACCCGCCGGTCGCCTGGCTCTGCGAGGCCTTCACCTTGGCGTCAAGCAGCCCGTTGCGCACCTGGCCGATGACGACGAAGCCCAGCAGCAGCACCACGCCGAGCGACATCAGCAGCGTCGTGGCAACGATCTTGAGCTGGATGTTGCGGCGCCACAGCCGCATCACCGGCAGCAGCGGACGCCGCACCCAGCGCATCACGAGCCGCAGCACGGGACTGCCCTGCACCCCGCCCTGCAGCAGCCCGCCGGCGAACAGCCGTGCCCAGCGGGAGCCCTTCGCCTTCACACCGACAGGCCGCTCCGGGCGGGCCCCGGACCGGCCGGGCGCCGAAGCGGCACTGTCCCCGGGCATGTCAGCTCGGTCCTGCCTTGTATCCGACACCACGGACGGTCACCACGATCTCCGGCTTCTCCGGGTCCTTCTCGACCTTGGAGCGCAGCCGCTGGACGTGCACGTTGACCAGGCGGGTGTCCGCCGCGTGGCGGTAGCCCCAGACCTGCTCGAGGAGCACCTCGCGGGTGAACACCTGCCACGGCTTGCGCGCCAGCGCCACCAGCAGGTCGAACTCCAGCGGGGTCAGCGCGATCGACTGCCCGTCGCGCTTCACGGAGTGCCCGGCCACGTCGATGACCAGGTCGCCTATGGCGAGCTGTTCCGGCGCCGGCTCCTCCGACCTGCGCAGCCGCGCCCGTATCCGGGCCACCAGCTCCTTCGGCTTGAACGGCTTGACGATGTAGTCGTCGGCCCCCGATTCCAGGCCCACCACCACGTCGACCGTGTCGCTCTTGGCGGTCAGCATGACGATGGGCACCCCGGACTCCGCCCGGATGAGCCGGCACACCTCGATGCCGTCCCGTCCGGGCAGCATCAGATCGAGGAGGACCAGATCCGGCTTGGTCTCGCGGAATGCGGCCAGCGCCTTGTCGCCGTCGGCTACGAAAGACGGCTCAAAACCTTCACCACGCAACACGATGCCGAGCATCTCGGCCAGTGCGGTGTCGTCGTCGACGACAAGGACTCGTCCCTTCATAAACGCCATCATCCCATTAGCTCATCGTGGCCTGACGTGACCTGGCACACAGCTCGGCCAGCGCCTCGGCCGTCACGGGTGAGACGGCGCCCTCCTCGGTGACGATCGCCGTCACCAGCTCGGGCGGCGTCACGTCGAACGCCGGGTTGTACGCCTGTGTTCCCAGCGGGGCCACCGGGATCCCGCCGGCCGCCTCGGTGCCCACCACCGGCACCTGCGGCCCGGACAGCTCGGTGACCTCGTGGCCTCCGCGCTGCTCCACCTCGATGGACGCTCCGTCGGGGGTGTCCGGATCCACCGTCGTCACCGGCGCGACGACGAGGAACGGCACGTGGTGGTAGCGGGCCAGCACCGCCAGCGGATAGGTGCCGATCTTGTTCGCCACCGAGCCGTCGGCGGTGATCCGGTCGGCCCCCACCAGCACCGCGTCCACCTCCCCCGCCGCGAACAGCGAACCCGCCGCACTGTCGGTGAGCAGCGTGTACGCCATCCCGTTGCGGGCCGCCTCGTACGCCGTCAGCCGGGCGCCCTGGAGCAGCGGACGGGTCTCGTCCACCCACAGCCGGCGCAGCCGCCCCGCCCGGTGCGCCGCCAGCGCGACCGCGAACGCCGTGCCCTCCCCGCCCGACACCAGCGCACCGGTGTTGCAGTGGGTGAGCACCCGGTGGCCGCCGCCGGGCAGCAGCTCGTCGAGCAGCGCCAGCCCGTGCGCGGCCATCCGCGCGCTGGCCTCGGCGTCCTGCCGGTGCAGCGCCCGCGCCGCCGCGAGCGCCGCCCGGGCGGCCGCCTCCTCGCCTGCGCCCCCGGCGAGCGCCTCCCGGTGGGCGGCCCGGGCCCGGCGCACGCCCAGGGACAGGTTCACCGCGGTGGGCCGGGCGCTCTCCAGCGTCTGCGCGGCGTCCGCCACGTCGAACCCGCGCGCGGCGGCGAGCGCGACCCCGTACGCCCCGGCGATCCCGAGCAGCGGCGCCCCCCGCACGGCCAGCCCGCGGATCGCCTCCACCAGGGCGGGCGGGTCCGTGCACACCAGCTCGACCTCCTCGGCCGGCAGCCGGGTCTGGTCGAGCAGGACCAGCACGGGGCCTTCGGGCGGTTCCTCCCAGCGGATCGCCGGGGTGGCCGGGGTGACCGGGGCCCCGGAGGGCTCGGCCGGCCGGTTGTCGTCGCCGCTGTGCGCGTACTGATCAGCCATCCGTCCAGTCTGCCCCGGATACGGCGCACAGCAGAAGGCGTACAGCCCGGACGGCCCCCGGTCACGCTCCGGGCACCCCATGGCACGATGGCAGCCAATGGGCCGCCGCGACCGCGGACGGGCACCGAGAAGGAGCGACGATGACCGACACTCCGGGCTGGGCCTCGCCCGGATCTGCCCCCTCCGACGGACCGGACACCCCCGGCGCCGCACAGCCACCCGAGCAGCCCTCGGACCGGAGCCCCGACCAGGGCGAGCAGGGCGGCGCCGACCAGGCGCCCTCCAAGTGGTCCAAGGAGCAGCCTCCGGCCGGGCAGTGGACCGCTCCGCAGCCCCCGTCGGCCCCGCAGCCACCACCCCAGACCCCGCAGTCCCCGCAGTCCCCGCAGTCCCCGCAGTCCCCGCAGTCCGGCCCCGGCTACCCCGGCTGGGGGACCCCGCCGCCCCCGCCGACGCCCGGCACCGGCCCGCAGGGCGGCGGACCCGGCGGCGGACCCGGCGGCGGACCCGGTTACGGACCCGGCTACGGAGCCCCTGGATACGGAGCTCCCGGTTACGGTTACGGCGGGCCCGGCTACGGGGGCCCCGGCTACGGCCCGCCCGCCGGCTGGGGCGGCCCCTGGGGCGGACCCCCGCCCGCGGCCAAGCCCGGCGTCATCCCGCTGCGCCCGCTCGGCATCGGCGAGATCCTCGACGGCGCCGTCACCACCATGCGCACCCACTGGCGCACGGTCCTCGGCATCTGCCTGGCCCTCGCCGTCCTCACGGAGCTCGTCGTCGTCCTGCTCCAGGGCCTCTACCTCGACAACACCGCCGTCCTCGACGACCCCAGCGCCACCCCCGAGGAGACGCTCCGCGCCGCCGGCGGCTCGATGCTGAACTCCAGCGTCGTCCTCCTCGTCACCGCCATCGCCGCCATAGCCGCGACGGCCCTGCTGACGCCCGTGATGAGCCGCTCCGTGCTCGGCCGGCCGGTCACCGCCGGCGAGATCGCCCGGGACGTCCGGCCGCAGCTGCCCCGGCTGTGCGGGCTGACGCTGCTGCTGCCGCTCATCGGCGCCGCGATCATCGGCCTCGGCACCCTGCCCGGCATCCTCGTCGCCCTGGGCGGCGCGACGGCGGGAGGCGCCGCGCTGGCCGTGCTCGGCGGGATGGCCGCGAGCGTCCTGGCCACCTGGGTCGTCGTACGGTTCTCGCTCGCGCCGCCCGCGCTGATGCTGGAGAAGCAGAGCATCCGCAAGGCCTTCGCCCGCTCCGCCAAGCTCGTCAGCGGCTCGTGGTGGCGGGTCTTCGGGATCCAGCTGCTGGCCCGGCTCATCGCCGGGATCATCGGGTCGGTCATCGCCGTGCCCTTCACCGTCCTGGCCGGTGTGCTCACCGGCAACGGCATCGGCAACTTCCTCGACGGCACCGCCGACCTGGGCTGGTCCTTCCTGATGATCAGCGGCATCGGCGGGGTGATCGGCTCCACCCTGACCCTGCCCCTCACGGCCGGGGTGACCTCGCTGCTCTACATCGATCTGCGCATCCGGCGCGAGGCCCTCGACCTCGAACTCGCCCGCGCCGCCGGCGTCGAGGGCCCCGGCTCCGGCACCGCCCCGCGGAGCTGAACCGGTGAGCCGGGCGGGGGGAGTACTGGCGCTGCTGCCCGCCGGGTGGCGGGCCGGCGACGACGCACCGCCGTTGACGGTCCCGCGCGACCCCGCGCGGGGCGCCGCCCGGCGCGAACTGTCCAAGCCGATGTACCACCAGGACGACCCCAGCCTGCTCCAGCGCGCCCTCGACGCCTTCTGGGACCGGCTCGACCGCCTCCTGGGCGCCGCCTCGTCCACCGCCCCGGGCGGCACCGTCGGCCTCGTCGTCATCGTCCTCGTGGTCGTCGCCCTGCTCGCCGCCCTGTGGTGGCGCCTGGGCACCCCCCGCCGGACGCCCGCCTCCGCTCCCGCCCTCTTCGACGACCGCCCCCGCAGCGCCGCCGAACACCGCGCGGCCGCCGCGGCGCACGCCGCCCAGGGCCACTGGAACACGGCGGTCCAGGAACGCATGCGCGCCCTCGTCCGCGCCCTGGAGGAACGGGCGCTGCTCGACCCCCGCCCTGGTCGCACCGCCGACGAGGCCGCCTCCGAGGCCGCCCGCCCCCTCCCCGGCCACGCGGCCCGGCTCCACACCGCCGCCCGCGACTTCGACGACGTCACATACGGCGGCCGGACCGCGGACGAAGCCACGTACCGCAAGATGTCCGCCCTCGACGACGACCTGCGGCGCACCCGCCCCCACCTCGCCGCGAGCGCCCCGCACACCACGGACGGCAACAGCCCCGGGGGAGCCGCCGGATGACCACCGCGCCACCGGCCACGGACCCGCGCCCGGCCGCCCCGACGGGCACCTCCGTCTCGCCCACCGCCCGCCAGGTGTGGACCCGCACGCGGGGCATCCTGCTCGCGCTGCTGCTCCTGCTCGCTGCCGGCATCGCCGTCGCCGCGATCCGCTCCGGCACCGACCACGGCCGCCTGGACCCCCGCTCCGCCGACCGCTCCGGCAGCCGCGCCGTCGCCGAACTGCTGAACGACCGGGGCGTCTCCACCCGCGTGGTCACCACCCTCGCCGCGGCCCGCACCGCCGCCGGCCCCGACACCACCCTCCTCGTCGCCTCCCCCGACCTGCTGACCGAACCTCAGCAGCACGCCCTGCGCGAGGCGACCCGGAACTCCGACGGCCGCACGGTCCTGATCGCCCCCGGCGGACCGTCCGTCGGCACCCTCGCGCCCGGCGTCCAGGCCGACGCCGCCCCCAGCTTCGACTCCACGCTCGCCCCCGACTGCGCCCTGCCCGCCGCCCGGCGCGCGGGCCCCGCCGACACCGGCGGCCTGCGCTACACCACCGACGACGTCCGCGCCGACCTGTGCTACCCCAGCGACGGCCTGGCCACCCTCGTCCGCCTTCCGGCCACCGGCGGCGACACCGGTACCGCCCGCTCCGGCGACACCGTGGTCCTCGGCGCGCCCGACATCCTCTACAACGACCGCCTCGACGACGAGGGCAACGCCTCCCTCGCCCTGCAACTCCTCGGCTCCCGCCCCCATCTGGTCTGGTACCTCCCCTCGCTCTCCGACGACTCGGCCACCGACACCGGCGACCGCACCTTCTTCAGCCTCATCCCCTCCGGCTGGCTCTGGGGCACGCTGCAACTCTTCGTCGCCGCCGCCCTCTCCGCCCTGTGGCGGGCACGCCGGCTCGGCCCCCTCGTGCCCGAAAGACTCCCCGTCGCGATCCGCGCCTCCGAGACCGTCGAAGGCCGCGCCCGCCTCTACCGCCGCACCGACGCCCGCGACCGCGCGGCCGCCGCTCTCCGCTCCGCCACCCGCATCCGCCTCGCCCCCCTCGTCGGCGTTCCCCCGGCCCAGGCACACACACCCGAGGCCCTGCTCCCCGCCCTCTCCGCCCGCCTGCACGGCGACGGACAGGCCCTGCACACCCTCCTCTTCGGCCCCGCACCCGGCGACAACGCAGGCCTCATCGCCCTCGCCGACCGACTCGACGCCCTCGAAAGTGAGGTACGCCGTCCATGATGGACCCGACCACTGACAACGCCGGGCGCACCGGGGACCCGGACACCGCCCGGGCCTCCCTCGAAGCCCTGCGCGCCGAGATCGCCAAGGCCGTGGTCGGCCAGGATCCGGCCGTGACCGGTCTCGTCGTCGCCCTGCTCTGCCGCGGACACGTCCTGCTCGAAGGCGTCCCCGGCGTCGCCAAGACCCTGCTCGTCCGCGCCCTCGCCGCCGCCCTGGAACTCGACACCAAACGCGTCCAGTTCACCCCCGACCTGATGCCGAGCGATGTCACCGGCTCGCTCGTCTACGACGCCCGCACCGCCGAGTTCTCCTTCCAGCCGGGCCCCGTCTTCACCCACCTCCTCCTCGCCGACGAGATCAACCGCACCCCGCCCAAGACCCAGTCCTCCCTCCTGGAGGCCATGGAGGAACGGCAGGTCACCGTCGACGGCACCCCCCGCCCGCTCCCCGAGCCCTTCCTCGTCGCCGCCACCCAGAACCCGGTCGAGCACGAGGGCACCTACCCCCTGCCCGAGGCGCAACTGGACCGCTTCCTGCTCAAACTGACGATCCCGCTGCCCTCCCGCCAGGACGAGATCGACGTCCTCACCCGCCACGCCCAGGGCTTCAACCCGCGCGACCTGCGCGCCGCCGGCGTACGCCCCGTCGCCACCGCCGCCGACCTCGAGGCCGCCCGCGCCGCCGTCGCCAAGACGACCCTCTCCCCCGAAATCACCGCCTATGTCGTGGACATCTGCCGCGCCACCCGCGAATCGCCCTCCCTGTCCCTCGGCGTCTCCCCGCGTGGCGCGACCGCCCTGCTCGCCACCGCCCGCGCCTGGGCCTGGCTGACCGGCCGCGACTACGTCATCCCCGACGACGTCAAGGCGCTGGCCCTGCCCACTCTGCGCCACCGCGTCCAACTCCGCCCCGAGGCCGAGATGGAGGGCGTGACCGCGGACTCGGTCATCACCGCGATCCTGTCCCACGTCCCCGTCCCCCGCTGATGGCACTCACCGGACGCGCCGCACTGCTCGCGGCCCTCGGCACCCTCCCGGTCGGCCTCTGGGCGCCCAGCTGGACGGGCATCCTCGCCGTCGACGGCACCCTCGCCCTGGCCTGCGCCTGCGACTACGCCCTCGCGGCCCCCGTACGACGCCTGGGCCTGGCC
The DNA here is from genome assembly GCF_036226765.1 of Streptomyces sp. NBC_00670. Taxonomy (NCBI): domain Bacteria; kingdom Bacillati; phylum Actinomycetota; class Actinomycetes; order Kitasatosporales; family Streptomycetaceae; genus Streptomyces; species Streptomyces sp. NBC_00670. Next base: position 2,919,982 of record NZ_CP109017.1, read on the forward strand.
CGCTCCGGCGACACCTCCGTACGCCTGGGCGAACCGGCCGACGTGACGCTCACGGTCACCAACCCCACCGGCCGCCTGCTGCGCGCCCGCCTCCGCGACGCCTGGCCGCCCAGCAGTTGGCAGCCCGGCACCGAAGTCACCGCGTCCCGCCACCGCCTGACCGTCCCGCCGGGCGAACGCCGCAGGCTGACGACCCGTCTGCGCCCCACCCGCCGCGGTGACCGCCACGCGGACCGTGTCACCGTCCGCTCCTACGGTCCCCTCGGCCTGTTCGCCCGCCAGGGCACCCACAAGGTCCCGTGGACCGTCCGCGTCTTCCCCCCGTTCTCCAGCCGCAAGCACCTGCCCTCGAAACTGGCCCGGCTGCGCGAACTCGACGGCCGCACCAGCGTCCTCACCCGCGGCGAGGGCACCGAATTCGACAGCCTGCGCGACTACGTCCCCGGCGACGACACCCGCTCCATCGACTGGCGTGCCACCGCCCGCAGCACCACCGTCGCCGTCCGCACCTGGCGTCCCGAACGCGACCGCCACATCCTCATCGTCCTCGACACCGGCCGCACCTCGGCCGGCCGCGTCGGTGACATCCCGCGCCTGGACGCCGCCATGGACGCGGCACTCCTCCTGGCCGCCCTCGCCTCCCGCGCGGGCGACCGCGTCGACCTGCTCGCCTACGACCGAGGCATCCGCGCCCTGGTACAGGGACGCGCCGCCCGCGACGTCCTCCCGTCCCTGGTCAACACGATGGCCACACTGGAGCCCGCGCTGGTCGAACTGGATGCCCGGGGCCTGACCGCCACGGCCCTTCGCACGGCGCCACGCCGCTCCCTGATCGTCCTGCTGACGACTCTGGACGCCGCCCCCGTCGAAGAGGGGATCCTGCCCGTCCTGAGCCGCCTCACCCAACGCCACACGGTCCTACTGGCCGCGGTGTCCGACCCCCACATCGCGGCCATGGCAAAGGCCCGGGGCAACATCGACGCGGTGTACGAGGCGGCAGCGGCATCCAAGGCCCAGGCAGACCGCGAACGAACGGCGGAACAGCTCCGCCGCCGCGGCGTGACGGTCGTCGACGCGACACCGGACAACCTGGCGCCGGCGCTCGCGGACGCGTATTTGGCATTGAAGGCGGCGGGCCGTCTGTGAAGGCCGAGGGGCAATCGATGCCGGCGCCGGAATCGCCGTAAACGCAAAAAAGCCCCTGCACCGGACAACCCGGTACAGGGGCTTTTCTACACGTATTGTTCGGCGGTGTCCTACTCTCCCACAGGGTCCCCCCTGCAGTACCATCGGCGCTGTAAGGCTTAGCTTCCGGGTTCGGAATGTAACCGGGCGTTTCCCCTACGCTATGACCACCGAAACACTATGAAACACACAACCCGGCACACCATTCACATGGCAGCGGTTGTTCGTGGTTTCAGAACCAACACAGTGGACGCGAGCAACTGAGGACAAGCCCTCGGCCTATTAGTACCAGTCAACTCCACCGGTCACCCGGCTTCCATATCTGGCCTATCAACCCAGTCGTCTACTGGGAGCCTTACCCCATCAAGTGGGTGGGAGTCCTCATCTCGAAGCAGGCTTCCCGCTTAGATGCTTTCAGCGGTTATCCCTCCCGAACGTAGCCAACCAGCCATGCCCTTGGCAGAACAACTGGCACACCAGAGGTTCGTCCGTCCCGGTCCTCTCGTACTAGGGACAGCCCTTCTCAAGACTCCTACGCGCGCAGCGGATAGGGACCGAACTGTCTCACGACGTTCTAAACCCAGCTCGCGTACCGCTTTAATGGGCGAACAGCCCAACCCTTGGGACCGACTCCAGCCCCAGGATGCGACGAGCCGACATCGAGGTGCCAAACCATCCCGTCGATATGGACTCTTGGGGAAGATCAGCCTGTTATCCCCGGGGTACCTTTTATCCGTTGAGCGACGGCGCTTCCACAAGCCACCGCCGGATCACTAGTCCCGACTTTCGTCCCTGCTCGACCCGTCGGTCTCACAGTCAAGCTCCCTTGTGCACTTACACTCACCACCTGATTACCAACCAGGCTGAGGGAACCTTTGGGCGCCTCCGTTACCCTTTAGGAGGCAACCGCCCCAGTTAAACTACCCATCAGACACTGTCCCTGATCCGGATCACGGACCCAGGTTAGACATCCAGCACGACCAGACTGGTATTTCAACGACGACTCCCACCGAACTGGCGTCCGATGTTCACAGTCTCCCAGCTATCCTACACAAGCCGAACCGAACACCAATATCAAACTGTAGTAAAGGTCCCGGGGTCTTTCCGTCCTGCTGCGCGAAACGAGCATCTTTACTCGTAGTGCAATTTCACCGGGCCTATGGTTGAGACAGTCGAGAAGTCGTTACGCCATTCGTGCAGGTCGGAACTTACCCGACAAGGAATTTCGCTACCTTAGGATGGTTATAGTTACCACCGCCGTTTACTGGCGCTTAAGTTCTCAGCTTCGCCCACCCGAAAGTGAGCTAACCGGTCCCCTTAACGTTCCAGCACCG